>CANLLR010000013.1 GCA_947491985.1 Flavobacteriaceae bacterium | reverse complement strand
TCTTCCCCAATCGCCAACGACTAAAAAATTGATACTGTTTTCTTGTTTCCAATATTGGTCTCCAGTTTTTTGTTCTGTAGTACTCTTTAGATTATTACAACTTACTATAATTAAAGAACAATAGAAAAACAGTAGTATTTTTAAAGATTTATTTTTCATTTTTAGTATATTTTTTTACACATTTAAGAAATTATATTGTGGTTATTTTGCCTTGATTTTCAATCTACAATCTTTGTTTGACGAAAATTAGAATATTATTAAAGAGCAAGACTATTTTTGGTTAACGTCTTCAAATGTTTTTATGTAATTTTGGTATTTTTCTTTAGTAATTACTTCTTGGTTCCAATCTGAAAGTAGCATCGTTTTTATTTTTTTGTCTATCATCAACTGAATTTCAGATCTATATTTTTGAAAAGCATAATAATCAGTGCCACAAATAGCATTGAGTTTGTTTTGAAAAAAACCAAATGGATTGATTGCGTAGGTACTTTTTATAAAATCATTTCTTTTTTCATTCTTTTTAGAAAGTTTCAATGCTGCATTTTTCATTAAAACATTTACAACTGCGGCACTTGTATTGTTTATGATATTAGTATTCATAATGGTGTCTCTGCCAAAAGCAGTATTTTTTAATTCTGGATACTGATTAACAACTATTTTTTTGATGGTATCTGGTTTTAAATCGTACAGTGCATAAGTTTCTTTTCTGCTAGCATCTAAATAATCAGTCATAAAATCTGCAGAATATTTTAGGTTTGTCACTTGATGAATAGTACCCGGAATAAGCACACAAAAAAGCAACCATACACCAATCATTTTAAGCGCTTGGTCGGCACTGCTTTTCCCGAATAAGGCAATACAATAAAAAACTATAAACCATAAAAATGTATATAAAACGCAAACTAAAAAATAATTGAAAGCCAATGAAAACGGTGCTTTAGTATATAAACTATAAGGGAAAATGATTGCAAATAACAACAAAATACTAAATACAAAATAGAATGAAAACCGCACAAACAACCATTTTTTAATGGTGATTGTTTGCAACTCCAAGAGTTTAATAAACGATAAATCGCGCTCAATACCACCAATATTAAATACCAAAATGATTAATAAAAGAGGGAAAAGGCATAAAAAAACAAATCCAAAATCGAGTGTGCCAATGGTCAATCGCTCGGGATTTGCGATTTCTTCAGATAAATCTGCATCATAAACGGTACTCCAGGTAGTTACTTGTTTATAATAGCCAAATTGCTCTGCTTGCCCAATACTAAAAGGCATAATTGGCAATGGCTTTTTAATTGCATTAGTAGAAGCATAGTAAACTGCCCAAAAAGGTGTAGAAATATCTACCCAATTTCGGTCTTCTGGTCCTTTTTTTCCTTTATCAAACCAATCTAAAACTTTTGAGTTGGATTTGTCTTTGTTGATGGTTATTTTTTCAATTTCATCAATATTTTTTTGATATAAATTAAGTCCGTTTTGCAAAGCATAAATAGATGCTAAAACAAATAAAACAGTAGCAATTACCTTAAATTTGTTGCGTTTAAAATGTGTAATTTCAAATATAAAAATGTTTAAACTATTCATAATAATTTGATGTTTTTAGATGTGAAATAGATGATTAGCACAAGTGCAACGAGCCAAGACAGTAGAAAAATGATGTTTGTTGCATAATCAGAAAAGTTGCTTTTGATTGATGGGGTTTGATAATCAAAATCTTTTACCGATTTAAAAAATGCATTATCAGCTTTCCAATCCCAATCGTTGGTTTTTGAACCGCCATAAGCCTGTTTGTAGTTGAGGGTTTTTATAAATACACGACGGTAATTTTCGGCTTTTTTCAAAAAATCTAAATGATGCAGCACATCTGTACCGCTAAAACCCATACTTGCATCTTGCAATGACGCAAACGGATTTATAATGCCCGAATATTGGTACCATTTTTTTTGGTTTTGAACAATCTTATAATTATTTCCAAAATGCTTATCCCAAACCTTGCTGCCATAATCTTCGTCGGCTTGCATTACCAATCCATTAAAATTTATCGGCAATTGTGACAGCGAGTCGACTTTGTATTTTAATAGTATTTCTTTTTCTAACGCTTTTTGTCTATCTTCAGAAGGATTGTGTCCGTCAATTCCTTTTGATCGATCTTCTTTCATAGCTTCATTAAATACTTGTCGGCTTGGAAGCGGATTTATTTTATCGACAGTATTGCCCCAAATTTTTGGTAAAAAAATAGTCCAAACCACCCAAATAGCTAAAGATGTTGTGAGTGCAGCAGTTGCAGTTTGTAATTTTGCAGACAAAAAAACAACCAATAACGATAAAATTACATAATACATCGAGTAAGAAAAAAATAGCAAAAAACATCGAACAATCATATCATTGGACAACGCATTTTTGTTCAAAATTAGTTGCAACCCGATGGTGATTAATAATAATACAATGGCAAATAAAGCGACACTTATTGCTTTTCCAAAAATGAGTTTTGCCGGACTGGCGCCTTGAATAATTAAAAGTTTCAAACGGCCATTTTCGCGTTCGGCTGCAAATGAGGTAAAAGCCAAAAAAATGATAAAAAGGGGCAACACATATTGCAATAAAAGAATTGGTTTTAATTTTCCGAATTTGGAAATCGATAGTGATTGCGATGCTTCAGAATACGTCATTTCGTTTTGAACGTGACCTTCTAATCGCAACACATTTCCAGTAATGGCATTTACGCCATCGTCTAAACTGTTTAAAACATTTGTTTTCTTAAAAGCATAACTGCCATAATGTGCAGCGCCGTGCGGGTTCATATCGTTTAACGCATCCCATTGTTGGCGAATGTGTTTTTTGGCTTTGTCTTGATTTTGAAGTAATTCTTGATTTTGCTTAATGCTCAAAAAAGAGATAACTGTGCTAAAAACTATAAAAAGTATCGTAATTGAGACTAATGCTTTTTTCCTAAAATAAGAAATCCACTCATTTTTTATGATTTTATACATCGGTTCTAGGTTAATTATTGATGTTTTCCAAATAAATTTTTTCGAGTTCGTTGGCGCTAATTTCTGATGCCACCAATTCTTTTATCAATTTACCTTGACTTAAAATACCAATTCGGTTGCAGGTTTCTTTTACTCTAAAAATATCGTGCGATGCCATCAAAATAGTTGCTCCATCGGCTGCTAATTTTTTTAACAAACTGGTCAATTCGTTACTTGCCAATGGATCTAATCCGCTTGCAGGTTCGTCTAATAGATACACTTTTGCTTTCTTGGCAACGGCAATTGCAATGCCCACTTTTTGACGCATTCCTTTAGAATAAGCTTCTAATTGCTTGTTATGTTGCGAAACATCCAATCCGCAAGTGGATAAGAATTCGCCAAGTGCTGCTTTTGAATAATTAAAACCTGCCAATTGACAAAAATAATTGAGGTTTTCAATACCACTCAAATGCGGATAAAGCATCACGTTTTCAGAAATATAACCAATTTGGTTTCGTGCTTTTTGCGTTTGCGAGGCAACATCTAAATCGGCTACTTTTACTTGTCCGCTATCGGTTGTAAGAAATCCAAGTAATAAATTTAATGTGGTTGTTTTTCCCGCACCGTTTGGACCCAGCAAACCATATATCTCACCCGATTTTACTTCAATAGAAAGTTGGGTTAACGCTTTTTGAGAGCCAAAAGATTTATCTATTTTTTGTAATTGTATCATATACTATAAGTGTAGATTATTATATTTTTTGAAGTGCTATTTTGAATTTTTATTAGAATACACGTGAAGCTTACATTAGGCAGTTGAAATTAAACGGCATATTCTGCTTCAAATAGTTTAGGATTATTTTCAAAATTTATTTCTTCATTAACTTGGTACCAAATCGAAGCCGCTTCATTTTTTTCGTTGTAAGCAGGAGTAAAAACATCGACAAGTTGGGTAAACTCTTTAGGCATCAATGAGTGAATGTTTCCTTCTGTAGAAGTTAAAATGCTGGTATTTCCTGGCGTGAGAATTTCATTTTTGGTTTCTTCAAGCACACAAGATTTCACGGTAAATGTTTTCCCGTTATACGTTTCTGTTCTTGTTTTGTCAAGTTCTTTTTGAAGTGTGTAGTTTTTTACCAAGGCATTTCCTGTAACCATATTAATTACGCCACACATGTCAGGATGATTGTGATGTGAGATGTATTCGCCTTTTTCAAATTGCAATAAGGAAACTTGAAAATTAAACTCTTTATGAAGCAACGAATGTTCAAACCAGTTTTTATTTTTATCTGTATAACCTACAAACTCTTTTTTTACATTTTCAAATTCGGGAAATTTACACTGGAGCAAAAGGGCTTGCACTGCTTTGATATACTCTTTTTGGTTCCATGAAGGCTCAAACTGTTTACTAGCTAATTTGGTTACTTGTGATAGAAATGCATCCCAATTTAATCCAGGATTTATACTTTTTCCTTGAAATAAATTAGATTGTTGAGCAAAAGCACTAATCGAATTGAGTTGTAAGGCTATACCAGCAAACGCTAGCGCACTCATCTTTATAAATTCTCTTCTTTCATTATTTTCCATACTTTTTTAATTAATGTTTGTGATTTTTATAATTCAAACCATGACCAATAATCATCCCTATTCCACCAAGAAGCATGCCTTCAAAATGAGTATGTAAAATAATTTCAATCATTACACTAAGAAAAATAATCGAAATGGAGATGCCTAAAATTAATTTTACTGTTCTAGAAGTTTCACTCATAAGTATTTTTGAAGTTGCTAACATTGCGATACTGCAAAAAAGAATATCTATCCAAATGCTTTTAAAAATGTTTAAAGGAAGAATTGCAAGAAATGGAACTAATAAGCAATGAACCAAACACAATGTTGCACTTGAAATGCCTAATATGTCATAAGATTTAAGGAATTTATATTTCATTTTTATATCTTTGTTAATGCAATTGAGTTGCAAATATAATTATATTTTTATTAACGCAACATTGTTGCAATAATATTTTTATGAAACAATCTAGAAACACGACAGCAAAAACAACTATTTTAAATCTATTAAAAGATACTCATACAGCATTATCACATGCTGATATATTAGCTTTAACTCATGGTGTTTGCGACAGAGTAACAATTTACAGAGTCCTTGAAAGACTTGTTAATGAAGATAATGCGCATAAAGTTGTAACTTCTGATGGTACAATTAAATATGCAGCTTGTAACCATAAAGAATATCATTCACATGATCATGTACATTTTAATTGTGAAAAATGCAATATCACAACCTGTATAGAAATGGTAAAACCTGAGGTGGAACTATCAACTGATTATACTATTAAATCATATAACTTTACGGTTACAGGCATTTGTCCAAAGTGTAATTAATTTTTAGATTTATCTAAATATTTTATTTGCTCTTCGAAAATTTTGTATTTTTGATAAAAAATTCAAATGACAACTTCGGAAGAAAACTACTTAAAAGTAATTTATCACATATCACTTGTTTCTCCAAAAGGAGTAAATACCAATGCCATTGCTGGAATGCTAGAAACAAAAGCTTCTTCAGTAACCGATATGTTGAGGAAATTGTCGGAAAAAGAATTGGTAAAATATCAAAAATACCAAGGGGTAACGTTGACTGAAAAAGGGTTTCTTTCTGCAAAAATGATTGTTCGAAAGCATCGTTTGTGGGAAGTTTTTTTGGTAGAAAAATTAGGATTTTCATGGGATGAAGTGCACGAAATAGCCGAAGAACTCGAGCATATAAAGTCGGAAGCATTGGTCAATAAACTAGATGAGTTTTTAGAATTTCCCGATTTTGATCCGCATGGTGATCCCATTCCAAATGCGCATGGTGTCATCAAAAAAGTTGAAAAATTATTGTTATCGGAAGCAATATTAGAAAGAGAATATCAATGTGTTGGAGTAAAAGATTCCTCGTCTGATTTTTTAAAGTATTTAGACAAACAAAAAATAGCATTGGGTTCGATTTTTAAAATAAAAGAAAGAGAAAAATTTGATGACACTCTTACGGTGGAAATCAATTCGAAGCGACTTACATTATCCAACAAAATTGCAGCTAACTTATACGTTAAATAATTATGTACCAATTAATTATAGATTATTTTTCAAGTATCGACCCTATTTTAGCGGCGTTGTATGCTACTTTGTTTACATGGTTTTTAACCGCATTAGGTGCGTCGTTTGTATTCTTTTTTAAGAATATGAATCGCATGGTTCTTGACGGAATGTTGGGTTTTACAGGAGGCGTAATGATTGCTGCCAGTTTTTGGAGTTTATTAGCACCAGCTATTGATATGAGTAAAGGAGAAGGGTTTACAAAAGTAATTCCAGCAGCTGTTGGATTTGCATTAGGGGCATTATTTATCTTTGGTTTAGATAAAGTACTTCCTCATTTGCATATCAATTTTAAAGAAACAGAAGGTATAAAATCTCCTTGGCAACGAACAACTTTGTTGGTTTTAGCAATCACTTTACACAACATTCCAGAAGGTTTGGCAGTTGGTGTGCTATTTGGTGGCGTTGCTGCCGGAATACCTGAGGCATCCATCGCTGGAGCCGTTACCTTGGCTATCGGAATTGGAATTCAGAATTTTCCTGAAGGAATTGCGGTTTCTATGCCGCTTCGTAGAATGGGAATGAGCCGTTGGAAAAGTTTCATGTACGGACAATCATCAGCAATAGTAGAACCAATTGCCGGTGTTTTGGGTGCAGTTGCAGTAACTTTTTTTACGCCTTTATTGCCATATGCATTGGCATTTGCAGCAGGAGCAATGATATTTGTTGTGGTAGAAGAAGTAATTCCGGAAACGCAACAAGATAAGAATACCGATATTGCTACTTTGGGATTGATTGGCGGATTTATTGTCATGATGACATTGGATGTAGCGCTGGGTTAGTGACAACCACAATCGTCTTTATCACAGTTTTTTTTAGTCTTTTTTTTACCAAAAAACTTCTGATATAAAACAGTAATTGCAATTCCTAAAGCGATATAGGTCAAAATTTCTTGAAGCATTTATTTTAAGAATTGATACGCTAAAAAAGCAGTTATGTAAGCAAACCCACTCATAAAAACCAACTGTATTATCGGCCATTTCCAACTGTTAGTTTCTTTTTTTACAATCGCTAACGTACTTACGCATTGCATGGCGAAAGCATAAAATAACAACAGCGAAATTCCAGTTGGGAAATTGAAAATCTTAGTTCCATCAGGATGTACTTCATCTTTCATTCGTTTTTTTATAGTGGTTTCATCGTCGCTGCTTCCAACACTATATATGGTTGCAAGTGTTCCTACAAAAACCTCTCTCGCGGCAAATGAAGTTACTACTGCAATTCCTATTTTCCAATCGTAACCTAGCGGTTTGATAACAGGTTCAATTGATTTTCCAAGAATTCCGATATATGAATTTTCTAATTTATAGGCATCAATATGATTTTGCACAATCGTATAATCCGAAGTATAGCGATATTTAGCGTTCATAATTTTTTCTGCATTACCAAAGGTATCTTTTGGTCCGTGGGATCCCAAAAACCAAAGAATAACAGACAATGCTAAAATTATTTTTCCAGCGCCAAAAACAAATGCTTTCGTTTTTTCTAAAACATTTATCGCTACATTTTTAAATAACGGCACTTTGTAACTTGGCATTTCAACAACGAAATACGATTTAGAATTTATCTTTAAAATGGTATTCAAAATATAGGCAGAAAAGAGGGCCATTCCAAAACCCAATAAGTATAAAATCATTAAAGTAAGTCCTTGCAAACTCATAAAACCGAGCACTTTTGTATCTGGAATTATAAGAGCAATTAAGATGGCGTACACAGGCAATCGCGCAGAACAAGTGGTAAAAGGTGTAACTAAAATGGTGATCAAACGCTCTTTCCAATTTTCAATATTTCGCGCTCCCATAATGGCCGGAATTGCACAAGCTGTACCCGAAATTAGCGGCACGATACTTTTTCCAGAAAGTCCAAATTTGCGCATGATTTTGTCCATTAAAAAAACCACACGACTCATATAACCGCTTTCTTCAAGGACAGAAATGAAGAGAAATAAAAACGCAATTTGTGGTATAAAAATCAGTATACCTCCAATACCCGGAATAATTCCTTCACTTAATAAATTGGTAAATTCACCCGAAGGCAATTGGTTTTTGGTATAGGATGCTAAATTGGCAAACGAACCGTCAATAAAATCCATCGGAATTTGTGACCATTCAAAAATCGATTGAAAAATACCAAATAGGACAACAAAGAAAATTAGGTAACCAAAGATTTTATGTGTTAAAATACGGTCTAATTTTCCTCTTATGTCAGCGGCTTTTGTAGTGTCAATTTGTTGACCTATTTTTAAAGTATCGTTTATAAATTGATATCGTTTTATGGTTTCTTTTTGTTGCAATCGACGTAAATCGGCGTGCGATTTGGTAAACGAGCTTTTAATTTCATTCCGATCCAAATTCAAAAAATTAACATCTTGCGTAATCACCAACCAAAGTTTGTATACCAATTGGTTAGGGAAAGCGCGTTTTAGCTTATCAAAATACTCTTGATCAATAGAAGTTGCGTTCAAACAAGGTGCTATCGAAAGCGATTCGTAATTGCTAATTAATTCTTTGATGTTTTCAATTCCGATATTTTTTCGAGAACTCACTAAAGCAATTTTGGTTTTCAGTTCCTTTTCCAATAAGGGAATATCGAGTTCAATTCCTCTTAACTTCATTCGGTCACTCATGTTGATGACCAAAATCGTAGGAATCTCTAAATCTTTAATTTGTGTAAATAAGAGTAAGTTTCGCTTTAAATTTTCTACTTCGGTAACCACAATAGCCACATCGGGAAAATTTTCATCATTTTTATTTAGCAGCAATTCGATGACTACATTTTCATCAATCGAACTGGCATTTAAACTATACGTTCCAGGCAAATCAAGGATGGTTGCTTTAGTAGAATCGGAAAGTTTACACGTGCCTATTTTTTTTTCAACTGTAATTCCAGGATAATTTCCTACTTGTTGATGTAATCCCGTTAACTGATTAAATACTGAAGTTTTTCCTGTATTTGGATTTCCTATTAAAGCAACTTTGATATTTTTTTTCGCCATCATACTGTAGTTTCGATAGCTACTGTTATTTGCTTTGCAGTTTCCATTCGTATGGCAACATGTGAATCATTTACATTAAAATACAATGGACATCCAAAAGGAGCAATTTGAATTAATTCAATTGTATTGCCGGGCAAGCATCCCATTTCGAGTAGTTTTAACGGAATTTCATCGATGTTAAAGTCGCCTATAATTCCTTTTTGACCAATTTTTAATTGAGCGATAGTGGTATTCAAAGCTTTATTTAGATTGAATTAAAACACAAAAATAAGAATTTGTCATTTAAAAAGTATGATAAATATCAAGTTTAGGATATAATTTAAACTTGTTCAATAAAAACCTTGGCACATTAATTTTAGAATTTACTTTTCTTCTGAACTAAGAAAAAGAATGTCTTCTAGTAATTGCTTTACATTTTTAACTCCAGGTTCTGTGGGTCCATCCAAATTGGTTCCGTCATAAAAACCACGAACTCTTCTTTTAGTATCGACCAAAACAAAATTTTCGGTGTGTACCATATCATAAATTTCATCTGGTTTGCCTGTTTTTACTGCTAAGTACGATTTTCTTGCAATGTAATAAATGTCTTTTTTATCGCCAGTAATTAAATTCCATTTAGAATCTATCACACCTTTTTCAAGGGCATATTTTTTTAAAACGGGAACACTGTCAATTTCTGGCGTAACCGAATGCGATAACAATAAAACTTTTGGATTATTTTTTATTTGATTTTGAAGCCAAATCATATTATTGGTCATTTTCGGGCAAATGGTTGGACAAGTGGTAAAGAAAAAATCGGCAACATAGATTTTCCCTTCATACTCTTTCTGAGTAATTGTTTTTCCGTTTTGATTGGTAAATTTAAAATTCGAAATGGTGTGATTTTTTGCAACATATTGTACGGTCGAGTCAACCAATTCTGGATTGATGTCACTTGGATTGTAAATAGGTAAAACTTTCTTAGGTTTTAAAACACTATAAAAAAGTGTAATGGTGATGATGGAAAACAATACAAAAAAGCCAATGAAAATGTTGTATTTTTTTAATTTAGAAAGCATAATTTTTTTACAAAACTACAAAACTATAGTAAAAAGCAATTCTTTCTTTAGTTTTAATTTTATTTTTTAACATTTGTTTTTCAATATAATTGATAGCTTTGTCTTCTAACCAAAAAATGTGATATGAAAACAAAATATAAAACTAAAGTAGCACTTTCCATTATTGCTATTTTTGGGTTGAGCACTATGAATGCCCAACAAAAAACAACAGGAATTAACCTTGATTTAATGGACAGAACCGTTAAGCCAGGAGATGACTTTTTCCGATTCGTAAACGGCACTTGGTATGATAAAACCGAAATTCCAAGTGATAGAGTGCGTTGGGGAAGTTTTGATGAGTTGCGTCAAAATACCGACAAAGATGCTTTGGCAATTTTAAAAGATGCTGCCACTAAAAAATTAGATCCAAAGTCCGATCAAGCAAAAGCAGTAAATGTATATAAAACCTATATGGATACTATTTCAAGAAATAAACTTGGAATTACACCCATTAAATCAACGCTTGCAAAAATCAACGCCATTAAATCGGTAACGGATTTAAATAAATTTCTTACTGAAATGCAACCGCAAGGTGGATTGGGTTTTTATGGACTCGGAATTGGACCTGACGCCAAAAACAGCAATCGAAATGTAGTAAATATTGGAACAGGACGATTGGGACTTCCAGACCGAGATTATTATGTTTCTGAAGATCCAGATTCAAAAGAGAAAAGAGAGAAGTATGTGTTGCACGTAACTCGAATGTTGCAGTTTTTGGGAGAAAACCCTGCAACTGCAAAAGCTAATGCTGAAAGAGTTTTGGCTATTGAAACAAGTCTCGCTAAGCCAACACTTGATAGAGTAGAGCGTAGAGATCGCCGAAAAACATACAATCCAATGTCGGTGGCCGATTTGCAAAAACTAACTCCAGCAGTAAATTGGAACCAATATATTACTGGAATTGGAATTAAAAAACTCGATTCGGTTATAGTCTCTCAACCCAAATATATGACGGCATTGCAAAGCATCCTCACAGAAAACAAAATAGCCGATTGGAAAGCCTACTTGCGTTGGTCTTTGCTAAACAAATCTGATAATGTTTTGACTACTGAAATTGAAAAGGCCAATTGGGATTTTTATAGTCAAACCTTGCAAGGAGCAAAAAAACAACGTCCAAGAGAGGAAAGAGCATTACAAGTAGTCAATGGTTCAGTAGGCGAAGCTTTAGGGAAATTATATGTAGAACAAAAATTCCCAGCTGAAGCCAAAGAGAAAGCAAGTAAAATGATAAAAAATATCTTTTTAGCATTTGAAAGTAGAATTAATAACTTGGCTTGGATGACTCCAGAAACTCGAAAAGGAGCCATCGAAAAATTGCGAAAATCAAATGTGAAAATCGGTTATCCAGATAAATGGAAAGACTATTCTCAATTGGTAATTAAAAGCAAAGAAGAAGGCGGGTCCTATTATGAAAACATGAAAAATGTTACTAAATGGGCATTTCAACAAAACCTTGAAGACTTGAATAAACCTGTTGATAAAACCCGTTGGGGAATGTCGCCACAAACGGTAAACGCGTATTACAGTCCAACCAACAACGAAATCGTCTTCCCAGCAGCTATTTTACAACCTCCTTTTTATGATTATCAAGCGGATGAAGCGGTAAATTATGGTGGAATTGGAGCTGTAATCGGCCACGAAATTTCACATGGTTTTGACGATTCAGGGTCACGATACAACGCCGATGGAAACTTAATTAACTGGTGGACAGCAGAAGACTTAACACAATTTACGAGTCTTAGTGGCGCTTTAGCAGATCAATACAGTGCACTTGAACCGTTGCCAGGAACTTTTGTAGATGGAAAGTTTACACTAGGTGAAAATATTGGTGATTTGGGCGGAATTAATGCGGCTTATGACGGATTGCAATTGTATCTTAAAGAAAATGGTAATCCAGGGTTGATTGACGGTTTTACACCAGAACAACGTTTGTTTATTTCTTGGGGAACCATATGGCGTTCGAAAATGCGCGATGAAGCCATCAAAAATCAAGTAAAAACCGATCCACATTCGCCTGGAATGTACAGAGCTTACGTCCCTTTATTGAACTTGGATACGTTTTATAAAGCGTTCGATATTAAAGAAACAGATAAGCTGTATGTTAAACCAGAAGAACGAGTTAAAATTTGGTAATAGTATAAAAAAAACCTCAAGTTAATCTTGAGGTTTTTTTATGGTTTTAAATAATCCAATACTACTCACAATAACCCATGCGCCTTCCAAAATCACAAAAGGTAAAAAGTCAATCAAAACCGAAGCATAACACGCAATTGACGCACCAACAATATTAATAGAAAAATACAAAACGCCTTCCTTTTTAATAATCGAAAACATATTTAAAAAGTAAGCCAGAAGAATTAATCCTACGCCAATGGTGCCAATAGTATCATGATAATTCACGGTTTCTTAATTGAGTAAATAGGCTTCCATAAATTTGATTACCGCCAAACGTTGGTAATCTACATTTGGTTTTTTTCTAAAGCCATGTCCTTCGTCTTTAGCTTCTAAATACCAAACCACATTGCCTTGTGCTTTTAATTTATCGCGCATTTGTGTCGCTTCGGTAACCGGAACTCTAGGATCGTTTGTGCCTTGAATGATGAACATTGGTTTTTTGATTTTATCGGTGTTGTTCAACGGTGAAATTTTATCAAAAAACGCAGCCATTTTCACTTCGCGTTCGTCACCATATTCCACTCTTCTCAAATCGCGACGGTATTCTTCGGTATTTTTAAGAAAGGTTTTAAAATTAGATATTCCTACAATATCAACCGAACAACGAATTCTATCTGCATAATGAAATGCTGTTGCCAAGGTCATGTATCCACCATAACTTCCGCCCATAATCATGATGCGGTCTTTGTCTAATTCGGGTTGTAACGCAATCCAATCTAATAAAGCGCCGATATCTTTTACCGAATCTTCTCTCAAAAATCCATTGTCTTTTGCAATGTAGGTTTTGCCAAAACCAGACGAACCTCGCACATTTGGAAAAATTAGGGCAACGCCCATTTCGTTGGTGTAATAGTTGTTGGAACCCGCAAAAGAAGCCAACGATTGCCCTTCTGGACCACCGTGAATGTTGATAATTACAGGTCTTTTTCCGGTAAATTTTGTAGCAGTAGGATAATAAAAACCAGAGATTGTTAATTTGTCAAAGCTTTTCCATTCGATCAATTTGGGTTTTGACATGTCTGATGTTTGCATTTCTCCCAATTCGCTTTCTGTCCAACGTATAATTTGATTATTGCTCAGATTTAGTTGGTATACATCCGAAGAGGAATCGGCAGTAGATTGCGTAAAGAAAAGCGATTTACCATTGTTAGTAAATTCCAATCCGCCAATCAAACCAATGGGAACGTTTTTTACTTCAGCGTATTTTTTAGTATTGGCATCCATCAAATACAATTTGTTCAAACCGCCTTCGTTGGTTGTAAAAGCTATTTTGGTTAAGTCGTCTGTGGCCAAATAATCCTCTACATCCCAAGGTATAGAAGTAGTAATGTAAGTAATTTTTTTGCTAACTAGATCCATAGTAGCTATGCGTTGGAATTCATTGTCACGGTCGGTTATGAACCAAATTTCATTCGCTTGTGCAGAAAAACCCGCGCCACTTTGAACCACACTTTTTTCTTTTCTGTTGGTTACTTCTGTTAATTTTCCAGTTGCAACATCTAAAAGCCAAATAAACGATTCGTTGGCTGATAGGTATTCGCTAATTAGCAGCTTAGTTCCGTCGGCAGAAACGTCAGAAATTCCCCAACCGCCGCCTTTCACTTCCAAAATAAGTTTAGTACTTTTTGGATCATTCGGATTCATGTAATAAATATCACGATCGCCACCATTTCGTTTGGTAGACGAAAAGAAAAATCCAGAACCGTCTTTTTTCCATGTAATTCCGCCATTTTGTGAACGTCCACCGTCGGTAAGTAATGTCGATTGTAAGGTTTTTAAATCGAGTTGGTATAATTGTCCGAATTCATTTCCGCCGCTATCTCTGCTGTAAATCAAATAATCGCCTTTGGTTGGTTCGTACACTCCATTTCCAAGTGGTTCGTCAAAAAATGTAAATTGTTTACGAGCGCCCATTGGTTGCGCTACTTTATGCAACTGATTGGTAGCGCCGAAACGAGTGGTAATAATGACTTCTTCTTTTAAGGGATGAATAGCAACAATTGACGCACCGCGAGCTTCCGAATATTTTTTGACTTTTGTAGCCAAATCTTTTGAAATTTCAGAGATGTTTTCTACGATGAGATTTTCGTTGGGAACGACTGTGTTTTTTGATTGTTGTGCTAGGAGAACACTACAAAAAACAAGGGATAAAAAAAGGTAAATTTTTGTTTTCATATGTTGATATTAATAGTTTTTTTGTTGGTCATATGTAATTGCTTCGCCAATTCGCAAGCTCGGGTTGCATATCATCAATGGTTGTTGCGACCAATTTAAGGTAATGCTCAATTCATAGGAAAAATTAAATGATGTACCCAAAGATACAATAATTATTCTAGGCTGATTTGAAATTCATAGTTCAAAAAGTGTCGGACTTTATTACTTAAAATAGTTTTTCCAACAGAGGGTTTGTTGTTGTCAAATTCAGGTAAAGGCAATTGTAATTCGAGTGCTTTTTTGGTGTAATATTCTTTTCGTGTGGGATGTTGCGGTGCGACGCCATTAAAGGTTTCTTTCCAACATTCTTTTTCAATAATCGCATTAATGATGCCGATGCAATCGATTTGGTGAATAAAATTAATGGGTGCGTTTGGATTTTCAATGTTTTTTTTACCCGATAAAAAGCGTATTGGATTTCGTTCATCACCAATCAATCCGCCAAAGCGAAGTACAGTGGTTTGGAAGTTTTTATTTTGTTGTAAAAGATGTTCTGCTGCTAACAATTGTCTCGCATTTTTAGCAGTTGAAAACAGATTGGTAGTTTCATCTATTGCCGAATTAGTATCAGCGTAGACAGATGTCGAACTCACAAAAAGCACTTTTTTGACTGCTGTTTTTTCAATAAATGGAATGACAAGTTGTATTTTAGCTATAAAATTTTCAGTTGCATTTCCTCTTAATTTAGGAGGAATGTCGATAATTAAAATCTTAGAATTTTCTAAAAAGCCAGCAACATCACCTTCGATTTTATCTTCAAACAAGGTGATTTGAAACGGACTGATTCCAGCCTTTTTTAATATTGAAATTTTTGCAACAGAAGTTGTTGATCCTTTAACAGCAAACCCTTTTTTTATGAATGATTGTGCTAATGGAAAACCAAGCCAACCGCAACCTAAAATACTAATTTGTTTCATTATTATTGACTGTCATTTATAATATTTAAACTAGGGCTGACCGATTTTTTAACTAAAAGCAACTTCGGATCTTCTTCCAAAATCGGTGTTGCTTTTACCTTTTGTTTTAGGATTACAGCATCGGTCAACACAAAAGGTTTCGGAATCATCCAATCGCGTCTTTTTGCTATACTAAATGAAGGATTGTTGAGTAAATCGAAGGAACTTTCGATTAATTCTAACGCTAGTTTTTCGTTACTATTTATAGAAAATTCTAATTCCAAAGGGATATTGTTCACTACATAATAACTCAACAATTTGCTGCTCGTTTGGGATGAAATGTTGCTTTTAAAATCGACCGACTTTACTCCGTTTGCCATTAAATTGTTGAATTTCATTTCTTTTTTAGTAAAAATATCGTACCGATTTACGTTTCGGTTGGGAGAAATTTTGATGCGATACAAATGTTGATTTCCTTGAATGGTATCTCGTAAAAATACGATGGTGGGTTTGGCAATTTCTTTCAACGGAGCATCGGCCATAAACGTATACTGAGAACCGTATTTGCTGTATAGTTTATTGGTGTTTAATGTTTTTCCATCTTTCGGATTTTCGCCCAAATAGCCTTTGGTCCATTCGTCTAAATTGGTGTCGTATGTTGCCCAATTGGCTTTGTTTGAATCTGCGTTTAAAACATAAACAAGTGAGTTGGGTTTAGATTTTCCGTAAACATATCCCGAAGATTGATGGGCTTTTACAAACAATCCTATGGCTAATAAAAAAAACGCTAGCGACCAGATTTTTTTCTGTGTAAACGAACCAAAAATCGGCAATAATAATACAAAGGTCAATACGGTTAAAACCGAACTTCCAACGAGTATTTTTAATCCCAAACCAATTGGAAACATTTGCACAAATGGCGCTAAAATAATAAGCGTAGGTAGCGCCAAAATGATGTTTAAAATAGTGTTTGACTTCTGGGTAAGCACAAAATAACCCAACATCAAGGCACTTGAAATGACAGGAATAATCAAAAATCCGGCGCCTTTTAGGTGAAAGAAAATCGCAATATTAATAAGTAACCAGATAAATAACGGAACAATCAGTTGATTCATTTCTGAATTTCGCTCGGCTTCTTTCTGGTAAAACAAAAAGCAAACCGCCAAGGTAAGGCAAACAAATCCGTAAATGTAATCGTGACCGTTATAGGTAAATCCGTGTAAAATGTCATTGTATTGCTGATAAAAAGACAACAGTAATTCCCATCCCATATACGTTAGAAGTCCTGCTACTAGTAACGCGCCAAAAAACGGAAGACTTCCTTTTACAATGGCATCCAAACGCAACAGTTGTTTCCCCAATCCGATAAAAACAAAAATTAATACCAATCCAAATGCAATAAGTAATAACGGCAAAATCCAGGTAAAAGGATAACTGACAAATGTAAAAGGACCGGTAAAATAAACCTTGTCCTCTGACGAGTTCAGGTTACTAATATTAGCATTGGAAAAATGTTTTAGTAATGAATACAAATACGAACCTTGATGCGCCAACGTTTTTGGGTCTAAATGTTCATAATCGTCTTGCGCGGTGTGGTAATCAAAATGACTGTCGATAAACGCAAAATTAAACCCTTGAATTTTTCCGTTTTCTCTAAAAACAGTCAAGTCGGTATCGTTGGGCAGCATTTTATAAATGCTATACATGAGCGAATTGGAAATTGGCTGTTGTACTTTACCATCTGAAAAAGCATCGACCATTTTGGCATTACCTTGGTTGGTTTCCATCAACATATAACTTGGTCCAGAAGATCCGCGTGCTTCAAAATTTAATACCAATCCAACGTTTTTTGCCCATTGGTGTTGCGTAACAAAAAGAGCGGCGCCGTTTAAACCCAATTCTTCTGCGTCCGAAAACAAAATGATAATATCGTTGGTGTGTTTACTTTTATTGTGTAAAAAAGCCCGAACGCTTTCTAAAATTGTAGCCACACCCGAAGCATCGTCACTGGCTCCTTTTGAATACGAATGTGGTGCCGAATCATAATGCGAAAGCAAAACGAGCGCTTTGGAATTGGTTGTGCCTTTTATTTTGGCAAGGATGTTTTTCGATAGTACCAAGGTTCCTTTTTCGGTCATCGTGAAACCTTCTTGGATTGTGGATTGCAAACCTAAATTTTGTAATTCTTGCACTAAATAATTGGCTACGACTTCATGATTTTCAGAACCAACGTAATGTGGCTCGACTGTCATTTCTTTTACTTTTTGTAAAGCTCTTTTGGTTGAAAACTGCGAAAGCGGTGCTTCAACCGTATCGTAATTTTGTGGCATCATAAAGTAAAAAATGCCAAACAAAAAAGCGGAAAGGATTAAAATAATATATAAAGAAGTGTAATTTTTTTTCATTTATGGGGAATTAAATGTGTTGCATGAATCAAATTTAAATAGGTATTTTTTAACTTTCTTTCTTTACCAACATGTACATATCATTTTCCAACAAGCGATAGCCTTGGTCGTATACAAAATGATATGTATTACCGGTGCTGGTGGTTAAAATGGTAGTAAAATATTCAAAATCGAATCCTTTGCTGAGTAATTTTGCACGCGTCGTTTTTGATTTTACGTCTGGATTTAATTCGGATAAAACGCGGTAATTTTTGCGTAATTTATTGTTTACATTACGCATATAATTATTACTGTCTTTATTTATTTTGTTGTTGTAGGCGTTACGGCAACCGTCGCTGCAGAACTTTTTATCTTCACGACCTACAATTTTTTCGTGGCATTCTAAACAGGTTTTTGTCATGGCTTATATGTTAAAATTCAATCAAATATAAATAAAAAATTCCGTTTGTAAACGGGTACAAACAATTACAACCGAAATTAAATGGGTAACTACCGAATAAGATTGGTAGACAGTTACAACTTTGCATCGTCGAAAGTGAGAAATTAGACAACTCACATATTGTTAACAATTAAATTTTTAAACGCCATGAGAAACAAGGTACAATTAATCGGACACGTAGGACAAGAACCTGAGATCAAAAATCTTGAAGGAGGAAAAAAAGTAGCAACCATTACACTTGCTACCAATGAGCATTACACCAATCAAAAAGGTGAAAAAGTAGAACAAACCGAATGGCATCGCCTTACCGCTTGGGGTAAAACAGCCGAAATCATTGAAAAGTATGTCGCCAAAGGAAAAGAAATTGCTGTTGAAGGCAAATTAACCTATCGAAATTACGACGACAAAAACGGTGACAAAAAATATGTAACTGAAATTATTGTTAACGAATTAGTGTTGTTAGGAAAATAACAAATTCGAAAACGGATGGATTAAGGCGTTGCGAAAGTGACGCCTTTATTATTTTTATAAAGTATTTTTGAAATCAAAATTTCTATTTTTTTTAAATTGCATTACATTTACAAAATGAATTGGTTGACTAAAATCTTTACAAGAAAAGGCGAACGGAGCGAAGCTAAAGAAATAAATGACGCAAAGAAATCAGAGGTTAATGAACACAAAAATGAAAATATGCAAGGTGTGAGTAAAAAGTTTTTAATTGTTGGCCTCGGAAATATTGGCGCTGAATATGTAAATACACGACACAACATAGGCTTTAAAATTGTAGATTATTTTGCAAGAAAAGAGGGTGTGTCTTTTCAAACGGCTAAATTGGGAGAAATGGCCGAATTTAAAATCAAAGGAAGAACCTTGTTTTTTTTAAAGCCAAATACTTTCATGAATTTAAGCGGAAAAGCGGTTAACTATTGGATGGAAAAAGAAAACATTCCCAAAGAAAATATATTGGTTATTACCGACGATTTGAATTTGTCTTTCGGAACCATTCGCATAAAAGCAAAAGGAAGCGATGGCGGACACAACGGATTGAAAAACATTCAATTGCTCTTAAATTCGACCGAATATCCTCGGTTCCGTTTCGGAATCAGCGATGAGTTCAAAAAAGGACAACAAGTTAATTACGTTTTAGGCGAGTGGAGTGAAGAAGAAAATCAACTGCTTCCTGAGCGATTTGAATTGGCAGCAAATATCATAACTTCGTTTGCATTGGCAGGATTAAATACAACCATGAACGAATTCAACGGAAAATAAGTACACCCATTTTAAGATTAATTATTCAAATAAAGTACTTTTGCTGTCAAAATAATTTTTTTGGAAACCATCACCAACATAAGCGATTTCAAATCTTCAGCCAAAACCATAATTACTATTGGAACTTTTGACGGCGTTCATTTAGGACACCAACAAATTTTGCAAAAAGTTGCGGCACAAGCGAAAGCAACACAGTTAAAAAGTGTTGTTTTGACTTTTTTCCCGCATCCTCGAATGGTTTTACAAGAAAAAAGCGAAATCAAATTACTCAATACCATCACCGAAAAGCAAGAGTTATTTGAAGAACTTGGTATCGATTATCTTATCATCCATCCATTTGATTATGCTTTTTCAAGACTAACAGCGGAAGAATTTGTCTCTTCCATTTTAGTTGATGCATTCAATATCCACAAGATAATTATTGGTTATGATCATCGTTTTGGACGCAATAGAACGGCAAACATTGATGATTTAATCGTCTTTGGTACCCAATATAATTTTGAAGTGGAACAAATTTCTGCCGAAGAAATCAACGAAATCACCATCAGTTCGACCAAAATAAGAACTGCAATTTTAGAAGGCAACATCACATTGGCCAATCAATACTTAGGGTATAACTATTCGTTTTCCGGAACTGTAGCACATGGCAAGCAATTGGGCAGAACCATTGGTTTTCCTACTGCGAATATTTCCATTAATGAAGACTATAAGCTCATTCCTAAAAATGGGGTTTACGTTGTTCAATCGGTCATTAAACACCAATTGTTTTTTGGGATGATGAATATTGGGAACCGTCCCACTGTTGATGGAATTACCCAAACTATTGAAGTTCATTTTCTAAACTTTGAAGGTGATCTTTACGATCAAAATTTGAAAATTGTCTTACTTCATTATATTAGAGAAGAAGTTAAGTTTAACTCCCTTGAAGATTTAAAAGCACAAATTGCCAAAGATGAATTATTTGCGACCAATTTCATTTCGAATTTGTAATCAGATGTAACTTATTTCCATTTCACATTGTGAAAAATGCGCTGTTTTTTGAAGCAGTAAAAGCAAAACACCAAGTAACCCGTTTTGTTTCTTAAAACAAATTGCCTACTTTTGAACCACTAAAATTTGCATCAAATGAGCGTTACTAAACACAATTGGACCAAAGAAGAAATCATAGCCATTTACAACAAACCCTTAATGGATTTGATGTATGAAGCGGCTACCATTCACAGACAAGCACACGATCCAAACGTAGTTCAAGTTTCTACTTTACTATCGATAAAAACAGGCGGATGTCCTGAAGATTGCGGCTATTGTCCGCAAGCGGCACGTTATCATACCGATATTGAAGGCAACGATTTAATGTCGGTGAGTCAAGTTAAAGCTCAGGCTTTACGTGCCAAATCGAGTGGTTCATCTCGTGTTTGTATGGGAGCAGCTTGGCGAAATGTAAAAGACGGTCCTGAGTTTGATCAAGTTTTAGAAATGGTACGCACCATCAACAAACTCGATATGGAAGTATGTTGTACTTTGGGAATGATTACCGAAAACCAAGCGCATCGTTTAGCTGAAGCCGGTTTATATGCTTACAATCACAATTTAGATACCTCAGAAGAATATTATAAAGAAGTCATTTCCACACGCGGCTTTGAAGATCGTTTGCAAACCATTGAAAACGTGCGTAAAACCAACGTAACCGTTTGTAGTGGCGGCATTATCGGAATGGGAGAAAGCATCGAAGACCGAGCTGGAATGCTTGTTGCATTAGCATCATTGAATCCGCAACCCGAATCAGTGCCTATTAACGCTTTAGTTGCTGTCGAGGGAACACCTCTTGAAGAAGAAAAACCTGTTGAAATTTGGGAAATGATTCGAATGGTAGCGACTACCCGAATTGTAATGCCCGAAACTCAAGTACGACTTTCTGCCGGTCGAATGAACATGAGTCGCGAAGGACAAGCGATATGCTTTTTTGCTGGTGCGAATTCTATTTTTGCTGGGGATAAATTGCTTACTACTCCCAACCCAGATGTAAACGAAGACATGAAAATGTTTGAGATGTTGGGATTAATTCCGCAAAAACCTTTCACAAAGGTGTCTCAACCTACAACTGTAGAAGCGGAAGATTCTCAATTTCAATCGTTGGGTGAAAAACCAAAATGGACGCGACCAGAACACACTATTGAACGCAATTTGGAAGCTTCTGTAAAAGGAAAATAAAAGATGTATATAAAAAAATCCCAATCTGAAAAGTTTGGGATTTTTTATTTTTATAATTGACAGAAATTATTGGTAAGTTCCTATAATTTCTAAATCATTACCTGTAGTGATAAGATTATTTAAGTAAAAGGTTCCTCCAGCATTCGTAGCTCCATATATAACCATTCTAAAAGCAACAGTAGTGGAAGTGGTAGGAAGGTTTTGAAGTGCGGTTATTGAACTTAAAGTAACTTCTGGCATAGGGTTTCCTGTAGCAGATGTAACTGCACCGGCATTAACTGCCGAACCAATGTCGGTGAATGTTCCACCGTTAATAGAATACTGCCATTGAAAACTAGCTGGTCCTGTTCCCGAACGTCTTATATTGTACGCAGAAATTTTAGTAAACGAAAATATAGCAGTTGCGGGCAAAGTTAGTATTACAGTGAAAAATTCACTAACAGCAACAGCGGCAGCAACAGTATTCGCACTAGTATTAAAATCGGTACCGCCCCAAGAACTGCTTGCAGCAGCTCCAGTGGTACCTATACCTACACCTCTTTCTAAATTTGCATTAGTAATTTGGCTCACAAAACCAGCAAAAGGGGAAAATCCAAAATTATTGGTACCGCCAGGAAGTGTGCCAAATTCCCAATAAGCGAAAGTAGTAATTTGTGCAACACCCGTAGGAGCAGTTGCAGTTGTAAACACTTGCCACGAAGCTCCGTTAAAACCCCAATATTGTTTGGTGGTCGTATTAAAGACAACCAAACCCTCAGAAGCAGTAGCCGTTAAATTATTAATTGCTGTTGTTGTCAATCTAGGCAATAACAAACCTTTTGTAGTAGAAGTAACATCAAGTTCTGCTGAAGCGTGTGGATTAATTGTATTAATACCAACTTGGGCTTCAGAAAAATTAATAAACATTAAAACCAATACTATTGCACTATATTTTTTCATATAAAAAAAGGAATTGATTTTAAGTACAAAATTAAATCTAATTTGCAGAATTTCAATACTTTTGTGTTACTAAAGTATCATTATTTTAATAAAATTTACATTTTGAATCAAAGGTCTGGTCACACTGTAGCGGAAGTAGTACAAAAGCTGGAGTATTATTGTTCGTATCAGGAACGCTGCCATTTAGAGGTTAATGAGAAGCTAAAATCTTTTTCAATAACTCCTCAAGAAAAAGACCAAATTATTGTGCATCTTATCCATAATAGTTTTTTGAATGAAGAGCGGTTTGCTTCTGTGTTTGCGATGAGTAAATTCCATCAAAAAAAATGGGGAAAAATCCGAATTAAAAACGAATTAAAAGCAAGAAAAATTTCTGATTTTCTAATTGCAAAATCCCTAAAAGAAATCCCTTACGATGAATACGAAACTACGTTTGAAATGCTATCCGAAAAATTTTGGGATAGTATAGCCGAAAAGAATATGCTAAAGAAGCGGAAGAATTTTTGCGATTACTTACTCCGAAAAGGATGGGAAAGTGATTGGATTTATGATAGAGTAAAAAAATTTGAGCAAACGCACTAATCTTTTGAAAGCAAAATACTTACCGCATTTCCGCCAAAACCCACCGCATTTATCATTACTTTTTTTATAGTTTCTCTATGATGATGTTTCGCTACAAAAGGTACTGCAATAAACCGATTGTGTTGCATCATTAATAACGCTAATTCCATATTCAACATTCCGGATGCACCAAAAGTATGTCCGATTTTCCACTTATTTGTAGTAAGCATCGGATGATTTTGACCGAAGATTTTTTGAATTGCTTTGTATTCGGAAACATCACCTTTTAAAGTTCCTGGAGCGTGCATTACAATAGCATCTACCTCTTTGGGATTGGTGTTTTGTAATGCCATTTTCATTGATTTTTGAAAACATTCGGCTTCGTCAGAAATCGAAATATTGTGTTCAATCGTATCGGTTGCATAGCCAATACCTTCGATGTAGGCTAAAGCATTTTGCTTGTAGCCTATTTCCAAACAAGCTACAGAGGCACCTTCTCCTAAAACCATCGAGTTTTTAGTTTTTTCTAAATCGAAAGATCGGCAAGGCCAATCCCCATTTTCTTTTGCATATATTTTTAACGCATGCATTTGAGCAATCGTAAAAGCAGTCAGTGATGCTTCACTTCCGCCTACCAAAAATTTCGTTGCCATTCCAGATTGCAACCATGCAATTGCATTCAAAACTGCATGTAAGGCGGTGGAGCAAGTAATAGAGTGGGATATTTCTGGACCGTTATTTTTTAAATCGTGTGCCACCCAAGAGGAGATGTTTCCTAGTGTGGTTGTAGGTGAAGTTAGCGTAGGTGTTTTGCCAGTTTGCAAAAATTCGCTGTGGTGTTTTTCAAATAATTGCGTGGCTCCTCTAGACGAACCAATATTGATTCCAAATTCGTCAGATGTCTTCCAACCTACATTTTTAATGGCTTTTCGGGAAACCAAAATGGCAAGTAAAACGGTTTCATCTAAAGCCTTGTATTTGATAGCCGATTGTCGAAGTGTCTCTATTTCGGATCTTACATCAAATGGAATAGTTGCTACAAATTGCTTTTGACCATTGTATTCCTTTTCAGATATGAGTGTTGTATCCGTAAGATAGTTTTGCCAAATCGCATGAGGATTTGTTCCTAATGGAGAAATGGAAGATAGTGATGTTATTGCAATCTTGTTTTTCAAAACATTTATAATTTATCCGCAAAGTTCGCAAAGTTTTATACAAAGTTCGCTAGGGTTTGCCAATTTTGTTTTACTTATTACACAAAGAAAACAAAGGAGTGACAGCGTTACTCGAGGTTTTAAAATTCTCAGTAAATCTCTTTGCGCTCTGTGCAATTATATTATTTCTAACGCTTTTTCAATAGTGGAATATACTTTCTGCAACTGAACTTCGGTAATAATATACGGAGGTAAAATATAAATAATATTGCCCACAGGTCGCAATATTATCCCACTTTCAATAAAAAAAGCATACAGTTTGTTTCTTAAATTTCCATAATAACTTTCCTCCGAATTGGTTTTGATTTGTAATGCAAAAATAACACCAAGAACCCGAGTTGTTTTGACTTTTGGATGATTTTTAATGGCGTTTTCGAAGGTTAAATGACTTTGATTGATACGTTGGATGTTGTTTTGCGTTTCAATGGTTTGTAGCAATTCGATACTCGCCAACGCGGCAGCACAACCAGTCGGATTGGCCGTAAAAGTATGACCGTGAAACAAGGCACGATTAATATCTTCATCTAAAAATCCGTCGAATATTTCTTGGGTAAAAGTGGTAATGGCCATCGGAATAGTCCCGCCAGTTAATGCCTTCGACAAGCACATCATATCGGGTAGCTTGTTGAGGTAATTACAAGCAAAGGTTTTGCCCGTTTTTCCAAATCCGGTCATTACTTCATCGGCAATGGTAAACACTTTATTTTTTTTACAAATGGTTATTAATTTATCCAGAATTTCGGGAGAATACATTACCATACCAGCGGCTCCTTGAACTAAAGGTTCGAAAATAAACGCCGCAAATTCGTTCGTTTCTAGTAAATTTTCTAAAGTTATAATGCTTTTTTCTTCGTTACCAGGCGTTGGAACCGGAATCCTAATCACTTCTAATAGAGAACCTTGAAAGGCTTCGGTAAAAAAAGTAATGCCACTTGCTGCCATTGCTCCAAAGGTGTCACCATGAAAGGCATCTTCAAAAGCGATGATTTTGGTTTTTTGTATTCCTTTGTTGTAGTTAAATTGTAGCGCTACTTTTAAGGCGACTTCCACCGCGGTAGAGCCATTGTCGGAATAGAATATTTTTTTTTGATTGGGAGGTAGTATTTCCATCAACTTCTCTGAAAGTACAACAGCTGGTTCGTGTGTGAAACCTCCAAACAAAACGTGTTCAATAGTAGTAAGCTGTTTGTAAATGGCGTCGGCGATAAATGTATTGCTATGTCCGTAAGGGTTGACCCACCAAGACGCAATCGCGTCGATATATTCTTTGCCGTTTTCATCCCACAATAAGGCGTCTTTTCCTTTAACAATTGCAGGAAATGATGCGGCAGTCTGGTGTTGGGTATACGGATGCCAGTTGTGTTTTTTGTCTCTTTCAGAAAGATTCATTGAAATTCAGTTTGGTTTTACTGCAAAAATAAGATATTCTAAGGCATTAAAATTTGGCAATACTTTAATAATTGATATCCTATATTTTTTTTATATATATCTATATTTGCAAGCATTTTAAAATTAATACGTTATGAAATTATATCGCCCTTTTTTATTGTTGTTGCTTTTTTTGTCTGTCGCCAATTACGCACAGAATATTTCGGATGAAAGTGTAGAATATCAAATCTTAAAATCGCCAAAAATTCAAACTGAGCAATCCAACAGAAAATTCAAGGTTACGGTTACTTCTCCATATAACTTAACAGCAGACGATGTCATTGCCCAATCAAAGAAAGATTTTGAAGCAGAGTTAAAAAATTATGATAAAGTAGTTGCTAATTCAGAGGTTGAATATCAAAAAAAACTAAGCAATTTCGAAGCGGATGTGGCTAATGCCAAAGCAAAATTTGAGTTGGAGTCGGCAGAATTCAAGAAATTATCGATGTTAGAGCGTTTAACAATGACCGAACAAGGTAAAAACCCTAAATTGGTAACACTAACAAAACCACAATACTACAAGCCTATAAAACCAGAATATCGCGATCCTAACTTGAACGATTACATTATTGTGAATAACAGTGTTTTGGCTACACAAGTAAACATCAATGGGTTTTCACGCGATGGCAACTATGCAGATGTGTTGTTGGATATTCAAAAATTGAATTTTCAAGACAATGCCGGACAAACTTTTGCCAATCAACCTACAAAATTAGTTGTCAAAGTGAATGGTGTTGAAAAGGTAAATACCACTTTTTTTCAGGAGTTTAAATTTGTTTCTTCTTCTCCAAGTAATAATATCAACAAACCGTTAGCAGAGAAAAATTTTCTTAATGACGTAATTGTTGCTGTTAATCAATACCTCAATGATACATTTGGTTATCAGGTATTGAAAACTTCTGTAACGCTTTTGAGTGTGAAGAACAAAGGAAGTAAATACGACGATTTGGAGAAGGCAAACATTTATGTGTCAACCAACCTAAAAAAATTAAATCCAGAAAATGAAACAATGACCTCTGCAGCAATGTCAGGCATGCAAAAAGGGATTGATATTTGGAAAAGCACTTTAACTAAAATAGATTACAAAGACAAAAAATCAGATTTTAATGCCAAGATTGCAGAAATGATTTACTTTAATCTCATTCGGTTAAATCTTGCATTGAATGCTAAAGTGGAAGCCGAAAAGTATTTGAATGAAATGCAAGAAAACATGATTTATATGAATCTTTCTAATGACGATAAAAATTCGTTGGAAAAAATTGAAAATGAAATTTATAAAAAATAATAAAATGAAAAAGAGAATTACAGTAGTGTGTTTATTGGTCGTGAGTCAATTTTTTGCTCAAAGTGATTTTATCATTGGAAGTAAATTTGATTTTTCTCCAAAGGTAGAATTAGACGCTCAATTGGTTTTAAAGGACAATTACAATCACTATCTCGTATCGTATATCAATACGGATGGTATTCAGGCGAAACACCAAATTACAGTACGAAAGTTTGATCAAAAAAACAATTTGGTTGATACGTTTACACAGAATTTTGCAATCGATTTATTTACGCTTCACAACTACCACGGCGCCTATGAATTGGATGCCAATAAAATAGTTGTTTTTATTGAATCGTATTCGGGGAAGCGAAAAGTAGCTGAAATTTTCTCGTACATTTTTGACAAAACATCGGGTAAATTCACGGCTAAAGTACTAGCTTCTTATCCTATACTTTCTGCAGGAAAATCGGGGGCTTTAAGAGCTTCACGATCACAAAACGGCAACTATTTTGGTTTGGTTTATCAAAAATACAATGTCAAAAAAGAACCAGAAGAAAACGATTGTATGCTTTTGAATGCAAAAACGTTGGATGTGATTTGGAAAAAAACAGCCACTTTTCAAGATGAATCGGCTTCCCGTTTTTTAACCGTAACGAATTCTGGGAAATTGCTTTTGGTTCGTGATCCGAAAAGTTATAAAGAAACCAATTATATATCGTTGATTGATGATAAAAATCAAGAGACCAAAAATTTTGAGGAGAAACTAAAAATTCATCGTCCGATAGCTATTTCTATTGGAAACAAAGATTACTTGATTGCTTTTAACTATAAAGATAAGGGTATTCGTAGGGGAGATTTTGGCTACGTGATGTTTTATGATTTAGAACAAGGAAAAGTGTTGTATAACAACGACATCGATGGTTTTGGCAATAAAGACATGAAAGAAGTTCTTTTTTCTAATGTAATTATGGAGAACAATGAAATTCGTTTGACCGCAGAAGGTAAAGCAAAGCTAGATGTAAAACCAACCACTGCTCCTGGCTCGTTCAACAATAGCTTTTTTGAAGAAAAATTCATTTATGGTCCTGCAAGTCTTTTGGTATTCTCAAACGAGGGAACACTTAAAAAGAATGTCGTAATCAAAACAAATGATGCCAATAGAGAAGCCGATTTGTACCACTCATTTGGATTGTTAAATATCAAAGGAAATTATTATATCAACACAGGTTTGTATAATGTAAATTTCAAAAATTATTACGGCTATTACAAAATAAATCCTGCTGATAATTTTGAATCGACTACTTTGAATTTTAACTTCATTATCGATAATGATTATTCTTTCCGAAGTGCGAATCAATTGATGAGTTACACGCCAGACACCAATAAAATTATGATGACGCGAACATCACCAGATAATAAGATGTTTTTTATCAGTATGGCACTGAATCAATAATAAAAAAAACCTGCTAACTACAGCAGGTTTTTTTTATAGTTTTAAAAGATTTTCTCGAAAGGTATCTGCGTAAAAATTAATTACATTTTGGTCAAAATACGGTTCGTTTTCAATTCGTCCGACACATTTTACTTTGGTTTTTTGGAGGATAATACCTTCTGTAGCTTTGTTTTCATCACCTGAAAAGACAATTCCAGCAACGTTAATTTTTTTGTTTTTCAACGCTTCAATTGTTAGTAACGTATGATTGATGCTTCCTAAATAATGTCGAGAAACTACAATTACTTTATGGTCTTTTTGAATTAAATCGATAATACAATCGGTGTCATTTAGCGGCACAAACACACCGCCAGCACCTTCAATTACTAAATGATTTTTCGTTTTTGGTTCTATAATGTTTTTTAAATCTATGGTAATTCCGTCTAATTCTGCAGACCAATGCGGACTCGCGGGTGTGTTTAATGTATAACTGTTAGGATGAATAACCGTTTTGTCGTTTGAAATATAGCGTTGTATTTTATGGCTGTCAGAATTGTCTAAATCGCCTGCTTGTATGGGTTTCCAATAGTCAGCTTCTAAAGATTGTGTAATGATGGAAGAAGCGATTGTTTTGCCAACGTCGGTTCCGATTCCTGTGATGAAGATTTTCATGAGTTTTATTTAACCGCAAAGTTCGCAAAGTTTTATGCAAAGTCTGCAATACTTCCTGTTTTTTTGTTACCCAGAGCACACGGAGTGTTATACTGAGATTCACAGAGTTTGAATCTTTTGATTGCTTCAAAAAATTTTATAGAATGGAGGGCGCTCCGTGTGATTCTTTGTATCTCTTGGAGTAGCTCTGTGCAATAACTAAAACAAAAACGCACTCAACAATTGCAACACTTCTGATATTTCTTTTTCCGTATTGTAACTGTGCAAACAAATTCGCAATCGTTCTTGCCCTTCAGGAACGGTTGGGGAAAGAATCGGTTTTACATCAAACCCTTTTTCTTGCAATTGACTAGCAATGGCTTTCACATTGTTATTCCCCGGAATTATAGCGCATTGAATTGCCGACTTACTGAAAACAAACAAAGGTTTTAATCCCAATTGTATTTTTTGTTGGTTAAAGAATAGGATGTTGTTTTTTAATTGTTCTAGCGTTTTTTTTTCGGAGGATAACTGTTGATACGCTATTAGAATGGTTGCTACAGAATGAGGCGAAAGTCCTGTGGTATATATAAAACTTCGTGAAAAATTAATTAAATAGTTTTTTAGTTCAGCGCTTCCTAGAATGGCGGCTCCATGGCAACCAAGTCCTTTTCCGAAAGTAATTATACGGGCAAAAACGTTTTCATGATGTTGTAAACTTTGAACAAAACCTTCTCCTTTATCGCCAAAAACACCAACTGAATGCGCTTCATCGATAACCAAAAAACAGCCGTATTTTTGCGATAGTTGAACCAATTGTTCGATGTTGGGCGAATCGCCATCCATAGAGAAAACACTTTCTGAGACAATATAAATGGAAGCGGGAGTCGGGATGTTGGAAGTGTGTTTTTGTAAAATTCTATTTAAATCTTCATAATCGTTATGTGCAAATTTATATGCTTTGGCGTTGCTCATTTGAATGCCATCACGGAGGGATGCATGGCACAATTCGTCGTATAAAACAATGTCATTTCGTTGTGGAACAGCGCTAAGAAAACCCACGTTGGCATCGTAACCCGAATTAAATATTAGGGCAGCTTCTGACAGATGGAATTGCGCAATAATATCTTCGGTGATGGGATATAAGATGTGATTTCCTGAAATAAGGCGCGAGCCACTGGCGCCGTTTACTAGAAGTTTATTATCAAGTAAAAATTGATGTGTTTGATTAAAAATGGTTTCGTTTTTAGCAAAACCCAAATAGTCATTGGAAGCAAAATCAATTAAAGTATTGGATACAGGTAATTTTCGTAAAGCACTATTTTGCTCGCGTTGGTGCAGCTTTTCGGATAATGATTTTGGAAATGTTTTCATTAATTACAAATGTAACGAAAGCGTGTGAAATAGAAATTTTTATAAATTGTTGTTTTTTGATATTTAATTATTGTTTTACAATAATTTTTATATATTTGCAGTCAACACTTAAAACTACAAATATGAGAAAGTTGCACATTTTGAAATCGGTACTCGATTTATTTTGGTTTTTTTCGCTAATTGGTGCGATTGGAATTATAATTTTATTGCCTTTTTATTTATTTAGTTCAGACATGGATATGGCTATAAAAATTAAAGGTCAGGAAATTTTAAATCAAAATGCTTTTACTAAAGGATTAGTTTTTATTAATGTCATTAGTGCATTAATTTTTCTTTACAGTATTTTCTTATTACGAAAAGTGGTTGGATTGTTTCAAAGACGAGAAATTTTTAAAACTGAAGTTGTACGTTTGTTTAATTTGATAGGAAAGTTAATTGTTATTTCGACTATAATGAGCAATGTTTCTGTTTTTATTTACAATATGATAGAACGCAATCATTTGGGTATATCGATTGATTTTGGTAGTTATGATTCGTTTTTAGTTTCTGTAAGTATCGGATTGTTTTTTATGGTAATTAGTGAGATTTTTAAAATTGCAATGAATATTAAAGAAGAAAGTGAACTAATAATATAGTGATGTATGCCAGTAATAATAAACCTTGACGTGATGTTAGCCAAACGAAAAATGCGTTCGAACGAATTGGCTGAACATGTCGGAATTACAACCGCCAATATTTCTATACTGAAAACAGGTAAGGCAAAAGGAATTCGTTTTTCTACTTTGGAATTGATTTGCGAAGTATTGGATTGTCAGCCTGGAGATATTATGGAATATATAAAAGAATAAACATCTTTTAGTTGCTGTATTCAGCCCAGACCGCAGCAAAAAGCCTTTTGCAGTAGAAAACGCATTTTTACCGATTTGTAAACGCGACCAACGGAAGCATTTACAAGAGAATAAAAATAGTTTGAAACAATAAAGCTTGTAGCGGAGGGCTGGATTGGCTGTAAAAAAAACCAATCTCATTTTAAAGACGAGATTGGTTTTGCGTTTTATTGACTATTGCTTTTAATCAGCTAGGACAATTATTTTGTTGTCTCTCATTTCAATAGTTCCTGATGCAATTTCTAAAGTAAAGATAGAATTACTTAAGGTGTTGAATTTACTAGCAACTTCTTTGTTTAATTTAAAATTTGGAGCTACAATTTTTACCGTTCCTTGTTTTAAAGTAGATACGATAGGTGCGTGATTGTTCAATATTTGAAACGAACCAATTTCACCTGGTAAAGTAACAGAGGTCACTTCGCCTTGAAATAATGTAGCTTCGGGTGATACTATTTCTAAAATCATAATTTATTAGTGTTCAGTGCTCAGTACCCAGTGTGCAGTCTGAATACTGAACACTGAATACTGCTAACTATTTTTACGCTTCTGCCAACATTTTTTGTCCAGCTTCGATAGCATCTTCAATAGTTCCTTTTAGGTTGAAAGCTGCTTCTGGCAAGTGATCCAATTCACCATCGATAATCATATTAAATCCTTTAATGGTGTCTTTAATGTCAACCAATACTCCAGGAATACCAGTAAATTGCTCTGCTACGTGGAATGGTTGTGATAAGAATCGTTGCACACGACGTGCTCTAGAAACGGATAATTTATCTTCTTCTGATAATTCTTCCATACCTAAGATGGCGATGATATCTTGAAGTTGTTTGTATTTTTGAAGGATTTCTTTTACTCTTTGAGCACAGTCGTAATGTTCGGCACCTAAGATTTCTGGAGTTAAGATTCTTGACGTAGAATCCAATGGATCTACTGCAGGGTAAATACCTAACTCAGCAATTTTACGGGATAATACCGTTGTTGCATCTAAGTGAGCAAACGTTGTTGCTGGAGCTGGATCGGTTAAGTCATCCGCAGGTACGTAAACCGCTTGTACCGATGTAATTGATCCTTTTTTGGTAGAGGTAATTCTTTCTTGCATCGCACCCATTTCGGTTGCTAATGTTGGTTGATATCCTACCGCAGAAGGCATACGACCTAAAAGAGCCGACACCTCTGAACCTGCTTGTGTAAAACGGAAGATATTGTCAACGAAGAAAAGTACGTCTTTACCTTGATCAGAACCTGCACCATCACGGAAATATTCTGCGATTGACAATCCTGATAAAGCAACACGAGCTCTTGCTCCTGGTGGTTCATTCATTTGTCCGAAAACGAAAGTAGCTTTTGATTCTCTCATTCCAGGTTTATCCACTTTTGATAAATCCCAACCTCCATTTTCCATAGAGTGCATGAATTCTTCACCGTATTTGATAATTCCAGACTCCAGCATCTCACGAAGTAAGTCGTTTCCTTCACGAGTTCTTTCACCTACTCCTGCGAATACTGAAAGTCCACCGTGACCTTTTGCAATGTTGTTAATCAACTCTTGAATCAAAACGGTTTTACCAACACCGGCACCACCAAATAATCCAATTTTACCACCTTTTGAATACGGTTCGATTAGATCGATTACTTTGATACCTGTGAATAAAACTTCAGAAGACGTTGATAAATCTTCAAAACGAGGTGCTTGTTTGTGAATAGACATTCCGTTAGCTCCTTCTTTTGGCAAGTTTCCAAGACCGTCAATAGCATCTCCAATTACGTTGAAAAGACGTCCGTAAACATCTGGTCCGATTGGCATTTGGATTGGCGCTCCTGTTCCTATTACTTCTGTTCCTCTAGACAAACCGTCTGTAGAGTCCATAGAGATAGTACGTACGGTATCTTCACCAATGTGTGATTGTACTTCAAGTACTAATAAAGTACCGTCTTTTTTTGTGATTTCTAATGAATCGTAAATTTTTGGAAGTTCAGCGTTTTTAGTATCAAATACTACGTCTACTACTGGCCCAATGATTTGTGCAACTTTACCTATTACTTTTGACATTGCTTATGTATTTATTAAATAGCGTTTTGGAATTAAAATCTAAGCGATTTTTTCGTGTGCAAAGGTAAATTTTCTAATTTGAAAATCAATAGAAAATTGCTCTTTTTTTATGTATTTTTTGATTTTTTTACAAAGACATTTGTTCAGAATAGAGAAATCAATTGTTGAGAATAAAAAAAAACCACCAATTTAAGTTGGTGGTTTTAGTTATTTAAATTTGTTGAGAATTAAAAATTTGCGGGATTTTGTGGGAATAAAATCCTGTAATTTCCTAAATTAACTCCTTTCAAATTGGAACCGTATTTAGCATTAATGGCTTCAATAAATTTATTGGCGATTAAAGCATATCCTCTCGGACTAGGGTGAACTCCGTCAAGTGAGAAAGCACCGCCCGTTACAAAATTGGCGGTTAGTGTAAAGTTGTTGGCTGTAATTCCAGCTGTAGAACTTAATTGATTCATAATTGCTGTAGCGTCAACAAAAGCTAATCCGTTTGCTGTAGCAGCGGCTTGGATTGTTATATTATAAGAGTCTGTAGCATTTTTTATTTCTAATGCTTCCGCTGCAGTCAAAGTAGTAGGATCTTGCATTGGATAAGTTACACCAATAGTACTAAAAGAAGCAGGTGCTCCAGATTGTGTAGTTCCTATTACTGTTTGTGCAGGCAATAAAATATAATCTCTAGTCGCAGTAGCATTACTAGCGTGTCTGGCTTGTCCATACAAACCGCCAACAAATGCTGCGGTAGTAGGTCCTAAAGTAGCTGTTAATGCAGCTGTTATTTGAGTTGAAATATTTGGTAGTGACTCGTCAATAATTAAAAGAGGATTTCTTTCTGTTGTTTCAGGATTACCGTCGTCTGCTACAATAGTAGCAAAACGAGGAGGTAAACTAGCGCCTGCTAAAGCGGAATTAATGCCACCAAATAAGAAATTCAATTGACCTGCTTGAGTAGGGCTTAATCCTGGAATAGGATTAGTAGGAACTGTAGTAAAAAAAGGTAAAGTGTTTACATAAGGTAAATTAGCAACTACACCTTTTCTACCTCCAGCAGCTAATTGTGAAGCCAATCCGTTATAAGCAGCATCAAAAGTTGCAGTAGGCGTAATTGGATTTGATGCGGCACCACCAGATGTAGCATAACCTAAAACATCATTTCCACCAATCCATAAAGAAAAGAAGGTAGGTGTTTGACTCAAAGCATCTGCCAAAACGGTCGCTGTGCTGCTTGAAGAAAAACGTGAGAAATAGGGACTTGCTGTTCCAGCTGCCACACCAGCAGCATTTCCATAACCTGGAGCTAACAAATGAAAACTTTTCGCTCCAGGAACTCCCATATTGTTAAAAGAACCTGTTAGCGGTGTAGTAACTTCAGTTGTAGGTGGACCGGCAACAGGAACAGGAGCAGTGCCGTTAAAATACAATCTAGGCCCTTGAATTACGTTACCACCAAGGAGTAATCCACCGATGTTATCTGCCATAAAAGGAGTGGTAAATGCACCACCACCAACTAAGGCAAATTGTTGTGCAATAATATTTGGATAAGCTCCTTTTTGACCTTCAATAAATAGCGCATTGTCACTCCATCCAGCAGCAAAAGAATCGCCTAAAGCAACATATTTTGAAAAATCTGCTGTGCCTGATGTTAATGGTAAACCGTCTGTAGAATCATAAGTAATGACTTCATCATCTTCGCTACAAGCTATAAAGGTTAACGAAACCAAGAATAGCCATTTGAAATTTTTTATCATAATTTTTTAATTTTAATTTATATTGTTAAATTACGGATTGATAGTCCAAGAAGCAAAATATTGTTGCCCTACCGCACCAGCGCCAATAACTTGAATATATTCATTGCCACCTATATTAGTTGCTCCAATTTTGATTGTTGATTTTAAAGACGGAATGGTGTAATTAATTTGGGCATCGAATACTGTAATTGCTTCAATCATACCATCAGCAAATGTAGACTGCCATAAATATTCATCACTCCATCTTCCGCTTAAATTGAATCCAAAATTTTTGAATAAATTGTCATTACTAATAGTCCCCTTAACTCTGTGTTTAGGTGTATTGAAACCTGCTTCAAAACTTGGGTCTTGAGCTTGATCAAAATCAAATTGTGCATAGTTGTAATTTGCAGAGATTTCAAAGTTGGAAGGTAATCTATAAGAAGCACCAATACCTATACCTAAAGATTTAATTTCTACATCTGTATTGGTATACAATTGATACACTCTTGTATCGCCATTTGCAACTGCGATAATCGATTGTTCAGAAGAAATTAGGGGGTTTGGAGTTCCGCTTGGCCCAGATAATGTAATATTATTGGTTGCTGTACCATAATAAGGAGCAATAACATTTAAGTTTCCAATGAAGTCATTGTAAATATTATAGTATCCATTAATATCATATGAAAACTTTTTAATTTGACCTTTGTAACCTAATTCCATTGCTTGAACTGTTTCTGGTTTAACAAAATCAACATCTGTTTTTCTTAACAAAGCACTTGCACCTTGAAGATTTCCTGTTGCTGAAGCAAAAGCTGCAAATGCTTGGGCAGAAGCGGCAGTGTAAGAATTAAAATAAGCATTGTTACCGTTTAAAGTAACTGTAGATGTTGGAACTCCCCCGTTCAAGGCCGTAAGAATAGCTTGACCAGTTGCAGAGATATTTCCATTAAAACCGCCACCACCTCTTATTTCTGAGAAACGAATTAAATTATCCGGAGCTGATCCAATAAGTACAGCACTTCCAACATTAAAGCCAATGTATTGGTCTTGAGTAGTTGGGTTACGGAAACCTGTTTGAAATGACGTTCTAATATTGTGGTTTTTTGTAGCTCCAATAGAATACACAGCAGATATTCTAGGAGAAAAATTTCCGTCGAAATTTTGAGCTTTGTCATATCGAACAGAACCAGTAAGTTTCAATTTATCCTCTAATATTTTTTTCTGAACTTGAGTATATATTCCATATTCATTGTAACTGATGCCACTATCTTTATCGGTATAAATTCTTCCAAAAGAATTTAAATCGTACAATCTATAAGAACCACCTACTTGAATTTCAGCAAATTTTACGATATCTCTAAAGTTATAATTGGCATCTGAGTGGTAAATTTTGGAGTTATCTACCAATTTAGATCCAGTTAAAACATCAGGGTCGGCTATTACTTTGTCAAAAGCAGCTTTAAATGCCGGAGTTCCAGGAATCAGTCTTCCAGTATCCGCTACTCCTCTTGCTGCATCATGTGCTTGTTGTGGAGTTGCACCTGCTAAAGTTGAACTCACATAAGCACCAGCATATTGACCAAACCAAGTGCTATTTGGTTTCCATTCATTGTTTATATTAAGACCTGTAAAACGCATATCATACGATTTACCTCCATCTTCAGTTATAAAATACCCTCTTACAAAAAAGTTTTTTCCTGTAACTTCTAATTTATGCTGTTGCATAAAGAAATTATTTAAATAATACCTACTTGCACCTTGGTAAATGGCATTTCCAAAACCAAATTTAGATTGCCAAATAACTTCAATATCCTTTAAATTATTTGTGTTTGCCCAAGGTTTAAAATGAAGTGAAAAATCAACTTTAGCATTTCGTGTTTTATAATCAGTTAAATCTACTTCATCATAACCAGTTCTAGAAACGTTTTCATTTGGTAATATGGCATTAAAAGCGGTAAATTGAGCAGGTGTAATTGCACCAGCGGTTAATAATCCTTGTGCAACTGCTTTAATATTTGTTGAAGCTTCATCTCCATGAACATTTATACCATTATAGTTTTGGTGATTTCTGTTTCTACCAGGAACGGATATGTCATTATAGTTATTTGCATACCAATCGGTTCCACTTAGGAAAGTAAAATTGGCTTTGGCAGCAAAATGAGGAGAAAATGCTTTTGCTACTCTAACGCCATAATCATAATAGGAATTTGAGCCAGCAGCAATTTGATTGGTTTGTCCATATTTTGCATAAGCCGTTACACCTTCACTTTTAAATGGGTTTTTACTGTTCATAAATAAAATTCCGTTAAAGGCATTCGCACCATATAATGCTGAAGATGCTCCCGGTAAAAGCTCTACGCTTTGAACATCGATTTCAGAGATACCGATTAAGTTACCTAAAACGAAATTTAGTAGCGGAGAAGAGTTATCCATTCCGTCAACTAACTGCATAAAACGATTATTAGAAATAGTCGCAAAACCACGCGTGTTAATCGATTTGAATGACATACTACTTGTGTTCATGTGTACTTCTTTAAGGTTTTCTAACCCGTCATAAAAAGTAGGAGAAGCCGATTTTTTGATGTCTTTAATGGTCATTCTTTCAATGGTAACTGCCGATTCTTTGACACGCTCTGGAGCTCTAGAAGCAGATACCACAATTTCATCTAATTTTGTGTCTTCATCTGCTAAAGTCGCAGTTACTTTTTGATTGTTTGAAGTAACTTGAAGCGTTTGTGTTCCATAACCTACACTTGAGATTTCAATTGAAAAGGGAGGTTTTTTCGATGTTTTAAGAGTGAAATCTCCGTTGGCATCTGAAACGGTTCCTGCAGCATCTCCAACAACTCGTATGTTGGCTCCAGGAATGGGTTCGTTTTTACTGTCTTTTACCGAACCTGAAACTGTATTTTGAGCAAAAGAAATGCTGCAAAAAAACAATGTCAAAATAAAATAGTACATCTTCATTAGGTTATAATTTTGTTGGTTTAGGTTGCCAAAATACAAATTTTTTTAATATTCGTAACAAACCCAAAGTAATTTTTGCAAATAAACAATTAACATCCAAATTAATAAAAATTCTGCAATTGTTAAATGTTTAGAATTAATGTTATTAATATTGTTTTTTTATCTAAATAGTATGCTTACATATTATTTTTTTTGATAATATTTCATTAAAATGACAAAGGCGAGTAAAATACTCGCCTTTGCATATTATTTATAAATTTATTATTCTACAGTAACCGATTTTGCTAAATTTCGTGGTTGATCTACATTACATCCTCTCATTACGGCAATGTGATAGGATAATAATTGCAACGGAATGGTGGTTAATAATGGTGATAATGCATCTGAAGTTTCTGGAATTTCAATGACGTGATCGGCCAATTCTTTTACTTGCGTGTCGCCTTTGGTGACGATAGCAATAATTTTACCGCTTCGCGATTTAATTTCTTGGATATTACTCACTACTTTATCATAATGACCTTGTTTTGGCGCAATAACCACAACAGGCATTTTTTCATCAATTAATGCTATCGGTCCATGTTTCATTTCGGCAGCAGGATAGCCTTCTGCATGAATGTACGATATTTCTTTTAATTTTAATGCTCCTTCTAAAGCTACTGGAAAATTATAACCACGTCCTAAGTACAAGCAATTGGGAGCATCTTTATAAATAGCCGCAATAGTTTTTGCCATTTCGTTGGTATTTAAAGCTTCGGCTACTTTTTCAGGAATGACTTCTAACTCTTGTAAATAGCGATGGAAGTCGGAATTTGACATGGTTCCTTTGGCTTTTGCCAATCGCAATGCAATCATGGTTAATACCGTAATTTGAGTCGTAAAAGCTTTGGTAGAAGCAACACCAATTTCGGGTCCAGCGTGCGTGTAAGCTCCGGCATTGGTTTCTCTAGAAATAGACGAACCAACTACATTGCACACACCAAAAACGAAGGCGCCTTTTTCTTTTGCTAATTTTATAGCCGCTAACGTGTCGGCCGTTTCTCCCGATTGGGAAATGGCAATAATTACGTCGTTGGGTGTAATGATTGGATTTCGATAACGGAATTCGGAAGCATATTCTACTTCCACCGGAATGCGAGTAAATTCTTCAATTACATATTCAGCAACTAAACCAGCATGCCATGAAGTACCACAAGCAATAATTATTATTCTGTCTGCTTTGAGAAATTTTTCAAGATTGTCTTCTACACCGGACATTTGGATAATTCCACTATTGGCGTGTAGTCTTCCTCTGTAAGTGTCTTTTATAACGTTGGGTTGCTCATAAATCTCTTTCAGCATGAAATGATCATAACCTCCTTTTTCGATTTGTTCCAAATTCATCTGCAACTCTTGAATGTAAGGATCTACTAGGGCATCGTCTTTAATACGTCTTATTTTCAACGGTTTGTCCAGTCGAACAATCGCCATTTCTTCATCTTCTAAATAGATAGCATTCGAGGTATATTCGATAAACGGAGTGGCATCAGAAGCAATAAAAAATTCGTTTTCGCCAATACCAATAGCGAGCGGACTCCCCAAACGTGCCACAACTATTTCGTCGGGCTTTTGTTTGTCAAAAACACAAATGGCATAAGCACCTACAACTTGATTTAAGGCAACTTGGACTGCTTTTCCTAATTTTAAATTTTCTTTTTTCTGAACGTCTTCAATTAAATTGACCAATACTTCAGTATCAGTATCTGAGGTAAAAGTGTAGCCTCTTATAATTAATTCTTTTTTTAACGGCTCGTAGTTTTCGATGATACCGTTGTGGATGATAGCTAAATTTCCAGAATTGGATAAATGGGGGTGCGAGTTTACATCGTTTGGCACTCCGTGGGTTGCCCAACGCGTGTGTCCCATTCCGATACATCCTTTTGTAACGTTTTCTTGAGCAGATCGCTCTTCTAAATCGCTTACTTTTCCTTTTGTTTTGGATATTTTTAAATCGCTGCCATCATAAAGCATGATTCCAGCACTATCATATCCTCTGTATTCTAATCGCTTTAACCCTTTAATAATTATAGGATAAGCTTCTCTATGACCGATATATCCAACAATTCCACACATATAATTTTTGTTTTAATCAGGTTTTGTGTAAACAATTTCTAGTTTTAACCGCAAATCATTTGGCACATCCGAACTACTTCCATATAAAACAGTTCCTAGCGGATTTGCAACAGACATTAAAGGCACATTTTTAGCTGTTTTGAGTTCAGGCAAACCTGTTACAATATTGGTTTGATAGTAAGGAAACGGATTTTTAATGCGTCCATTTACAACCGCATTTATGCTTTCAGTTACAACAAGTCCGAGTTTAACATTGGTAGAATCTTGACTAACATTGGTGCCACCGTAACGAATTAAATTTCGAATGTGATTGGTAATTCGGATTTTGTATTGCGTACCTCTTTCACTAGCACTCGCTTTACGAATGATACCACTGTGAATCAATTTATTGAATTTTGGATCAAAAAAAGTAGATGAATCGGTATAATAATCTATCAACGGTCTTTGGTTGTTTAAATCAAATAAAAAGATACGATTGGGCTCCAAACTAATGTCGTTAGCGCCCAAACCACTAGCCGTATTGTCAATGTTAAAAACTAAATTGGCTTCGTTAATCAACCAATTTTCATGACGCATAATGTTTAAAGGATTTTGTGGATCGTCGTTGGTACGACCGCCAAACAAATCAATAACACTCATGGCTCCAGCTCCTCCTTTTACGTACAATCGCGAATCGCCTTCGGGTGTATCTGGTATACTGTTACCTATGGCAGTAGTGTATGCTCCATTGGTTGAGTTGTTGGCATTTTCTAACAAATTCACGGTAAAACCTTTCATATTTAAGGTCATGGTTTTGCGAATACGAGCAGGAACTGTTGCCGAAGTCTCATCTTTATAAACAATAACAATTTTACCTTGCGCAAAGTTCAACATGGATAAGGCAGCACCATTAGGGGCATCAGCATGAGGTGTTACTTTAAAATACAAGCCACGGTAATAATTTTTGAAAACGTTGTTGTCGGCTAGATTCGCCGCTCCTGCTTGAATAATGTCTGTTAAGAATTTATCCGTTCTTAAATCCATGTAAATACCAGGTAATAAACGTTCTCTCACCACATTTGGGACAACAGGAAGATTCGTTACAGGATCTGTTTTTAAGAATTTTATTTGCGCTGGACTAAATTCGAAATCGTTATTTTGATTTGTTAACGCGCTGTTGTTTAATCTGTTAGGATAAGCACTTATTGATATATTTCCAATTTCTTGTTGATCCGAAAAATAATTTTGTTGTTCTAACAATCCCGAAATCGGATTGGCATCCAAGTTTCGCAAATAATAATTCGAACGAAACACTTCTAATTTTATTTTTCCAGAACCGTAAATCGAATCTAACGTAAAAGTACTGTCGCCCGTAGTGGCATCAGTCGATTGTAATTTACTAAAATAAGGAACATGTAAATATACTGAATCAATGGTGACAGCGGCTGGATTTACAATTGTTGGGTCAATAGAAGCCAATTCTAATTGGGTAACAAAGCTCGCCGTAGTTTTACCGAAAACCGGATTGTTATAATAACCCAAAGCATTTACCGGTAAATTACTGGTTTGAACAGGTCCTATACCTTGATTATAAGCCACAACGTCGTATTTGATAGAAGTAAAATCGTAATGATCACTGTCTACAAAATCGGCACCAATTTCATTAAAATCTTTATCACATGAGGTGACAAAAACCACTAAAAATCCGAGTAAAAACGTTTTAAAAAAAGAGTTAAATTTCATACTTATTTTTGAAAATTATTATAGCATATTTTTATAGAAGGACGTGTAGGCATGTGCGAACACGTCTTTGGAGGCGAAAGGTAAAAAAGCTTTTCCTGAAGATTCTATAAATTTTGTTAAACTTGAAGAAAGATTCTCAGAGGCAATGATTACGCCATCCGAATGTAAAATCGACGATTTTAAAATGTTCTCATAATTCGGAATTTCCAAGTCAGCAATCGCATCATGAGGAATGCCGTCAAATTTCACTTTGTTAATGAGTTCCACATCTAAAGTACCTTCAAACGATTGACTGTAAATAGAACTGATGATTTTAGTTTCTGAAAATAAAGCCTCGTCTTTATAATAATGCTTCATGTATATCGGAAGCAAAGCTGCCATCCAACCGTGTACGTGAATGATATCGGGAACCCAGTTTAATTTTTTTACCGTTTCGATAACGCCTTTGGCAAAAAATATCGCACGTTCGTCATTATCAGGATACATCACGCCGTCTTCGCCTGAAAACGTTGCTTTTCGTTTAAAATATTCGTCGTTATCAATAAAATATACTTGAATGCGTTCTTTGGGGATTGATGCAACTTTTATAATCAAAGGCATGTCTAGGTCATTTACTACCAAATTCATTCCAGACAAACGGATTACTTCATGCAATTGGTGTCTTCTTTCGTTGATATTGCCATAGCGAGGCATAAAAATCCGAATCTGTCCTCCTTGATCATTAACCATTTTTGGCACGTCATACGACATCAATGAAACTTCGTTCTCTGCCAAATAAGGCACCACTTCAGATGATACATACAATATCCTCTTGTCTTCCATAATGAAATTTATTTTGTTTAAAGGCAATAAAAAACAGGCAAAATTACAAAAATTTATGCAGTTATTTACTAAAAGTGTAAGTTTGTACCCTATTTCAATAAAAAACACATGCTCATTTTCAACAATAAAGTTGATTTAAACAAGCACTTACAACCTATTCGTAGTGCAAAAACTACGCTGGGCTTTGTCCCTACAATGGGTGCTTTACACGACGGACATTTGTCGTTATTACAAACTTCTTTATCCCATAATCAAATAACGGTAATGAGTATTTTTGTTAATCCCACTCAGTTTAACAATCCAGAAGATTTAAAAAAATACCCACGAAAGTTAGACAGTGACATCGAAAAAATCAAATCGGTTTCGGATCAAATTATTGTTTATGCTCCGACGGTAGAAGATATTTACGAAGGAAAAACCCAATCCCAATACTATAATTTTGACGGGTTGGAAAATCAAATGGAAGGTAAATTTCGTCCCGGACATTTTGACGGTGTTGGAACGGTAGTACAACGCTTTTTCGAAATTGTACAACCCAACAACGCTTATTTTGGCGAAAAAGATTTTCAGCAATTGCAAATCGTAAAAAAACTTGTTGAAAAAGAAAAAATACCAGTAAACGTAATCGGTTGTGCTATTTACAGAGAAAAAAACGGACTTGCCATGAGTTCCAGAAACGAACGATTATCGCAAGAAGAACGTTCAAAAGGCGCGTTGATTTACAAAACATTACAACAAACCAAACAGCTTTTTGGAACGAAATCTGCTAAGGAGTTGAAAGAATTTGTTGCTAAAGCATTTCAAAATCAATTTGATTTTAAATTGGAGTATTTTGAAATCGCCGATGAAGCCTCGTTATTGCCTTGTGTACGAAAAAATAAAAACAAAAAATACAGGGCTTTTATAGCGGTTTTTGTTAACAATGTTCGATTGATTGATACTATTTCATTAAATTAATTACCTTTGCCCCATGCAAATTCAAGTTGTAAAATCAAAAATTCACAGGGTTAAAGTAACCGGTGCCGATTTAAATTACATTGGCAGCATTACTATTGACGAAGCCTTAATGAACGCCTCAAATCTTATTGAAGGCGAAAAAGTTTCTATTGTAAATATCAATAATGGCGAGCGTTTTGAAACATATGTCATCAAAGGCGGTAAAAATTCGGGCGAAGTTACACTTAACGGACCGGCTGCAAGAAAAGTGCAACCTGGAGATATTATCATCGTTATTTCGTATGCTACTTTAGATTTTGAAGAAGCCAAAACATTTAAACCTTGGCTAGTTTTTCCGAATGAAATTGACAATTCGTTGACATAATGCCGGTAAAAAAGCAAATTAGTAAAGTACTCACCATTGTTCTGCCATTACTAATTGGTTTAGGAATAATTTATTACCAATATAGCACCTTAACTTCTCAAGAACTCGACAATATTAAATTGAGTTTTCAAAAAGCCAATTACACCTATATTTATTTGTCGCTTTTTGTTGCCCTTTTTGGGTTTTGGGCAAGAGCCTACCGATGGAAATATGCCTTGCGCCATTTAGGGTACCAAACCCAATTTAAAAACAATTTATTTACCGTTTGCGTTTCGTATTTGGTCAATCTCACCATTCCACGATCGGGCGAAATTTCAAGAGCAGCCTTACTCAAAAAATATGAAGGCGTTCCATTTGACAAAGCATTCGGAACCATCGTGGCTGAACGCATTGTCGACTTTATCATTTTTTTACTTTTCGTAACTATCGGTTTTGTTTCGCAGTTTGATACCTTGTACCAATTTTTATTGGATAAAAATGTTTCGCTACAAACCATTATTTATGCTGTCATTGTAGGGTTTTTACTCTTTATAATTTTTATCTGTATTTGGATGTATGCCGAATGGAGTATCGTAAAAAAACTCAAACAAAAACTTTCAGGTTTGGTTGAGGGCATTCTCAGTGTTTACCGAATGGAAGATCGCTGGTCTTACATTTTTTACTCCTTTTTTATTTGGTTTTCGTATTTATTGATGTTTTACGTAACCATTTTTGCCTTGCCAGAAACAGCCAATATTAGTTTTGATGTCGTCGTGATGGGATTCATTTTTGGTAGCCTTGCAGTGGGATTTTCAAACGGAGGATTAGGCGCTTATCCCTTATCAATAGCACTTATTTTTTCGCTTTACGGAATTTCTAACGATATAGGAACCGCATTTGGGTGGCTCGTTTGGACATCACAAACCTTACTCACTATTCTTCTTGGATTGCTATCTTACGTATTATTACCACTACTAAATAAGAAATAATTTATTATATTGCTTGAGTTTAAACTACCTTAGTTATTCTTAAACGTAATCAATATAATCATGAAAAAATTTCTACTACTTGTAGCCCTTACCGTTGCTTTTTCAGGCTTTTCGCAAAAAATAAAAGATACAATTCTCTCCAGAAGAATGGATATGAAAAGAGAACTTACTATCTCAATTCCTCCTTCTTATGATAGCCAATCTAAAAAAACCTATCCTTTAGTGATTCTTCTTGATGGCGATTATTTATTTGATGCTTTTCACGGTGCATTAAGCTATGGGAATTATTGGGACGATTTACCCGAAATGATTGTGGTAGGTGTAAGCCAAAACAAAAATGGCGAACGTTTTGAAGATTGTACTTTAAACGATGAAGGTTTGCCTGACGGAAAAGCTGCCCGTTTTTTTGAATTTATTGGTGGTGAATTGCTTCCGTACATCGAAAGTAAATACCGAATCGCACCGTTTAAAATGATTGCAGGTCACGACATTACTGCCGGATTTATCAATTTGTATTTGTTTAAGGACCAACCGTTGTTCAATGCTTACATGGCTTTAAGTCCGGAGTTGGGCACTGGAATGGAAGTCAACATCCCAGCGCGTTTGAACTCTTTCGACAAACCTATTTACTACTATTTGGCTTCGGCGGATGGCGACATTAAAAAGATGAAAGAAGACATAAAAATGCTCGACGACAACATCAAAACAGTGACTAATCCTAAACTCAATTATAAATACGATGAGTTTAAAAGTGCTACGCATTATTCGTTGGTTTTGTATTCGATACCCAACGCATTGTATCAATTTTTCGCTTCATATCAACCCATTTCAACCAACGAATACCAAGAAAAAATTGTCAAACTTCCATCCGGTTATGCCGATTATTTAAAAACCAAATACGAAAATCTAGAAAAAACATTGGGATTTAAAACTACCATTCGCGTCAATGATTTTAGAGCTATCGAATCGGCTATCATAAAAAATAAAGCCTATACCGAATTTGAACAATTAGCACAATTAGCAAATAAAGCCTATCCACGAGCCTTGATGGGAGAATATTTTATGGCACGGTTTTATGAAAATTCAGGCGACTTAAAACGAGCAGTCAAGTCGTATCAAAATGCTTTTACGATGGAACCTATTGGCTATTTGAATAAAGAAATGATGCTCGATAAAGCAGCCGAGTTACGGACGCAAATTAAAAAATAATTACTGAATTTACCCTTACATGTCCAAAATCAAAACGTCTTTTTTTTGTCAGAATTGTGGTGCTCAATATGCCAAATGGCAAGGCCAATGCAATTCGTGTAAAGAATGGAATACCATTGTAGAAGAAGTCATTCAAAAAGAAGAAAAAGCCTCGTGGAAACCTACTTCATCAGAAGTAAAAAAAGCGGCTAAACCATTACGAATCACAGAAATCGATACCACACAAGAAATCCGAATGGATACGACTGATGGTGAATTAAATCGGGTGCTTGGTGGCGGAATTGTGCCAGGCTCATTAATTCTTTTGGGCGGTGAACCTGGCATTGGGAAAAGTACCTTATTGCTGCAAATTTCGCTTAAATTGCCGTACCGAACTTTATACGTTTCGGGAGAAGAAAGTCAGAAACAAATAAAAATGCGCGCCGAACGCATTACGCCAAACGGCGATAATTGTTTTATCCTTACGGAAACTAAAACGCAAAATATCTTCCGACAAATTCAAGAAATTGAACCCGAAATCGTCATCATCGATTCGATTCAAACCCTACACACCGATTATATCGAATCGTCTCCAGGAAGTATTTCACAAATTCGTGAAACCACTGCAGAACTCATAAAATTTGCTAAGGAAAGCAATGTTCCTGTAATTTTAATCGGGCATATTACAAAAGACGGAAGCATTGCTGGGCCAAAAATACTCGAACACATGGTCGATACCGTTTTGCAATTTGAAGGCGATCGCAATCATGTGTACCGTATTTTACGTTCGTTGAAAAATCGTTTTGGATCAACAGCCGAACTCGGAATATACGAAATGCAAGGTTCAGGTTTACGTGAAGTTTCGAATCCTTCCGAAATATTAATATCCCATAAAAACGAAGAATTATCGGGCACCGCCATTGCTTCAACGCTTGAAGGAATGCGACCGTTAATGATTGAGATTCAAGCCTTGGTTTCGACAGCTGTTTATGGAACACCACAGCGAAGCACCACAGGATATAATGCTAAAAGACTTAACATGATTTTGGCCGTTTTGGAAAAGCGCGCCGGATTTCGACTGGGAACGAAGGATGTTTTCTTGAACATCACGGGCGGAATTTCTATTGATGATCCTGCGATTGATTTGGCTGTAGTTGCAGCGATTTTATCATCCAACGAAGACATTCCGATTAATAAAGATTTTTGTTTTGCTGGCGAAGTCGGACTCTCAGGTGAAATTCGGCCAGTTAATCGTGTAGACCAACGCATTCAGGAAGCTGAAAAATTAGGATTTTCGACCATTTTTGTGTCCAAGTACAATAAAATTTCGTTGAAGAATAGCGGAATTAAAATTCAAATGGTGGCTAAAATTGAAGATGTTGCCAGTGAATTGTTTGGGTAAAACATCATTGTATACTAATTATCTTGCAAAAGCGTTTTTGATAAGTAAACCTTAACCATGAAAAAAGCGGTACTCCTATTTGGGTTATTTTTCTTAGCCATCTCTTGCAACAAATTAGAAATATTCAACCAGTTTGATGATGGTTTTGCCAAAAACCGATGGCCAAAAACCGATGTGAAAACGTATGAGTTTACAATTGATGACGAAACCAAATTGTATAACATTACCTTTCGATTTAGTCATGTATACGATTACCAATTCAATAGTGTGCCGATTCATTTTACCATTTTGAATCCAAAAAGAGACGAGCAAAAAAAGCAAACCGATTTGCAAATTAAAGATGCTTCAGGTAAAGAATTGGGTGAATGTAGTGTCGATTTTTGCGATTTAAATTACATGCTAGAAGAAAAAGTACAACTTCAAAAAGGAACTTACAAAGTGATGGTTTCTCACTCATTTGATGGACCCTATTTACCCAATGTTTTAGGCGTTGGTTTAAAGGTAGAAGAAGCCAAAAAATAGCTATAGTTCTTGGAATAAAAATCAACTAATTGAAATCTTTTAGCGAAATATCCCAACTAATTAATACGTATTACGAAATGTTGTTTCACACTACATATCCTCAAGTTCCAAAAGAGACTATGTACCATAAAAAATTCTTTGCCAATAAAGCTTTGAATATTACATACGAATGGGAGAAAACTCCGAATTGCAGCAAAAATACGCCTCACAAAAAGCAGGAGTAGAACAATTAATTGCGCCTTTGGGATAAGAAATTTTAAATTTTTCAACATGGCTTTCCAACCTTTTTATCCCAAACAACCTCTATAGACATAAAAATCCACTACGATGAAAAAAATAATTGCAATTGCTTTTCTGGTTTCAGCATTCACTTTTGCTCAAAAACCCATTTTTACTTCCGCCAAGGTCAAAGCGGCAACGGTGTATTTTAATGCCGCCGAATTATCGCAAACCACTTTGGTAAATCTTCCTGTTGGAACGAGTGAAATAGTGATAAAAAATGTCGCCGATTACTTAAATGAAAACACGGTACAAATTGGCGCACCAGCTTCAGTGACGGTTTTATCGGTGCAGTTCACCCAAAATTACATTTCCGAATACGAAATCGACGAAAGCAATCCGATCATAAAGAAAGTCCGTGATAGTATTACGTTAGTCAAAAAAGACATTAAAAAAATTCAAATAGACATTTACTCGAACCAACAAACCATTGTTTTGCTCGATCAAAATCAAATGGTAAGTGGCGCTAATACCGGGTTGAACGTCACCGAATTGATGAAACTCGTTGAGTATTACAAATCCAAACGTACCGAACTCGACAATACCATTGTAGTGCTACAAGAAAAAGAAGCCAACGCTACAAAAAAGTTAGCCAATCTCAACGCCCAACTCGAAATCAATACCCAAAAAGAAGAAAAAGCATCCAAAGGAAAACTCATTTTGCAAGTCATGAACGAAGTGGCAGGTTCCGTTAATTTAGATATTAATTACTTGACCAATTCGGCATCGTGGACGCCTTTTTACGATTTGCGTGCCGACAATATAACAACTCCAATTAACATGATGTACAAAGCACAAGTGGTTCAAAATTCAGGAATCGATTGGAAGAAAGTGAAATTGACATTGTCGAGCGGTAATCCGAATCAGAATAATCAGGCGCCTCTTTTAAGTTCATGGTTTCTTCGCTATTCAAATCCATACGAATATGATGATAAATTTAGGAATGGTGATGCAAAATCAAATACTTTACAAGAAGTGGTGGTTCAAGGGTACGGAAAAGTTACAAAATATAGGGATACTACTTCTTCCATTTCAAACTTCACTACTATCAATGAAAACCAACTCAACGTATCTTTCGACATTGACATTCTTTACGATATTTTATCCAACGGAAAAGTGCACAGTGTAGCTTTGAAAGAAATAAAATTACCAGCAACCTACAAATATTATGCAGCACCAAGAGTAGATAAAGAAGCCTTTTTATTGGCTGAAATCAACGATTATTCCAAGTACAATTTATTATCTGGGGAAGCCAATATCATTTTTGAAAGTTTGTATGTTGGAAAAACAACCATCAATCCAAATCAAACAACAGACACGCTAAATTTAAGTATGGGAAGAGACAAAAAAATCTCTATCAAACGTGAAAAAGTAGTTGATAAATCAGGAACCAAATTCCTGTCTTCCTATAAAGAACAAACGTTTACCTACGATTTGACAGTCAGAAATAACAAAAAAGAAGCAGTGCAAATGTTGCTAAAAGACCAATATCCGTTGAGCACCGACAAAGAAATTTCGATTGAATTGTTAGACGACGGCAAAGCAAAAGTAAACACAGAAACCGGAATCTTAACTTGGGATTTGAAACTTCAACCCAACGAAACCAAAAAAATTAGGATAAGCTACAAAGTGCGTTATCCGAAAGATAAAATCATTGATAATTTATAAATGGCTCATCCGCATCAACATCTGTTGCGGATTTTTTGTGATTTCATTTAAAGTAGCTTAATCCAAAAAAATAATTATATTTACATTTCAAACAATAATAGAAATGCTATGAAAAAAATTTTACTTTTAGGTGTTTGTTTTTTTACTGCACTAGGATTTTCGCAAACTATTGCAATACAAACATTTGCAACTGGATTCTCTAGTCCAGTAGCCATTTCAAAGGCGCCAAACGATTCCCGACTTTTTGTTGTACAACAACGAGGTTTAATTCGGATTCTAAATTCGGATGGAACGGTAAATGCAACGCCTTTTTTAAACTTAACAGGAACTGTTAGTACATCTGGAAGTGAACGCGGATTACTCGGCTTGGCTTTCCATCCCAATTATGCAACGAACGGTTTTTTTTATGTAAACTACACACGTGCCAGTGACGGTTTTACAATTATTGCTCGTTACAGTGTGAGCGCTGATCCTCAAGTGGCCAATACTACTGGAACTACTTTGATGGTAATTAATCAGCCCGCTTCCAATCATAATGGTGGTAGCATTCAATTTGGATCGGATGGCTATTTATACATTGGTATGGGCGATGGTGGTGGAGCCAACGATACTAGTGGTTATGCGCAAAATTTAGATTTAGCACAGACCAACGTAGCAGCAAATCCGAGTCGCATTTATTTAGGAAAAATGTTACGTATTGATGTGAACACTACCGCACCAGGTTTAAATTACGGATTTCCTCCAACAAATCCTTTTGTAAGCCAACCTGGAAAAGAAGAAATATGGGCACGTGGTTTACGAAATCCTTGGAAATTTACCTTCAACCGTCTCAATGGCGATTTGTGGATAGGCGACGTGGGTCAAAACGAAGTAGAAGAAATTAATAAAATTTCAAGTCCATTACCTAATACAGGTCTTAATTTGGGCTGGAGATGTTACGAAGGAACTGCAGCATTTAATACAGCAGGTTGTGATGCTATTGGAACCATGACCATGCCACTAACACAATACACACATAGCGGAACTGGCGGATGTTCTATTACAGGCGGTTACTTTTACACAGGAAGCATGTATCCCAATTTTCAAAACAAGTATTTCTTTGCTGATTATTGTTTGAACCGAATTGGATATAGTACCAATGCAGGTGCAATAACCTATTCACCGACTTTTTCGGGTTCTAATTTTTTCACCACTTTTGGAGAAGACATGAATGGAGAATTATACATTGCAAGTGCAACGACGGTTTTTAAAATTATTGATTCCACGTTAAGCACATCAGAATTTGAAAAAAGTGGATTTTCAATCTACCCAAATCCGGCAAATGAAATTGTTTTTATTAAGAGTCCAACCAACATTATAGCATCAAAAATTGAATTGTTTGATGTGACAGGAAAATTACTTTTAGCAAAAAATGCAGAAGCGACTGAAGAGAACAGTATTTTAGTAGCTGATTTCGCAAAAGGAATTTATGTAGTAACCGTTGAAAGCACAACTGGATACCGTTACACTACAAAATTAGTGGTCGAGTAGTAACAACTCCCAATCAATATAAAAGAGCGTAAAGAAAATAGATTCTTTGCGCTTTTTGCGTTTACAACTTTGCGTTCCTTGCTTAAAATTTAAGGGGCCGGATTCGGAATTATTTCTTGAATCACATTGATTTTAGAAACTATATCTGCAGACAATTGTACCTCAAAAGAATCCATGTTCACTTTTAATTGCTCCAATGTTGTTGCTCCAATAATAGTCGATGTAACAAACTGTTGTTGGTGTACAAAAGCAATCGCCATTTGCGCCAATGTCAATCCGTTTTCCTGTGCCAACTCTTGGTACAAACGTGTCGCTTTAAAACAGTTTTCGTTATTGTATCGGATAAAATTCGGGAACAATTTCAGACGTGAATTTTCAGGATATCCGTTTAAATATTTGCCTGTTAAGAATCCGAATCCCAAAGGAGAATACGCCAACAGACCTACATTTTCGCGCATACAAACTTCACTTAAACCTACTTCAAACAATCTATTTAATAATGAATACGGATTCTGTATCGTAGCAATTCGGGGTAAATTGTGTTTTTCGCTTTCGTGAATAAACTTCATTACGGCCCAAGGCACTTCGTTAGAAAGTCCGATATGTTTGATTTTGCCTTCTTTGATTAATCCGTCATAAATGGTCAAAACGTCAACGAAATTTTCCTGCCAATTCTCATCAATTTTGGTTAAACCACGTTGACCAAACATGTTCATAATGCGTTCAGGCCAATGCATTTGGTACAAGTCGATGTAGTCGGTTTGCAGGTTTTTCAGACTCAAATCGACTGCTTCGTGTATGCTTTTTTTAGAAAAATCGAGTGGTTTTCTGATGTATTCCATACCGCGATTGGGACCAGCAATTTTTGTCGCCAACACCAATTTTTCTCTTTGATCAGCACCAATCTTAGCGAGCCAACTTCCAATATGGCGCTCGGTGCTACCAAAAATATGTTCGTTGCCACCAATTGGATACATTTCAGCTGTATCCAAAAAATTGACACCTCGTTCAATGGCATAATCCAATTGCGAATGCGATTCGGCTTCACTGTTTTGATTGCCAAAAGTCATGGTGCCTAAGCAGACCTTGCTTATTTTTAATGCCGTGTTGGGTAAGGTAGTATATTTCATTCGGAGTGCCAGAGTGCCATAGCGCCTGAGTTTATTTTATAAGAAAACAAAGGTACTTAGTAACTCAGTTGCTTTTATAATTCATTCAACATTTTAGAAATCTCATCCAATTTCGGAGTCAAAATAATTTCAATTCGACGGTTTTTCGCTTTTCCTTCTGGAGTGTCATTGCTAAGTAACGGCGAAAATTCGCCACGACCTGCAGCAGTTAAGTTGTCTTTTTTAACGCCTTTGTTTTCTGACAAGATATTGACAATAGCTGTGGCTCTTTTGGTTGATAAATCCCAGTTGTTTTCAATGCCGCCACCAATATTTCCTACTATTTTATCGTCATCAGTATGTCCTTCAATCAATACCGAAATGTCGGGGTTTTGCGCCAACACTTTAGCTACTTCGACCACCGCTTTTTTACCTTCAACGCCTACAGCCCAACTTCCGGTTTGGAACAACAATTTGTTCTCCATAGAAACGTAGACTTTACCATTTTTTTGTTCGATGGTTAATCCTTTGCCTTCGAATGCATTTAACGCTTTCGACAAGGTTTCTTTCAGTTTTTTCATGCTTGCTTCTTTAGCGGCCATCATGCTTTCCAATTCGTTCAAACGTTTGGAACTTGCTTCCAAATCACTTTTTAGTTTGTTCAAACGATCTTGTTCGGCAGAAAGGGTTTTTTGTTTGGCTTCGAGTTGTGCCAAAAGCTCTCTGTTCTTATTGATGTTAGACGCTAAAGCTTCGTTGCTGTCTTTTTCTAACGCATTATAAGACGCTTGTAATGTTTTCAGATTTCTATCAGAAGCTGTGTAATCGACCAAAAGTTTATCGCGTTCAGCTTTCAATTTGTCGAATTCCGCTTTTAACGTCGTGCCATCCAATTCTAATTTATTTTTCGATTTCAATAAATCTTCATTGTCATCGGCTAGTTTTCGGTTTTCTTTCTTTAAATCGGCAAATTTATTTTCTAAATCGGTGTAAATTTTTTTCGAAACACAAGAAGTAGAAAGGGCTAATAGCAATAATCCAACAGATATTTTCTTAATCATTTTATAGTATTTTGAGTATGGTTCAAAATTAAATCATCAAATCGGTATTATGTCTATAACCAAATATTGTTATTGACATTGTTATTGACATTCTTAACCACATAGAAACATAGAAAACAAGGGCGTCAAAGAAAAATAATTTTTAGACATAGGCAATTGTTTTCTATACAAAGCGAAGCTTCTTTTCAACGTTTCGAATATCTATGTCTCTATGTGTTTAAATAAAAAAATATACTTATCATTCAATCTCCACCAAAACCGGACAATGATCAGAGTGTTTGGCTTCGGGTAAAATAACCGCTCTTTTCAATCGGTTTCTCAACGATTCGCTAACCAAATTGTAATCGATACGCCAACCTTTGTTATTGCCTCTGGCCCCCGCGCGGTAACTCCACCAACTGTAGTGATGCGGTTCTTTATTGAAATGACGGAAACTGTCTATAAATCCCGATTTCAAAAATTGATCTAACCACAAACGTTCTATAGGTAGAAATCCAGAAACGTTGGCATTCCGAATTGGATCGTGAATGTCAATTGCTTGATGGCATATGTTATAATCGCCACAAATAATCAAATTAGGAAGGGTTATTTTTAAGTTGTTGATGTAATGTTGAAAATCATCCATGTATTTAAATTTGTGGTCAAGTCGCTCAATATTGGTCCCCGATGGCAAATACAAACTCATTATCGAAACGTCGTCAAAATCAACACGCAGATTTCTTCCTTCAAAATCCATTTCATGAATTCCGGTTCCGAATACTATATTTTTAGGTTGTATTTTTGACAAAATAGCCACACCACTATAGCCTTTTTTTTGAGCTGAAAAATAATATTGGTATGGATAACCAGCTGCGGTGACTTCATTTAGTGGAATCTGGTCTTCTTGCGCCTTGATTTCTTGAAGACAAATTACATCGGGATTGGCTTGTTGCAACCACTCGAGAAAGCCTTTTGATAGGGCGGCTCTGATTCCGTTTACGTTATAGGATATGATTCTCATAGAAAAAAGTTTGCTGTTTTTTATTTCGTATAATTCTCCGTCGCGGCGGATTGGGTCAAAAATAGTTAAAATGTAGTTGCGTTGAAAAGAGGTTGCCAAAACTTTACCAACTTCCTTCGATTTCCTTTTTTTTAAACGTTACATTCGCAAGAATTACTATATTTGTTCTTTGCTCAAAAAGAAAAAACACATGGGTTTAGTCACTGCCAAAGAAGTAGCAAAAGCTATCAATACTGAAAAATACGGAATTTTCGGAACGTTTACAGGATGGCTTCTGATGAAGGTGCTGAAGATTTCTACTTTGAATAAAATCTACGACAGAAATAAGCATTTAAAAGATGTTGAATTTTTGAACGCTATTTTGGAGGAGTTCCAAATAAAGTTTGAAATTCCGGAAGAAGACTTCAAACGATTGCCCAAAGACGGCGCGTACATCACGGTTTCCAATCACCCACTTGGCGGAATTGACGGTATTTTACTATTGAAATTGATGTTGGAAAGAGAGCCTAATTTTAGAATTATTGCCAATTTTTTACTGCACCGCATCGAACCGATGAAACCCTACATTATGCCCGTAAATCCTTTTGAAAATCACAAGGATGCCAAATCGAGTGTTATTGGAATAAAAGAAACCTTACGTCATTTGAGCGATGGAAAACCTTTGGGAATGTTTCCAGCAGGAGAAGTTTCTACTTACAAAGACGGAAAAATTGTAGTTGATAAAGCGTGGGAAGAAGGCGCCATAAAAGTGATTCGAAAAGCGCAAGTGCCTGTAGTACCGATTTATTTTCACGCCAAAAACAGCCGTCTTTTTTATTTTCTTTCCAAGTTAAATGATACGTTTAGAACAGCAAAATTACCCTCAGAATTGCTAACACAAAAAGACCGTGTGATTAAAGTTCGAATCGGAAAACCCATTTCGGTTGCCGAACAAAACGAACATACTACATTAGTGGATTATTCCGATTTTATTCGAAGAAAAACCTACATGTTGGCCAACTCGTTTAATGCTGAAAGTAAATTGTTGACGTTTCCCGATTTGAAGTTGCCAAAAGCGCAAAAGCAAATTGTAAAACCAGCCAATCATGACAAGATAGTAGAAGAAATTGAGCAAATTAAAAAAGACGATTATCGTTTGTTGCAAAGTAAAAATTACTCGGTTTTTTTAGTGAGTGCCGAAAAAATACCTAATATTTTACACGAAATTGGTCGATTACGTGAGATCACTTTTAGAGAAGTAGGAGAAGGAACCAACGAAGCTATCGATATTGATGCCTACGACGACTATTACCACCATATGTTTTTGTGGGATGAAGATGCCGAACAAATTGCAGGCGCTTACCGCATGGGATTGGGATCTGAAATTTTTCTGAAATACGGAATTGAAGGATTTTACCTTCACGAATTGTTTCGTTTTGAACCCGAATTGAACGACATGATGGAGAAATCAATCGAAATGGGACGCGCGTTCATCCGAAAAGAATACCAATTAAAACCGATGCCACTTTTCTTATTGTGGAAAGGAATTGTACATACTACCTTGCGTTTTCCAGAGCACAAGTACCTTATTGGCGGAGTAAGTATCAGCAATCAGTTTACCGAATTCTCCAAATCGTTGATGATAGAATTTATGAAGTCGCATTACTACGATCCGTATGTGGCGCAGTACATTCATCCCAAAAAAGATTTTAAAGTAAAACTGAAAGATGCCGATAAAGACTTTGTTTTTAACGAAGCTGAAGCCGATTTGAATAAGTTTGATAAAATTATCGATGAAATCGAACCAGGCATTTTACGATTGCCCGTTTTGATTAAAAAATACATCAAACAAAATGCGCGCGTGATTGCTTTTAATGTCGATCCTAAGTTTAATAATGCCATCGACGGATTGATGTATATTCGTATTGCCGACTTACCCGAAAGCACCGTAAAACCCGTTATGGAAGAGTTTCAAGCCGAATTGGAACGAAAAGAAAAAGGATAATGCCCCAAATTGAGGCATTATTTTGTATTTTAAAACCAACCTTTTTTGTTGACTTGATAGGTTTGATAGAATTCTTCGTCGGTTTTGGTAAGATAAATGATTCCTTCTATAAGTCCGACGATACTAAAGATACCACATGTTACTATAGAAACGATAAGTTGTATGATGCCTTCAGAGGTATATCCTAATACAAATTTATGAATTCCTAATCCACCGAATAAAATTCCCATAATTCCGGCAAGGACCTTTTTATTATCTTGTCTTGGTTCTTGTGGTCTGTTCCAGTCTTCAATTGGTTTGGTTGTTTCCATTTTGAGTTTATTTAGTTAATAATTTTTTTCTATTCCTATTTCTTCTATTTCGTCGTAATTTAATTTTGGATCTTGTCCGTAATTGTTGGGACCGTAATCCCCTTCGGTACACATCAAGATTAAAAACCAAATCGGACCAATTAAGGGAATAAATCGAATCAAATAATACCAACCGCTTTTGTTGATGTCGTGTAAACGTCTGCTTATTAGCGCTAGCATAGGTAGTACCATCGCCAAAGCATACAATACAAACAACACAATAAAAACACTTTCAGCATCTACTCCAAATTCTGAGAACGTAGCCATTAGTATAAAAAAAATAAAGAAAAGCAAACTATTTGCAAGTACAAAGTACCAATATTCACTTCGTCTGGCTCTCCCTGAGAAAGTAACATAATTTTCAAAAACAGCATTTTTGTAATATTCTATCATAACAATTTTTATTTGAGCACTAAAATAGAAAAATAATTCAAAACAGGAATCATTACTTTAGAAACTTGTTTTTTTTAACCGCAATCATTTTACAATATGGAGCTTTGATTAAGAATATAATTTTACAATTTTAGCTACAGTAACCTGTGCTAATTTTCCATAACTTTCATGTGTCCATCCAGCAATATGAGGTGTTAACAGCACATTTTTTGCCTGTAGCAAATAGTCAAAAGCAGCGGGTTTTTCGCTATCCAAAAATAGGTTTTCGAAAGAGGATTTTTCATATTCTAAAACATCTAACCCAGCGCCAATAATTTTACCCGATTGTAAGGCTTCGACCAAATCGTTGGTCACTACATTATTGCCACGTGAGGTATTGATGAACCAAAAGGGTGCGGCAAATGCGTTGATAAAAGCGGTATTGACTATTTTATCAGTTTCATTCGTCCACGGAATGTGCAAACTTAACACATCGGCTTTCTGTTGTAATTCGAATAAGCTCACTTGTTTGGCGTTTTCGTCGCCTACATTTTCTTGAATATCATAGCAAAGAACACTAACATCAAAGCCTCGTAATTTTTTAGCAAACGATTTTCCCATGTTGCCATAACCGATGAGTCCGATGGTTTTTCCTTCGAGCTCATAACCGCGGTTGCCTTCACGAATCCATTGACCGTTTCGCACCAAAGCATCAGCGCGGTGTAATTTGTTCATAATGGCGAGTAACATTCCCAAAGCATGTTCGCCCACGGCATTCCTATTACCTTCGGGAGCAGCAATTAATTGAATATTTTTTGACGCAGCGTAGTTGCAATCGATACTTTCCAATCCGGCACCAACACGAGCAATAAATTGCAAATTGGTGGCTTTGTCTAAAAAGTTTTTGTCAATTTTAAAACGACTTCGAATGACGATTCCGTGGTACTCATGAATTTTGGCTTCGATGGCTTCTTTTGTGGAAGTGAAATCGGTTTCATTCGTAAAACCAGCTAGTTCGAGTTGTTGTAACAACAAAGGATGATTGGAATCGAGGTGGAGGATTTTTATGGAAGTGTTCAATGGAATTGTGAATTGTGAATTTCGACATTTATCAAGGTTAAAGATAAGTATTTTTTGAAAATGGAAACAAAAGGAAAAGACAAATCCTAACTAGCCCTGATTGAAGGAAACGCCTTGCGTGACGAAAGCAGGAATATGGTTTGCTGAACGGCCCAAGCCATTCGTTTCTAAAATCCTAAAATTAATTTAGCGATAGAAAAATAAATGACAATACCACAAATATCATTGCTCGTGGTGATGAATGGACCTGTTGCTAAAGCGGGATCAATACCAAACTTGTCGAGAATTAGCGGAATAAAAGTTCCGATAAGCGACGCAATGATGATTACAGAAATTAAAGCAATGGTGACAATCATGCCAATTTTAGGATCGACACCCAATAAAAAATAACTTCCTAAAAACAATATGATGGCGAGGATAGCGCCGTTTAATAAACTCAATGAAATTTCTTTCAATAAGCGGTTAAAAATAGAACCTGTTATGCTGTGATTGGCCAAACCTTGTACAATAATTGCCGACGATTGAACGCCAACATTTCCGGCCATAGCAGCGATTAATGGAGTAAAGAAAAACAATTCCCCGTGTTTGTCCATAGCGCCTTCAAACAAACCGAGCATTTTTACACTGATGAATCCGCCCAACAGGGCCAAAACCAACCAAGGCAAACGCGCTTTGGTAAGTTCGAGAATACTATCATCGGCTTCTACGTCTTGCGAGATACCTGCAGCCAATTGGTAATCTTTATCGGCTTCATCTTTAATTACGTCAACGATATCGTCGATGGTGATACGTCCTACCAATCGTCCCATTTCATCCACAACGGGAATGGCTTCGAGGTCGTATTTTTGCATTATTCGAGCGACTTCTACGTTGGAAGTGTTGACACGAACCGAGTCGACTTTTTTGATGTACACTTCGCTAATCGGTGTTTTGGTTGAAGTTGTCAATAAATCTTTTAGTGACAAACGTCCTTTCAAACGGTTTTCATCATCGACTACATAAATCGAATGTACGCGGGTGACGTTTTCGGCTTGGATTCGCATTTCTTTGACGCAAGTAAGAACGGTCCAGTTTTCGTTGACTTTCACCAATTCTTTCCCCATCAAACCACCAGCTGTATCTTCGTCGTAACGTAATAAATCGACAATGTCTTTGGCGTGTTCAACGTCTTCCAATTCCGAAATTACTTCTCCTTTTTTGCTTTCAGGAAGTTCAGCGATGATGTTGGCAGCGTCATCAGTGTCCATTTCGTCGAGTTCTTCAGCAATTTCTTTTGGAGAAAGACGGTGTAAGATTTTCTCACGAATATCTTCTTCCAATTCAAGAAGAATTTCGGCAGTTTTTTCGCTATCCAACACATTAAAAATGTAGATGGCTTCGTCTATATCTAGTTCGTCAAAAATTTCGGCAATATCAGCATGGTGCAAGTCGTTCAACAAAATTTCCAACTCGAGGTCGTTTTTTTGATGAATTAATTGCTCAATTTGAACTAAGAGTTCTTTACTGATTTTAAACTGCATTGGCCTCTATTTTTTGCGTGAGTTCGATAAATTGTTCGACCGATAATTGCTCGGGACGCAGGTCAAAGATAGTATCTAATTTTAAATTATCAGAGAGTTGAAATGATTTTAAACTATTTCGTAATGTTTTCCGTCGTTGTTGAAAACCTGTTTTTACTACGGAAAAAAACAGTTTTTCGCTACACGGTAGTGTGAAATTTTCTTTTCGACGCAAGCGCAACACACCCGATTTTACTTTGGGTGGCGGATTAAAAACGTCTTCATTTACTGTAAATAAATACTCAGCATCATAAAAAGCTTGTGCTAAGACCGATAAGATTCCGTATACTTTGCTTCCTTTTTTAGAACAAATGCGTTCAGCGACTTCTTTTTGAAACATGCCCGAAAATTCGGGAATTTGGTGGCGCAATTCTAGCGTTTTAAAAACAATTTGTGTTGAAATATTGTACGGAAAATTGCCAATTACAGCAAATGGTTTGTTTTCAAAAACTTCGTTGATGTTGTATTTTAAAAAATCTTTAGAAATGATTTTACCTTCTAATTTTGGGTAGTGTTCCCCTAAATACGTTACCGATTCGATATCGATTTCGATCACGTATGTGGTCGTTGGTTTTTCTAACAAATATTTTGTTAGCACACCCATTCCTGGACCAATTTCAAGAATGTTGTCATAGCCTTCCAAACTTAAGGTATCGGCGATTTGTTTGGCAATACTTTCGTCGGTTAAGAAATGTTGTCCGAGGTGTTTTTTGGCTTTTACTTTTTCCATAATCATTGTGCCACAAAGGCGCTAGGTCGCTAAGGGTTTAAAAAATAAGAGTGAATTTGGGAATTAATTCGATTGAAAAAACTCCGAAATGAATTCCAATTCCGTTCGAAAAGCTAGCATTTTATCACCAAAAAGACGGTTGCCTTCTTCGCGTAAACGTGGAGCGTCTTCTTTGTAATATCGGTCTAAAGTTTCTTTGCTATCTGTAGTATATTGAATGGCGTAGGTAATGCCGCCCATTTCTTCTTCCACCAAAACTTTTACCATTCGCGCAGACGAGAATTTTCCGGTTGCCAAAACATCATTGATGTGTTTTTCTTGCATCCAATTCATCCATTTGTCATGAACACTTTCGTGGATGTTGATGGTTACGTTGTATAAAATCATCTAAAGAATTATGAATTATGAATTAGTTGCAATTAAATGTCTTTGTCCCCGCGCAATTGTCGGTATTTTTTTTGGGCCATGACATAATAAATGCTGTCAGGGTGTTTTGTGATTATTTCTTCGTAAAGCGGTTTGGCTTTTTCAGGATCTTTTAATTGATTATAAATTTCTGCTGAATAAAATAAAGCTTCATCAATGTATATGCAGTCTTTGTAATCTGTGAGTATTACTTTGTAATTACTCAATGCTGCAATAAAATCATTTTGTTGTTCTAAGATTTTCCCAATTCTCAAATGTGTTACGGGTTCAATAGGATCGCCAGTTTTTATTTTTAAAATTGCTTGAAAATGTTCTAAAGCGGCAGCCTTTTTTCCTTGATAAAGAAAGAAATCAGCACGGGCAAATTTCTTCAACGCTACTTGAGTAGAATCTTCTACAGTAGCATCTGAGATGAGTAAAAATAAGTCTAACGCATCATTTGCAATCAATTGTGTTGCTGCGGATTTTAATATTTTTAATTGATGAGTAGCCCACTTAAAGTCATTTTTGAAATAACTTGTTCGGGCGGTTTTAAAGCTTGCTTCTTGACCAATAACGTCATTTTTCATGTCGTCTTCAATTTGAGAATAGTATAGCAATGCTTGATTAAATTTTTCCTCAAACAACATTACGTCGGCCAATTCCATTTTAATATCGGCGATTTGATATCGGTTTAATGGCATTTCGAGGGCATTTTTAAGGATCATTTTACCCAATTCGGCTTGATTAAGATAAAAGGTAGCAAAATGCGCTTTAATTTTTAGCAGCGATAAAGTGAAAGGACTGACACCAAATTTCTGAATCAAATCATCCAATTCTTTGTCGATGGCTGGGTACTCTTTTACTTGTGCTTTTTTAATTTTCATCTCCATCAAGTAAGAGTAAGACTCAATTTGCAGGTCTAAATCTTGCGTATTATTCAGTACAAATTGCAATATTTCTTTGGCTTCGTCTTCTTGATTTTCTTCGATAGCCAATTGTGCCAAATTAACAATATTGCCAAAGGACTCCGGATTTCGTTTGTAAATAGCTTTCTCTTGCACAAAGGCTTTTCCGTATTCTTTTATTTGTACATAAAACCAGCTGAGGTATTCGTTCCAAAACAAATCTTGAGATTTTTGTGTGCGAAGTAAAAGTTTCTTTTTTAATGATTCATTGAATGTTGCTTCACCTTCTTCGTTCATAAAACGCGAAAGTTGATTTTGAATCATGATATTGTTTTGCGGATTGTTATAGGCTTCAATTAAGAATTTTTCGATCATCATTTCGATATCGCCTTTTTGCCCATACAGCAATGCCATTTGAAAATTAAAATTTAGATTTTGGTCTTTTTCTATGGCAACTTGATACGATTGAAGCGCATAATCAACGAGCCCCTTTTTTTCAAATATATAGGCAATTGCATATACTTCGTTGGGTGAAATTTGAATTCTATTTATAGCTTCTTCATAGAATTTTTGGGCTTTTGGTTGGTTTTTTTGCAATTGAAAATTGAAGCCCAAATGCACTAAAACAGCTCCTTGTTTGTATTTTGCTAAACGTTCGTTAAGCGCTTTTTCTGCAATTTCAAATTGCAACAATTGCTGATGACATTCGATAGTTTTATCAAAATAATTTGAGTTTCCGGGTTGAATTTTAAGTAACTCTTGGTAACTTATAAGTGCTTTTTCAAACTCACCTCGGTCGAAATAATTTTGCGCTAACTGTTCGCTTTGGGATTGAACGAGTAAGCTACATCCGAAGAAAAAAAGCAACAATAATTTTTTCATAGCATTTGGGTAAAAAAACGAATGTACTAAAGTAACACATTTGTGCTAATTTAGTACATTCTGTAATAACATTAACTTTTAGTTAATACTATCAAATCCGGTGTATTTTCGCAATACTTCTGGAATTACAATTCCGTCTGGTGTTTGGTAGTTTTCTAAAATTCCGGCTAACACTCTAGGTAGGGCCAAAGCGCTTCCGTTTAAAGTGTGAGCCAATTGGTTTTTACCCTCTTTGTCTTTAAAACGCAATTTCAAACGACTCGCTTGAAACGTTTCAAAATTAGAAACCGAACTGATTTCCAGCCAACGGTCTTGTGCTGTTGAAAACACTTCGAAATCATACGTTAATGCCGATGCACAACTCATATCACCTCCACAAAGACGCAAAACTCGAAAAGGCAATTTTAGTTCTCGCATAATATTTTTTACGTGTTCCACCATTCCGTCTAAGGCTTCATAGGAGTCGTTTGGATGCTCCACACGCACAATTTCCACTTTGTCAAATTGATGCAACCGATTCAATCCGCGAACGTGTGCGCCATACGAACCTGCTTCTCTTCTGAAACAAGGCGTATAACCAGTACATAAAACCGGCAATTCGCTTTCGTTTAAAAGGACATCGCGAAATAAATTTGTTACCGGAACTTCAGCAGTAGGAATCAAATACAAATCGTCAATACCCACATGATACATTTGGCCTTCTTTATCAGGCAATTGTCCGGTTCCGTATCCAGAAGCTTCGTTAACTAAATGCGGCACCTGGTACTCTAAATAACCAGCCTCGGTATTTTTATCTAAAAAGTAAGCAATCAGAGCGCGTTGTAAGCGAGCGCCTTTTCCTTTGTATACCGGAAATCCGGCCCCCGTTATTTTTACTCCCAATTCAAAATCGATGATGTCGTATTTTTTAACCAACTCCCAATGTGGTAAGGCGCCTTCGTGTAAAACAGGAATATCACCTTCTTGATACACGTTGAGGTTTTCTTCGGGTGTTTTTCCTTCTGGAACGATATCGGCAGGAAGATTGGGTAATAAATACATTTTCGACGTTAATTCGTTCGCTAATGTTTCTACCTTTTCTGACAATTCTTTGCCTTGATCGCGCAATAGCACCGTTTTTTGTTTTAAGATTTCGGCTTTTGCTTTTTCGCCATTTTTCATCAAATCGCCAATGTCTTTCGACAGTCTGTTCGATTCCGAAAGGGTGTTGTCTAAAGCTACTTGAGCACTTCTACGATTTTCATCCAGTTGGATTACGTCGTCTACAAGCACTTTAGCATCCATATTCTTTTTAGCCAAAGCAGTAATTACTTTTTCTCGGTTTTCTCTAATAAAGGCGATTTGTAACATGTCATGTTTTTATATGGTTGCAAATTTAAGGAATTGATTTTTATTATTCAGAACATTCTAAAAGTTTAAATACGCTTAGTAAAGGTTTCTTTTTTAAACAGTTTAATCGCTTTTTTAAAGAAGTATTAAGAATTGTTTTTGAAGTATTTTACTATATTCGTAAATTAAAATGGCATTGTTATGAAAAAGTCCTACTTATTACTCCTATTATTTGCGGTTAATTTTGTGCTCGCCCAAACCAAAAATGACGAGTTTGACCAATTGGTCGCTGCCGAAATGCGTTCGTCATCGGCAAATGTATCTGAATTAGCAGTTAATCCCAACACACTAAACTATGATATAACGTATCACAAGCTAGAATTTACGATCAATCCAAATGTTAGCAAATTCATTTCCGGAAAAGTGACGACTACTTACACAGCGGTTTCTAATATGAATACGATTACATTCGATTTGTCTAACGACCTAAATGTTAGCGAAGTGAAACAAGGAACCACAAATTTAGCTTTTATAGAAAATACCAATAACGAAGTAATTATCACCTTGCCCACAACACAATTGGCAGGAACTACAGCAACTGTTGAAGTGACCTATTCTGGTATTCCGCCAACAAATGGATTTGATTCTTTTGTGCGCTCAACTCACAATGGTGTTGGAGTAATTTGGACGCTATCAGAACCTTTTGGCGCCAGAGATTGGTGGCCATGCAAACAAGATTTAAATGATAAAATAAATAGTATTGACGTTTACATCACCGCTCCATCTCAATTTGTTAGCGTCTCAAACGGAGTAGAAACTACGCCACCAGTAATAAACGGATTGAACAAAACGACTCATTTCCACCACAATTATCCAATACCTGCTTATTTAATAGCCATTGCTTGTACCAATTATAGTGTATACAATCAAACAGCAGGAACATCACCCAATGAGTTTCCCATAGTAAACTATGTATACCCAGAAAACTTAGCAGGTTTCATGACCGATATGGATCAGACGCCTTTAATCATGGATTTTTTTGAAACACTTTTTGAGCCATATCCGTTTCGGAATGAAAAATACGGTCATGCACAATTTGGTTGGGGCGGCGGAATGGAACATACGACAGTTTCTTTTATGACAAATTTTAGCCGTGGACTCATTGCACACGAACTGGCGCACCAATGGTTTGGCGATAAAATTACGTGCGGTACTTGGCAAGACATATGGTTGAATGAAGGATTTGCAACCTATTTGGCTTCTTTAGTAATAGAAAACTTTGATGGCCCCGCTGCTTTTGTTACTAATAAGTCGGGTATGATTAATAACATTACTTCCCAAACAAATGGTAATTTGTATTTAACAGAGAGTCAGGCAACGAATGTAAATCGTATTTTTAGCAGCCGATTGTCCTATAATAAAGGGGCAATGGTGTTGGAAATGCTTCGTTTTAAAATGGGAGATGCTATGTTTTTTCAAGCCTTACGTAATTATTTGGCGGATATTAATTTAGCTTTCAAATACGCAGTAACTAGCGATTTAAAATCGCATCTGGAAGCAGTGTATGGCAGTAGTTTAACCGAATTTTTTGATGATTGGGTTTACAATCAAGGGTATCCAATTTACAACATAACAGCACAAAACATAGGAGGAGGACAAGCTAGTTTTGTAATCAATCAAACCCAATCCGATCCGTCAGTTAGTTATTTTGAAATGCCAGTTCCAGTAAGAGTTTTTGGATCTTCTGGACAACAATTTGATTTGATTTTGAACAATACATTTAATGGGGAAACAATAGTTCAGAATGTGCCATTTACCATTACTAGTATACAGTTTGACCCCAATAAACATTTGATATCTAAAAATAACACAGCTACTTTGTCTACCAATTCATTTCAATTAGAGAATGCAATTAAAGTGTATCCAAACCCTGTAAATGATGAACTTTATATTCAATTGCCCAATGGTATCCAACTTGAAAAAGTAATTGTTTACAACAATTTAGGGCAGAAAGTAATGGAAGGCAATGCGCATGAAATGTCACTTACAACACTTAGCACTGGAGTGCTTTTTATTGAAATCATTACTGCTGAAGGCACTTATCATAAAAAAATTATAAAAAAATAGCATATTGCAATATTAATGTAAAAAAGTAAGGCGAAAACCTTACTTTTGTTCGTTAAAAAAATACCTATTTTAGAAAATGATTCAAATAGCCCAAATACTTTTCATACTTTCCGTTTTAGTTATTCTTCATGAATTTGGTCATTTTATTGCTGCAAGAGCTTTTAAAGTGCGCGTTGAAAAATTCTATTTATTTATGGACGCTGGTTTTTCTTTATTCAAGAAGAAAATTGGAGAAACCGAGTGGGGGATTGGTTGGTTGCCTATAGGCGGTTATGTAAAACTTTCGGGAATGATAGATGAAAGTTTAGATACTGCTCAAATGAATGAAGCGCCTCAACCATGGGAGTTTCGAGCAAAACCAGCGTGGCAAAGGTTAATTATTATGTTGGCAGGAATTATAGTGAATTTGTTGTTAGCATGGTTCATTTATTCTGTTACGTATATGACTGTTGGACAAAAAATAATCAGTACTGAGAAAATTCAGAAAAACGGACTAGAGTTTAGTGAAGTAGGAGAAAAATCTGGATTTAAAACTGGAGATAAGATACTGACAGTTGACGGGAAACGACAAGACAATTTTAATCGCTTGACGATAGATATTTTACTGTCCGATGAGGTAAAAGTTCTTAGAGATGACAAGGAAGTTGCGATTGTATTAACAGATGAAGATAAAAAGAACATCTTAAGCAAAGAAGGGCGAAACTTTATGTTTCCCATTATTAAAAATGTGGTTGTAGATTCAGTTTTACCCAAATCGGCTGCACAAAAAATAGGACTTGTAAAAGGAGATAAAATCATTATGGTACACCAAGATACCATTACTAATTTTCCTTTTTTCAGAGCACAATTGGCAATGCATAAAACCGATTCTATTTCCTTAACAGTTGTTAGAAAGAATCAAACTATGGTTTTAGAAGGCGTAGTTAACAAAGAAGGTAAATTAGGTTTTGATTATGTTAGGCCGACTCAAAAGGAGTTAAAAAGAGATTATATAGACATTGAAATAATGCCTTTTGGCAAAGCCATTAGCAGTGCGGTTAAAGAGAGTTATACCATGTTTATCTATAATATCAAGCAATTTAAGTTGATATTAAAACCAAAAACAGAAGCCTACAAGCAAATTAAAAGTCCAGTGGGTATAGCCCGTCAACTTCCTGATGAATGGGACTGGGAATACATTTGGGGCTTTACAGCTTTATTCTCTATCGGATTGGCATTTATGAATTTGTTACCAATTCCAGGACTTGACGGTGGTCACGCTTTATTCACTATAGCTGAAATGATTACAGGACGCAAATTGAGCGACAAAGCGATGGGTTATGTACAAACAGGCGGAATGATTATATTGCTGAGTTTAATGGCGTTAACTTTCGGTAAAGATATTTACCAATTGATAGCCGATAAAATATTGTAAAAAAAATCAGTATTTGTTTGCAAAAAATAAAAAACACCTTATATTTGCAACCGCAATAAAGGTATACACCTTCCTTCTTAGCTCAGTTGGTTAGAGCATCTGACTGTTAATCAGAGGGTCCTTGGTTCGAGCCCAAGAGAGGGAGCAAAACAAACCCGATACGAAAGTGTCGGGTTTTTTTGTTTTTACAATTTTGTTAAACCATCTTTAAATTAAGTTTAAAACCCAATCTTGCCAAACGGCTGTCAGCAATAGTTTTATCATTAGTGGCTATTTATAAAATTATTGA
>CANLLR010000012.1 GCA_947491985.1 Flavobacteriaceae bacterium | reverse complement strand
TTTTTTTTATTTAGATGAAAAATAGTACAAAAAAAATTTGCAAATGATAATTAGTATATTACCTTTGCCCCGTTAATTTTAAACAAATAAAAACATGAAAAAAGTATTATTAACAGCTGTTGCTGTTCTAGGTTTTGCATTTGCTAATGCACAATCTCACTCAAAAGGTGCTATGCAGGTTAACGTAATGGGAGGTTTTTTAACTGGAAGTGGTACTAGCCAAGATGATATCGCTGGTTCTACAAAAGAAAAATTTACTGCTAATGGAGCGCAATTTGGAGCGCATTTCCAATACGGAATTGCTGATGCATTCAGTTTAGGTCTTGGTTTAGAGTTCGGTACTATCGTTGCTACTCCTAAAGATATCGTTGGTTTTACAGGAGTTGAGCCAACTCTAAATACTTTTAAAGTATTGCTTTCTGGTAGATACTATTTTGTGAACAAAGAAAAATTCAATGTTTATGCAGGACCATCTGTTGGTTATACAACTGCTAAAGATGATACTGTTTATGGATTTGGACTTGGTTTTGATCAAGAAACAAAATCTAATGGTTTGAACTACGGAGTTAATGTAGGTGGTAACTATTTCTTCACTGATGTTGTTGGTGTAATTGTTAACTTAGGTTACGAAGGAAACAGTTTAAAATCAACAACTACTTACAGTGATGGTAGTCCAGAAGATACAGGTAAAACTAATGTCGGTGGTGTGAAAGTTATGGCAGGTCTTGCTTTGAAATTCTAATCTACACACAGATTTATATTTAAACCCCGTTTTAACGGGGTTTTTTTTTATTCCATGATATCGGTTTACCTTTGTGTTTATGAACTGGAAATCTATTTTAAAAAGCTTTCAATCGTATCTTAAAATTGAAAGAGGCTTGTCGCAAAACACTATCGATAACTATACTTTTGATATCGAGCGTTTGTGTCAATTTTTAGAAAGCCATTCGATTTCAGTTGCTCCTACAACCATTACAGAGGAAACGCTTCAACAGTTCATTTATAGTCTTTCAAAGGAAGTCAACGCTCGTAGTCAGGCGCGCATTATATCGGGTTTGAAAAGTTTTTTTTCGTACCTTATTTTTGAAGAATACCGAAAAGACAGTCCGATGGAACTCATCGAAACGCCTAAAATTGGTCGTAAACTTCCCGACACCTTATCGATTGAAGACATTGACCAACTTATAGCAGCCATCGATTTATCGTCGAATGAAGGCGAGCGCAATAGAGCCATGCTTGAAACTTTGTACGGTTGTGGTTTACGGGTATCCGAATTGACGACACTTAAAATTTCTGACTTGTTTTTTGAGGAAGGTTTTATCAAAATTACTGGAAAAGGAAACAAACAACGCTTTGTTCCGATAAGTGAAGCTACTCAGAAATTCATCAACCTATATAAAGATCACGTTCGCATCCATAATCCCATTTTAAAAGGACATGAAGATACGCTGTTTTTAAATCGCAGGGGAAGACAATTGACCCGAGCGATGATTTTTACAATCATCAAAGACTTGGCGGTAAAAATTGATTTGAATAAAAATATCAGTCCACATACCTTTCGCCATTCGTTTGCAACACATTTATTAGAAAATGGTGCTGATTTACGGGCGATTCAAATGATGCTCGGACATGAATCGATAACGACTACCGAAATTTATGTGCATTTGGATCGGAAGCATTTGAGTGAGATAATGAATAGTTTTCATCCTAGAAATGATATATAGAGGAGGAATCCCGGTGGACTTCAGGTATAAAATCTTGATGTAATGACAAGTTTGATATTTTAGTGGATACTTGCGTTAGGGATAGAGGCAAGCACCGCGTGCAGCCGAAAGCCCGACGCCGATGGATAAAAACAAGTTGCAAATGTAGTTTTTACCTGTCGGGGTAACGCCAAAAAAAAATCCAGAACTAAGTCTGGATTTAATTTTTAGTACAGAGTCGTTTTTCGACTTGTGACTTTCGATTATTTAGCAATATTCACCGCTCTAGTTTCTCGAATTACAGTTATTTTTACTTGACCAGGATACGTCATTTCGGTTTGAATTTTTGTGAAATTTCGAAGGATAAATTAGATGCCATATCGTCGCTCACTTTTTCACTTTCCACAATCACACGCAATTCACGACCGGCTTGAATAGCATAAGCATTTTTCACTCCGTTGAATCCGAATGCAATTTCTTCAAGGTCTTTCAAACGCTGAATGTACGAATCCAATACCTGACGACGCGCACCAGGACGCGCCCCTGAAATGGCATCACACACCTGAATAATTGGAGAAATCAAATATTTCATTTCTACTTCATCGTGGTGGGCACCAATGGCATTGCACACTTCTTCTTTTTCACCGTATTTTTCAGCCCATTGCATTCCCAAAAGTGCGTGTGGTAAATCACTTTCGGCATCGGGCACTTTACCAATATCGTGTAGTAAACCAGCGCGTTTGGCAAGTTTTACGTTCAAACCTAATTCGGCTGCCATGATACCACAAAGTTTGGAAACTTCGCGAGAGTGTTGTAATAAGTTTTGTCCGTAAGACGAACGGTATTTCATTCGACCAACGATTTTAATCAATTCTGGGTGTAAACCGTGAATTCCTAAATCGATGACGGTACGTTTACCGACTTCGATAATTTCTTCGTCGATTTGTTTGGTTGTTTTGGCCACAACTTCTTCAATTCGAGCTGGGTGAATTCGGCCGTCGGTTACTAATTTGTGCAACGCCAAACGGGCAATTTCTCTACGAACTGGATCAAAGCACGAAAGGATAATCGCTTCTGGTGTGTCATCGACAATGATTTCTACTCCAGTTGCCGCTTCCAGCGCACGAATGTTGCGACCTTCACGACCAATGATGCGTCCTTTTACGTCATCCGATTCGATGTTAAATACGGATACGCAATTTTCAACTGCTTCTTCTGTACCTACACGTTGAATGGTGCTGATGATGATTTTCTTGGCTTCTTGATGGGCAGTTAATTTGGCTTCTTCAATCGTATCTTGAATGTGCGCCATTGCTTTGGTTTTGGCTTCGGCTTTCAAGCTTTCTACCAATTGTTCTCTGGCATCTTCAGCAGATAGACCAGAAATAACTTCCAATTGTTCTACTTGACTTTTGTGCATGCGTTCTACTTCTTGGTATTTTTTGTCAAGAACGTCTAATTTGGAAGTATATTCGTTGGTTTTAGCTTCAAAATCGTCGTTGATTTTTTTGGCTTTGGCCAATTCACTAGAAACTTGAGATTCTTTGTCTCGTGTTCTTTTTTCAGTTTCTGCAATGCGTTTGTCTTTGTTTAAAATTTCTTGTTCGTGTTCTGATTTTAGTTCCAGAAATTTTTCTTTGGCTTGCAGTAATTTGTCTTTTTTAAGGTTTTCAGATTCTAAGTGGGCGTCTTTTAAAATAGACGCGGCTTCTTTTTTTGCATTCTTGATCATGTTAGAAACATTGCTTTTCTCAAGGAATTTTGCAATTGCAAAACCACCAGCGATTCCGGCTAGAAGTGCAAAAATTATCAATAGTGTTGGACTCATAATAGGGTTAAATTTATAGGTAAAAAAAACCTACATTAATTGCTTGAATAAACTCGAAAGGACAAGTTTTGAGCTAACTCACTGTTCAAGTTTTCCTGACGAATCGGGACGTACTTTAGAAGCGACGATTTACTCATTTTAATTTGTTAGTGTTGAGTTTACCAAATATGAACTAATGTAGGCAGTATTTAGTCTTGTGTAAGAACGTAATTATTTAGAGAGATATTGCTCTAATAAATCATTTATTTTTGATAATCTATCGATGGTTTCTGTTCCATCAATTGATTTGTCTAATTGTTTTTGTTCTAATTGTGAGGCAAATTGCAAAGCACACATGGCCAATACATCTTGCTTATCACGAACAGCATAATTTTCTTCATATTGCTTAATCATCGCATCAATTTTCTTAGAGGCACTTCTCAGTCCTTCTTCTTGTGACGGGTTTACCGTTAACGGATAAACGCGGTCTGCAATTGATATTTTAATTTTAAGCTTTTCATCCATAGTTTTAATCGGATAGCTGGGCTATACAGTAATCAATTTCACGAATTAATGAATTTATTTTAAGCTTTGTATCTCGTTTGTAATCTTCACTGCCGAGTAATGAATTGGTGACTTTAAGTGTTTCATAATCTTTCTTAAGCGTTGCAACGGCTTGAGTTTGATTGGTGATGTTCGTTGCAGCGTATTTTAATTGATGGTGTAACTCCTGATTTTTTTCTTCCAAACCTTTTACTTTTGTAATTAGTTTTTCAATCTTACCTTCAAGAGTATCAATTATTTCTGCAATTTCACTCATGTATTACTTTATTCATTACTTAATGTTACAAATTTATAATTCCAAATCAATTAAAGCAATTTTTTAACCAAAAAAAAAAATTTATTTTATATTTTAATTGTAAGATTTTGTATAATAGTGCATTACTTAACGAAAATCATATTTTTACTAGTAGTTCTAAAGTTTTTTATATTTTAGCATCCGAGGCTTGTTCCATATTCATTTTCCAAAGGATAAAGTAATTAAAAAACCAAATAAATGAAATATACTCCTTTTTTACTCCTTTTTTATGCTGTAGTTACAGCTCAAGTCAACTATCCTACAGAGTATTTTAAATCGCCTTTGGATATTCCGATGCAACTTTCTGGAAATTTTGGTGAATTACGTCCCAACCATTTTCACTCTGGTTTTGATTTTAAAACCAATCAGCGCGAAGGGTTGAATGTGTATGCTGCAGCGGATGGCTATATATCTAGAATTAAGATATCCAATTCAGGTTACGGAAAAGCTATTTATATTACTCATCCCAACGGATTTACAACCGTGTATGGTCATTTGAAAGCTGCTGTAGGTGCGATTCAAGAGAAAATAATTGCTACACAATACAAAGAAGAAGCCTACGAAGTGGAATTGTTTTTAAAACCAGATGAATTGGTTGTTAAACAAGGAGAAGTAATTGCATTGTCTGGAAATACTGGAGGTTCAGAAGGACCGCATTTGCATTTTGAATTCCGCGATACCCAATCCGAAAAAGTCATCAATCCTTTATTTTTTGGATTCGATACATTGTTAACCGATACTAAAGCACCTATCATAACCAATTTAGTGGTTTTCCCCATTAGCGATAATACCATCGTGAATCAATCGCAACGACCGGTAAATTTGAGTTTGTCGTTGCAAAAAGATGGAACATTTTTATCGGAAAAAGTAGTAGCCAATGGGCAAATTGGTTTCGGAATTGTAGCCGACGATTATGATAATGTTTCGTACAACAAAAATGGCATTTTTAAAGTGCAAGCAATTGCCAACGGTAAGCCGTATTTCGGATATAAGTATGACGAATTGGTATTTGACGAAGGACGTTACATCAATTCTTTTATCGATTATAAACGTTACAAAAAGACGTATCAACGAGTTCAAAAATTGTTTATGCAAAATAAGTATTCGTGGAGCAATATCAACATCAATATTGATAATGGAATTGTAGAAGTGCTTCCGAATTTTACGCAAATTAACCGAATTGAAGTGTCCGATTATTTTGAAAATAAAACTGTCATCACCATTCCGATTGAATATTCCAATCAAAAAGCGGTGGTTTTTTCTGACATAAAAAAAACGCCTTATTGGGTCAAATTTGATAAAGACAGTAATTTTGAAAAAGAAAATGTATCGGTGTACTTTCCGTCAGGTACTTTTTATGATGACTTTTATCTCAACTTTGATGTAAAGCAAAACATGTTGTATTTGCATGACGATACGGTTCCCGCTCACACCAATTTCACCATTTCCTTTACCGATACTACATCGCCATCCGAACTGAAAAAGAAAATGTTTATCGCATTGGTCAACGGAAAAAAATTAGGGTACATTACAACAAAACTAGATGGTAATACGTTCTCTTGTAGAACTAGAACTTTGGGTCAATTTACTTTAGTTAAAGATGTTATCGCACCAAAAGTAAGCATGGCTAAACCGATTCAAGACAAATGGATCACGGGACAAAAAAGCATCAATGTGACCATTTCAGATGATTTATCAGGTGTCAAAACCTATAATGGCTATTTGAATGGTAAGTGGGTTTTGTTTGAATACGAGTCGAAATTAAAGCGATTAACCCATACTTTTGTTGACGTTTTGCTCAACGAAGGTAAAAATAATTTGAAAGTAGTTGTGACAGATAATGTAGGAAATTCTACTATCTTTGAAACACAATTTAATATGAGCATAAAAAAATAAACAATTTGAAAACACATCCTTTTTTATACCTACTCCTTTTTCTTTTTTTAACGCAATTTGGAATAGCGCAAACGGCAACTGTTGCGGGAGTTATTTTAGATGAATTCAACAATCCTGTTGAAAATGTCAACGTGAGTTATCAAAACACTTCCACCCGTTCGGATGCGACTGGTTTTTACACCTTAACGGTTCCGGCTAACAAAGAGATCACATTGGTTTTTACTCATGTTTCGCTAAATAGAGGAATAGCAATCTTGAACTTAAAGCCAAATGAGCAGCATGAGTTGTACTTTAGTATGAAGTCTAATGCTAATGAATTGGAGAGCGTAATTATTATTAACGATAAAAAACGGTTGCAAGGAATTGTATCAATTTCTCCAGAAGTAATTAGAAGAAATCCGAGTGCGATGCCAGGAATCGAAAGTGTATTAAAAACTTTACCAGGTATAATAAATACTGATGAATTGTCTTCACAATATGGAGTTCGTGGTGGAAATTACGATGAAAATTTAGTTTACGTTAACGAAATTGAAGTCTACCGACCATTTTTAATTCGCTCCGGACAACAAGAAGGATTGAGTTTTACCAATACTGATATGGTGCAAAATGTCGATTTTTCTGCAGGTGGATTTCAAGCCAAATTTGGCGATAAATTATCCTCTGTGTTGGATATTACGTATAGAACTCCAAAAAAATTCGGAGCGGCTTTTGAAGCGAGTCTTTTGGGAGGAAGCTTAACAATTGATTTGGTTTCGAAGAATAAAAAATGGACGTCGATAACCGGAGTACGTTACCGCGACAATTCGCTTTTGGTGAACAGTAAAGAAACCGAGTCGAATTTCCGTCCCACTTTTGCCGATGTACAAACGATGGTAAATTTCAATCCAAACAGCCACTGGCAGTTTAGTTTTTTAGGGAATATTTCTCAAAATATTTACAATTATGAACCGTTGTCGCGTCAGACCAATTTCGGAACCATAAGCGATCCTATTGCTTTACAAATTGCGTACGAAGGACAAGAAAACGACAAGTACCGTACCTTTTTTGGAGCATTAAAATCGACCTACATCGCTTCTGAAAATGCAACGTATAAGTTAATCACATCGGCGTATCATACACAAGAACAAGAATATTTTGATATTGATGCTTCCTATTTTTTAGGCGAAGTTGACAGTAATATTGGTTCAGATACCTTTGGCGATGTATCTTTTAATCGTGCCATTGGTTCACAATTGAATCACGCTCGTAACGATTTGGATGCTTTGATTTTTAATGCAGAAGTCAAAGGAACCAATTTTGCTAAAAAGAAATTCTCACTCGATTGGGGAATAAAATACACCCACGAAGACATTCGTGACCGGATTGTAGAATGGGAAGTCATTGACTCGGCAGGTTTTTCTTTAAATCCACCCATTATCGATTTGCCAATAAACGACCAACCGTACAATCCGTATGTAGGGCCATTAGTGCCTTTTCAAAATGTAAGAGCGTTGAATTTTGTTTCGATTGATCGCTTATCAGGTTTTGCACAAGTAAATACCAAAACCAATTTAGGCGCTTCTGTTTTGTATGTCAATGCTGGAGTACGAGCACACAACTGGATGGTTTCTGGGGATAAAATTACCAATGCAACAAGTCAAACTGTTTTTTCACCACGTTTGCAATTAACACTCAAGCCCAATTGGACGCGGGATATGGTTTTTAGATTTTCATCCGGATTTTATTACCAACCACCTTTTTACCGTGAGTTGAGAGGTCAGGATGGAAGTGTAAATCCGAATATTAAAGCCCAGCAATCGATTCATTTTGTTGTCGGATGTGATTACAATTTTAAAATGTGGCAACGTCCTTTTAAATTCGTAGCCGAAGGTTATTACAAAACGATGAACAATGTAAATACCTACACGCTGGAAAACGTTCGAATTCGTTATCGCGCCAACAACGATGCCACTGCGTATGCGTATGGATTTGATTGTCGTTTGAATGGAGAATTTGTAAAAGGAACCGAATCATGGTTTAGTTTTGGGTATTTAAAAACGGAAGAAAACCAAGATGGAAGAGGTTTTATAGCACGCCCGACTGATCAACGATTGAAATTTGGAATACTGTTTCAAGATTACATGCCCAAATTGCCGAGTGTAAAAATATACTTGAATTTGGTATACAATACCGGTTTGCCAGGCGGTTCACCATCGTATGCTGATGCGTATGAATACCAAAATCGTTTGCGTGATTACCGTCGAGCCGATGTTGGGTTTTCGTATGTGTTAACTGAAAAGAACAATCAAAGAGCCGAAAGTCATTGGCTAAAAAAATTCAACGATTTGTCGTTGGGATTTGAAATCTTCAACATGTTTAACAATCAAAATGCGATAACCAATACGTGGGTTCGTGATGCGTATACTAAAAATCAATACGGAATTCCGAATTATTTAACAACACGTGTTTTTAATTTCAATTTGACTGCAAGGTTGTAGCACAATTTCACTATTTTTGATTACTAATTTTTTTCAAAATGAAACATTCCATTCAATACATACTCTTTCTTTCGATAGTGCTTTTTGTAAGTTGTAAGAAAGAAACGGAAAAACCCAAAGTAATTTATGAAGGGAATTCGAAACCTGTAGCCGTTGCTGCTCCAGATACTAATAAAATTTTGCTAGCAGATTTACCCATTTTAATGGAAGGAACTAATGTATTGCTTCACCCAATTGGCGAATTTAGTGTGTCTGATTCGGGATCTAAAGTAAAATATTCGGGTACAGGAAGAGATAATTTTGTCATTTCTAACTCAAGTGAATATGAAATTACGGGTTATTTGAGCAACTTCAAATTTCAAACCATTGGTTCCGATTCGCTCACCGTTTTAACAGATAAACCCGTTTTAATTGAGCGTGTAACGTATTTGAAAAACTTCGCAGACAAATCGAAAAGACAACTATTAGTGTATGTTTTAGAAGATATGGATTCGAATAAAGACGGAAAATTAGATTCGGACGATATTAAAAACCTCTATATCAGTGACATAGACGGTAAAAATTTTACAAAATTATCGAGTGATTTTCAAGAATTTATTGATTGGAACATTATTGAAGCTCAAAATAGATTGTACTTCAGAACCATTGAAGACATCAACAAAAACGGGGCTTTTGATAAAGACGATAACGTTCATTATCACTTTGTAGATTTGTTGTCTAAAGATTGGAAGGTAAATGAATACAAGCCGATTTAGCCGAAAAGCATTCCTTTGTTAATATAACCAGCTCTTATTAAAAACAAAAAATAATCATACCTAATAAAAAAAGAGTATGAAAATCAGTATAATTAAGAATATAGATAATCATACTTAGTATTACATTTCGCTGATCTTTACTTTTATACAATTGAACAACAAACCAAATCGTATGTCACCATTGAAAAAAACTAAATACTATCAAACAGGGTGTGTTTAGTAATCCATATTGAATGGAAAAAAATAGAATACAAATTATAATCTCTAACTAGTTATGAGGCAATTGATAATAATGTTTTCGATATAGTTATATCCTTATTTTTTGAAAGCAAGCCAATAACAAAAGGCATAAATGGGTAATAAATAAAGTTCAATAAACGTTTAATTTGAACTCATGAAATCCATTATTTTTTGTCATTATTATTTGTTGACTTGCTGATAGTGTGCTAAATAAATTAATAAGTAAAAATTTTTCAGTTGAAAAAAAATGCATCAATACTCTATTAATACCTGCCAATTCAATCGCACCGTGTTGGTTTTTTATCCACAATTCGAACAATAATTACCTTGAAATACGTGTTTGCAGTTTTTACAAAGTTGAGGTAGCATAGGATTGGTTGTTTAATCATTTTTTTTAATCAAACTACCAAGCTTAGAAAATTATTTTTCTACTATGCTTTTGGGAATTTCATGGAGTATTGACCAACATAATAGGCAATCAAAATCCAAATAACACAATACTTGCCTAAATAGTCAGTGAAAATTGCTTCTCCAAAAATATAATCAGCAGTTAAAATAACACCAACAAAAATTACCATGAATAGCATTACGAAATACTCTCTTTTCATTTTATAAATTAAAGGATTACGATTCAAAACTTTGCATCATCACCAATTTAGAATACGTTCCGTTCAAGGCTAAAAGTTCGTCATGAGTGCCTTGTTCAACGATTTCACCTTTTTGCATCACGACAATTTTGTCTGCTTTTTGTATGGTCGATAAACGGTGCGCAATAACAATTGACGTTCGGTTTTGCATCATGTTTTCTAATGCAATTTGTACAAATTTTTCACTTTCGGTATCCAAAGCAGAAGTCGCTTCGTCTAAAATCATAATCGGAGGGTTTTTCAAAACGGCTCGAGCAATATTCAACCTTTGTTTTTGTCCACCCGATAATTTTCCTCCAGCGTCTCCAATGTTGGTGTCAATTCCGTTCGGTAAATTTTTGACAAATTCGTAGGCATTTGCTACTTTTAAAGCTTCAATAATTTCATCATCAGTGGCAGTTTCCTTTCCGATAAGGATATTGTTTTTGATAGAATCGTTGAACAATATTGAATCTTGAGTTACCAATCCCATTAAATGGCGCAACGAATTCATAGTAACATCTCTGATATCAGTGCCATCAATTTTAATACTTCCTTCATTCACATCGTAAAAACGAGTGAGTAAATTGGCAATCGAGCTTTTTCCACTTCCCGACTGACCTACAAGTGCTATGGTTTTTCCTTTCGGAATTTCAAGCGAATAGTTTTTCAAAACGTTCTCTTCTTCGTATCTAAAATTGATATTTTCAATGGTAATGTTAGTATCGAATGATTCTTTTTCAATCGCATTTGGTTTGTCGGTGATGGTGTTTTCGACTTCTAAAACTTCAAAAACACGTTGGGCTGCTGCCAATCCACTTTTAACATTATAGGATGCTTTTGAAATGGCTTTTGCTGGCGTCAAAATGTTGTACGCCAATCCCATATAGGTTAAAAATACAGCGCCATCGAGAACGGCTTTACCACTTGGAAGTTTTTCAATTAAAACCATATTTCCACCATACCAAAGTAAAACAGCAATTACGATAATTCCCATAAATTCGCTCATTGGCGAAGCTAAATTATTTTTTCTTCCGATACTGTTGGATAAGTTTAATATACGAAGCACCGAATTATTGAATTTTTGTTTGAAACCGTTTTCAGCATTGTAGCTTTTTACAACTTTTAAACCGGAAAGACTTTCTTCAACAATAGAGATCAAATAGCCGTTTTCATATTGTATTCGCTCTGATTTTGACTTAAGTGTTTTACCTATTCTCGAAATGACATAGCCTGAAATTGGAATAAAAATAAACACGAACAACGTCAGTTTTACACTAATGGCAAACATGGCAATAATGGTAAAAACAATGGTCATTGGTTCTTTTACAATTAGCTCTAAGATAGAGAAAAAGGAGTTTTGCACTTCATTAACATCACCAAGCATACGCGCCATAATATCGCCTTTTCGTTTTTCAGAATAATATGAAACAGGCAAATCGATGATTTTATTGTACATTTTATTTCTCAAGTCTTTCAATACACCATTTTTTAAATGCATTAAATGATTGGAAGCTAAATAATTGAATAAATTTTTGAATAAAAAAGTTGAAATGACCAACGCAACTACTAATATTAATGCATACTGAGCTCCTTTGGTATCGGTTAAGTTGGTTATCGAATAATACAAATAATCCGTTCCGTAATTGATAATGTCTAAAAAACCTTTGTAAACGGGTTCTTTGGTAATTCGTTCGGCATTATTAAAAAGCACTTTCATCATTGGAATTAAGGATATGAAAGACAATGTGCTAAACAATGCGTATAAAATATTGTAAATAACATTCCAAATTACATGAAATGTGTAGGGTTTTACAAAAGGAAATATTTTTTTTAAATTTTCGTCCATTATGAATTCAGATGCATTCCTGCAATGATGTTTTTAATTTTTTCGTCTATTTCTTTTTCTACAACTGCTATATTTTCAACACGATCTAAAGGAGCGTTTACACTGAAATAAAACTTAATTTTTGGCTCTGTTCCACTTGGTCTTGCGCAAATTTTTGAACCATCTTCCAAATAATAAATCAACACATTTGATTTTGGTATCGACAAGGGTTCTATTTCGTTAGTAAACCTATTTTTTGAAGTAGCGTTGTCATAATCTTCTATACAAACGACACGTTGGCCATTGATTTCACTCGCCGGATTTTCACGTAAGTCTATCATCATTTGGTTGATTTCTTCCAAACCAGAAATTCCTTTTTTAGTCAATGAAATAAGCTGTTCTTTATAAAATCCGTAATCGACATAAAGATTTAATAACTCTTTGTACAATGAACTTCCTGCAGCTTTGGCTTGTGCTGCAATTTCGCAAACCAATAAAGTCGCGCCAACTGCATCTTTATCGCGAACAGCATCGCCAACCATATAACCGAAGCTTTCTTCTCCGCCACCAATAAATTCTTGGTTCGGAAAATCTTTAATCATTTTAGCAATCCATTTAAAACCAGTCAATCCTACTTTGCATTCTACGCCGTAAGCAGAACCAAGCTCTAATATCATTGGAGTAGAAACAATCGTCGAACCAATAAATTGATTGCCTGTTATTTTCCCGGCGCGTTTCCATTGTTCCAATAAAAAAGCGGTCATGATGACCATGGTTTGATTTCCGTTAAGTAAAGCCATTTTGCCTTCTGTGTCACGAACCGCAACTCCCAGTCGATCGGAGTCAGGATCGGTGCCGATAACAATATCCGCATTTGTTTTGTCGGCCAATGCTAACGCCATTGTCAATGCTTCTGGTTCTTCAGGATTTGGAGATTTTACTGTTGGAAAGTCACCGTTTGGTTCGGCTTGTTCGGGAACGATATTTACATCAGTGTAACCTGCCTTAGCCAAAACATTCGGAATCGATTTAATAGACGTTCCGTGAAGCGAAGTGTATACTATTTTTAAATTTTCTTTGGCTGTTGTTGGTGTATTGAAGCTGCAATTTTCAACGGTTGATAAGGCAAAAGCTTCGTCAACTGCTGAGTCAATATATTCAATTAAATTTTCGTTGGCGGTGAATTTAATTTCGTTGTATTGCAAGGCTTCGATGCCTTGAATTATTTCTTCATCTTGCGGTGGAACTAGTTGCCCACCATCTTGCCAATACACTTTGTAACCATTGTATTCTGGAGGATTGTGAGATGCAGTCAATACAATTCCAGCATGACAATTTAAATATTTCAATGCAAAAGACAATTCTGGAGTCGGACGCATATCGGAAAAAAGGTACACTTGAATTCCGTTTGCTGAAAAAACATCAGCAACTATTTTAGCAAGTGTGTCGCTATTGTGACGACAATCGTAAGCTATGACTACTTTTAATTCTTCGTTGGGGAATGATTTTCTAAGATAATCTGAAATTCCCTGGGTGTTTTTACCTAAGGTATATTTGTTAATTCGGTTCGTTCCAACGCCCATAACACCTCGCATTCCACCGGTTCCAAATTCCAAATTTTTATAGAAACTTTCTTCTAAATCTTTCGGGGAAGAAGTCATCATTTCTTTGATAGCGTTTTGCGTTTGCTCGTCAAAAGTTGGCGAAAGCCACTCGTTTACTTTGTCTAATATGTGTTGTTCGATGTGCATAATCTTATTTTTTATAGCCGATTTTAGGCCTTTCAGTTTCTTTTTTTTGATTTTTATCGTTGTCAACCAACTAATTTAGTGCCTTATAAATATCTGGAAATTGATTTTCTATTTCTTCAATTCTGGTTTTCAATTCAGCATAAGATAAAGAAAATTGTCTAAAAGTCACAAACGCTCTAATTATTGAGATATTAACTTCGATAGCTTTTTCAGAATTTAATATGCTCGAAAGCATTGCAATTCCTTGCTTAGTGAAAGCAAATGGCATATATCGAACTCCTCCTTTGGTAGAGGTCACAATTTGTGACCTCAAAGTATTAAATTCAATTTCTGTAAGTTCAAACATGAAATCTTCAGGGAATCGGATTTTGTTTCTTCTTACGGCTTGTTTTAAAACTTTGGTGTTAACCTCATAAAGTGCCGCTAAATCAAAATCTAACATCACTTTATTTCCTCTAATTTCGTGGATTTTTTGTGTAATAATTTCTAACTGTATCATGGCGTAAAGTTTGTGTTTTTCATTTTCATTAAGGTTACAAATTTTGACCTCAATAAAAATTTAGGGTATCACATTTGAAATACCAAAAAGCTTATAAGTTAACCTCACTCGCAATTTTATACCGTTCTTCATTATTTTTAGTACGAAGTATAATTTCACCTAAAAATCCAGCAAGGAAAAGCTGTGTTCCAATAATCATGGCGGTTAAAGCGATGTAAAACAACGGATTATCAGTTACTAATATGGTTTCATAACCATTGTATAATTTGATTAATTTGAGGGCGATAATAAATCCCGTGGAAATAAATCCCAAAACAAACATCAAAACACCAAAAGCTCCAAATAAGTGCATCGGTCTTTTTCCGTACCGCGATAAAAACCAAATTGTAATCAAATCTAAAAAACCATTTATAAATCGGCTCATCCCAAATTTTGAGTCGCCGTACTTTCGCGCTTGATGAATAACCACTTTTTCGCCAATTTTAACAAAACCAGCATTTTTTGCTAAAACTGGAATGTAACGGTGCATTTCACCCGAGACTTCAATGTTTTTAATAACGATATTTTTATAGGCTTTCAATCCGCAATTGAAATCGTTGAGTTGAACGCCCGACGTTCTTCTTGCAGCCCAATTGAACAATTTTGACGGTAAATTTTTACTTACCACTGAATCGTAGCGTTTCTTTTTCCAACCCGAAACCAAATCGAAATTGTTTTGCGTAATCATTTGATACAAACCCGGAATTTCATCGGGACTGTCTTGCAAATCAGCATCCATAGTAATGATGACATCACCTTGGGCTTTAGCAAAACCAGCGTGTAAGGCTTGTGATTTGCCGTAGTTTCGTAAAAACCGAATGCCTTTTACATTTTGATTTTCGGCAGAAAGGGAAGTAATGGTTTGCCAAGAATCATCAGTACTTCCATCATCAATAAAGATAACTTCATACGAATAATTGTTAGCATTCATAACGCGAACAATCCACGAATGCAGTTCGGGCAACGATTCTTGTTCGTTTAATAAAGGGATGATTATGGATAAATTCACTAGTCTTTGTAAGCGGGTTTAGATTTGAAAATGGCGGCTAATATCAAACCAAAAATGATTGATCCAACAAGTGATTGTAGGAATCCCCAGAACAATCCTTTACCAGAAAACTGAGAATTTTCTTCTAGTTTTGCTACGGTTTCATTAATTTTACTTGCAGGTGTGTTGAATTTTTCTAGCATTTCTACTTGGCTTTTTATAAGAAGTTCACTCACTTTCTCTCTTGCATCAGTATCAATTACATTGAACAACAAAAAGCTAAATAATGTAGAAAGAACAATTCCGATTAAAGCAGAAATGAAATAGGTAGTAAATGCTTCTTTGAATGAAAAAACGCCATTTAACTCCTTTTTAGTTTTACTTAAAAGCATACATCCAATAATGATGTAAACCATCAAGATACCAAAACCAACCCACATGTTTACAAATAAACTAAGATCGACGGCATACATAATTGCAGTTGCTAAAACACCAATTACTCCAGAAATGATCCCGTAATTAATACCATTTTTCTTTATAATTTCATTCATAATTTTTCAAATTAAAATTAATTTACAAATATAGTAATTCCCTTATTACTTAAGTAAATTCGCTACAAATAAAAAAAGTGCTTCTTTAGTTTGATTTTTAAAAAATAGTTGTATTTTTGCACACGCTAAATTAAAAATAGTTCACCTAAAAGTTGTAGCCAGTTTATACCTTTTGTACAAAAGCTTCAAAACAAAACTACTTCATAACAAATAAAAAGATTTACAATGAAACAAGGAATTCACCCAGAAAATTACAGATTAGTTGCTTTTAAAGACATGTCAAATGAAGATGTTTTTATCACTAAATCAACAGTAGAAACCAAAGAAACAATTACTCACGAAGGTGTTGAATACCCAGTTTTCAAAATGGAGATTTCTAGAACATCGCACCCATTTTACACAGGTAAATCGAAACTTATTGATACAGCAGGACGTATCGATAAATTCAAAACGAAATACGCTAAACACGGTAAATAAGAAATGCTGCGTTTCGAATGATATAAAACCTTTCAATTTTGGAAGGTTTTTTTATGCAATAAACTTTTGTAACTTTGAATTTTAATAGTAAAGACATAGTATTGTCTTGTCTCTAACAGTATAAAAATAAAAAAATGAATTATATACTTTTTGATGGACCCGCCCGGAATGCGTTGTTACCTTTTACTTTCACTCGTCCGGTGGCCGATATTCGCATCGGAATTTTAACCATTCGTGAAAAATGGGAAAAATATTTGGGTTCGACAACCACTACTTTAACAGAAGAGTATCTGTCAGAAAAATTTCCAATGGTCGAAATGGAAGCCAATGTAATGATCAATGCTTCTTTTTTACCGAACGAAGTTTTATCCGAAATGGTAAAAAATCTCGAGAAAAATCAGGCCATTTTTAAAGGAGATGAAGTGATAGCTTTTTATACGAACGATACCCAAGATGAAGTTGATTTTGATACGTATGAAATTATCGATTTCAATCAAGACTGTCTAACAGTTCAAAATACATGGGATATTTTCGCTAAGAACGACGCGGCGATTCGAGAAGATTTTGATTTATTGACTGACGATCGAACTTCGCAACCTATTCCGAAAAGTGTTAATGTTATTGCGTCTGAGAATGTTTTTATTGAAGAAGGAGCAAAGCTCGAATTTGTCACGTTAAACGCGTCAACCGGACCCATTTATATCGGTAAAAACACAGAAATCATGGAAGGTTCTGTGATTCGTGGTCCATTTGCTTTGTGCGAATCTGGACGCGTGAAATTGGCTTCAAAGGTCTACGGCGCCACGACTGTTGGACCACATTCTGTTATTGGTGGCGAAGTAAATAATTCGGTGCTTTTTGGGTATTCTAATAAAGGTCACGACGGATTTTTAGGGAATGCCGTGTTGGGAGAATGGTGTAATATTGGGGCTGACAGCAACAATTCGAATTTGAAAAACAACTATGAAGAAGTGCGACTGTGGAGTTATGAAACGGAAAGTTTTACCAAAACCGGATTGCAATTCTGTGGTTTAATGATGGGCGATCACAGTAAATGTGGGATCAACACGATGTTCAACACAGGTACTGTTGTAGGCGTTTCTACTAATATATTTGGTTCTGGTTTTCCTAGAAATTTTGTGCCAAGTTTTTCTTGGGGTGGGGCAGCTGGATTTACTACTTATTTAACTACCAAAGCTTTTCAAACGGCAAAAATTGTTATGGCACGTAGACAAGTTGATTTTACGGATCAAGATGCTAAAATTTTAGAGCACGTTTTTGAAGTGACAAAAAAATATAGAAAAGAATAGTTGCAACATTTTTTTTGTAAGTTTACACTTAATTTAATTTAATAAAAAATGAAAAAAAAATACTATTTTATTTTATCGATATTTTTTAGTTCACTTACTTTTGCTCAAGTAACACTAACCCAAACCACAACTGAAAATATTAGTGTTGGTAGTATAACTTGCAATGCTGGTGGAGTTCCTGCTCAGAACACTTTTTTTAGAGCCTTTAATTTAACTACTTTAGGCTATACACAATTTACGGTTACAAGAGTTGATTTTGGGGTTGAGAGCTTTACAAATGCAAGTGCAATTCCTTTTGTAATTGACTTAATAATTTATAGTCATACCGGTGCAGCTTTTCCAGGGGGGACTTTAACGCAAGTAGGAATACAATCCTATACTCTAGTTACTGGTGATGTAGGAACTATTAAACAAATTACATTAACTTCACCAGCTTTGGTAACAAGTAGCCAATTAATCGTAGCCTTAAGGATTCCAGATTCTCAAGCAGCGCCTGGTACAGGATCACTTGCTACATTTTTTCCAGCAAGTAATGCAGACGGACAAACGGCTCCAGCATATATTACAGCTACGGGTTGTGGAATAGCGACTCCAACAGCTCTATCTGGTATTGGTTTTCCTAATATGCATTTAGTTTTATCGGTAACAGGTTCGCCAAATTTATCGATTACGGATAATTCACTTGAAAATAATATTAAAGTTTATCCAAACCCAACAAACAACATTTTGAATATTGAGCTTGCTAATTCATTAGAATTAAGAAATATTGAAATCACAACCATTACAGGTCAAAAAGTACTAGAATCAACAGCGTCAACTATTGATGTGTCTGGTTTTCAAGATGGTATTTATTTTATTAAAATTGTTTCTGATAAAGGTATTCTTACTCAAAAATTTATAAAAGAATAAAGTTAATATTGTTTATAATTATAAAGAGCGTTTTTTTAAACGCTCTTTTTTTTATCTTTGACGCCTTCAAAAGAACAAATGATAAATAAAAAAAAAGTTGCTTTTTATACACTTGGTTGTAAACTCAATTTCTCAGAGACTTCAACCATAGCCAGAAATTTTACGAACGAAGGTTTTGATCGAGTCGATTTTGAAGAAGTTGCCGATATTTATATCATCAACACCTGTTCAGTAACCGAAAACGCCGACAAGCAATTCAAACAAGTAGTTAAAAAAGCCATGAAGCTCAACGACAAAGCATTTGTTGTAGCTGTAGGTTGTTATGCTCAATTAAAGCCTGAAGATTTGGCGTCAGTAGATGGTGTCGATTTGGTTTTGGGCGCTACCGAAAAATTTAAAATTACCGACTACATCAACGATTTGTCTAAAAATGATCGGGGAGAAGTACATTCGTGTGAAATTGAAGAAGCCGATTTTTATGTCGGAAGTTATTCCATTGGTGATCGAACGCGTGCTTTCTTAAAAGTACAAGATGGTTGCGATTACAAATGTACGTATTGTACCATTCCACTTGCAAGAGGAATTTCGCGTAGTGATGCGTTAGAAAATGTACTTAAAAACGCTTACGAAATATCCCAACAAGGCATAAAAGAAATCGTTTTAACGGGCGTCAATATTGGCGATTATGGTAAAGGCGAATTCGGAAATAAAAAGCACGAGCATACCTTTTTAGATTTGGTAAAAGCATTGGACGAAGTAGACGGAATTGAACGTCTTCGGATTTCTTCTATCGAACCGAATCTGTTGAAGAATGAAACCATCGAATTTGTATCTCAGAGTAGAACTTTTGTGCCTCATTTTCATATTCCGTTACAATCGGGAAGCAATGAAATTTTGGGTAAAATGAAACGTCGTTACCAACGAGAAGTGTATGCCGAACGCGTTGCGAAAATCCGTGAGTTAATGCCACACGCTTGCATCGGAGTAGATGTTATAGTTGGTTTTCCGGGTGAAACCGATGCACACTTTTTGGAAACCTATCATTTCTTGAATGATATGGATATTTCGTACTTGCACGTGTTTACCTATTCGGAAAGAGACAATACTGAAGCGACAGAAATGGAAGGAATTATTCCTATGAATATACGTTCAAAACGAAGTAAGATGCTACGTGGCTTATCAGTTAAAAAAAGAAGAGTTTTTTATGAAAGTCAAATCGGATCCAAAAGAACCGTACTTTTTGAAGGTGAAAATAAAGAAGGATACATTCACGGATTTACCGAAAATTACGTCAAAGTAAAAACACCATGGAATCCAGAATTGGTGAATACGTTACATGAAATAAAATTAACGCACATCGATGAAGATGGTGCAGTGCGAATGGAGTTTTGTGAAATTTCGAATTATAAATTATCGTAATTCATAATTCATAATTTGTAATTGAATTAGTATTTATAGTGAAATCGAATTTTAGTAATTCGAAAAACAGTTTCGTTGTATTGTTCAATAAATTCAAATTTGTTTCTGCCAGGTTGTTTAAAGTCGATGAGTTTTTCACCCGAAATTTCATAGTACATCGTAGTACCTTCAAACATAAACCGTCCGCCATTTTTGCGATATGCAGATCGGATAAGTTCAAATTCAGATAAATTCCATGTGGTGAAATTCGCATCCAAATTCTCTACGTTTGAATACAAACCTTCAGTAATCTCGGTTTTGCAACCGTAGTATTTTTCGATTTCTTGAAAAAAGGTAATGATATTGGAGTTTAACTCTTCGTTTGTCATTTAAGGGTGACATTTGTATTATTCGGGTTTAATGACCGTGATGAAATTGTTGTTATTGCCTTCCCATACACTATAATCAGCTGAATCAACTATACCATCTCCGTTACAATCGGTAACTTTAATGCCAAAAGTAAAAGCATTGGAATCGGTTTCCCATTGTGAATAATCAGAAGCGTCTATAAATTCATCCTGATTGATATCGCCCGAATACAATCCGAAAACGCCACTCCCCAAATTTTTCATATTGTTTCCAAAGGCTTTATTGGCAGCATTGCTGAAATCGTATGTCAAAGGTGTGGTACTAAGAGATTGCGGATTGAAGCTCCAAGTCGGAATTCCATTACCTGATTTTACCACTATAAAATACGAACCCACAGATACTGTAGGAAAAGAACAAGTTACAGTGCCATTGGTTTTTAACATGGCTGTTGCGGAAGTTACGAATCCAAAAGGAGCGGTTGCATTGTGTAATTCAACGGTTATGTTTTCAACATCCGTTACCGAAGAAATCCCATCTTGATAAAATTGTACCGATCGCATCATCCCTAAACCAACATAATACCCTTCAATAAATAATTTTAAATTTACGGTTAAAGTGCCTCTGGCTAAGGTGTCTAAATAATCTGGAATGCCGTTACCGTTCATGTCATCATCGAGTACAGAACCATTTCCGTTGTAATCTTCGTTGATGGTGAGGATGCCGTCGTTGTCGTCGTCGTTGTCCAAATAGTTAGGATGTCCAACTCCGTCTGAATTATCATCTCTTGGATTTAAATTGCCATTTAAGTCTTCAAGTCCGTTTATTACACTATCATTATCATTGTCTCCATAATAATTGATAGTCCTAAGAATATGAGAAGTATTACTTGCTGAGAATACGATTTGATCCAAAAGTTGAGGACCATTACCGTTATAGGTTATAGTTATATCACACATTTGGGAATTCGCTATTGTATTGGTATAAGTTGCAGTAGTTATCGGAATAGAAGTATAATTAGCCTGTAGTGCATGCAGCTGAAAATCATATCCAGAAAAATCATTTCCCATTTGTAAATAATTGGATTTCAATGAAATAATGTACTCGCTAATATTGAATGTGACATATCCATCATTATCAAGATCTAATCTTTCAACTGGAACTAAAGCAGGCGGTGGCGGTGGTCCTCCCAATTGTGAAAACGAATTCCAACTCAAAATAACCAATAAAAGTAAAAATAATTTTTTCATGCTATTGTTTTAGAATTGAATGTTTTATAGCGTAAAACTATTCTTTTAAATCCTAACAAGCAAATGAAACCTATTATATTAAATTTTAATTCCAGGAGGCAATAAATCCCTGTACATAGTATTTTTTCTAAAGAAAAGTGCAATTTTTGGTAAAATAGGAACGACTTTAAGTTTGCGTTCGTAAGCAATTTCCATGATGTTTTTTAACAAATCGTTGATGAATTCTTCATCCGTAAATCCTTCAAAAACATTGATGCGCGTTAAAAATATTTTCTTTTCTTGAAATGAATATTCTACAGAAATCAACTTTCCATCGACCAAAGTCTCAAATTGTCGCGCGAAAGTGTTGTCTTTAATTTCCATTTTTTCAATAATTAACGCAGTGTTCATAATCAAGTCGAATAAATAAATTAATTTAGGCAAATTTAAGAATAATTAATCGGCTATGCTAGTTAACTGCGTTAAAATATGAGTAAGATACCTGTGTACTTTATGCCCGGAATGGCTGCAAGCTCGACCATTTTTGAACGAATCGATTTGCCAGTCGATACTTTTGAAGTCATTTTACTCGAATGGGAGTTACCCAAATCAAAAGAAACTTTAACAGGGTATGCCAAACGAATGGCGGAACAAATCAAATATAAAAATGTTGTTTTAGTAGGCGTCTCTTTTGGTGGCGTTTTGGTGCAAGAAATGGCACCTTTTTTAACGTTGCGAAAATTGATTATTATTTCGAGTGTAAAATGTACTGCCGAATTGCCACGTCGAATGAAAATTGCCAAAACAACCAAAGCCTACAAATTAATCCCAACGGGTTGGTTACAAGATGTAGAAAAATTAGTCAAATATGCGTTCGGTGACGGATTAAAAAAACGTTTTAAACTCTATGAAAAATACCTTCACATGCGCAATAAAATCTACTTGGATTGGGCCATTGAGCAAATGATTTGTTGGGAACGAGCAGTAATTGATTCCAACGTTATTCACATTCATGGCGATGCTGATGAGGTTTTTCCGTTTAAAAACATAAAAGGCTGTATTACAATAAAAGGCGGTACACATATGATGATTTTAAACCGTTTTCGTTGGTTCAATTCTAATTTACCTAAGTTAATTTTAGGTGAAGAACTCTAGTTTTTGGCTTGGATATTGTAATTTTGCTTTTTAATAAAGATACTATGAAAAAGATAAAAATTGTCGGAATTTTAGCAGCAGTCTTAATTGCTTCAAGCGTATTGGTTTATGCAGTTTCCGATACTGAAATAAAAGAAAAATTGCACGAAGGCACCACCATGTATTTTCCACCAATGGTGGATTTTGCAGGAGAAAGCGCCCCTTTAAACATTTATGATGTAAGAGAGCGTTTTGATCGTGAGTTATTGGTCAACGCCAATTTGCATTCATCTACCATATTAATTATCAAGAGAGCCAATCGTGCGTTTCCAATCATCGAACCCATTTTAGCAAAATATGGTGTCCCCGACGATTTTAAATATTTGGCTGTAATCGAAAGTGCACTCGCTCCTTCTGCGGTTTCGTCTTCTGGAGCTAAAGGTATTTGGCAATTCATGCCTGATACCGCAAAAGAAAAAGGAATGGAAGTCAATGATATGGTTGATGAGCGTTACCATCTTGAAAAATCTACCGAAGCAGCCTGTACTTATTTATTAGCTGCCAAAGCAAAATTCGGAACATGGACACTCGCAGCGGCTTCTTATAATGGCGGTATGAATGGTGTGAACAAAAAAATTGAAGAGCAAAAAGTTAACGACTATTACGATTTATTGCTTACCGATGAAACCTCACGCTATGTTTTTAGAATATTAGCTTTGAAAGAAATTATGAAAAATCCAGCCAAATATGGATTCGACATTAACCCAACTGACTTATACGAAAAACTTCCTACAAAGCAAATAGAAGTCGATTCGTCAATTTCCGACTTGGCTATTTTTGCCAAAACGCAAGGCATTAATTATAAAATATTAAAATTGCACAACCCTTGGATGCGCGATAAAAAACTCACCAATCCGACTAAGAAGAAGTACGTGATTGAGATTCCGACCTCAGGTTATTAGTGCTCAGTAACCAGTGCTCAGTAATCAGTACAAATCGTCATAAATAAAAAAGTCTTGATAATTTATCAAGACTTTTTTTCTATCAACTGGACACTGCCAAGTGAATACTAAATTTTCTTCAACTGCTCCTTCATCATCTTCACCTGATCTGCCAACATATTTTGTTTGTCTAATTTTTTTACTTCAGCAATCAAGTTCGTCGCTTCTATTTTACGTCTTCTCGACATCGCAACGCCAGCCAAGTTCAGTTTAGCAACGGCCAAATCCATATCCATACTCAAACCCAATTCGATGGCTTTCTTGAAATATTTTTCTGCCTGAATCAAGTTGGTTTGCGACATCATAATCCCATTCAAGTAATTGTAATACCCTTGTTGTTTGCGAACCAACGCCGTTTCTGGATTGCTAATTCTGTCCAACCAACTCTTCGCTCCAGCAAAGTCTTGCTTTCGTAACTTTAAAAAAGCCATCAAAATGTATTCGTTTTTAAAATATAAAAACAACGGAATCAAGGATAAAATTATAAGGAAAATCCCATTTCCAATATTGCTTTCGGTAAATTGCCATACCGCTGTCGCCAAAATAAGTGCAACTAAAATTAGTTTGATATTTCTGTGAAACATAATTTGTATTTATTTGTGGTTGCAAAGGTAATAAAACCAATTTAAAATATTTTTAAAAAACTACTTGCAAGTAATAAAAATCATTGTATATTTGCACTCGGTTTTAAAAAGACCTCAAAAGAGATTATTATACGTTTTAAAGATAAAAAGCAATGAGCAAAAGAACATTTCAACCATCGAAAAGAAAAAGAAGAAATAAACACGGATTTATGGACAGAATGGCTTCTGCAAATGGAAGAAAAGTCCTTGCGCGTCGTAGAGCAAAAGGAAGACATAAATTGACAGTTTCTTGCGAACCAAGACACAAAAAATAATGATTAGCAACTAATCAATATCAAGCCGTTACTTTTATTAGTAGCGGCTTTTTTTTAATCTGTTTATAAAAATTGATAAGTTTTAGAAGCTATTTCCTGCTGTTCGTTGCAATCTTTTTAATTTTACACTCCGCAAGCTACGTATAAAATTAAAAAGGATTTTCACTGCCATCAGGGCTAGGGCTTCACAATATAATACAACAACAAACTAACTATAACTTTCTAAGAAGTCTAAAAAATGCCAAAAGACACTTCCATCAAATCGGTTTTAATAATAGGTTCAGGTCCTATAGTTATTGGTCAAGCGTGCGAATTTGATTACGCAGGTTCCCAATCAGCACGTTCCATTCGAGAAGAGGGAATTGAAGTCATTCTAATCAACTCCAATCCGGCAACCATCATGACCGATCCATCCATGGCTGATCATGTGTATTTATTGCCGCTAACTACAAAATCCATTATTCAAATCTTAAAAGAGCATCCGCAAATTGACGCTGTTTTGCCAACGATGGGCGGACAAACCGCATTAAATTTGTGTCTCGAAGCCGATGAAAAGGGAATTTGGAAAGATTTTAATGTGCAACTAATCGGTGTCGACATCAACGCCATCAATATTACTGAAGACCGCGAGCAATTCAAACAGTTGTTACAACGAATTGATGTACCAACAGCGCCAGCAAAAACTGCAACCTCGTTCTTAAAAGGAAAAGAAATTGCTCAAGAATTTGGCTTTCCTTTGGTAATTCGCCCTTCGTTTACGTTAGGTGGAACCGGAGCAGCTTTTGTGCATAGCAAAGAAGAATTTGACGAAAAGCTAACCTATGGTTTGGAAATGTCTCCGATTCACGAAGTTTTGATTGATAAAGCTTTAATTGGTTGGAAAGAATATGAATTAGAATTACTACGCGATAAAAACGATAATGTAGTCATCATCTGTTCTATTGAAAATATGGACCCAATGGGAATCCATACTGGCGATTCAATTACCGTGGCTCCAGCCATGACCTTATCGGATAGCACTTTTCAAAGAATGCGGGATTATGCCATTTTAATGATGCGATCCATTGGAAATTTTGCTGGAGGTTGTAACGTGCAATTTGCCGTTTCACCCGATGAAAAAGAAGATATTGTAGCGATTGAAATCAACCCACGTGTGTCGCGTTCGTCCGCTTTAGCTTCAAAAGCAACAGGTTATCCTATTGCAAAAGTCGCATCAAAATTAGCGTTAGGCTACCATTTGGATGAATTGCCTAACCAAATTACGAAATTAACGTCTGCTTTATTTGAACCAACTTTAGATTATGTGATTGTGAAAATTCCACGTTGGAACTTCGATAAATTTGAAGGTGCCGATAGAACGTTGGGATTGCAAATGAAATCAGTTGGTGAAGTGATGGGAATAGGTCGTTCGTTTCAAGAAGCGTTACACAAAGCCACACAATCACTCGAAATCAAACGCAACGGTTTGGGCGCCGACGGAAAAGGCTACAAAAACTACGACCAAATTATTGAAAAACTAACCTTTGCCAGTTGGGATCGAGTATTTGTGATTTACGATGCCATTGCCCTGGGAATTCCGCTTTCAAGAATACATGAAATTACCAAAATTGACATGTGGTTTTTGAAGCAATACGAAGAATTACATTTGTTGGAAAGAGAGATTTCTAAATATAAAATTGACACGTTACCGTCAGCGTTGGTTCTTGAAGCCAAACAAAAAGGCTACGGTGATCGCCAAATTGCACACATGTTGGGCTGTTTGGAAAGTCAGGTGTACAAGCTTCGCGAGGAAATGAACATCAAACGAGTGTATAAATTGGTTGATACGTGTGCTGCCGAATTTAAAGCTTTGACGCCATATTATTACTCGACTTTTGAAGCCGAAATCGAAACTGCTGATGGTAACCGATACGTTCATAACGAAAGTGTTGTTACGGATAAGAAAAAAGTAGTGGTTTTAGGATCTGGTCCGAATCGTATTGGGCAAGGAATCGAGTTTGATTACTCTTGTGTGCACGGAGTTTTAGCAGCCAAAGAGTGTGGTTACGAAACCATTATGATCAACTGTAATCCAGAAACGGTTTCTACCGATTTTGATACGGCCGATAAATTGTACTTCGAACCCGTATTTTGGGAACACATTTACGACATCATCCAACATGAAAAACCAGAAGGAGTAATTGTTCAACTTGGTGGACAAACTGCCTTAAAATTAGCAGAAAAACTATCCAAATACGGAATCAAAATTCTTGGAACTTCGTTTGATGCTTTAGATTTAGCTGAAGATAGAGGACGTTTTTCCGATTTATTAACCGAACTTCAAATTCCGTTTCCTCAATTTGGAATCGCTGAAAATGCAGATCAAGCTGCAGCGTTAGCGGATGTTTTAGATTTTCCATTACTCGTTCGTCCGTCTTATGTTTTGGGTGGACAAGGAATGAAAATTGTCATCAACAAACAAGAATTAGAAGAACACGTAATCGATTTATTAAAGTCGATTCCAGGAAATAAATTACTACTTGACCATTATTTAGATGGAGCTATAGAAGCAGAAGCTGATGCCATTTGTGATGGAGAAAATGTGTACATCATTGGAATTATGGAGCATATTGAGCCATGTGGAATTCACTCTGGCGATTCAAATGCGACATTGCCACCGTTTAACTTGGGTGAATTTGTAATGCAACAAATTAAAGAACATACAAAAAAAATAGCTTTGGCCTTGCGAACAGTTGGTTTAATCAACATTCAATTTGCAATTAAAAACGATATTGTTTACATCATTGAAGCCAATCCAAGAGCGTCAAGAACGGTGCCGTTTATCGCAAAAGCTTATGGCGAACCGTATGTAAATTACGCGACCAAAGTCATGTTGGGCGAGAATAAAGTAACCGATTTTACATTCAATCCACAATTAAAAGGATTCGCGATAAAACAGCCCGTGTTTTCATTCAGTAAATTTAAAGATGTAAATAAAGCATTAGGACCCGAAATGAAATCGACAGGTGAAAGTATTTTGTTCATCGACGATTTGAAAGACGATCAGTTTTATGAATTGTATAGTAGACGAAAAATGTATTTGAGTAAATAGATAAAAATCCCGATGAAAGACGGGATTTTTTTGATTTATACCATTATACCATTGCGGTTTAAAACGCCAATTAATTGAATGCGTCGTTCGTTTCGGCTATAGCGGTTTTTATAAAAGTCGGCTGCTTTAGATTTAAACTCATTTTCTTCGGCTAGGTTTCCTTTTTGCCGCGATGCCTGTGCTAAATTTTCATAAACAAAGATGAGATTGTTGCGTATGGGACGCATTCTATTCTCAATATCTTTTAAAGTTTCAAAATGTTTGAGTGTTTTTTCAGCTTGAGAGGTTCTGATATAGTCGAGAATTTTCTCTTCAGTTCTATCAAAATCGACTTCCAATTCGTTCCATTCCATTCGGTGGTGATTTAATTCGGCTTTTAAATGCGGGATATCCATTTTGATTTTTTTAAGTTGGAAAGGGCAATGCTTCAAAAGTAAATGATTCTTTTAACTTGGATACACGTAGTTTTACGTGTTTTTTGTTTTTTTTACAGAAGTTTAGCCCAGATGGAAGCGGAACCCTTTTTGAAAAAAAAGATTTATTTTTGTTGGTGTAAAAATGCGACAAAAGGAGCGCTTTTTAGAGCATACAAAAACGGATTTTTTAAAAAAAGGTAAAGCGAACAGCGGGAAATAGCTAAAAAAGAACGTAAGCATGGCATTTTTAAAGAAAGTAAATAGCAAAGCTAAAGTGGCAACTGCGACAGGTTTTGGGTCTAATGCATCAAGTTATGGTGGTCGTTTTGTGACTAAAAGCGGCAATGCTAATGTGCGAAAATCGGGTATTGGTTTTTTAGAGAGTATTAGCTGGTATCACACAATGCTAAATTTACCCCGATGGAAATTTTTGACCATTTTGGTGCTTTTTTATTTTGTGATGAATTGTTTTTTTGCTTCGTTGTATTATTTAAATGGTGTAGAGCATTTGAAAGGTGTTGTAATGACAACCGCTGTAGACAAATTTGGGCAAGCATTTTTTTTTAGCATTCAAACGTTTACAACTGTGGGTTACGGTCATATTAGTCCGAGTGGTTTTATAGCCAGTTCAATTGCAGCCATTGAAGCTTTATTTGGTTTGTTGAGTTTCGCTATCGCAACCGGATTATTTTATGGTCGATTTAGTAAGCCAAAAGCCTTTTTATTGTTTTCTGACAATGCAATAGTCGCGCCTTATAAAGAAGGTAAAGCGTTGATGATGCGCATTACACCTTTTAAAAACGCCCATTTGACAGAAGTAGAAGCTAAAATCACTTTAGGCTTGCAAGTCGAGCAAAACGGTACACTGGTAAATACTTTTTATGTGTTGGATTTGGAAATGGATAAAGTAAACGCATTGAATTTGAGTTGGACATTGGTGCACCCGATTACAGAAACGAGTCCGTTATTTGGTTTTACTTCCATCGATTTTAAGAACAATTTAGGAGAAATTATGGTGTATATAAAAGCATTTGATGATATGTTTAGTGCCACTGTGGTGAAACGAACGTCGTATATTTTTAAAGAAGTAGTGTACGGCGCCAAATTTTTACCAATGTTTTCAAGAAGTGAAGACAACACGAGAACGATTTTGCATATCGATAAACTAAATGCATTTGAGGAAGTAACGGTATAAAAAAAACCACATTTAAAGAATTCAAATGTGGCTATGATTATAAGTTGAATTGATCTATCTGAGAAGGAAATCGAGAGAAACGGCAACTTTTTTAGACACTTTTTTGCTAACTACACTTGGAATTTGTATTCCGAAATCATCCGTATTTATTGTGAAGTTTGATACGAATGCAGTGCCATCGTTTGTTTTTTTGATGGTAGCTGTAATGGTGATGTCTTTGGTTTTGCCGTGAAGTTCGAGTTTACCTTTAATAGTATATTCTTTCGCTTGTGAGGTAACTTTTGCAAAATCGAAATTTTCAATTTTACCTTTGAAAGTCGCTTTTGGATGTTTATCGCTTTCGATGTAATTTTCGTTGAAATGTTCCTCCATCAAGGCCACTTTAAATCGGAATCCTTTTACGATAGCTAGCGTTGCAATTTCGCTTGATTTAGTGTTGATTACGCAAGTTACACCTTCATTTTTTGCTTTAATTTCTTCAAAAGCGGGTACAGAAGCTTCAAAAGTTATTTTACCATTTTTAGTAATGATTTTATCTTGAGAAAAGCTAAAAGTTGTGAGTAAAAGTAAAACTACTTGAAATACATTTTTCATAATTTGGATGTTTAAGTTATTCGACAAAACCTTCATTTTGCCAAGTTGTGAATTGATCAATTAAAGCTTGTGGTAGTCGTGTTCCTCCAAGTGGCATCATACCAGAAGATCCTTGTGCTCTGGAGATACGATCTATGAGACCACGATTTAAAACTGCTTCTTTTACATTTTCATAGGTAGTTAATTGCATAGGAGCACCGTTTGTTGGCGGTGAAGAATGGCAATTTAAGCAGTTGCTGTTTATTATGTTTTTTATTTGTGTATCATAACGTAGTTGTACTGAGTTATCAATGTCGATTAGGTCCGCGGTTGAATTTTCAGAACAACTACTCACTAATACTGTAAGTAATAATGTGGATAATAAAAATTTAGCTCTCATATTTTTTTAGTTATAAATCAAAATTAATAATAAAATTTTATAAATACTTTTTAGTTTAGAAGAAGTTATTGAAAAACAAACTGTTGATTACCTCATGTATACTTAATTTTTAAATTCAATATCATGTACGATAAAAGAAATGGTTTAGTTTTGTATTTTAGTAATTGTTTTTTAAATTTTTAAAAACCATTTTGATTTTAATAACGTAACTTAAAAGAAGTACAATACAAACTTATTATTTTGAAAAAGAAACTACTCATTTTTGCTTTTTTGCTCGCTACTGGCGCCACAATCATTTATTTTTATATGTATAAAGAGCATCGTAATATTGCCACTGAAACTGCAGATTATACCATTACTGTTCCCGATTTGCAAAAAGAGTTTTTGATTAATGATAATGTGGCGTATCAAAAATATCAAGATAAAACGATTCAGATTATAGGCACGATTTCGAGTACAGATGATACAAATAAAACCATTATCGTTGATGATAAGTTATTAGCAACTTTTTTGGATAAGTTATCCGAAGATTTAGTTGTAGGAAAGCAAATCACAATCAAAGGTAGGTTTTTAGGCTATGACGATTTAGTAGAAGAATTCAAAATAGATCAAGCAACGGTTGTTGAATAATAAAAAAAATTTAAAAAAAGCTTAGCTAAATTAATTTAATTAAAGTTTATGAAAAAGTTACAATTGCTTATTTTGTTGATACCATTTATGTCTTTCTCACAAGACGATTTGTTATCGAGTATCGATTCGGTTGCCACCGATCAAAAAGTAGAATCGGCTTTCAAAGGATTAAAGATTGTGAATATTGAGTCAACTAAATTAGCTGCCAAAGGCGATTTGTATTTTATTGTCGCACATCGATTTGGCTCAATTCAAGATGGATTTGAAGGGTTTTTTGGATTGGATAACGCTAATACACAAATCAAGTTTGTTTATGGATTGAATAAATGGTTGACTATAAGTGCTGCCAGAAGTGAACTGGCGTATGATTTTTCAGGAAAATATTTGTTAAAGTCTCAAATTACTGATGGATTTCCAGTTGCGATAGCTGGTTTTAGTAGTGTTGCATTTAATAACGTATTGAAAGAAAGTACTTATCCTAAAATGGAATTTAAAGATAGAATGGTTTATGTAAATCAACTACTGGTGTCAAGAAAGTTTTCTAATAAGTTATCACTAGAATTGGCTCCTACCTACATGCATGAAAATTTTGTTATTGATGACAATCAAGATAACAGTCAGTTTTTAATTGGGATGGGAGGTAGGTATAAGTTTGCTAAACGGTGGTCGTTAAATATTGATTATGCGACACATTTAAATAGATCCTCCACTTCATTATATCATGATCCACTTTCGATAGGTGTCGATTTAGAAACAGGAGGACATGTTTTTCAAATGCATTTTAGCAATTCACAAGGCATTCACGAAGCTGGATTTTTAGGAAACACTTCTGGGGTTTGGGAAAAAGGAGATATTTTTTTTGGATTTAATTTACTTCGCGTTTTTTAAAAACAAAGGATAAAAAAAGTCCCTCTTGAATTTCAAGAGGGACTTTTTTATTTTAGACAATGTTATTTATTCTTTCAAGAATTTTTGAGAATAATCTTTACCATTACTATCTCTTAATAAAAGGATATAAGTTCCGGTAGTTAATGTCTCAACATTTACAGAAGCGCTAGTCAATTCTGATTGAAGTACTAGTTTTCCATTTAAATCATATACTTGAGCTGATTTCATAATCAAATCATTGTTCGTTTTGATATTTAAAACATCTTTTGTAGGGTTTGGAAATAAACTAAACGAAGCGCTACTGAAATCTTCTATTCCTAAAGTGGAACCTTCTACAACAAGTACCGATTGATTTACTGCAGGATTATTAATGGTGTCAACAATACCAGAAGGCCATTTAATAACTACTTGGCTTATTGCTGTAGCTTGACCAATTCCGAAATGAACATTTAAGGAACTCATATATCTGAATCCTTCACCACTTCGAACATCTCTAATTTGTTTTCCAAACGGACCATAAATTTCTACTCTAGCGCCAATTCCATTTCTATTACTTTGAATACCTTGTAGGTTGATTTTAATCCATTTGTTTGAATTACCACTGTTTATTTTTAACGAGCTTCCATTTTGTATATCAAGAAAGCCGTCATTATTGAAATCAGCTACTGCACCTAAACTTAAACCAGAAAAAGCCGAACCAACAAAGGTGCTGTTACCTTGATTGAATAAAATTTTATTTCCACCACCCATTATATCCACAAATCCGTCATTGTTAAAATCATAAGCGATATGCTCAATACTTGTTGAGACATTAACATCCAAACCTGACCCTGCAGTAATGTTTGTAAATGCTTCTTCTGAACTGTTTGTAGTGTCAAGATTGTTTCTAAAAAATCGATGTGTTCCAGCACTTGCACCAATTACGATATCCATATCACCATCATTGTCAAAATCAGCAATTGCAGACGACCAAGATTGAATAGGCGTAACATTTACTTGTGCAATAGCAGATATGTCAGTGTATGAATTAAGCCCTTGTTTCATCTCGCTTCTGTGAAGTTCGCAAGGAGGTCCAGAACATTTTGATATAAATACATCGCTATCGCCATCATTATCAAAATCAGACCATAAAGTAGAATAATTTCCACCGTTTGGAATAATACCAATATTGTAAGCTCCTGAAGTAACACCCGATTGATAGTATGTCATACCCGCAGAACCATTATTGATGTAATACACATTAGGATCTACGTCGTGACAAGCAAATGCATCTAAATGTCCGTCATTATTAAGGTCAATAAAGTTCGTTCTTTGACAAAAAATGTATTGTCCAGGAGAATCTTCTGTATAAGCAGTTCCTGTGCTATTTGATCTCATAAAAGTAAGTCCTTGACCAGCGCCATAAAGTAAGTCGTTATAACCATCTTTATTATAATCACCTGCTGCTAAACTCCATGAAGGTAAGAAATCTGCTGGAGTTGTAGGGATATCAGTCACTGTAAAAGTTCCATTTGCATTTTGATAATGAACTCTTATGTTACTTCCACTTACACCCACAATATCATCACGGTAATCGCCGTTCATGTCAACAGCACAAATGTTGTAAGCACTATTAATCGATGACATGTTTTGAGTATTAAAAGTGATTGAAGTTGGTGTAATAACGACTGGACTTTCTATAAGTTGAAATGTAAAACCACTTGAGTTCCATTTGTTATCAAAAGCTATTCTATAGGTTGTTCCTGCGGTAACATTAAAAGTACTTGCTGAGGAAAAGTTTGCCCCACTATCATCATCACTTGCATCACTGTAACAATTTAAACTGCCACAACTACCTGTATAAACATGGAAACGAGTATCAACTCGAGGTGTGTTTTGTACAATATCAGTTGTTAATGTAACGGTATAATTTTGTAAAGGAGTGTAGGTATACCATTCACCGAAACTAGGAGCAGGATTTTCAGGAGTTGAAGATTCACAAATAATTGTAGGTACCGAACCATTTACAGGTCCAACTACATACAAACCTGCTGATGTAATTGCTACTGGTGCCGAACAACTATTTTGGCCACTAATGGAATGTACTGCGAAAAATAACAGTACCAATAAAGTAATTTTTTTCATTGTTTAATTATGTATTTGTTTGTTTTTAATTTTATTGTTTAGAATAGATTTCAGACTAATTATAAAATTCAAATGTAATAAAAAAATATAACTACCTCACTATTATTAAACTAACATTTTTTAAATAGCAATGCATTTAATCTTTGTAATAAAAAAAGCCTTACTGGTCCAGTAAGGCTTTTTGAAGTGTATTTATTTATTCTTTGATAAATTTTTGAGAATAACCTTTATCATTTGTATCATTTAATAATATAATATAAGTCCCTGAAGTTAATGAATTGACATTGATTTGTCCATTTGTGATTTCAGATTTCACTACTAATTTTCCATTTAAATCATAAATTTGAGCATTCTTCATAGTAATAGAATCACTTGTAGAAATGTTTAAAACGTCTTTTGTTGGAACAGGATATATACTAACACCTGAACTAGCAAAGGTTTCGTTTCCTAACGGAGATGATCCTTCCACTATTAATAAATTTTGATTAGCTGTAGTATTATTAATAGCATCAATTACTCCTGATGGCCATTTTATAATTATCTGAGTGATTTGTGTTTCTGGACCTAAACCAAAATGAGCAGTAATAGTACTCATATTTTGAAAACCGGTTCCACTTTGTACGTATCTGATTTGTCTTCCCCATGAGCCATATATTTCTACTCTAGCTCCAATTCCATTTCGGTTGGATTGTACCCCTTGAAGGTTAATTTTTATCCATTTGTTGGAATTACCATTGTTAAACATAACACTGTTTCCATTTTGAATGTCTAAAAATCCGTCATTATTTAAATCGCCAATTGGTCTATCAACAGCTGATAATGCATAAGTATTTGGATTTGGTGTAAAACGAAAATTACCATCTCCAAACATTATATTATTTCCAGAACCTAAAACGTCAAGAAAACCATCGTTGTCAAAATCTTGTGCTACATACTCTCTTCCTGTTGCATTTATAATATCATAACCAGAACCTGCTGTTACACTTGTAAAGGTACCATCGCCATTATTTCTTTTAACATTGGTATTTCCGTTTGATGTTGAATTAACTCCAACAATAATATCCATCCAGCCATCGTTATTAAAATCCCCAACTGCTGATGACCAACATTGTTCTGGATCTGCTAAGTTAGCTGCTGCAGCCACATTCGTATATGTTCCATCACCATTATTACGGTACATTTCGTTTATGTTCCCGCCAACGGCTGAACCACCTTGACCACATTTAGACATGTGCATATCTACATCACCGTCGTTGTCATAGTCAAACCAATTGGAAGCATAATTTCCACCAGTAGCAAAAACGCCTAAACCACCTTGTGTTTGTTCACCTATATTCCCTGAACCATCATTATAATAATAACGATTAGGTGAGTTATCATCACATACAAAAAGATCTAAATCACCATCATTATTAATATCTACAAAGTTAGTTCGCTGAGTTAAATAATTTTGAGGTTTTCTGAAAACACTATAAGCGCTTCCGTCGTTGTTTGATTTCAAAATTGTTATTCCACTACCAGAACCATAAACTAAATCGTTGTACCCGTTGTTATCATAATCACCGCCAGCAATACTCCATGATGGTAATACGGTTGTATTCGGAACTGTAAAAGTGGTAGTGTTGAATGCACCTGCATTTTGCTGGTAAGAGATAGCGAATTGTGTTGTGCTAATTGCAGATACAATATCATCTTTATAATCACCATTCATGTCAACAATACAATTGTTGTAAGTTCCTGTAATTCCAGAAACAGGAGTAGAAGTAAAAGATAACCTGTCTGGAGCAGGAGGTGGTGCTAACGACAAAGTAAAATCAAATGCAGATTGGCTGTATCTGTTGTCAAATACAATGGTATAATTTGTTCCTGCTGTAACAGCAAAACTCAAATACGAAGAGTAAGTTCCATTATAATCGTCATTGGAACCAACACAAACTAAACTTCCACAAGTGCCAGTGTAAACAATTACTCGAGTGTCTGCATTATTATTTTGCGCTAGCAGTGTTGAAATTATAACTGTATTATTTTGCAAAGCACTGTATCTGTACCACTTTCCTTTTGTAGGAACTTGATTGTTATTGTTTAAACCACAAAATACCGTTGGTGCAGTTCCTGTTTCATCAGTAAAAGCAGGTGCTGTAGTTGTAGAATTTATCAATACATTAGCTGGAGTTGAGCAATCTGCTTGAGCCGCTACTTTTCCATAACTAATTAATGAAATAATGGTTAGTAAAATTTTTTTCATAATAAATAATAATGAGTTTGGTTAGTTTTTTTCGCAGTTTTGTATATCTGTTAGTTGCATGTTTGAGTTAATGAATTAATCCATTGTTCTACAAGAGCAAGTCCTTCATCGTGGACAATTGTTCTTCCAAGTAGTGGCATTCTTTCACTTTCGTCATTTGTAGATAAGCGATAATGTAAAATTGATTTGCTGTACAATCCTGGAGTAACTAATTTTTGTAAAGTTGGACTTATTTCTTCAGCAGCTACAACACACACACCTATGTTTGTCGGATTAGCAGTATTGGCAAAACCTAATCGTAAGGCACGATAATCACATCGACCTTGGTCTTGATGACAGTGTGCACAGTTAGCATCTATGTAAGAACGTAATCGTAAGTCGAGTGGTTTTGATGCGTCTTTGTAATTTACAGCAGTGACTATTGAAGACGGATAGCTAGCCAAATAGCCTTGTTCGACTAATTTTTGTAATTGATTTTTTGTTCCGTCACCAAAAGCATAATTTACATTTAAATTTTGCGGTTTCACAGCAATTGGTGTTGCAATTTCATTGATTTTGTGACAAGCTAAACATTCTGAATCAGATGGAATTCTGTAGTCTGTAGTTACAATTTCATTGTTTGGTTTTCTAAATGTTATGGTTTTTGAACTTCCATTAACGAAATCGTCACCAACAACTAAATTGGCTTCTGTTTGTTCATCATTCCATAAGTATTCATAAAATTTCCAACCATCTGCTTTGCGAATCATTAATCGCGTTTCGATTATTTTGGTCACATCACCTGGTTGGATGGTAGTATAATAAAACGTTTTGATCAAAACAGTTCCTACCGGAAAAATTAAAATTTTGCTATCTCCATCATAAGTTGCTTTTACTCCAGCAGGCATCCAAATAAATCGCTTTTTTGAGGCGTAATCTGTAAATAGCGAACTTGCAGGTTCGTATGGGATTACATTCAAAGACGGAATTTGATTTTTAATTTCTCCATCAAAAAAGTTATAATCTGATAATTTGCTATATGGTACTTGCGTTAAATCAACCACAACTGGTGATACTAGCGTATATTCTTGATCATCTGAGTCAGAACATGAAACAATAATCGTGGTAAAAAGCACTAATACAAGCGAGAATAAGTAATATTTTTTCATAAGTATAATAAATTCGAAACAAAAATAACAAAATATTTGTAATAACCTAATGAACAATGCTTAAATGTTGTGGAATTGTAACTAAAAAAATGAAATTGTTAAACATATCACTTATTTGCTAATGTTTATTGCTATTTTGATGGATATTGTTTAAGTTAACTACAAATACATAAATGCACCTACGGCAAAAGTGATTGTACGAGAGAGTATGGTATTTTATCGGTTGGAATGTGGCGATTTCTCTTTCACCACTTTTGTAACAAAATAGGCCGTATCGCCCCACCACGGAAAAGTTTTGTATCGTTCTACATAAGTTACTTTTACATAAGTACCTTGCAGTTGTTTTAATTGTTCAATGACTTCTTGATCGTTAGCTAAAACAGAAAAAGAGAAAATTTTAGCGCCTGAAATACCTTGACTAATTTCGCCTTCATACGTTTTAAAAATCACACCTTTGTGACTAAACTTAATCAGCTCACCTGAACGATCTCCATCGCTATATGTTGCAAGATATACAAATGATAAATAGGCAGTTGTTATCAATACAAAGGCAAGTGACATGTATAGTATAATTTTTCGCAGCATATCTTTTTTTAATCGTTTGTAGATTTTTTCTCATCTATTTCTTCTGTTGCATTTTCGAAAACATTAGCTCTGTTCAGAATGTTTTCTGGCAACGATTTCTTGGCTTTAGCTCCCATCTTTTTTAGTTTTTCAACACTTGTAATGAGATTTCCTTTTCCGTCAACTAATTTGTTCATCGCACCTTGGTATTCTGTTTTGGCATCTTCCATTTTCTTTCCGATCTTAACTAAATCGACAACAAATCCCTCAAATTTGTCATACAAGGCTCCTGCTTGGCGTGCAATTTCCAAAGCGTTTTCTTGCTGTTTTTGATTAGTCCACATGCTATCTATTGTGCTTAAGGTAGCCAATAAAGTTGACGGTGTAACAATCACAATGTTTTTCTCAAAAGCTTTATTATATAAACTTGTATCTTCATTCAATGCTAAAGCAAAAGCCGATTCAATTGGAATAAATAACAATACAAAATCAGGACTTTCCATTTGATATAAATCGTGGTAATTTTTGTTGCCCAATTGCTCTACATGACGATGTATAGCAATTACGTGTTCTTTCAAATGTTGTGTTTTTAACTCATCGTTTTCTTCATTTATGTAGCGTTCGTATGCTGTTAGGGTAACTTTCGAATCGACTATCATCTTTTTTCCGTCAGGTAAATTAATAACAACATCTGGAAAAACTCTATTGCCATCATCGGTAAGAAAGCTTTGCTGAACAAAATATTCCCGGTTTTTTTCCAAACCCGATTTTTCTAAAACGCGTTCCAAAATCAATTCGCCCCAATTGCCTTGCATTTTACTGTCGCCTTTTAATGCCTTGGTCAAATTGAGCGTTTCTTTACTCATTTGTTTGTTCATTTCACGTAAACCCAAAATTTGCTGACGCAAAGCTGCATGATAATCGATACTTTCTTTATGAGTATCTTCGACTTTCTTTTCAAAAAGTTGAATTTTATCCTGCAAAGGAGACAGAATATTTTTTAAATTTTCTTTGTTTTGCTCTGTAAATTTTGTCGTTTTTTCTTCTAAAATTTTATTGGCCAAATTCTCAAACTCTTTGGTGAATTTCTCCTGAATTTCTTCTACTTCTTGCTTTTGTTCTTTATTACGCTCCCACAAATTTTCAAAATCGGTTTCTTTTTTTGTCAATTGAATGACAAGCGATTCTTTTTCAGAGCGAATCATTTCCAGTTCTTGATGCTTTTGAAGCAACTGCGATTTAAATTGTTCCATTTGAAAAAGGAGTCCGTTTACTTTTTCTTCTAATGCTGCTTTTTCCGAATTGGATTTGTTGGAAAAAATTAATTTTCCAATGTAAATTCCAACAAATAATGCGATGATAAAGACAAGTAATGATATATAATTATCGTTCATTTATAGTAAAATATTAAAGATTTTAAAGTTACAAAGAATATTTAAAAGTTCCATAAAAAAAATATTTTCTGGCATCGTTTTTGGAAAGATTTTTTTTAGAATAAAAGATTATATTTGTAACAATTTATAAAATCAAACCTTATGATTAGAAAAATTACACTTTCCGTAGTATTATTTTTTTCGATTTCGTCATTTGCTCAAATAGGTCCAGTTGGACATTTAACTGTTTTTTCTGAGGATGGCGATAAATTCACCTTAATCTTAAATGGTGAAGTAATCAATGATGTTCCGCAAACCAATTTGCGTGTTGAAGATTTAAATCAACCTTATTACAATGCCAAAATTAAATTTGAGGATGCTTCGTTACAAGAGGTTTCTAAAAACAATTTAATGATTACTGATGTCGATGGTATTTTTTCTGATGTGACCTACAAAATTAAAAGAGACAAAAACAAAGCAGGAAAAATGAAGTTCAATTATTTCTCTGCCATTCCAGTACAACCCAATTTCATCCCCGCTTCTAACGTACATGTTATTCATTACGGACAACCGCGTCCTGTTGGAGGTGTAACCCAAACCACTACAACAACTTCCGTACAAGACGGAGTTTCTATGGGTGTTGGGGTGAATGTAAATGGTGTCGGAATCGGAATGAATGTTAATATTAATGATAATTTGGGTGGACAAGTTTCACAAACTACAACTACTACTACCACACATTCTGGTACTTTTGATCACGGTGAACAAGTTGCGCCTCGCGGTTGTTCATCACAATATGCCATGTCTGCTGGAAATTTCAGCGCAGCATTGAATACCGTTAAAGGACAAGGTTTTGATGAAACACGTTTAAAAATAGCCAAACAAATAGCCTCAGCAAATTGTTTGAATGTAAATCAAATTATGCAAATTGCACAAGTTTTTGGATTTGAAGAAACAAAATTGGATTTTGCCAAGTTTGCATATGACTTTTGTACCGAGCCAAGAAATTATTTTAATTTGAATTCGATTTTCGATTTTTCAACTAGTGTTGATAGTTTGACTGATTACATACAAAGTAGAAATTAAGTATATTTATACTAAAGATTTTTTATTTACATAAAAGACTATCTAATATAGATAGTCTTTTTTATTTTTGTCAAAACAAGTATATGTCAAACCAGCGCCACTTTTTAATCCACAAACCTTACGGCTATTTGAGTCAGTTTGTTTATGAACTCAAACGCAACAAAAAAAAGTTGGGTGATTTGTACGACTTTCCACCGAATACTATGGCTATTGGTCGTTTGGACGAAGATTCAGAAGGCTTACTCTTGCTTACTACCGACGGAATGATGAGTGAAATTGTACGTAGCAAAAAAGTGGAAAAAGAATATTATGTTCAAGTAGACGGAATCATTATCCAAGAAGCCATCGAAAAATTGAAATTGGGCGTTGAAATTGGTTTTAACGGAAAAAAGTACATTACCAAACAATGCCAAGCAGCTATTTTAGAATCGGTGCCTGCTTTTGGCGATCGGGGTAAAAAAATTCGCGATGACCGTCATGGACCCACGTCGTGGCTTACCATTACCATTAATGAAGGCAAATTCCGGCAAGTGCGAAAAATGACTTCAGCTGTCGGATTTCCAACACTGCGATTGATCCGAATTCGTGTAGGAAACATTAATTTAAATGATTTAAAAGCAGGCGAAGTACTTGAAGTTGCTGATTTTCAAATAACCAAATAACCAAATAACCAAATACAGAAATCACTCATGTTAAACATCGTTTTAGTCGAACCCGAAATACCCAACAATACCGGAAATATTGGTCGTTTGTGTGTGGGAACCGAAAGTCGTTTGCATTTAATTCATCCGTTCGGATTTGTAATTAATGATAAAAATTTAAAGCGTTCCGGACTCGATTATTGGGTGCATTTGGATGTTACTGAATACCAAAACGTCGCCGAGTGGATGCAACAGATTACCAATACTTCGCGTGTTTTTTTATTGAGTTCTCATGCTCAGAAATCGATTTATGAATTGCAGTTTCAAGACGGAGATTGGCTCGTTTTTGGCAAAGAAAGTGTTGGTTTAAGTGAAGCGGTTTTGAATTTATTTGAAAATCATTTAACCATTCCGATGTCCAATATGATTCGGAGTTATAATATCGCCAATTCGGTAGCCTTTGTTATAGGAGAAGCAAGGCGTCAACTCAATCAATTATAATGTTTATATTTGAATAATTCAAAAAAAAAAAGAAATATGAATGATAAAAGTTTGCTTCGTAGTACTATTTTCAGGCATCTTGATGGTTTGGCAACAGCCCCAATTGTAGTAGCTTTGCAAAAAAAAGGTGTTTTAGATTATATTCTTAAAAATAAAGAAGCCACTTTAGAACAGCTTACCACTATTTTTAAAGCCAACGAAGGGTATTTACATGTTGGCTTGCGTGTGTTGTGCTCTCAAGGATTTTTAGAGTATCACGTTAACAATCAAACGCAGAAAATTAAATTTACATGTAATGCCAAAAGTGAAATTGCTTTTTCATTGAGCTATTTGTATGAAGATGTAGTCGATTTGCTGCATTTTTCAGCCCAATTTCATCCTCGTCTTTTTGAAGAAGAACCTTTTAAAAAGTTGAATCTTATTTTCGAAAAATACAAACAAAATTATAACATTACTTTTTCTGAAAATCCACTTATAAAAGAAGTTCAGCATCAAATTTTGATGCACATCGAAGGTTATTTAGTAGGGCCAACTCTAGTAAGACTTGGAATGAACGGAATGTTTCATAAGTATTTTATGGAAGTATCCTTTCGTCCAGAAGAATTTCATAAATCACCCGAACTATTCGCCAAAATTCTTGACTTCTTTGTTTATTTGGGCTGGTTTAATGAAAAAAATGGTAACTATCAATTTACAGAGACAGGTTTGTTTTTTGCCAAAAGAGCTTCTTCTTATGGTGTTACCGTTTCGTATTTGCCTACTTTTGAGAAGATTGAAGAATTGATTTTTGGAAATCCATCCATTTTACGATTGCAATCGGATGGTGCTGATGAAATTCATGTCGATCGCGAAATGAATGTCTGGGGAAGTGGAGGCGCACATGAAACCTATTTTAAAGTAGTGGACGAAATTCTAATCCAACTTTTTAATTTACCAATTGAACAACAACCCAAAGGGGTTTTAGATATGGGTTGTGGCAATGGTGCTTTCTTGCAGCATATTTTTGAGGTAATTGAACGACAAACGTTAAGAGGCAAAATGCTTGATGAATATCCATTGTTTTTAGTCGGTGTCGATTACAATCAAGCTGCTTTGAAAGTCTCACGAGCTAATTTGATTAAAGCAGATATCTGGGCCAAAGTAATTTGGGGAGATATTGGTCGCCCCGATTTATTATCCAACGATTTACATGAAAATTACGGAATTGATTTGAAAGACTTATTAAATGTGAGAACCTTTCTTGATCATAATCGAATTTGGGAAATGCCAACGTATGTAAATCCAACAAGAGTTAGTACTTCAGAGGGTGCTTTTGCCCACCGCGGTGAACGAATTAGCAACAATTTAGTGGAAGAGAATCTACACAATCACTTGCGAAAATGGTCCCCTTATGTAAGTGTATTCGGATTGCTCTTAATTGAATTGCATACTATTGCTCCCGATTTATGTGCTAAAAATTTAGGAAAAACAGCTGCCACTGCCTATGATGCAACACATGGTTTTTCTGATCAATATATTGTTGAGATTGATGTGTTTACCAATATCGCTGCCGAAGCTGGATTATTTCCACAAGATGCGATTTTTAAGCGTTTTCCGAATAGTGATTTGGCTACGGTGAGTATTAATTTATTGAAAGGTAAATAAGAGATAATGTTAGTAAATTAGACTACTTTGATTTCGGATAATTCTATAAGTCGAATGGTCTATTTTACTATAAACTTTCCTTTTTCGCTATCAAAAGAGATGGCGGCATCTTTAAAAAGTGTAGTAAAAACGCCATTAGAGATTAAATTACACGGATCGTCTTGAACTACATTACCTTCAGTCATTACTATCATCTCATCCGATAATTGAATCGCTAAATCAATGTCATGAGTTGAAAACAGTATGCATTTGTTGGTTTCTTTTGATAGCTTTTTCAACAATTTAAAAACCGAGACTTTGTGAAATAAATCCAAATGTGTAGTCGGTTCATCTAAAATTATCAATGGCGTATCTTGCGCTAAAGACCTTGCAATTAAAACTTTTTGCAATTGTCCATCGCTAATTTCGTAATGTTTTTTATAGGCAAAAGACTCAATTTGCGTAAGGGCAATCGCAGCGTTTACTTTTGCTATATCATCATTGGATAATTTGCCAAGCCAATTGGTGTAAGGTTGTCTTCCTAAAGCGACCAATTCGAATACAGATAAATTACTTGGAGGTAAGGTATCGGTCAACACCAAACTTAAATTTTGTGCAACTTCTAACGGTTTCAAGTGATGAATATCCTTGTCATTTAGAAAGACTGTTCCCGAAAGTGGTTTTTGAATGCCTGTAAGTGTTCGTAGCAATGTTGATTTCCCAATACCATTAGCGCCAATTAATGCGATTAATTTTCCAGCTTGTAAGTTTAAATTTAAGTCAGAAGCAATACAAGTTATCTCCTTTTTGGCACTATAACCAATGGATACATTTGAAGTAGAAAGGATGTTGTTGTTATTGTTCATTTAAAAATACTATTGCTATGTGTTTAAAATTAAACCAAACTTCGTTTTCTCACCAACAACCAAATAACGACTGGCGCTCCAATTATCGAAGTAATCGCATTAATCGGCAACGTAAAATCAAAACCAGGTAATTGCGAGACCATATCGCAAAATAGCATGATTATCGCTCCAATAAATAACGTACTCCAAAACAAAATTTTATGATTACTCGTTTGAAATAGCAATTTCGACAAATGCGGAACTGCCAATCCAATAAAAGCAATCGGACCCACAAAAGCCGTAATGCTTCCCGCTAAAACACTCGTAGCAACAATGATAGTGTATCGTGTTTTTTTGATGTTCAATCCCATACTTTTGGCGTAATTTTCACCCAATAGCAAGGTGTCTAACGCTTTGATGGAAAACAAACTCAGTACCAAACCAAATAAAACTGTAATTGAAAGAATACCAATATTCGTCCACGATACATTGCTTAAATTTCCCATGCTCCAAAAGGTAAATTTTTGCAGTTGTTCTGCCGTACTAAAATACGTCAACACACTAACAATAGCACTAGCAAAACTGCTAAACATTAATCCGACGATTAAAATCGTAGCCGTATCTCGCAACTTTTGGGATACCATTAAAACTAACAGCAACACCAAGAAACTTCCCAAACAAGAGGCAAAGATAATTCCGTATTGTGAAAGCACTATTTCCGATACAAACGAAGGTAAAATACTGGCTCCCATAATAACAAAAGCAACACCCACACTCGAACCCGAACTCAAACCCAAAACATAGGGTCCGGCCAACGGATTCCGGAATAAGGTTTGCATCAATAAACCACAAGTTGATAAGCCAATACCGACTAAAATCGAAGTTATGGCTTTCGGAATTCTGAAATTTATAATGATGTATTCCCAAGTTTCTTTGCTTGCCTCTGAGCCAAAAACACTTTTAAATATCTCTTTAATTGGAATAGCTACTTGACCGAACGAAATATTCAGTAGCAACGCCATCAGCAATAACAATGACAAGCTGACAAAAAGAATTGTATTTCGTTTTTGAGACATTTAAAGTAGTTTTTCAAAGAAAAAAGGTTCGTAACCCACCAACAATTCGGGATGCAGTATTTTTACAATATCTTTTAAAACAATATCAGGTCGGTTTGGCGCCAATTCATAATACAAAACACCGCCTGTTTTGCCTTTTTTTTTGCTAAACGAATAGACATTTTTATTTTGAAAGGCTTTGAACTGATTGTAATGCAGATTTACGGATTCCATTTCTTTTAAAGTAGTAAATGGTCCTGAAGTGAACCAAAAATCAGCGTCTGCAGCACGCTCAAAAACCGTTTCAAACGAAAATGCTAAACTGCCTGTTCCTTTGGTTTCTTTCCACAAATAGTTGGAGTTGGCTTGCTCTAATAATAAACAACCCCAACTCGTTCCTTTGGGTAAATACCATTTGTCTTCAAACATATCGCCCAACAAAATTGACGGTTTTGTGGTCGCTCTTTTGGCAATTTCAATGGTTTTTAAAAAATCGGTTTCTATTTTAGTAAAGATTTCATTAGCTTCTTTTTGCTTGCCGTACAAAGCACCAAAAAATTTAATCCATTCCGCTTTGCCTAAAGGTGTTTCTTCATTCCAATCGCCGTTAAGTAGGACTTTTAAACCGCTTTTTTGTAGTTTGTTAAGAGTCGCATTTTTGTTGTCAATACCGTATCCGATAATAACATCGGGTTGTAAATCGATTAAAATTTCGGTATTCAACGATTGATTGGTACCTAGTTCTTTTACTTTTTTAGCATCGATTAGTGCACGGACTTTCTCCGATGAAATATAATCCAAATTCGGAAAACCAACTAATGATTGTACTTCATCTAGCATTTCTATGGAAGGAATGTGTGTCGTTGATGTAGCTACAATACTTTTTATAGGAATAGAAATTGTAATAGCTGAAGCAAGAGAATCTGGAATTATACTGCCCATTTCTTTTAAGATGTACGTATAGCTTTTATTCGCTTTTGGCCAAGGATTGGAAACTTTTACTACCGAATAGCCTTCGTAATTTTGAATCGAAAATCCTTTAGCGTATTTGATTTCGTTTTTATAAAGTGATGTTGCTTTCGTTTCGGATTCTTTTTTACATTGAATAGAAGTCGCCCAAAGCAAAAAAAGTAGAATCGCTTGAAGTTTGAATTTCATTAACTGAATTTTTTACAAAAGTAAAATATTTACCTTACTTTTACACCCGTATTTTGGTTGTTATTCCGAAACATCGGAAAAACATTAAAAGGGAATCAGGTTCAATACCTGAGCTGTACCCGCAACTGTAAGCTAGAACGCTTGTTGTTATCTACAAAACCACTGTTTAAAATTGATTTTTTTTGGAAGCTTTTAGTAAATCTAAAATCCAAAAACTACAATCTAAAAATTAAATGGGAAGGTAAACAACAAGACGCAAGCCAGGAGACCTGCCAAATACAAAGAGTATCAAACTTTCGGGAAAAAAGGTTTGGGTATGGGTCATTCTATGCTTTTCTCCCCTTTATTGGAAACATTTTAAACAAAAAAAATGAACAAAAAAATCGTTCGTATGAGTGCTGTATTGGTGCTTGTAACATCGTGTGCTTTTACGCAAGAAACAAATGGAAACCGATTAAACCAACTGGAAGAAGTGGTGGTTTCGGATACTAAATTTGCACAAAGCAAAGAAAAATCAGGTAAAGTAATTACCAAAATCTCACAAGAAGAACTTCAAAAAAAATCGGGACAATCGCTAGCCAACGTATTAAATTCCGCAGTGGGCATAGAAATCAACGGCAATCAATCGGCCAATGGGAAAAACCTTGGGTATTACATTCGCGGTGGGAAAAACCAACAAGTATTGATTTTAATTGACGGAATTCCGGTGACAGATGCCTCCGGAATTAGTTTTGAATACGACTTGCGATTACTTTCTGTTGATCAAGTAGAGAGCATCGAAATCATGAAAGGTGCCTCAAGTACGCTATACGGATCGGGCGCAGCTACCGCTGTGATCAACATTACGTTAAAAAAGGCAGGACGAAAACCGATTCAAGCCAATGGGTACATAAACATCGGTTCGAATAATACAGCTACGAATGCTAAGTACAACGGACAAGATTTTAATCAAGGATTTTCAGTCAACGGAACGGTTGAAAAAGTCAATTACTTTGCATCATTGAACAGTTCAGAATCGGATGGAATGTCACAAATAGCTTCTCCAGAAGCGGTAACGTATGAAAACGATCGTTTTTCGCGATTTAATTTGATGTCGAAAATCGGACTCAAAGCGACCAAAAAACTAACATTAGACTTTTTTGGAAATTATGATGTGATCAAAAACGACTACGATTTTACCTTTGACAATACCGGTTTTAATGACAATGATGTTAATGAAACACAGTCAAAGCAATTTCGTTTTGGCTTTGCACCAAAGTTTACCTTCAATAAAGGAGAGTTGATTTTAAACTCGAGTTTTACCAAAATCCAAAGAAGTTATTCGGAGGTGAATAGTTTTACCGCCGACATTGAATCCTCATTGTACGAAGCACAAAGCGTGAATTTAGATGCTTTTACTAAATACCAATGGAATAAGAATTTCTTTACCGTTGTTGGTGTGAATTATCAGTTTCACGATATGTTGAGTCAAACGCCTTTTTCGGATGTCCAAAAAGAATTGACAAAATTAAACATGATTGATCCGTATTTTACAGGGGTGTTTACCTCAAATTTTGGTCTGAATATCAATGCAGGTGTACGATTGAATATGCACAGCGAATACGGAAATCAAGTAGTTTATAATGTAAATCCGTCGTTTAATTTGTGTAAAAAAATACCATTAAAAATTCTAGCTTCTTTAAGTACGGCCTATGTTACACCAAGTTTGTATCAGTTGTATTCAGAATTTGGAAATACTACGTTAACACCAGAGGAAAACACCACAATTGAAGCTGGTTTTGAAATTAATGTGCTGAAAAATAAACTAATTTTGAACGCTATTGGATTTTTTAGAGAACAAAAAAACAGCTTCGGCTTTTATTTTGACCCGACCACTTTTGATGCTTTTTACATCAATATTGAAGGAAAAAATCGTGCAAAAGGTCTAGAAACCGAAGTGAATTATACCCTATATAATAAAATAAAAGTCGGTGCCAATTATACTTTTACCCAAGTAGATGAAGCCCTAAATCGATTGATTCCGAAACACAAAGTCAACGTATCTTTAGATGTTTCGATCACAAACCGATTGTTTTTTAATACCAATTACCAATATGTTGACGGTCGCAATGATGCTTTTTTTGATGGAAATACCTTTGCTACCATGATAACCAAATTGAGTTCCTACCAATTGGTTAATGCATTGCTCAAGTTTGAATTGATTAAAAACCGATTGAGCATTTTTGGTAACGCTACTAATATTTTTAACGAAGATTTTGTTGAAAATGTAGGCTATTCCACTCAAGGTAGAAATTACCGATTGGGAGTTACTATTAATTTATAAGTTAAGTTTTAAATAATAGCCACCGATTCAAAGATTAATTATTCTAAAATCTGTGAATCAGTGGCTAAATAATATAAATAGTTTACTTCAACTCCATATACATCTCACTTCGCAGCGGTTCGATGCTTTTTGTATCACCAAAATGTTGAAAAACTTTGACCTTATTTTGTTTCGAGAATCGACCACCATTTGATATAATCGTTAAAGCTTCAGCTAACAACGGTTCTGTCGGATTGCCCAAAACACCCAAATTTCCATAATCTTCCAAAAAAGAATAGTCGGAAAGTAAACCCGTTTGATAATCAGAAAAACCAGCCGAATTTGCAATTTTTAAAACCAAAGGTTGCATGGCAAAAGTGTGATTCGGATTTCGATTCTGACTGCTAAACGTAGGAGAATCATAAAGGGTTACTGAACCGACATTTTTACCAGTAGTTTTGTCTCCAATTTGAACCACTTGAATGTGCGGTTTTAAGCCATTGATGACCAATTCACTTGCGGACGCCGTGCTTCTTGATGCTAAAATGTACACTTTATTCAAGTTCAAACTTGTAAGCGGATTTCCATTGGAAAGTGTCGACGTAAAATAATTAAACAATGAACTGGGATTGTTCTGATTTAAATTCGCCTGTAATTTAGCATTCCATTGCTGTTGAGCAAAAATTTGTCCGGTAAATTGCCCCGTAATCATACTCGCTAATCGCGTGGCAGTGGCTATAGAACCACCCGAATTGTAACGTAAATCGAGCACCAAATGCGTTATTCCTTGTGCTTGAAATTGGGCAAAAGCCGTATTCAACTGATTTTCATACGCTGAAAAAAAACCGTTGTACATAAGGTATCCAATTTTGTTGGCGCCTTGGTTGATCACATTCGTAACATAAATTGGGTTTTCTGTAATGGGTGCTTTGGTCAAGGGAACCGATTGCCCGTTGGGCGTAATGTTACCATTGTCGTAATCGGCTAAATTAACAGTAAACGTACTATTCGTCAATAAACTTTGATAATTACTTACCGTTAAAGGCGTTCCATTGATGGCATAAAAGATGTCGCCTCGTTGGATGTTTTTGGTCGCCGCATCCGAATTAGGTAAGATGTAACGCACCCAACCAAAGATTTCGGTGGTGCTTCCGGTTTTATATTTTAATCCGTAATCCATTCCAGTGTCGGTGGTGTTGCCTGATAGAATGCCTTCTAAGACACGATAATCAGAATAAATAACGCTAAATCGGTCAATGGATGAATCGACACGTAAACTGTTGAATAAGGTTACTGGATTCGAATACCCTGATAAAAACCCGTTTAATTGATCTTGATTGGCAAAGCGATTGTCGGCTAAATTGTGTACGTCAGCTTGCCATAAATAGTATAAATTCATTCCTTTCCAAACAAAATCGCGTGTTTGCAATTCGTCGGGAACCGATAAATCGTCTTTTTCGCAACTGCTACATAAAAGCAATAGAAAAATAGCCGTGATTAAAAATAGTTTTTTCATTGCTTTTTTATTTCAAATTTAGCGATTATTTTAATATTATGGTTACTTTCCTAGCCCTGATGCGAGGGAAAAATCTCGCTTTTTTTAGCGAGTTTTGGAAAGGCAGCAGGAAAAAGGACAACAAAAAATGCCCAAGCTATTTGCATCAGAAAAAAATAAGTATACTTGTAACAAAACAAAGTGTAGTTCGTCTGTACTATATAACCAGCAACCAACCTGTTTGTAATGAACCAAAAAGAATTCATGACGATTGTAAATCCGTTTAAAGATAAACTCTTTCGAATGGCAAAGCGATTGTTGGTGAGTACAGAGGAAGCCGAAGATGCCACTCAAGAAGTTTTGGTTAAATTGTGGACAAAAAGTGACCGATTAAACGATTTGAGAAGCATAGAAGCTATGGCGATGACGATGACAAAGAATTATTGTTTGGATCAATTGAAGTCGAAACGAGCAAGTAATATGAGGCTGGTTCACAGCAATTATTCGGATAGAGAAGCGAATTTGCAACAAAAAGTCGAAGACAAAGACAGTTGGAGTTGGGTAGAAAAAGTAATTAATGAATTGCCCGAACAGCAAAAATTAATTATTCAAATGCGAGACATTGAGCAATACGAATTTGGAGAGATTGCCAAAATAATGGATATGAATGAAACAGCTATTCGCGTAGCCCTTTCGAGAGCACGAAAAGCGGTACGGGAATTTATGACTAATACACATAATTATGGCATTGGATAGAATAGAAAATTTAATAGAAAAGTACTTTGAAGGAGAAACAAGTAGTGCCGAAGAAAACGAACTAAAAGTTTATTTTTCTTCACCAGATGTTGCGCAGCATTTGGCACAATACCAATCAGTTTTTGGGTATTTCTCACAAGCAAAGACACAACAGTTTAAAGTAACGATACCATTAATCCCGAAGCGTCGGGATAAAAAACGTACTTACGTAGCATGGTTATCAATTGCAGCATCGGTTGTGGTATTGTTTGGTATTGCAACTTTTATGTATACGAATGAAAAAGCAGCAACGTCGGGCGATTTAGGGTCTTTTGATGATCCAGAAATAGCTTTGGCTGAGACGCAAAAAGCGTTGACATTAGTATCGCAAAAAATAAATGTAGGCAAACAAAGTATACGTTATATTAACGAGTACCAAAAATCAAAAAACAAAATTTTTAAAAAATAACAACCATCCGAGGCGCTACTAATGTATAAAGTGCCAGTGGAATAATCAAAAAACAAATAGAAATCATGAAATCAAAGATTCACGAATACCAAGTAAACAATTTTAAATGTATGAGTAAAAAAATAATTTCAATAATCGCTTTAGTATTAGTATCAAATAGCTTTTTTGGACAGTCAGTCTTTGATAAGTTTGACGATAATGACAAAATAACAGCTGTTATTGTAAACCAAAAGATGTTCAAATTGATGGGCGATGTCAAATCGAATGACAAAGACGCCAAAGAATTTATGGCTTTGGCCAAAAAATTAGACAACTTACGCGTTTTTGTAACTGTTGATGATAAACTTTCTAATGATATGAAAGCAACATCGGATAAATACATCAAAACCTCTGGTATGGAAGAGTTAATGCGAATTAACGAAAAAGGGAAAAGTGTAAAAATTTACGTAAAATCGGGAGCTAAAGAATCGAATGTCAAAGAACTTTTAATGTTTATTGAAGGTTCAGGTAAAGAAGAAACCGTTTTAATGTCGTTAACAGGAAACTTCGATTTGGCTGAATTATCGGCTTTGACTGATAAAATGAATTTACCTGGTGGTGCCGAATTGGAAAAAGCAGGCAAAGGAAAAAAATAATTTAGTAGCAATGGCAATAGTAACTGCTGTTGCCATTGTTTTATACCCAACAACCATGAGAACCATAGTAAATCTCGTTATTGCTTTTAGTTTACTTGTAACGAGTTGTTCGAACGAACCGAGTTTGCAAAAGTTTTTTGTAGAAAATTCAGAGAAAAAAGATTTTATTGCTTTGGATGTTTCGTCTAACATTTTGAATATTGACAAAGCCAATTTGACTTCTGAGCAAGCAACGGCATTGGCTTCTTTTGATAAAATGAACATCATTGCTTTTAAAGCTACTCCAAAAAATCAGTTAGCGTATGAATCAGAAAAAGCAAAACTGAAAACCATTTTAAAAAGCGAAGACTACCAACAATTGATGAAATTCGGATCGGGAGGCGCCAATGCTTCGGTGAGTTATGTGGGTGCCGATGACGATATCAAAGAATTTATTTTTTATGCGAATAAAAAAGAAAACGGATTTGCCGTGATACGCGTTACGGGCGACAACATGAATCCGAGTAATGTAATGACTTTGTTGACCGTTTTACAAAAATCAAACATCGATTTAGAGCAGTTAAAACCATTGCAAGGACTGCTGATAAAATAAGTATTAAATAAGGTTAGTTATAAAAAAAAATGTCCCAATTTGTTGGGACATTTTTTATTTTTTAAAGTATTTGAAAGGTACAAATAGCATTCCAAAACATTCGCCATCACCTTTTCCTATGTGTTTGTGATGCATTTTATGAGCACGTCGAACTCCTTTTGCATAGATGTTGTTCGCATTTCTAAAGAGTTTAAAACGTTGGTGGATGAAAATATCGTGTACAATAAAATACGACAATCCGTAAGCAAAAATTCCCAATCCAATCGAAATTCCGATTTCTAGAATGTTATATTTCCAAAGCAAGAAAAATCCAATACTGACCACGGCATAAAAAATAAAAAAAGTATCGTTGCGCTCAAACCAAGACTCGTGGTCTTTTTTGTGATGATCGGCATGCAGTGACCATAAAAAACCGTGCATTACGTATTTATGAGTAAACCACGCCATAAATTCCATGATGCAAAACGTAAGAACAAAAACTAAAATATGAATTAACATGATAGAGTAAGTTTAAAGTATATTCAATTTATAAGAAAAATAACACTTGGCAAAAAGCCCGTATTTTTGATAATCTGGTACGCGAATTCGGGTATTTTTGATTTCGGTAGAAGGAGTTTTCTTTAATTTGGACAATAATTTTTTGTAATAAATATAGGCAGTATACACGCCAAATTTTGCTTCTATTGGTAAATTGACAATGCCTTCATAACCCGCTTTAAAATCGGCTTCAATTTCTTGAATGATTTGATTTTTTGATTCTTCGTTGAGGTTGGATAAATCGGTATTTGGAAAATACGTCCGATTTAAATCTTCAAAATCGGCTTTCAAATCGCGTAAAAAATTCACCTTTTGAAACGCAGAGCCCAATCGCATGGCAGCATGTTCTAAGGCATCGAACTTTGATTGGTCGCCATTTACAAACACTTTCAAACACATCAAACCTACTACATCAGCAGATCCATAAATATAATCACTGTATTCCGACAAAGTATAGTTAGTTTTTATCAAATCCATTTTCATGCTTTTCATAAAGGCATCGATAAGTGGCATCGGAATTTGATACTGATGAACAGTATGTTGAAACGAATTTAATATTGGATTCAAGCTGATTTTATTTACAATGGCTGATTTTAGATCTTTTTCAAAAAGCTCAAAAAGTTCCATTTTATTATAATCGTGAAATGTGTCCACTATCTCATCCGCAAAACGCACAAAACCATAAATGTTGTAAATATCTTGACGAATGGTTGGTGCGAGTAGCTTTACAGCGGTAGAAAAAGAGGTACTATACGATTTCGTAACATTTTTACTACATTCAAAAGAAACTGTGTCAAAAATTGATTTCATAAGGTACTAATTAGCTGTATTTTTGTATTAAATCGGCCACCAATTTTCCTGAAATTAAAGCAGGTGGCACACCTGGTCCGGGAACTGTGAGTTGACCTGTAAAATATAAATCTTTCACTTTTTTACTTTTTAATTTGGGTCTTAAAAACGCTGTTTGCAATAATGTATTTGCCATTCCGTATGCGTTGCCTTTATACGAATTGTAATCTTTAATAAAATCATTTACGCAAAATGATTCTTTAAATGTAACATGATTTTTTAGATTTTGTTGTGTTAATTTTTCCAAACGGGTCATAATTTTTTCAAAATACAAGGCTCTCAATTCCTCAGTGTCTTCTAATGCAGGCGCTAACGGGATCAAAAAAATAGCAGCTTCTTTACCTTTAGGTGCCGAATTTTCATCGGTTATTGACGGGAAACTCGCGTAAAATAATGGATTTTCTGGCCACTTAGGATTGTCGTAAATGTCTTGGGCATGCACATCAAAATCAACATCAAAAAACAACGAATGGTGTGCTACATTTTCAATTTTTTTATCAAAACCAACATAAAACAATAACGAAGAAGGAGCAAAAACACGACTGTTCCAATATTTATCCGAATACATACGATAATAATCATCAAGTAGTGTTTCGGTATGATGGTAATCGGCTCCCGATAATACAACATCTGCGTTCACTTTGGTTCCATTTACCGTTATTCCAATAGCTTTTCCGTGTAAAACATTAATCTTTTCAACGTTGGAATTGGTATGTATTGTTACGCCAAGCTCTTTAGCCAAGGCTTCCATAGCTAAAATTACGCTATACATTCCGTTTTTCGGATGCCAAGTGCCTAATCCAAAATCAGCAAAATTCATAAAACTATAAAAAGAAGGGGTATCAGAGGGTTTTGCGCCTAAAAACAATACGGGAAATTCTAATATTTGGATGAGTTTTTTATTTTTAAAACGTTTTCGAATGTCACGTGAAATGTTGCTAAAAAATTGCCCTACTTTTAAAGTGGTTTGTAAAGTTATTAATTCTAGAGGCGATTCACCTGGACGATACACTAAATCTTTTATGGCAATATCATAATTACTTTGTGCTGTTGCCATAAAGTTTGCTAATTTTTCGCCACTTCCTTTTTCAATCTCTTCAAAGGTGGCTATAATTTCTGGAAGATTATCAGAAATAGTAACAAATTCATTCACTCCAAAATACACTTGATACGCTGGGGAGAGTTTTATAAGTTCGTAATAATCGGAGGGCTTTTTGTTAAAGTCGTCAAAAAAGCGCTCAAAAACATCAGGCATCCAATACCATGTTGGTCCGATATCAAAGGTAAATCCCTCTTTTTTTAGTTGTCTTGCCCTTCCACCAATAGTGGTATTTTTTTCATAAATGGTAACTTCATGACCCAGTTTAGCCAAATAACAACTTGCAGCTAAAGCAGAAAATCCAGAACCAATAATTGTGATGTTTTTTTTCATTAGTAAACAAAAGGTGTTTTTTGAGTTTATATTTTTTGAGCAAACTCTTGTAAAGACTTTATTATTGAAATTTTATTATTCAGGTTGTTTACATTCACTGATTCTGTCATTCTTCCGATTAACCAAAATTGTGAAGTTGTATCTAAAACTTCAGTACAAATTTCTTTGATGTAATTATTTATTTCATCTTTGTTTGGTTCTACTGTAGCATAACAAACATAAACAATGTTATCAAAATATTTTTTTAAATCTTTCAAACTCGATATGGGCACAGTTTCTCCCAAATATATAGTTCTATAACCGTTTGAGAGTAGTTCGTAATTTAAATACATTAATCCCAATTCGTGAATCTCATTTTCGGGTAAATATAAAACATACAACGTATCATCTTTTGTTGGCGGTTGTATTTGATATTTTTCGGTGTTAATTAATAATTTTTGTTTTATTAAATAGCTGATGAAATGTTCGTGCGCAGGTGTAATGGTGTCGGTTTGCCACAACAATCCAATTTCCCCTATTAATGGTAAAAATACATCTCTAAAAACTTCTTTAAATGATTTTTCCGAAAGTAAATTATTATAAGTAGCAAAAAACAAATGTTGATCAAAATTCATCATCGCCATTTTAAAGGCGCTTATTGCATGATTTTTAGCACTTTTTTCAGATATGATTTCGTTAACTAATACCGGAATTCGGTCTGGATTTAGTTTTGAAATTTTTGAAATTTTGTAACCATAATCGTTCAAAAGGGTTATGTTCAATAGTTTTTGTAAGGAAGATAAATCATACAACCTTATGTTTGTATCCGTTCTCATGGGTTCTAAAACGTTGTATCGTTTTTCCCATATACGTATAGTGTGGGCTTTAATTCCCGTAAGGTTTTCTAAATCTTTTATACTAAATGTATTTTTTACATTGTCCATCTTTTTATAAAATTTGTTAAACAAATGTAATAAAATTTTATGAATGGGATACGTTTATAATAAAAAAAACCAAGTGCAAGAATAGAGAAAAACTATATCGTTGCAAAATAAAGCGAGTGTGTATTTGACTTTCTCTTTCCCAACAAAGCTCCGCTTTAAAAAAATAAAACAGGATTTTAAAAATCATTTCAAGCGAGCTTGATTTTTTTTAAAATCCTATTTTATTTATCCGTGACCACGGTGGGATTTGAACCCACACGCCCTTACGAGCACCACCCCCTCAAGATGGCAAGTCTACCGTTTCTCCACGTGGCCAAAATAAAAAAAGTCATCCGCCGTGGCGGACAACTTTTTTGTGACCCGACTGGGGCTCGAACCCAGGACCCCATCATTAAAAGTGATGTGCTCTACCAACTGAGCTATCGAGTCGTAGCAAGAAAATAATAAAAAAGTGACCCGACTGGGGCTCGAACCCAGGACCCCATCATTAAAAGTGATGTGCTCTACCAACTGAGCTATCGAGTCTTTTTTCTTTTCTTCAATGCGGGTGCAAATATAAGACCTTATTATTAATTTTTCAAAGCTATTTTATTTTAAATTTACCTTTTTTTAATAATCGTAGTTAATGCCTTAATATATAAGGATTTATTTGTAAGATGAAAGTAGTTTTAATCGGATATATGGGAAGTGGGAAGTCGGTTGTAGCCAAAAAACTAGCTGACGATCTTGAAATTTTAAGCGAGGATTTGGATGATTTGATTGAAAAAAAATCAGAAATGACAATAGAAAATGTTTTTTTAAATAAAGGTGAACTTTATTTCAGAAAAATGGAGCATGAACTTTTTTTAAAGCAAATGGAATCGAAGGAATCATTTGTTTTGAGTACAGGTGGAGGAACACCTTGTTATTATAACAACCATGAGTTACTTAAAAAAGAGGATTGTATTTCAATTTACCTCAAAGCTTCGGTAGCAACATTATATGATCGATTACTACACGAAAAGAACGGACGTCCGTTGTTAGCTAATTTAAGTCAAATTGAACTCAAAGAATATATTGCAAAACATCTTTTTGATAGGAGTTTTTATTATCATCAAGCCAAACATATTGTGGCAATTAATGATAAAACGGTAGAACAAATTGTAACTGAAATAAAAGCGTTATTAACTTAAAAACGCATAACTATTATTTTCTTCAAACACTACAGAAACGTGTTCCAATGAAGAAGTCGACAATGAAATGCCTTTAAAATCAACTTTTACAGGATATTTTTTATGATTTCGATCGATTAAAACGGCTGTTTTGAATTTTTTTATAGGCACTTCTAGAAAATGTTTTACACCATAAATTAATGTAGTTCCTGAATTCAATACATCGTCTACCAAAACAAGTCCTTTATTTTCATATTCACTTGCGGTAATAGAAGTTGTAATTGGAAGATTTGGATTCGATTTGTCAATTATAACCTCACACAATACCACTTTTAAAGTAGTAATTTTTTTCAATTCGGCCGCTATTTTAGATGCAAAAACAGATCCATTTGACGCAATTCCAGCAATCACAATACTATCTTCTTCGACAAATGTTTCATAGATTTGATAAGCAATTCGCTTTATTTTATGCTCAATTTCTTGCTGTGTTAAAATGATGTTCAGGCTCATTAGACTTATTTTTTGGTAAATATAAAAAAGAGTTCGTTTCCTTTTCTTGGTTTTATTGAATTATACGCGATTTCAAGAGTTTTAATATTAAAATCCTCTTGAAATAAGGCGCTATATTCTTCCTTTGAACCACCAAATGGCGGCCCGACCTCTGTTAATGGAAATTGAAATAACAATCCAATAAGTTTTCCATTGGGTTTTAATAGACTTGCCATTTTCATTACATATTTTTCTCTTAAATGCGGTTCTAACGCACAAAAGAAGGTTTGCTCTACTATTAAATCATATTCGCCGTTATGAAAAAAGAAGTCGGATTCAATGAGTTGATCGTCTGAAATTGTTGGCAACCTCTTTTTAATGTTGAGCAAAGGCGTTTTTGCGTAATCTAAAACGGCCACATTTTCAAAATCGTTGGTTATTAAATACTCTAATTCATAACTATTTCCTGCTCCCGGAATTAGTATTTTCAATGCTGTATCAGTTAGCTGATCGAAATACTCTTTTAATGGAGGAGTTATAGTACCAGTGTCCCAACCATAATCATTGTTAATGTAACGGTTTTCCCAATACTCTTTAGTCAGTTTCATCGGTATCGTTTGAAAATGAAATGTCGTCAATATCTCTTCGGTCTTTTTTGGTAGGTCGTCCTGTGCCATTTTTACGATAGTGTTCTTTTGATAATTTTAAAAGTTCTAAATGAGCAAAAACTTCAGCCGGAGTTTCATCTTTTCTATAAATATCAACTAGTTTAGCTCCAACACGGTTCTCAGGAATATCCAATACAGAAATTATATGAACGATTTGATCTTTTCTAAACGTAATTTTATCAGTAGGAAAAACTTCTTTCGATGCTTTTGCAACTTGACCATTAACAGTAATGTGATTTTTTTTACAAGCCTCCGTCACCATATTTCTTGTTTTGTAATAACGAACGCACCACAAGTATTTATCTACTCTCATATTTTTTCTAAAAACCTAGTTAAATAATTTACAAAAATAAATCAATATTGTATCTTGCGCACAAATTTAATTGTTATTATGAGAAATGTTTTTAAAATAGTATTGTTCTTTGTATTTATTAGTTTGGTTGCTAGTTGCAATACTAATGATGATCCCGAACCAACTCCTCTTCGAGATTATGCAGAACAATATGCAGCGGATTTAGCTACGATTCAAACTTTTTTAAAAACACATTCCTATTCTGTTATCAATAATCCGGGTGGGAATGATGATCAAAATGTAACATTTACAGTAGTACCCGAGTTAGACCCTACTTCTATTTGGGGAACAAATGCTACTACACACAATGCTAATGTATTAGAATTGCCTGTTGAAAAAGATGGTTTTACCTATATAATTTATTATTTGCAATTGCGTCAAGGATCAGGACCAAATAGTAAATCACCATGCAACTTAGATGGTGTTTTAGCAGCGTATAAAGGTCAATTAATGGACGATGAAATGACCGTTTTTGACAGTAATTTTTTCCCACAATCGTATTTTAGTTTGAGTGGTGTAATTAGAGGTTGGAGTGAAGTTTTTCCAAAATTTAAAACCGGAAGTTATGTGGGGAATGTAGATGGTTCAATCACCTATTCCAATTTTGGAGCAGGTGTGATGTTTTTACCCTCTGGACTCGCTTATTTTGGTAGTGGAACAGCTGGAATTTCTCCATATTCACCTCTTATTTTTAGTTTTAAATTGTATGAAGTGCAGCGTATTGATAATGATTTTGACGGAATACCTTCCTATTTGGAAGATAATGGAGATGGCTACATACGAGATAATGATACGACTTTTGAAGACGATACCGATCAAGATGGCATTCCAGATGCTTTTGATGTAGATGATGATGGCGATAATGTAATGACTAAAGACGAAATCAAATACACCTTATTAGGAAATACGTATTCGTACCCTTTTAATGGTGCTTTGGTAGATGATCCAGTTACACCACAAGACGAAACAAAAGGCATACCTAATTGCGGAAGTTCACCCGATTATACAACGCCTACTCGATTGCGAAAACATTTGGATCCGAGTTGTCAGTAAAAATAAATCCCATTCAATTTGAATGGGATTTTTGTGTATAATATAAAAGATAAAGTTATTTTCTTTTGATGACTTTCTCAGCAGCTTCAAAAATAGCTTGATGGTTTAATTTGTATTTTTCCATCAACTGTTCTGGTGTGCCGCTTTCTCCAAACGAGTCCTGAACCGCAACAAACTCTTGCGGCTTTGGCGTATTTAAAACTAAGGTTCTTGCTACACTTTCGCCCAATCCACCTAAAATATTGTGCTCTTCAGCAGTTACCACACAACCTGTTTTGGCTACCGATTTTAAAATTGCTTCTTCATCCAATGGTTTTATTGTGTGTATGTTGATGACTTCAGCAGAAATGCCTTTGGCTTCAAGTGCTTCAGCAGCCAATAAAGCTTCCCAAACCAAATGTCCTGTGGCAATAATAGTTACATCCGTTCCTTCGTTCATTAAAATTGCTTTTCCGATGACGAATGGTTCTTCGGCTGGCATAAAATTGGGCACTACTGGTCTTCCAAAACGCAAATAAACTGGACCGTGATGATCGGCAATAGCTAATGTAGCTGCTTTTGTTTGATTGTAATCACACGTATTAATTACGGTCATTCCAGGTAACATTTTCATCAATCCAATATCCTCTAAAATTTGGTGTGTGGCACCATCTTCACCTAAAGTTAATCCAGCGTGTGAAGCACAAATTTTTACATTTTTATCGGAATAAGCTACTGATTGGCGTATTTGATCGTACACTCTTCCTGTCGAAAAATTAGCGAAGGTTCCGGTAAACGGAATTTTACCGCCAATAGTTAATCCTGCTGCAATTCCGATCATGTTAGCTTCTGCAATTCCGATTTGAAAAAAGCGTTCGGGGTGATTTTTCTTGAAATCGTCAAATTTTAACGATCCAATTAAGTCGGCACAAAGTGCCACAACGTTTTCATTTTTTTGTCCGAGTTCGGTCATTCCAGCTCCGAAACCTGAACGCGTATCTTTACTTCCTGTGTTGGTGTATTTTTTCATGTTATATTTTTTAGCCACAAAGGCTCGAGGTCACAAAGTTTTTAATTAATAATCTTTCTCGTCTGGTGAATAATTCTGATTTAAAGCTGTTGCTAATTGCTCATCATTCGGAGCTTTTCCGTGCCATGCATGGGTGTGCATCATAAAATCAACACCGTTACCCATTTCTGTATGCAATAAAATACAAACCGGTTTTTCTTTGCCAGTTCGAGATTTGGCCTCATTTAAACCAGCAATAATTGCTTGTAGGTTGTTTCCTTCCGTAATTTCTAAAACGTCCCAATCAAAAGCTTCAAATTTGGCTTTTAGACTTCCCATATTCAAAACATCATCGGTAGTTCCGTCAATTTGTTTGCCATTGACGTCAATAGTGGCAATAAGATTGTCGACTTTTTTTGCAGACGCATACATAATGGCTTCCCAATTTTGACCTTCTTGCAATTCTCCATCACCGTGTAATGAATAAATTAAATGGTTGTCGTTGTTCAGTTTTTTGGCTTGAGCTGCACCAATGGCAACCGATAACCCTTGTCCCAAAGAACCTGATGCCATTCTAATTCCTGGCAAACCTTCATGGGTTGTTGGATGACCTTGCAAACGCGAATTCAGTTTTCTGAAAGTAGCCAATTCTGATATTGGAAAATAACCGCTTCGAGCTAAAACACTGTAAAAAACAGGCGAAATGTGACCGTTAGAAAGGAAAAACAAATCTTCTCCGATGCCGTCCATATCAAAACCCTCTTTGCGTGTCATGATGTTTTGATACAAAGCCACCATAAATTCGGTGCAACCCAATGAACCTCCTGGGTGCCCTGAATTAACGGCGTGAACCATGCGAAGAATGTCTCTTCGGACTTGCGTTGTTAATGCGTTTAGTTGTTGTGTGTCAGCCATTTTGTGTAGTTAAAAATTTAATGCTTCAAAAGTAAAAGTAATTTTAAAGGCTGGCAAGTGAATTTATAAATAGTTATTAGCATTTGTTAGTTGTTTTTAAACGTTGCGTGAAGGATGGTAGTGGCATCCTTTTTTTGTGGAACGAGAAAAAAGATACAACGAACAGCCTGACTGCGATGGACAAAAACAAGTTTAGCAAACGTAGTTTTTGCCAATCGGAGACACGCCCAATAAAATTGTTAAATAAAATCTTAAATGCGAAGGCAAAAATGCTAAATAATTTATCTTTGTCGACCATAAATGAACAAATGAAATTCGAGTTACTACAAAAAGACCCCCATTCGAAAGCCAGAGCTGGCAGCATAACCACCGATCATGGTGTGATTGAAACTCCCATTTTTATGCCTGTTGGAACCGTTGCTTCGGTAAAAGGAGTCCACCAACGCGAATTAAAAGAAGAAGTAAATCCTGATATTATTCTCGGAAATACCTATCATTTATACTTACGTCCGCAAACCGCAATTTTGGAAAAAGCAGGTGGGTTACATAAGTTTATGAATTGGGATCGCAATATTTTGACCGATTCGGGTGGTTATCAAGTGTATTCTCTTTCGGCCAATCGAAAAATTAAAGAAGAAGGCGTCAAATTTAAATCGCATATCGACGGATCTTACCATGTTTTCACACCCGAAAATGTGATGGAAATTCAGCGTACAATTGGTGCCGACATCATCATGGCATTTGACGAATGTACGCCGTATCCGTGTGATTATCGCTACGCGCAACGCAGTATGCACATGACACACCGTTGGTTGGATCGTTGCATTAATCATTTGGATAAATTGCCTTTTAAATATGGGTATGAGCAAGCGTTTTTTCCTATAGTGCAAGGGAGTACCTACAAAGATTTACGTCAACAATCGGCCGAATACATTGCCAATTCGGGTCAAGTTGGTAATGCCATTGGCGGATTGTCGGTTGGTGAACCTGCCGAAGAAATGTACGCGATGACCGAAGTAGTGTGTGAAATTTTGCCCGAAGACAAACCCCGTTATTTGATGGGCGTAGGAACCCCGATTAATATTCTTGAAAATATTGCATTAGGAATAGACATGTTTGACTGTGTAATGCCAACACGAAATGCACGAAACGGAATGTTGTTTACGGCTCATGGCACCATCAATATCAAGAATAAAAAATGGGAAGACGATTTTTCACCTGTAGACGAAATGGGACATACGTTTGTAGATACCGAATACACTAAAGCCTACTTGCGTCATTTGTTCGCAGCCAATGAATATTTAGGAAAACAAATTGCCACGATACACAATCTCGGATTTTACATGTGGTTGGTTCGTGAGGCTAGAAAGCATATATTAGCGGGGGATTTCCGTCAGTGGAAAGACGTTATGGTGAAACAGATGAGCCAACGGCTGTAATTCGTGTGTTTGGTCATTCGTCAATTTGTTTCCGAATAACCAAATAATCAAATTAACAAATGACCAATGTTAAAAATAATAGACAAATACATTTTAAAAAGATACCTCGTTACGTTTTCGGTAATGATATTGATGTTTATTCCAATTGGAATTATTGTCGATATTTCTGAAAAGGTCAACAAGATGATTGAAAATAAAGTGCCTTTTAAAGAAATTGCGCTGTATTATGTTGATTTTACGATTTATTTTGCTAATATTTTATTCCCTATTTTTCTATTTTTATCCATCATTTGGTTTACGTCTAAATTGGCGAACAATACTGAAATCATTGCCATACTAAGTTCGGGTATTTCGTTTACTCGTTTTTTACGTCCCTACATTATAGGAGCAACGATGGTCTCTATTTTTGCTTTGTTGATGGGATTTTTTTTGGTGCCCAAAGCTAGTGAAGGTTTCAAAACGTTCCGATACATGTATCTTATCGGTAACGGCCAAAATGAAATGCGTGACAACTCTGATATTTACAGACAAATTAGTGATACCGATTACATATATGCTAGTAGTTTTAATGCAATTTCTAAAATGGCTTTTAATTTTTCGTTAGAACATTTTAGTAAAGGTGACAGTTTAGAATATAAAATTACGGCCGACCGAATAAAATGGAACGAAAAAGACAGTACGTATACCTTATACAATTACAAAAAAAGAAAAATTGGTGCGCTAAATGATGTTTTAGAAGCTGCAGAAAAAAAAGATACCGTCTATAATTTTGACTTAGAGGATTTAACACCTGTAGTGTATATTGCCGAAACACTTTCGTATACCGAATTGAATAAATTCATCGAAAAAGAACGTGCTAAAGGGTCAAAAAACATCAATACGTATTTGGTGGTATTGTACAAAAAATACAGCATACCCGTTGCGGCATTTATACTCACTATTATCGCTGTGGCCGTATCTTCAATGAAACGAAGAGGCGGAATGGGTGCCAATTTGGCCATCGGAATTTTATTGGCTTTTGGCTTTGTGTTTTTAGATAAAATTTTTGGTGTTTTAGCTGAAAAATCAGCAGCACCACCAATAATAGCGGTGTGGATTCCAAATTTTGTTTTCGGACTTCTCGCTATTTATCTCTTACGAAATGCCAAGCGATAATTTTAAAAGTTATTTACACCTACACCTCATTGTTTTTATTTGGGGTTTTACTGCAGTTTTAGGCAAATTAATTTCTTTAGAAGCTCTTGATTTAGTCTGGTTTCGGATGTTTTTGGCAGTAATTTTCATGTTTATCTATATTATTATCAAAAAAGAGTCGATGCGCGTGCCACCCAAAGCCTTTGTTGGTTTTATGATTTTGGGAATTATTATTGCAGCACATTGGTTTACTTTTTATGAAGCGATAAAAGTTTCGAACATCTCTATTACATTAGCGTGTTTATCGACTGGAGCTTTTTTTGCCTCGTTGTTAGAACCTATTTTTTACAACCGAAAAGTAATTTGGTACGAAGTGTTTTTTGGCGTTTTGGTGATTGTTGGATTAGCCATTATTTTTAATGTCGAATCGCAGTTTAAAAACGGAATGCTTTTGGCATTGTTGTCGGCTTTTTTATCGGCATTATTTTCAGTTATTAATGGAAAATACGCTAAAGAATACAATTCGAATGTTATTTCCATCTATGAATTAGGAGGAGGCCTGTTTTTTTTGACATTATATTTGTTGTTCACAGAAAAAATCACCCAGCGGTTTTTTACCCTTTCACCCAGTGACTTTTTATGGTTGTTAATTTTGGCCTCTGTTTGTACGGCTTATGCTTTTTCGGCATCGGTAAAAGTGATGAAATTTTTGAGTCCCTACACAGTAATGCTCACCATAAATTTAGAACCGATTTACGGAATACTTTTAGCCTTGCTTATTTTTAAAGATTCTGAAAACATGGATTCGATGTTCTATATCGGAGCCTTTATTATTTTGAGTACAGTTGTCATTAATGGTATTTTAAAAAACAGAAAAGTGAAAAACTAATGTTAGAAAATCTTTAAATTATAGCTTATTATATTATATTTGTCGTTCCGATATTTCGGATAAAATAACTAAATTATCGACTACCACTATGGAATATTTAGATTTTGAACTTCCTATTAAAGAGCTTGAAGATCAATTGGATAAATGTCAAGTAATCGGACAAGAATCTGATGTAGATGTGACTAACACCTGTAAACAAATTGAAAAAAAATTAGACGAAACCAAACGCAAAATATACAAAAACTTAACGGCTTGGCAACGGGTGCAGTTGTCACGCCATCCAAATCGTCCCTATACAATGGATCACGTAAGAGCTTTGTGTGGCGAAACTTTTTTAGAGCTTTTTGGCGATAGAGGGTTTAAAGATGACAAAGCAATGATTGGTGGTTTGGGTAAAATTGGCGGTCAATCGTTTATGATTGTCGGACAACAAAAAGGGTACAATACTAAAACGCGTCAGTTTCGAAATTTCGGAATGGCAAATCCTGAAGGCTATCGTAAAGCATTGCGATTGATGAAAATGGCAGAGAAATTCGGTGTGCCTGTGGTGACTTTTATCGACACGCCCGGAGCTTATCCTGGTTTGGAAGCGGAAGAACGCGGACAAGGAGAAGCGATTGCACGAAATATTTTAGAAATGTGCCGATTGAAAGTCCCAATTATCTGCGTTATCGTGGGAGAAGGAGCATCTGGTGGCGCACTGGGAATAGGAGTTGGTGATCGAGTTTTAATGATGGAAAATACGTGGTATTCAGTTATTTCACCCGAATCGTGTTCGTCTATCTTATGGAAAAGTTGGGAGTACAAAGAGCAAGCCGCAGAAGCATTAAAATTGACTTCAACGGATATGAAAAAACAAAAGTTAGTCGACGATGTGATTCCGGAACCACTTGGTGGCGCTCATTACGACAGAGCAACTACGTTCAAAACAGTAGAACAATACATTACAAAATCGTATAACGAATTAAAAGATTTATCAACAACCGAGCTCGTAGCACAGAGGATGGATAAATACAGTAAGATGGGCGAGTATAAAGAGTAAATTCTTACAAAAAGAATACTAATCCGAAGCCCAATAGTTTCGGATTTTTTTATGCTTATTAACAAAAATCAATTACTTATCAACACAATTTAGTAATAACTAAAGTTTATAAAAAGTACCAAATACGCTACTTTCGCTTCATGGAAAATCTCAGAAATATTAACCCTATAAAAGTAGAAAAAACTACGATTATCAATTTAGAAAAAGGAAAGTTACCTCCACAAGCCCTAGATTTAGAGGAAGCCGTTCTTGGAGCTATGATGATTGATAAAAAAGGAGTAGATGAGGTAATCGATATTTTACAACCTGATGCTTTTTATAAAGACGGACACAAACATATTTTTGAAGCTATTTCGCAGTTATTCACAGATTCTCAGCCTATTGACTTATTAACAGTTTCTTCGCAGTTAAAAAAGAACGCAAAGTTGGACTTGGCGGGTGGCGATTTTTACTTGATTCAACTCACGCAAAAGATATCATCTTCGGCTCATATTGAGTTTCACTCTCGTATAATTTTACAAAAATACATTCAACGTAGTTTGATCAAAATCTCATCAGAGATTATCGAAGAATCCTACGATGAAACGACCGACGTCTTCGATTTGCTCGACAAAGCCGAATCCAAATTATACGAAGTAACACAAGGTAACATAAAGCGAAGTTCTGAAACCGCCCAAAGTTTGGTAATTCAGGCCAAAAAGCGAATTGAAGAGATTGCTAATAAAGAAGGATTGAGTGGTATAGCCACTGGTTTTGAAAAATTAGACAAAATCACTTCGGGTTGGCAGCCTTCCGATTTGATTATTATTGCTGCTCGTCCAGGTATGGGTAAAACAGCTTTTGTACTATCGATGGCTCGAAATATTGCTATTGATTTTGGTCACCCTGTAGCGTTATTTTCACTTGAGATGTCATCTGTTCAGTTGATCACGCGTTTGATTTCGTCGGAAACAGGTTTGTCTTCCGAAAAGTTACGAACAGGAAAACTCGAAAAACACGAATGGGAACAGTTGAGCATCAAAGTCAAAAACCTCGAAAAAGCACCTTTATACATTGACGATTCGCCATCACTTTCAATTTTTGATTTGCGTGCAAAAGCGCGTCGTTTGGCATCGCAACACGGAATAAAATTAATTATCGTCGATTACCTTCAATTGATGACAGCCGGAGGAAGCAACGGAAAAGGAGGCGGAAATCGTGAGCAAGAAATCTCGACTATTTCTCGAAATTTAAAAGCATTGGCGAAAGAATTGGAAGTTCCAGTTATTGCTTTATCGCAGTTATCACGTGCGGTTGAAACACGTGGTTCAAGCAAAAGACCTTTGCTTTCCGACTTACGTGAATCGGGTGCGATTGAGCAAGATGCCGATATTGTATCGTTTATTTATCGACCAGAATACTATAAAATTGAAGAATGGGATGACGATGAGCAATCGCCAACGGAAGGTCAAGCCGAATTTATCATTGCAAAACACCGTAATGGTTCTTTGGAAAGTATTCGTTTGAAATTTATTGGTAACCTTGGTAAATTCGACAATTTAGAAGAAAATTCTGGAAGTTATGACGACTTACCTTCTAAAATGAATCACGATGACAATCCTTTTCAAACCAAAAACTTGCCTTCAGCCAATGAAGCATTTGGAAGTAATGGAAACGAGGAAGACAACAGTGATGTTCCTTTTTAATGCTTTTTTCTTACTTTTTACGATACATAAATAGGTGTTTTTACGCGTTTTTTTGTCAGAATTTTTGTAGTTATTATAATTTCTATTACATTTAAAAATTATTAAACCCTAACTAAAATTTTTTCATTATGTCAAAAAACACAATTACTTTAGCAACCGCTCAAGCATGGGCAAAGAACTGGAGAGCCAATCCAAACAATGTAATAAAGGCGTATTTAATTCCACAAGACGACATCACACAACTTATGGCCGAAGCCGACGTTCAAGATGTTCGTGCCTACTGTGGTATTGATGGAACAGGTGAATATAAATTAATGTTGGTGGGTGTTGATAAAAACGGTAATGACTTGATTAATGAAGCCGTTGGTGCCAATATTTATGATTTTACTATGCCTTGTCCTTCAATTTGTGATGTTAATAGTCCACTTTTTACACTTCCTTAATCATTGGCAAAAGACGTATTTATAAATATTGGCTTATCACTTTTAGCTATTAATAGTATACTACTAGTAAAAGGTTTTTCAACTAATGGAAAACTTTTTAAAATTTTTACTGGATATAGTGTTGCCATGTGTTTGGTGCAATTAACTTCACTTGTGATAGTAAAAAT
>CANLLR010000011.1 GCA_947491985.1 Flavobacteriaceae bacterium | reverse complement strand
GTTACAACACCTCTTACCATTTGATTTGCTTTTCTTGGATCTACTCCTAAACGAACAGCAATATCTACAGACTCGTCAAATTTTGCTGAAGCAACAACTTTCAATAAAGACGAAGCGTCTTTTAAAGAATAGAGTTTGTTTTTTTCAATTTTTGAAGCAGCCTCTTTTTGTTTTTTTGTCAATTTTGCCATTTCTTACCTTAATTTAGAGGAGAATCTCCAGTTACAGTTATACCCATAGATCTAGCTGTTCCAGCAATCATGCTCATAGCTTTTTCAGTTGTGAAAGCATTTAAATCGACCATCTTGTCTTCGGCGATAGCTTTAATTTGATCCCAAGTTACGCTAGCAACTTTTTTTCTGTTCGGCTCGCCAGAACCAGATTTCAATTTAGCAGCATCCAATAATTGAATTGCAGCAGGTGGAGTTTTAACAACAAAATCGAACGATTTGTCTTTGTACACGGTAATTTGTACCGGTAACACTTTGCCAGGTTGATCTTGGGTTCTAGCATTAAACTGCTTACAGAATTCCATGATATTAACACCAGCAGCTCCCAGAGCAGGTCCAACCGGTGGCGACGGGTTCGCAGCACCTCCCTTAACTTGTAGTTTAACTACTTTACTAATCTCTTTAGCCATTGTTTTAAAAATTTACAATAATCAGTGGAAGCGGATTATTGCGGTTTATAATAGTGTAACAAATTATACTTTTTCAACTTGCATAAAGCTTAATTCTAGTGGTGTTTTTCTTCCGAAGATTTTAACCATTACTTCAAGTTTACGCTTTTCTTCATTAATTTTTTCAATAGTTCCGTTGAAACCATTAAAAGGACCGTCAATTACTTTCACTGTTTCACCCGCATTGAACGGTATGTTTTGTGTATCAGTATTTACCGCCAATTCATCTACTTTTCCTAACATTCTGTTGACTTCAGACATACGTAAAGGCACCGGATCGCCTCCTTTTACTTCACCTAAAAATCCTATTACTCCTGTTATTGATTTGATAATATGAGGAATTTCTCCAACCAAATTAGCTTCAATCATTACGTACCCTGGAAAATATACTTTATCTTTCGATATTTTTTTTCCTTCACGTACTTGAACTACTTTTTCAGTAGGAACCAACACTTGGGATATGTAATCGGCCATTCCAAGACGGTTTATCTCGGTTTCGATATAAGATTTAATCTTATTTTCTTGTCCGCTAACCGCTCTTACAACATACCACTTTTTTACATTATTATCAGCCATCTCAAAAAAATAGTATTATTTAATCCAATTAAAAAAACCAGCAATTGCTTTTGAAAAAAGCTCATCAACTCCCCATGTTGCCAATGCAAAAGTCACTGAAAATAGGGCTACGATAATAGTATATTTTTGTACATCAGCCCAAACTGGCCAAGTAACATTTATTTTTAATTCTTCAAATGCTTCTGAAAAATAATTTAATACTTTTGACATCTTTTGTATGTTTTTTTTGGCACGGGCGGAGGGATTCGAACCCCCATCAACGGTTTTGGAGACCGCTATTCTACCCTTGAACTACGCCCGTTTATTATTAAAAACCAGTTCCGATAGTTTATCGGAACTGGCATTTAAAATTTGTTTGCTATTTATTCAACAATCTCAGTAACTTGACCAGCACCAACTGTTCTACCACCCTCACGGATAGCGAAACGTAAACCTACGTTCATAGCAATTGCACTTAATAAAGTTACATCAATAGTTAAGTTATCACCTGGCATTACCATTTCAACTCCTGTAGGAAGTGTAATAACTCCAGTTACGTCAGTTGTACGTACGTAGAACTGTGGACGGTAGTTATTATGGAATGGTGTATGACGACCACCTTCTTCTTTTTTCAAGATATACACCTCAGCTTTAAATTTAGCGTGTGGCTTTACAGAACCTGGTTTACAAATAACCATTCCTCTTTTAATATCTTCTTTTGCAACACCTCTTAACAAGATACCTGCATTATCTCCAGCCTCACCTCTATCAAGGATTTGACGGAACATTTCGATACCAGTTACTGTAGAAGTTAACTTCTCAGCTCCCATACCAATGATTTCAACTGGATCTCCAGTATTACAAATACCCGTTTCGATACGACCTGTAGCAACAGTTCCACGACCAGTAATTGTAAATACGTCTTCAACTGGCATCAAGAAAGGTTTTGCAACATCTCTTTCTGGCTCTTGAATCCAATTATCAACCGCTTCCATCAATTCAAGAATTTTTGGAGTCCAAGCTGGATCGTTATTCAATCCACCTAAAGCTGAACCTTGAACTACTGGACTGTTATCCCCATCGTAGTCATAGAAAGACAATAAGTCTCTGATTTCCATTTCAACTAATTCTAACAATTCAGCATCGTCAACCATATCCACTTTGTTCATGAAAACAACGATTCTAGGAATACCAACTTGGCGACCTAAAAGGATGTGCTCACGTGTTTGTGGCATTGGTCCGTCTGTAGCAGCTACAACTAAAATTGCACCGTCCATTTGAGCAGCACCAGTAACCATGTTCTTTACGTAATCCGCGTGACCTGGGCAGTCAACGTGTGCGTAGTGACGATTAGCAGTTTCATACTCAACGTGAGATGTATTAATTGTAATACCTCTTTCTTTTTCTTCTGGAGCATTATCAATTTGATCAAATGATTTTGCTTGACAGTAACCTGCATCAGATAATACTTTTGTAATTGCTGCAGTTAATGTAGTTTTTCCGTGATCCACGTGCCCAATTGTACCAATATTAAGGTGTGGTTTGTTACGATTAAAATTTTCTTTTGCCATTTTAATTAATTTTAAACTTAGTTATATATATATTTAGTGTTCAAATTTTACAATTTTGAGCCAACTACGGGAATTGAACCCGTGACCTCTTCCTTACCAAGGAAGCACTCTACCCCTGAGCTAAGTCGGCAGTTTTCCCTTGGTGGATTACTTCCTTTTAGTGTGGTCTTAGTTCCTAATTTATATTGAAACTAAGATTACCTCCCGCTGGTCGGTGATCCTGTTCCGATAAATCGGAACTAAAAGTTTTGCTTTTCGCGGATTTACAAAAGCGAGCTTTTGACATCCGCTGCAATCAAAACTTTTGTGGGGAGAGCAGGATTCGAACCTGCGAAGACGTAGTCAGCAGATTTACAGTCTGCCCTCGTTGGCCGCTTGAGTATCTCCCCAACTTTTTTTATAAATAAAACCTTACGACTTTTGAGCCGGCGGAGGGACTCGAACCCACGACCTGCTGATTACAAATCAGCTGCTCTAGCCAACTGAGCTACGCTGGCGTATCATATAAAAAAAGCCCGTTATTTCTAACGGACTGCAAATGTAGTTATTTTATTGTTTAATCAAAACATTTTCAATATTTTTTTTGATTAAATATGCGTTCTTACTTTTTCTTTTCTCTTTACCAAAACTCTCTCTAAAGATTCGGCTGCCATTTCAATTGCTTCTTCAAATGTCTTGCATTGCTTTTTTACCAAAAAATCATCACCTGGAACATGTATTTTTACCTCTACAATTTTATTTTCCTTTTCGCTTGTCTTTTCAACCTTTAAAAAAACGTCGGAAGATACGATTTTATCATAATATTTTTCTAATTTATCCATTCGTAATTGAATATAATCAACTAGCTTTTTATCTACTGTAAAATTTACTGCATGAACATTTACCTTCATAATCTATGTATTTATAGTTAAACAAATGAGGGTCATTTCTGACTTCTCGGATGTGCATTTCCATATACTTTTTTAAGCTCGGACAAACTATTGTGCGTATACACTTGCGTAGATGCTAAACTAGCATGCCCTAATAATTCTTTTACCGAATTCAAATCGGCGCCGTTATTTAACAAGTGTGTCGCGAATGTATGACGCAATATGTGCGGACTCTTTTTTACTTTCTCGGAGACATTACTAAAGTAAGAATTTATTAATCGATACACAAACGAATCGTTAAATTTAACGCCTTTTAACAACAAAAAAAAATAGTCCTTATCCTTAACTTCTTCTAGCGCAACCCTTTCTGTTAAATAACTTGAAATTTGTTTGGAAATAATTGGCAAAATGGGAACGATTCTTTCTTTGTTTCGTTTCCCTAACACTTTTAGTGTATTTGACGATAAATCAACATTTTGCATTTTGAGATTAATCAACTCGGTTCTTCGTATGCCTGTGGTGTAAAATAAGTCGATAACCAATTTATCGCGTATTCCTTCAAATCCATCGGAATAATGAAGGTGATTTAACACCGCATTGAGTTCTTTTTCAGAAAAAGGGATTTGGATTTTTTTGGGCGTTTTGAGCGATTTGTGTTTTAAAAGCGGACTGGAGTCTATTTGTTTAGTTTTCAACAAAAACTTGTAGAACGATTTTAGCGAACTTATTTTTCTATTGACCGAACTATTGGATATTCCACCATCCACCAGCGAAACGATCCAACTCCGAATCATACTATAATTGACCACTTCCAATCGCTCCTCATCAAAAGTAGTTTTGAAAAACGCCTGAAAAAAAAGCAAATCATTTACATACGCAGTAACCGTATGAACCGAATACTTTTTTTCATGTTGCAGGTAATCCTGAAAAGCTTTGAGGTTATTCATTGAAGATTTGGGATTGAATCATAAAAAAACCGTTACTAACAAAGTTATAAAACTTTAATTAGTAACGGTTGCATTTTTTAAAAATATTTTTCTAACTTTCTAAGTTATCGCGCATATTTTGGATATAAGCCGCTTTTTGAACTTGCGCTCTACGAACAACAGAAGGTTTAATAAACGCTTGACGCGATCGTAATTGTCTTACTGTTCCGGTTTTATCGAATTTTCGTTTGTAGCGCTTTAAAGCTCTATCAATGTTTTCTCCGTCTTTAATTGGTATAATCAACATAATTTAGGCACCTCCTCTCATTTAGCTTGCAAAAGTAATAAAAAAGAAGAAAGAAACAAGAAGAAATACAAATATTTTCAAAGAACGTTTATTTTCAATATAGTGTGCAAAAATAAAGCTTCCGTGTGGAAGCTTTATAAAAATTTTTACGATTCGTGTTTCACCGCCGGCTGGTAATTTTGCTTGTCAATAATCATTTTAGACAAAATCTCCCTCAGGATTTCAGAAGTACCACCTCCAATCGGGCCCAAACGGCTGTCGCGCAACAAACGCGCCAATGGATACTCTTCCATATAACCATAACCACCAAGCATCTGAAGGCAATCATAAATGGCTTCGTCTGCTACTTTTGTCGATTTCAATTTGGCCATTGTCGCTTCCTTAACCACATATTCGCCTTGGTTCAATCGAGCAACCGCAGCGTAATTGAATACTTTGCAATGTTCTACCTCAGTAGCATGATTAACCATAGTATGTCTCAAGGCTTGAAACTTATTAATGGTAGAACCAAATGCCTCGCGTTGTGACATATATTCAATTGTATATTCCATTGCATACTCGGCTCTTGCATGAGCATTTATTGCCATAATCAGCCTCTCTAAAGCAAAATGCTGCATGATGTAAGGAAATCCTTTTCCCTCTTCACCCATTAAATTAGCTATAGGAATTTCTACATTGTCAAACGAAATTTCAGCTGTATCAGAAGCGCGCCATCCCAATTTATCCAATTTAGTAGTGGTAATGCCTTTTAGATTGGTATCCATCAAGAATATGCTTATTCCCTTGTTTCCTTTTTCGGGGCTGGTTTTTGCAGCCACCACATAATAGTCGGCATACACACCGTTTGTTATAAACGTTTTAGAACCATTAATAATGTAATTATCGCCTTTTCTAACGGCTGTGGTACGCATACCAGCAACATCACTTCCGCCAAAAGGTTCGGTAATACATAATCCTCCTATTTTATCACCCATAATACTGGGAGTCAAATACTCCTGTTTGATCCTTTCATCACCTTCTGCGTTTAAATGGGTCATTGCTAGATATGCATGTGCCCACATTGCGGCGGCAAAACCAGAGGATTTTATTCTTTGAAGTTCTTCAAGAAATATAACAGTGTAAAATAAATCCAAATCCATTCCGCCATATGCTTCAGGATAGGCTATTCCAAAAAAGCCCATTTCACCAAATTTTTTCCAGATGAAACGTTCAATTGTTCCGGATTTTTCCCATTTCTCGATATGAGGTACCACTTCGGCTTGCAAGAAATCACGAAAACTTTTTCTAAATAATTCGTGTTCTTCTGTAAAATATATTGAATTCATAGGAGTAATATCACTTTAAATTTTAAAAATCCAAATATAAGGCAATTATTTTTATTTTATCAACAGGAAAATCTTTAATATTTGTTAAATCCTCAATCTTCAAATCTCCGTTCATACTTCTAAAAGTAACAATATTTTTAGAAATAGGATATCGAAAATACGGGAATTGTCCCAGTTCTTTTATCGACGCATTGTTAATGTTGATTTTTCTTGGATTTGGAGTTTCAATAATGGCGAAATTTTGATTTAGTTTTTCAATAACTTCAGGAGAAAGTCCCCATACATCCTCCATTTGAGTCATCGATACAAAGGCACCGTAACTCGCTTTTTGTTTTAAAATGCGGTCAGAAATCGCATCGCCAATACCATAGATTTTAATTAATTCTTCTTTGGTTGCTTGATTAATGTCGATTTTGGTGATTTTCAATTCTTTCTTTGGATGTTGTTTTGAAAAGTCTATCCAACCGCTTTTGAAGAAACTCTTTTTGTTGGTCACCCAATCAGGAAATTTAAAATAAGGCGACATAACATTCAAAAGAGAATCGGAAACTCCTGTTATTTGTTGAAATTCAGCGGCAGAGTTGACATACTTATTTAACTTGCGATACGCATGCAACTTGTCGATTTGGTTCACAGTCATTCCTAATTTATACCCTTTGAAATCCGTTATAAAATTGGGATTGAACGGATACATTTTTGAGGTAATTAATTTAGACAGGTTAGCTTTAGCATCGAGATCGGTTTGAAGTGATATCCATTTTTCTTTATTACTGTCTGGTTTTTCTTCAGATGAAAAATCAACAAAATATAATAAGAGTTGTAGTGAAATTATGATAACGAGTAGTGCTACTATACCCAAGCGTTGCTCTTTGGTAAATAAAAAATACGAGGAAAGTGATTTGCTTTTCATTTTGGCGGATATTACTAGTTAATGGTGTGCATAGTTTGATATTTCAAATATAAAAAAATCTGTGCTAAAAAATTGAAAATTGCACCTATTTGTATTTCCTTTTTTAAAAAAATGATATATTTGGTTTTTATTAATTAACCAAAACTAAAAAATACTATGTCTATTTGGAAAAGAAAACCATTAGCCCAACTTTTAGCAGAAGCTGCCGATTCTGAGAAAGGATTAAAAAGAACATTAACAGCCTGGTCTTTAATCGCTTTAGGAATTGGAGCAATTATTGGCGCTGGATTGTTTGTAAGAACTGCCATGGCTGCATCACAAAATGCAGGTCCATCAGTAACGATTGCCTTTGTTCTTGCAGCTGTTGGTTGCGCATTAGCCGGATTGTGTTATGCGGAGTTATCATCATCCATTCCGATTTCTGGTAGTGCGTATACATATACTTACGCCACTATGGGCGAATTTTTAGCTTGGATTATTGGTTGGGATTTAATTTTAGAATACGCTGTTGGAGCAGCGACAGTTGGAATTGCATGGAGTGAATACCTCAATAATTTACTGGTCAATGTGTTGCATACGAGTCCGATTCCCTACTCGCTTTCGCATTCGCCATTTCAAACCGATTTAACTACAGGAGAAAGTGGAATTATTAATTTACCCGCTTTATTTATAGTAGGTGCGATTAGTTTATTATTGATTAAAGGAATCCAAGAATCAGCATTTGTAAACGGAATAATTGTAATTGTTAAAGTCGCCATTGTTATATTAATTATCGTTTTGGGATGGCAATTTATAAATCCAGTTAACCATACACCTTACATTCCGCCAAGTTCTATCTTTACAGATCAACACGGAATAGACCATAATTTTGGAGGTTTTTGGGGAATTGTTGGCGCAGCCGGAACTGTTTTCTTTGCCTTCATAGGATTTGATGCGGTAAGTACTGCGGCTCAAGAAACAAAAAACCCAAAACGCAATATGCCAATTGGAATCTTAGGTTCGTTAGCGATATGTACTATTCTGTACATTTTATTTGCGCACGTTTTAACGGGTGTAGCAACAGTTGAAGATTTTAGAGGAGAAGGTGGTGAAGCATCAGTAGCTTTTGCCATTCAAAAATACATGACAGGTTACAGTTGGTTGGCTAACTTTGTAACGATAGCCATTTTAGCTGGATTTTCTTCTGTTATTTTGGTAATGTTACTCGGACAATCAAGAGTATTTTACTCTATGGGTAAAGATGGATTATTGCCAAAAGCGTTCAGTGATTTACATCCAAAATACCAAACTCCTTACAAAGCGAACATTGCTATATTAATAATTGTTGGATTGTTTGCTGCTTTTGTTCCAGGAGATATTGTTGGAGACATGACAAGTATTGGAACCTTATTTGCTTTCGTACTAGTTTGTGTTGCCGTTATCATACTTAGAAAGAAAGAGCCAAATATGGTACGCCAATTCAAAACGCCATGGGTTCCTTTTGTTCCTATTTTGGGAGTTATCGCTTGTTTACTAATGATGGTAGGTTTGGGATGGACCAACTGGTTGCGATTATTTGCTTGGATGGCATTAGGAGTAATTTTCTATTTTGTGTACAGCAAGAAAAATAGTAAATTAAATAACGGTTCGCAAGAATAATTTAATTTAAATAATACCTAAAAAGGATTAAGTAGCGCGCTATTTAATCCTTTTTTTATGACATTATAAATCAAAAACCGAAGTCCGTTTGGCTCGGACTAAATCTTTTAATTTTATCCAAAATGCTAACGTAAGATATACGCCAAACCCAAGTCCAATAGTAACAAACGAAATATAAATAAAAAACAAGCGCACATTGGTGGCACGCATTCCTAATTTATCAGCCAAACGTGACGACACATGAAAACCATGTTTTTCAAAGAAAAGCCGCATGTTGGTAATTGGATTCATGATTTTTATTTTAACCCCTCAAAGATAATCAATTTTTTATAAGTGCTATACCAACGGCACATTGCAAACATTTTTTAGCATTGCAGTAGTCGTTTTTTAATTGCAGTAAACTTTGCGTTTCGAAAGCCGATTTGGATATAATTCCAAATGATTGAAACTTATCGATAATAGCATTTTTCTCAGGAGCAATTGTATTTATAAGCGTAAGAAGTTGTTCAGAAATATCCTTTCCTTGACTTTTCGAATAGGCAAATTGCAGTGGCACAATGGTATTGATAATCACCAAATCGATGAATGCTTTGGATAGTGATTTTTCTTTTTTCGGACTAGATTTATCAAAATTGTAATGCGTTTTCCAATACCGGGAAACCGCAACATCAAAAATTTGATAGATTTCTTTAGATGTAGTTACTGCAAAAATGGACGAAAATAAATTCCGCTGTAAGTGATACAACATACTCAGTTGTGCTATTCGTATGGTTGGGAAATTATCGGGACGGTGCTTAAAAAATTCTATTGGTTCAATTATAGGTCTTTCCAGCTTGTACTTGATAGCTAAATAATCATACTGTGCTTGTAATTCTTTTAGATACGTATCTTCAACTGTATTTGGAATCATGCCTGCTTGTCCAAAAAACAAGGATTCTAAATAGTTTACTTCTAAGGCTTCTTTTCTAACGATGTGAAACGGAATTGATTTTGCCATCTTGTAAAACGAATCACCGTTGGTATTCAGTCCGAAATTTTTGGCTAATAAGCAAAATAAAACTGCTTCCCAATCGTTTTCTGTATCTTGTAATAACTGTTCTATATGAATAGACTTGCGTTCTAACCGTTCAAAGAAAAGTCGCTCTAGCCAATTGGACAGCACAAATTTATCAAAACTTACCAATTGTTTTTCACAAAATATCCATGATTTTGGTGTTAGTAATGCATTGTAATTATTTATTTCTTCAGAAGTTACATACGACTTCAATTCTAAAACCGGAATTTCTGAGTTGTCTTTTCTAAACACAGCAGTGTCATGTTCCCAAACCACATGCAAGATAACATTGTTGTAGTGATCATCATTTTGATGATGATGCACATACCAATCGGAGGACTTGAGGTGAATTTCGATATTCCCAGCCCATTTCTGATTGGCAATAATCAGTTGTGCATTGAAAAAATCGGGACCTGCTAATTGAAGGTATTGACCTGAATGTAAAATGGTGATTGGTTCCCCTTTGGTAGTTTGTAAATGAGTAAAACGGAACTTCTTGTGTTGCCACAGGTAGTGTAAAAAATCTTCTTTCATAAAGGTATTTTGAATGGCGTTTAAAATACTAAGGTACTAAAAAAGGCAATATCACAATCAAAATTTTATATTTGTAGTTATAAAATGACTTTATGAAAAAACCACTATACCTGCTGACTTTGTTGCTTACTTTTATAGTAAATGCCCAAACTTCAAACTACAAAATTACCTATTTACGTAGCTCTAACGGAAAATTAATTGAAAATCAAGATCCAATATTGGTTTACACGAATTCCATGGAGACGCTTATTACCAATCAAAAAATACAAGATAAGAAAGCAACGTTACCTTATGAAATAACCGAAATTAATAGAAAAAAGTCCATTCATTGTATCACTTTAGGCACTTTACAAGGAGATAAAAAAATCGCAACCATCGATTCCATTTCATTAGCAAAACAAAGCTTTGAATTCTCAGATGAAAAGAGAACCATTTTAGGATATACTTGCAAAAAAGCCAAAACTAGTATCAACTCGAACACTATCGAACTTTGGTACACCAATGATTTGATTGTAAAAGGATCTCCAACCACATTGGGTCAAAATTTAGGTTTGGTTTTAGAAATCAACCGTAATGGGAATTTTATCATCTCGGCGACAAAAATTGAAAAGATAAAAGCTATGCCATTGCAAGAAGCCAATAAAAGTTATGTGGATCTTTTAACCTATCGTGATTTATTATGGAAAAGCCGATTTACTACCATTCCGATATTTAAAGAAGAGATTATTAATTTTTCAGATAGTTCTAAGTCCAATGACAGTTTATTTCGCTTCGCCAATGGAACCATTGTGTTACGCAAAATAAAATTTCCTGAAATAGCAGTTGGCAGTCCCATTTTTGTCGATTTACAAGAGCAATCCAATGGTGATGCTTATGACCGAACGGGTTCAGTTTTTATTATTCCGATACAAAAAGCCAAAACATTTTTAGACGGATTGCAAAAAGGAGTCAAATCTTTACCGATTTACACTAATGGAAACGGAAAAGAATACCAAGGTGTCGTAACCACAAACGATTATGATCCTTTGATAGAATTAATGCGCTTTTTTACTCCGTTTGGCATAAAACAATACAACACCATTGAAATTAAAGACAAGAAATGGCATGAAGTAGTGCCGTATCGTCAAGATATTTCTGATATGCAGTCGATATTGAATAATCAAGAAGTTTGGATTGGCGTTACTATTGGCAATTATGACAAAGGGGGACACAAAGTAAGTATGAATGTAACTGTTCATCCTGAAGAAGGAAACAATAAAAAGCCCACTACTATTTTGTCGCTTTTTAATACCAACAATGTGATGGAAATGGCTGGACAAGAATACGGCACAATGTTCAATCATGAAAAAGGTTTGGAAGTTACTTTCACATTGGATAAAGACATCAAAAAAGCACAACTTCGTTACATCACGACGGGACATGGTGGCTGGGAAAATGGTGATGAGTTTGTACCTAAGAAAAATACCATTACGCTAAACGGAAACGTAATTTTTGGAATGGCTCCGTGGCGACAAGATTGCGGTTCGTATCGTTTATTCAATCCAGCATCTGGCAATTTTCCTAATGGATTGTCATCATCAGATTACAGTAGAGCCAATTGGTGTCCGGGAACAGTAACCAATCCGTATTATATTGATTTGGGGGATTTAAACGCGGGGAAACATACGATTCAAATTACCATTCCACAAGGTGCGTCTGAAGGCAGTAGTTTTAGTGCATGGAACGTTTCGGGAGTTTTGATTGGGGAGAATTAGAAACGGCTACGCCTTTGGACAATTGGAAACGCTTCACTTTAGATTAAAACAATCCGAAGCGAAGCGTATCTGTAAACAATGGCGCTTCTAAAGTGAAGCAAAACGAACGTATCTTATTTTATAGAACCGATAATATCGTATTTTGTTATAATATGATGTTTACCATTTCCTAAATCGACCAAGACTGCTTGATTTTCTTTAGTGAATAGTTTAGAAACCTCTTCAATAGGTGTGGCGCGTTGAACAATTGGATACGGTTTTCCCATTACCTCTTTAATTGGCGTATCGGCTACATTTTTATCTGAAACATAACTTTGAAACAAATCGGTTTCGTCGACAGAGCCTACAAATCCGGTGATATCAATCACTGGAATTTGAGAAATTTTGTATTTACGCATTCTTTCTATGGCGTGCGAAACCAATTCTTCTGTACGAACTACAGCCAATGGTTTATCGATATGGTCTTTGATTACGTCTTCGGCTGTTGTGATTTCTTCGTCGAGAAAACCACGTTCGCGCATCCAATCGTCATTGAACATTTTACCTACGTAACGGCTTCCTGAATCGTGGAATAATACTACCACGACATCTTCGGGCTTGAAGTGCTTTTTTAATTGAAGTAATCCTTTTATAGCGGAACCAGCAGAATTGCCCACAAAGATGCCTTCTTCAAGTGCAATTTTACGCGTATACACTGCAGCATCTTTATCGGTTACTTTTGTAAAACCATCAATAAGTGAAAAGTCTACATTTTTTGGAAGTATGTCTTCTCCAATTCCTTCTGTTATGTAGGAATAGATTTCATTTTCATCAAAAATTCCGGTTTCGTGGTATTTTTTAAACACCGAACCGTAAGTATCAATTCCCCAGATTTTGATATTTGGATTTTTTTCTTTTAAATATTTCGCCACGCCCGAAATGGTTCCACCCGTTCCTACTCCAACCACAAAATGAGTCACTTTTCCCTCAGTTTGTTCCCAAATTTCTGGCCCAGTTTGCTCGTAATGTGCTGTAGCATTACTTGGATTGTCGTATTGATTCACGTACCATGAATTGGGTATTTCGGTTCCTAAACGTTTGGAAACCGAATAATACGAACGCGGATCGGTTGGTTCTACATCGGTTGGACACACAATAACTTTGGCTCCAACAGCACGAAGTATGTCCATTTTTTCTTTGGATTGTTTGTCGGTGATTACAAAAATACATTTGTATCCTTTTACGATGGCAGCAAGAGCTAAACCCATTCCGGTGTTTCCAGAAGTTCCTTCGATGATAGTTCCGCCTGGTTTTAAGCGACCGTCGGCTTCGGCATCTTCGACCATTTTAACCGCCATTCGATCTTTTACCGAATTGCCAGGATTGAAGGTTTCTACTTTAGCTAAAACCAAAGCATCGACTTCGGCAGTTATTTTATTAAGACGGACTAAAGGCGTGTTTCCGATAGTTTCTAATATATTTTTTGCGTAGTTCATAATAATCTATTTCTTCTACAAAGATATTGATAAAAAAATGGTTTACAAATCGGATTGTTCGATTATTCGATTGTTGGATTGTAATATGTAATACCTATTTATAGATCGTGCTCGCGTGAAGGATGGAAGCGGCATCCTTTTTGGAACGCAGTGGAAAAAAGATACAGCGGACAGCCTGACCCAAAGGGACACGCCCAAATTAAATTATTGAAAGAAATTCCAAACCAAACCAAATCGCACCATAAAATCACGGTACGGATAATTGGGAGCTGTATAAAATTCGCTTCCGGTTAAGCTGGAGTTGAAATGTTCGGCTTTTAAAAAGATTCGGGCTTGACGAATTCGGGCATTTATGAAGAAATCGAGCATAGGAAAATCGCCAATTTGCTTGTCATTTTGCACAAAGGATTCGGCCAAAAGCGGATTGTAATCGTTGGCAAAATGTTTAGAGAAGTAGTTAAAAGTGATGCCAGTTTGGAGGAACATTGCTTTTTTGAAAAATCGATTGGTGTAATACAGTGAATTTCGTGTTACCAATTGTGGTACGTTTAAAATTGCGTCTTCTTGGGTTACATTTTGATATAAAATGGTGTTATCGAGTGCCCATTTTCGGAACTTAATTTCTTTACTGACTTTAACAGAAAGGTAGCTGATGCTTTTATTGTATTGTTTTGGCGAAACCAGTTGCACTTGTTCGGATGAATCGTCATCACTAAAAAACAAATGGTCGTTGAGCGTAGCAAAATGAGCTGACGCATTAAGCCATTGGGTGTTGGCTTCGATGTTTATGGTATTGATTTTTTCGTTTACAAAATCGTTTTTCCAATTGTAGTTGACATAGCTACTTTGGTGAAGAATGTAGTTAATGTTGGGAAGTTTGCTTATATTTTGGTATTGAAACTTAAAGTGATTTGTATCGTTAAGTTTGAAATTCAATGTGGCGTCAAACGTTGAAAAGGTTTGCTTGGAAATGGCTTTGTTGTATAAAAAAGTTCCTTTCCAATTGTTTTTTTGATAATCGTATTGACCACCAATGGCATTGATACGTTCAGAGATAAGGTTGGGCACTACAGCATTATCAAGTATAAGAATTTTTTCGTAACGATACGTATAGTTATAATCTTCTACAAAAAATTGAAACTGTCCGAGTGTTTTGTTTTCATATGTGGCGCCAACTCGGTTAAACATGCGTTTGTGTTTGGTGATGTCGATGATGTTGCTTGTGACGTACGACGCACCAAAACGCTGAAATGCGGGAGTTCCTGCTATAGTTGTGGTTAGTGTAGCTTGATTATAATCGAACATTTTTGTTTCGTAATTGAACTGGTGATTGATGTACAAGTTATTTTCAGCATCTTTTGAATTGATTCGGAAATGATGATCAACAAAATAGCGTTTGCCTTTGAAAAGTGACTTGGCGTCGGTAAAGTAGACTTGAAGTCGCGCACGATTTCTAAAAGCGGCATCTTCTCCTTCAAAATCGTCGAGTGTTGTTATTCCGCCATTTTCGCCATTCAAAAAGTCTTGACCTGTATAATGTAAATTAACGCCATACCGTTTATTTTTAGTGAAATAACTGGTTGCAAATCGGAAGTTACCGTTACTTGACAATTGATTGATATACTTTCCAAGAGAACGTAATCCTTTATAAGCAATAGAAAAATTTAATTGTTCGGAAGTATTGACCGTTACCAATGCGTCAACACTTTGCCCTTGTTCCATTACGGTTTTGAAATACAACTCGGTAAGTGGCGTGGCAACAGAATAGTAATTGATATCGTTTACATCGAGATAATTGAAATGTTTACCTGTAAAACCAAATTCTGGATACGGATTAAAACGATTTAGACTGTAATTTAGAATGGTATAAGTTTGTCCTTCGTTGGCAAAAGGCAATAAACCGAATATATCTTTTCGAAGGTAATTGTATTTATAATCACTTTTTATGGTAAGTGAGGTGTCGACATATGTGGTGTCACGCTGAAGAGTATAAATTTTATAGGAGGTTTGTGGAGCAATTTTAGCTTTTTCTCTGGCTTTTTGATCTTCTGTTTTTAACAAACTTTTTCTTGGAGGATTGGTACCTTTTTCTTGTGAGAAAAGAAGGCATGGCAGAACCAATAAAAAATATAGAATTACATTTTTCTTCATCAAAGCTATAATTTAGGCAAATATAGTATAAAATTAAAAAGCATCAGCCTAGGCTGATGCTCTTAACAATGATTTATGAACTGAAATTAGTTTTTTATAAACTTTTTTACAAATGATTTAGCATCCGTTGTAAATGTTATAAAATATACTCCCGATTGTAAACTGGAAACCTCTATATCATTAGAATTTATATTATTTCTAGTAATTAATTGTTTGCCAGCAATATCGGTAATAACTATAGAAGAAAGTTCTATACTATTCGGATTATGAAAACTTAGTACATTAGTAGCAGGGTTGGGATAAACAAAGAAATTATTATCAGCAGCAAAATTAGAGGTATTAAGAGACAGACCACCTGTACCTGAAGCGACCAATGTGTAGTCTTGTGAACCACTTTGTAAAGTGCCTTTATGTGTGACTTGAATAGTGTAAGTTCCAGGTGTAGCATTATAGATTTGCACGCGCTCTAGATTATCTACATTATTATCTGAAGTATTCGTTGGAGGAGATAGAACAGCATCTGGATCTAATTTCCATGGATAATAAGTAGTTCCATCTTTAATAACTTTTAAATCTAAATTATTAATAAGACGTGGTGAACGATTATCTAACGTAGAAGTTGCAATACCAGTTGGGTCTGTCCAAGAAATCAGTACGTTAAGGTTTTGGGTTGAATTTATAGTAATATTTCTAGTAAAAGTTTGTCCATTGGTTAAATTATTTTCATCTAAAATCGCAGATGTTCCTCTGTTGGTTATAATATTGGCCGCTTTTAAACCGTCAGCAATTCCCCAACCAAAGATATAATCTGGACCATCATAATCACCAGCTTCTGTAGCAGACTGACACAATAATCCTCTTACTGTAGCAGATTTCATATAGGTTCCTGTATTCAAATTGTTATAATGTTTTTGTAATAAACCTATCAATCCTGTAATTCCAGGTGCGGCCATAGAGGTTCCTTGCAAAAACCCATAGGCGTTATTCGAATTTGATATACACGAATTAACAGCAACTCCTTTGGATGCGATATCGGGCTTTATTCGACCATCATCTGTAGGGCCAAAGCTACTAAAACTTGAAATGTTATTAGGATTATAATCGGGAGGTAAAGTTGCATCATAGTCTACTCCGTTAATAGCAGCGACGGTGATTACATTTTTGGCTGTAGATGAACCGTTTATCAAATCATAACCGCCTTTTAGAATAGTTTGATTTAGCGTTGTACTACTTCTATCGTTACCAGCTGATTTAACATATTGATAATAAGGATACGCATTCATAATCTGATCCACTTCAACAGCTTGAGTACCGTAAGCACCGAAGGCGCTCTCTGGTAATGATGTAGCTAAATTTCCATAAGAATGATTTGAAACCAAGTAACCCTGACTAGCAAAATCTAAAATTTCTGAATTATCATTAGTAGAATCATAAGCTTTAGCATTAGCTTGGTATGCAATTCCTCGTCGTGAGGGACTAACTCCTGATGCTATCATAGTACCCATAACATGGCTTGCATGTGCTATTAAATTACTAGCACCGTCACTCAATTCGACACGATTACCAAATTCTACGTGAGTGTTTCTAACTTTTCCGCCAGCTGCTTCCCATATACCAAGTGTAATTCCTTGTCCTGTTACAGACAAACCTAAAGTTCCTGATGGGTACATGCTATTTGCTTTAATAGTTTCAGCCGCATATTCATTGAAATCTTCATGATAAAATATTGGCCAGCCATCAATAAATCGCTGAAGACGTTCTTTGTTTTTAAGTTGAGGATTATTCGATAGAAAAGCCTTAACTTCTGCTTGATCTTTAATAAAAGCTCCATCAAACTGCTTTTTCAAAAGAGAACCTTGTTCCGTATTAGATTTACTTATAATATGATTTCTTTCATCAACTGTTTGTGAAAGCAATATTCCAGTAATCAAAAGAAACAATGTAGTGAATAAATGTTTCATATATTTTTTATTTCAAATATAAAAAAAACCTCTCAAATGAGAGGTTATTTTAAGAAATATTTAATTCGCAAATAACTAGTATCCTGGATTCTGAGTCAATGGATTAACATTAAGTTCAGCTTGCGGAATAGGCAAAGTAAATCTGTAATCACCCAAAAGGATGTTTGATGGATTAGTAGCTGAAGAATTCACAGCATCCTGATCATATCTGTCAGTTCCTGTAACCCCTGCATCAGCACCTAAACGCTTTAAATCGATGTATCTATGTCCTTCAAAAGAAAGTTCTTTTCTTCTTTCCAACAAAATATCAGCATAAGCAGCAGTAGCGTTACCATAAACAGTAGCTGGAACAACACCACCAACAATATAATTTCTTTCTTGTCTAACCAATCGAATTTGATTAGCAGCACCAGTAAAATCATTAGCTCTTGCACGACATTCTGCTTTGATAAAATGCATTTCAGAAACACGGAATACTTTAACATCATTAGATGTATGAGAACCTGTTTTACCTGGATACTTATCAATTACAATTTGCTCGTTAGTTCTAGAAGCAGTAGCCGGAGTTAAAGAAATAGTAGCAGAACGATCTACAAAAGACCATCTTCTAAAATCTTCAGCACCACCACCTAGTGGTTGTCTGTACAAGTCAAACAAATTTCTTCCCATGTCATACAAAGGACCTCCTGATAAATAAGAACCATTAGTGTTATAACGTGAACTGAAATTAATTCTATTGTTTGGTCTATCCAATGAGAATAAACTTTCTCCCTGTATTCCGTCAACCCACATTCTTCTGTAAGCAGGAGCATTTGTAGGAACCCATTGATCCATTTGCCATAAAGCCAATTGTTGAGGATTACCTGCACCTGGAGAATTGTTGATAGTTGTACTTCCTGCAGAACTTACTACTGCGGCGGAAGTCAAAGGGAAATTAGCCGGAGGAGCTCCAGTAAACAAACATGAAGCTAATGGCACACCACCTGCTATTGCAGCATCGGCATATTGCTCAGCTAAAACATAGTTTTTTCTGTAAAGGAACATTCTAGCTCTAAAAGCATTGATAAAGTTTGAGCTAACAAACTTGTATGCATTAGCACCTGTTGGGTTAATTAAATTAGCATTTGCGAAAGTCAAATCTGAATCAATTAATCCAAAAATCTCTGCATTTGTAGATCTTGGTAAATCTTCATCTGGATTAATTACACGGTCCACCAACATTACTCCTAATGCATTAGGGTTGCTGATATCTTGAGAGAAATACACCAAAAGTTGAAAATGTGCAAAGGCTCTTAAAGCTCTCGCTTGTGCAATCATTGAGTTGTAAGCTGGCAACTCAGCCGCTGTTGGCGAGTAATAAGAAGCACCTCTAATCAAACGATTACTATAATTAATTAAACCGTAGTGTGCATTCCAAATTGCAGCAGCATTAGCATTAGTTGATACCACAAAAAATCTTTGAGTATCATTAGTTGTAAGTCCACTTGCAATAGCTGCCTCATCAGTCAATAAAGATGATGTAACTAAATCATTTTCAGTTGCTGCTCTATCGTATACTTCATTCAAGAACTGTTGTAAGTTGGCCATGCTTGTAAACACAGCAGCATCATTTAACTCACCCCTTTGAACTATTTCATAAGAGTCGTTACACGAACTACTAAGAAGTAGTGCGAAGAAACTAAATACTATTATTATTTTTTTCATTATTTTTTTTATTAGAAATTAATATCTACACCAAAAGTATATAGCTTAGGCGTTGGGAAATTACCTGTTGTAGCTGTTTCGAAACTTTCTGGATCAAATCCTTTCCATTTCGTCCAAGTGAATAAATTTTCACCTTGTACTCTAAAACGAACTCCTTTTAAGAAAGTCTTAGCTAAGAATTTAGCTGGCACATTATATCCAACGCTTAAGTTTCTTAAACGAATGTAAGATGAATTACGTAAAAATCTGTCAGAAATACTTCCAGAATCATAATTTGTATTTGTTAATGAAGGAACATCAGTATTGGTGTTTGTAGGTGTCCAAGCATTAAATAAATCAGCTGAAACTGGAAATGGGTCTACGTTACGAGCGTCCATTAAACCATCATAATCAATATCAAAACGATAGAAATCACTTGTATAAACAAAAGCGGCATTTGCAAAGAAACCTTCATAAGAAAGATCCAAACCAAAACCTCCTTGGTATATTGGTAAATAGTTGTAACCTGTAGTCCTTCTATCAGCATCTGTTGGAGCTTCAGTAGTATTACCGTTGATGTCTAAAAACAAAAGGTTACCATTGTCTGGATTAACACCTACGTAAGGAACTACAAAATATTGGAAAATTGGACCGCCTATTTCATTGATAAAATCAGTACCAATTCTTTGTCTACCAGAACCGTTATCAAGAACTCCTAAGTCTACAATTTCGCTTTCATTTCGTGCTATGTTACCCCAAATTGTTGCTTTGAATTTCGTATCTTTTAAAATGTCGTAACGTAATGATAATTCAACTCCTTTATTGTCAAGTGCACCGTTATTACCTGACAAACTATTTCCAGGAAATGCATTAGCAGCAGAAAATGGAATAGCTGTAAACAAATCGGTTGTTCTTCTTTGGTACACATCAATTGCACCACTAAATCTGCTTTTGATATTGAAATCAAGACCAATATTAGTCTGTGTATTTGTTTCCCACTGTGCAGAAGGGTTACCATACACTGCTACACCAAATGATGTTGCATTACCATATCCTTGTTGTACGCTATTCAAATCTCTAATTCCATTAGAAAATCCAAAAATTGTAGAAACATCACTATCAACATCTCTTGCTTGAATGTTTTGATTACCAGTAGAACCGTAAGAAATTCTTAATTTTAAATCGGTAAGCCATGAACTGTTTTGTAAGAATGATTCCTTAGAAACATTCCATCTACCAGCAACCGACCAGAAAGTACCCCATTGGTTTTCAGCAGTAAATTTGTAACTAGCATCTCTTCTGAAACTTCCAGAAAAACCATATTTACCATTGTAATCATATTCTGCAGTTGCAAAATAAGAGAACAAACCAGCATCAGTACGACCTGCACCTACAGTTGGCGCATAAGCCAATGGCAATGTTAGGTTATAAGGAATGTATCCTGTACCAGCTCCTGGATACCATTGTAATGGGTTTAAACCAATCTGTTGGAACAACATAACTCTTCTGTGTGCTTTTTGGTACTCAGAGTACAAGCTGAAATCAACTGTATGCTTGTCAGCAAAAACTTTGTTGTAGTTCAATTTAGTAACATGGTTAAACATGAACTCTCTCGCACTTCTTTGTGTTTCCAAACCATGAAATGGCTGTCCAGCACCTACCGCTCTTACGATAGACAAATAAGCCTCTGGTCCAATAGCAAACGTTCTTTTATCTTCAGCATAATCAACACCTGTATTAGTAGATGCGGTAATATTTTTAGTCAATTTATAACTTAAAGTACCATTCACTACTGTTTTAGTTTCATTAAAGAAACTTGGCGCATTTCTACCTTGAAATAAATCCAACAACATATATGGTGTTAAATCTAAAGCAGGCGAACCGAAATCATCAAACAATTGTTGACCAGTAACATATGTGTTTGGGTCATAATAGTTAGAAGATAACAAATAACCATTCAAAGGATTTTGCAATACATTACTGTTAATTCCTGCTCTTGTTTCTTGCTCTAACTGATTTCTTTGAGAGAATACCAAAGCTACGTTAGCTCCATAATTGAATCTATCATTAGTTGATTTTCCTGAAAAGTTTGTTCTAAAAGAAAATCTTTTGAAAGCAGATGTTTTGATAATACCTTCTTGTTGGAAATATCCAATAGATGTAAAATTTTTCAAATTCTCTGAACCAGAAGAAATACTTAAATCTTGACTGTTTGTAGTTCCTGTTCTAAAGAAAATTTTAGCCCAATCCGTATCTACAGTATACGCTTGTAAGTTAGTTGGATCAATAGTTTGACCTGGCCATGCTGCTCCAGAACCTGGACCAACACCTAATTGATTTTGTAAACTTAAATGCTGTTGCGCATTTACCTTATTATAATCATCTCCTCTAAATTCAGATAAACCGTAGCTTGAAGAAAATCTAACATCCAAACTTGATTTGTAAGTTCCTTTTTTAGTAGTAATTACAATAACTCCATTTGTTCCTCTGTTACCATAAATAGCAGTTGCAGACGCATCCTTTAAAACAGATACAGTATCTACATCATTGAAGTTAAGGTTTCTGAAAAACGCTTGTGTTTGAGGAACTCCATCAATAACATACAGAGGATCTGTATCAGCACCTAAAGTAGCTTGACCTCTAATGATAACATCAATTTTGTTTGTTCCTGGTTGACCTGAAGACATTGCTATGTTCGCTCCAGCTAATTGTCCTTGAAGCGATTGAAGAATGTTTACGTTTGGTCGTCCTTCAATTGTTTTAGAAGAAATGGTTTGCGTCGCACCCATCGACTTAGCTTTGGTTGTTGTTTTACCATACCCTTCTACTACAACTTCAGTTAATTTTGTAGCTGATTCAACAAGCTTCACACTAATTGTATTAGCTGCACCAACCGCTTTAGATTGATCGTCTAATCCAATAAATGAATACACTAATGTCTCACCCACTTTTGCTTTGATGGAATACTTACCATCTAAATCAGTTTGAACACCTCGTGTTGTTCCTTTAACAACAACGTTTGCTCCTGGAAGTGGTCCTGAATTATCCGACACCACACCCGTTACAGTTTTCTCTTGTGCAAACGAAAACTGCATTGTAAACGCTACTAAAAGCGTAAAAATCCATTTGAACTTCGATCTCATATTAAATTTATTTGAGTTAGTTATTGTGCAAACTTCTTAATAATATCTTAAATAAACAAATAATAGCACGAAATATTTTATTTACTTATGTTAATTTTTCAAGAGTTAACACAACTTTGTGGTTGCAACACATACTGTAGATACTTAAAAGTTTAAATGGTTGCGTTAAATTTTATATTTTTATAAAAATTAATTTTATGTTAAATTTTAACTACTCAGGTTTTGAATTGGAATGTGGCACAGATGAAGCAGGACGTGGTTGCCTAGCTGGGCCAGTAACCGCAGCAGCAATAGTACTTCCAAAAGACTTTGGACTGGATGTAATTAATGACTCTAAAAAAATCTCAGAAAGAGCAAGAGAAAAGCTCAAGCCAATTCTCGAAGAGGTTGCATTAAGTTATGCAATAACCCATTTAGATCCTATTATTATTGATGAAATAAATATTCTAAATGCTTCCATAAAAGCGATGCAAGAGTGTGTTTTAAAATTAAACCTTACTCCTTTATATATTATAGTGGATGGAAACAGCCCGTTGATACCAAAAAATGGAATAAAAAATAAAGGCGGAAAGCTATTTACTGCAATTGAAATTGAACTTTTACATTCGATTCCGAGTACATCGATTGTTAAAGGCGACTCAAAATTCTTAAGCATCGCAGCTGCTTCCATTTTAGCCAAAACGTATCGCGATGAATATATGAACAAAATACACGAAGAGTTTCCCATGTACAATTGGAAACAGAATAAAGGTTATCCAACTATCGAACATCGTGAAGCTATTCGTAAATATGGGACAACCAAATACCACAGAATGAGTTTTCGATTGTTGCCAGAACAGTTGAAATTAGAATTATAGATTTCTTAGAACTTTAGGCTTCTTAGACGGTAAGATTGTTTAGATGAATGAGGATTGAAATAACACCGAAAAGTGTTTAGCAATTTTTTCTTTCACTTCGTTTTCGTCTACTTTTTCTACTCCCAATTCGACATGCATTGACGTAACCGCTTTGCCTTTTATTCCACATGGAATAATATTGTCAAAATAACCTAAATCAGCATTTACATTTAAAGCAAAACCATGCATAGTAACCCATCGCGAAGCGCGAACGCCCAGAGCACATATTTTTCTTGCAAATGGTGTTTCCACTCCGAGCCAAACTCCAGTTTCTCCTTCGCTTCTTGTACCTATTATGTTGTATTCGGCCAAAGTCAAAATAATGGCTTGTTCCAAAAATCGCAAATACTTGTGAATATCAGTGAAGAAATTTTCTAAATCGAGTATTGGGTAACCAACAATTTGCCCTGGACCATGATACGTAATATCACCTCCGCGATTAATTTTGTAGAAAGTAGCTCCTTTCGTAATTAATTGTTTTTCAGAAAGCAATAAGTTGGAGATATCGCCGCTTTTACCCAAAGTATACACGTGTGGATGTGCTACGAAAAGAAAATAATTCGGAGTTTCCAAACTAGTTTCCTCTATTCTATTTTGAATTTTGATGTCGACGATTTTCTTAAACAATTCTTCTTGGTAATCCCAAGTGGCTTTGTAGTCTTTATTTCCTATATCTTGAAGGTGGATTTTTTTATTCATAGTCATTTCAGAGAACCAACAATAGCAACTCCTCTTATTTTTATGATACAAATGTACAAATAGTTGATCAATTAGACCTGATTGCGAAGATAGCTTGTGAGTAACGAACAACTAAAGGCAAAAGCAGGAATATGGATTGCTGAATTGCCCAAGCCTTTCGCTTCAAAAAATAGTAAAATTGCAACTGGATTCGAACATTTTTTATTGCAAAAACTTGAAACAAATAATTTATCTTTGCGCAATTAAAAATACATTATGCAACTTTCAGAACAAGAAATCATTCGACGAGAAAAACTCGATGCTTTACGTGGTTTAGGAATTAACCCCTATCCAGCCAACTTATTTCCAGTAGATCACACTTCAAAACAAGTGAAAAATAATTTTGCTGATGGTAAGAAGGTGATTTTAGCAGGACGTTTGATGAGTGTTCGCGATCAAGGCAAAGCGTGTTTTGCAGAATTGCAAGACAGCGAAGGTCGTATTCAGTTATATTTTAACCGCGACATGATATGTGAAGGTGAAGATAAAACCTTATACAATCAAGTGTTTAAGAAATTGACTGATTTAGGTGATTTTATCGGTGTAGAAGGCGAATTGTTTACCACCAAAGTCGGTGCGCAATGTGTTCGAGTAGATCATTTTTCGATATTAAGCAAAACATTGCGTCCGTTGCCATTACCGAAAACTGATGAAGGCGGAAATGTGCACGATGCTTTTAACGACGCCGAATTGCGTTACCGAATGCGTTATGTTGATTTGGTTGTTAATCCACATGTTAAAGATGTTTTTATAAAACGAACAAAACTTTTCAATGCCATGCGAAATTTTTTCAATAACGCTGGTTATATGGAAGTAGAAACGCCAATACTACAAGCTATTCCTGGTGGAGCAGCTGCGCGTCCGTTTATTTCGCATCACAATGCCTTAGATATTCCGTTGTATTTGCGAATTGCAAACGAATTGTATTTGAAACGATTGATTGTTGGCGGTTTTGATGGTGTGTATGAGTTTTCGAAAAATTTCAGAAATGAAGGAATGGATCGAACACACAACCCTGAATTCACGGCCATGGAAATCTATGTAGCCTATAAAGACTACAATTGGATGATGGAATTTACCGAAAATTTACTCGAGCATTGTTCAAAAGAAGTTAACGGAACTACCGAAGCTACTTTTGGCGAGCATAAAGTAAATTTTAAAGCGCCTTATGCTCGCGTTACCATGACCGATGCTATTAAAAATTTTACTGGTTTTGACATCTCTGGCAAATCGGAAGCTGAATTATTTGATGCGGCTCGTTCGATGGGAATTGCTGTAGATGATACGATGGGAAAAGGGAAATTGATTGATGAAATTTTTGGCGCTAAATGTGAAGGAAATTTTATTCAACCTACGTTCATCACCGATTATCCAAAAGAAATGTCGCCTCTGTGTAAAGAACACCGGGACAATCCAGAATTGACCGAACGTTTTGAATTGATGGTGTGCGGAAAAGAAATTGCGAATGCGTATTCCGAATTGAACGATCCAATCGACCAGCGAGAACGCTTTGAAGCACAAATGGCGCTGTCTGAAAAAGGCGATGATGAAGCGAATGGAATTATAGATGAAGATTTTTTACGTGCGTTAGAATATGGAATGCCACCAACTTCAGGCTTAGGTATTGGAATGGATCGATTGTTAATGTTTTTGACCAATAATTCCTCGATTCAAGAAGTACTTTTCTTTCCACAAATGCGTCCAGAGAAAAAACAATTGGAACTCACCGAAGAAGAAAAACAAATTGTTGCTTTGTTAAAAGCAGAAAACAACCAAATATTAAATCAATTAAAAGAAAAATCGGCATTAAGTGGCAAAAAATGGGATGCTGCGATGAAAAGTTTATCAAAATTTAATTTGATAAAAGTAGTTGTCGATGGAGACCTAAAAACAGTTGTTTTAAATTAAATAAAAAAGGAACTCTAAGAGTTCCTTTTTTATCATACTAATGTTTTGTTAATTATTAAACCTAATACACTTTAAAAAGTCTTACCCTAAATAAATAAAATTTTAAAAACATGAAAAAATTAATTTTAGTATTAGCAATTATGATCAGTGGTTTATCATTTGCTCAACCAGGTGGAAAAGAAAAAAGAAATCCAGAGCAAATGATTGAAAAACAAGTGAAAGAAATGACTACGGCACTTAATCTTTCTGGGAAACAACAAAATGAAATTAAAATCTTGTTGACAGAACAATCTAAAAAAAGAGAAGCAAAAAGAGCCAAAATGAAGTCAGCAAAAGAAAGTGGAACAAAACCATCTGATGAACAAAAAGCTGAAATGAAGAAAAAAATGATTGAAGACCAATTGGAAATGAAAACTAAGATGAAAAAAATTCTTTCTGAAGAACAGGCAAAAAAATGGGAAGAAAATCGAAAAGCGAAGGGAAAGAAGGTCCGTGAAAAAAGAAAAGAAGGTAAAAGACCAGTTAAAAACCAAGAATAATTAAAATAAATTTTGAATTTTAGTTAAAAAGATTTAGTTTTGAATTCTATTATACTAAATAAAATACCATTATGAAAAAATTAGTTTTTGTTTTAACGTTGTTATTTGCTTTTACAATTAACGCAAATGCTCAGGAAAGTAAAGTTTCGGTAGAAGATAATGCAAGAAAAGAAGCTTCCTTACTTTCTGAAACAGTTAAATTAACAGGCACTCAGAAAGAAGATCTTTACAGATTATTTGAAATGAAGTACCGAACTTTAGAAGATAAGAGTCTTTCTTTAGAAAGAAAAAAAGAATTTTTAAACATCGTGATGATGAAAATCAAAGCTACATTTAACGATGAGCAAATGAAACAATTGGAATCTAACCCTGAGTTGTTAGACAGAATAAGAAATGGCGTACAAACCAAATAAAAAAAAGCTTCCGTTAACGGAAGCTTTTTTTTTATAATAACTTTGCCACTTTATCTACAGCATTTATTGTAAAGTCTAAATCTTCGTAGGTTAGTGCATCTGTAATAAACCAAGTTTCATAGGCCGAGGGTGCAATATAAACTCCTTCAGCAAGTAACCCGTGAAAGAACTTTTTAAAACTTTCATTATCACCTTTCTTTGCCGATTGAAAATCGATAACTCTTTCAGCATCAAAATGCACCGATATCATTGAACCCACTCTATTGATGGTAAAAACAACAGCATTGTTAGACAATACCGTTCTAATTCCGTTTTCTAAGTACGCCGTTTTTTCTTCTAAACGTTTAAAAAGATCTTTATCATTATTAATCTCCCGCAACATTGTCAATCCAGCAGCCATGGCTAATGGATTTCCTGATAAAGTTCCTGCTTGATACACTGGTCCAATTGGTGCTAAATAATTCATTATTTCATTATTAGCAGCAAAAGCACCTACTGGCAATCCACCGCCAATTACCTTTCCAAAACAAACAATATCTGCTTTTATAGCATAAAGCTCTTGAACACCACCTTTGGCCAAACGAAACCCCGTCATCACTTCGTCAAAAATTAACAAAGTATTATTAGCATCACACATTTTACGCAATCCATCTAGAAAACCTTTCAACGGAGGAACACAACCCATATTGCCTGCAACAGGTTCTACTATAATGGCAGCAATTTCATTTTTGTTAGCAGTAAACAATTCAGCAACGCTTTCCAAATCATTATAGTTAGCCAATAAGGTATCTTTAGCTGTGCCTTGTGTTACGCCGGGACTATTTGGTGTTCCAAATGTACTTGCTCCACTTCCAGCTTGAATTAAAAAAGAATCCGAGTGCCCATGATAACAGCCTGAAAATTTAATTATTTTATCTCTTTTGGTAAACCCACGCGCTAATCGAATCGCACTCATACAAGCTTCTGTTCCCGAATTTACAAAGCGAATCTTTTCGATATTAGGAACCATGGAAATAGCCAATTCAGCAATTTTAGTTTCCAATTCAGTTGGCATTCCAAATGAAGTGCCGAGTTTGGCTCTTTCAATAATAGCATCAATAACAGGAGGATGAGCATGACCCAAAATCATCGGTCCCCACGAATTAATATAATCTATTAATCGGTTTCCATCTTCATCTAACAAATAAGCCCCTTTTGCGCTTTTGACAAAAATGGGTGTTCCTCCAACTCCTTTGAAGGCTCTTACAGGTGAATTTACACCTCCAGGTATTACTTTTTCCGCATCGGCAAATAACGTACTACTTCTTTGGTATAGCATTATATAAATAGGTATTAAATTTATTTAACTTGAAGTGTTTGCCCAATAGAAATTGCATTATCAGAAATGTTGTTTTTCCTTTTGAGATCTTCTATTGAGATGTTGTATCGCTTCGAAATAGAATACAATGTATCTCCTTTTGTAACTTGGTGTTGTTCTTTATTTATAGCAACTCTTGTATCCGAATTTTGAATCTTATCATTGGTTTTTGGCACAAACTCTTTTCCTAAAACTTCGGCATCGTACTGATGGAGTTGGTATCTTTCAATTAAAGAAATAAGTTTGTTTGCGTATTCTTTATCTGTAGCATAACCGGCCGATTTGAGTCCTCTAGCCCATCCTTTATAATCGTCTCTTTCTAACTTAAAAAGAGCACCATAACGTGGACGTGAAGTCAAAAAAAGCGAGTGATCTCGAAAAGAATCGTTTGGATTATTATATTTTCTGAAACATTCTTGTACTTCGTCGTCATCGTATTTAATGCTTGGTCCACTCCACTCTTTATGACATTTAATGCCAAAATGATTGTTGGCTTGTGCACTTAGTGGACCGGTTCCTGCTCCTGATTCTAAAATTCCTTGACCAAGAGTTATACTAGCAGGAATTCCGTATTGTATCATATCGTCTTGTGCAATAGTTTTATACACATTTATGTATTCTAACACCAATGCGGTTGTGACTTTTACCCGAGTTGCGGCTTCTAACACCTCAGTAGTTTGTTTAACTTGTTCTTCTTGATTGTGAGGTTTTTTGCTGTTTTCTGTTGGACGTTGAATCGGTTTTTTTACAGTTTTTACAACAGGTTTTGAATCCTTTGTTGTTCGAATTACAGATTTGTTAGAACCACATGCGAAGCAAATACAAAGAGACAGATATAAAATGCATTTTTTAATCATCATAGTCTAGTAATGGGACATTTTTACGTTTTAATTTCAAATTCATTCCTGCTATACCTTGCAATCCCCCTGTATGGATAAGCAATATTTTAGAGTGCTTAGGAAAATAATCTTGTCGTATTAAATCGATAACGCCAAAAACCATCTTTCCAGTATAAATAGGATCTAAAAGAATGTTATATTTATTGTAAAATGTATTCATGAACTGAACCAATTCATCCGTCACTTTTGCATAGCCTCCAAAATGATAGTCACAATTCAATTCCCAATTAGTTCCTTTGGCAAATTTACGAATATCTTTTTGTAAAAAATCACCTTTTAAAGCTGAAAAACCGATAATTTTTTGGCTTGCGTAGGCACTATTACTAATCCCAGAAATGGTGCCTCCTGTTCCCACAGAGCAACAAATATAATTATAGTTGACATCTGATTCGGTTAGTATTTCTTCACAACCACGAACTGCTAAATCGTTTGTTCCACCCTCAGGAATGATATAACATTCGCCAAATTTACTGATAATTTCATCAAGATGGTCAGTTTTAAAATGGTAGTCTTCTCTTGAAATAAAATCCAATTCCATTCCGCATTCTTTTGCAAATTGCAACGTTGGATTAGATTCTATGTTAGAAACCAATTCCTCACCACGAATGATACCTATTGTTTTAAATCCGTTTTCTTTACCAGCGAAAGCAACCGCTGCAATGTGATTGGAATACGCACCGCCAAACGTTAATAAAGTGGTTTGACTTTCTTTTCTGGCTTGTAGTAAATTGTACTTTAATTTTCTGAACTTATTTCCTGAAACAAAGGGATGAATCAAATCTTCTCTTCTAATAAAGAGTTGAACAGAAGTGTTGTTAAGTGCAATTTTTTGAGTTGGAATTTCCAAAGTCAATTTTTTACAAAGCTATGAAAATGAAGTGCATAAAAAAAGCATCCCTATTCGGAATGCCTTTTTGGTAGTTAAAAAAAGATTAATTTATCTTTTTAATAATAATTTTTTGGGTTACGCTTTTATCATCAACAGTATTTAGTTTTACTACATAAACACCTTCGCTTAGTGTAACTGTAGAAAATTCATAATTTGATTGAGCTCCTAAACTAAGTTTGTTAAAAATCAATTTACCTGTAATATCATACAAAACTACCGATTTAACATCCAATAAATTTGGGTTAGCTATAGTAAGTAGTTGATTAGGATTGTTTTGAACAATAATGAAATTATCGGCAATATTGTTTTCAATTTCTAACACATTATTTAAAAACGTAATTTCAAATCGGTTGTTGTAAACCCCTGGAGCTAGAACCACATCGTAATAATTGTTCTTAATATTGTGATATAAACCCGTTAATCCGTCATACAGATACACGTTTTCAGCAGCTTCAAAATTTACAAATTCGTAGACTTGTAATTTAAAAGAAGCTGTTACTTGTCCGTTGTTTTTAAAGCCAATCGGAAAACGTTTGTTGATATCAAAAGTGGTAACATTATTGATAAATTCTGTATTATTAATAACAAAATATACATCCATTGGCAAAGCAGCTTCACCTGTGTTAGGAGATTTTGTATCAGCTTTTTCAATACCGTCTGTGGCCGAATTCATAAATCCAATAATTACCTGTCGAATTGCATTGCCATTAAGCGTACTGTTGATTTTTATTTGAGGTGTTGGCGCTTTGCTAATTTGAGTGTAATCAATTCCTGCTACGTTGATTATGTCATCATAAAATCCATAGTCAATAGAAGTACTGGCTTGGGCATTTCTTTCGAATTGTGTTAGATTTACATTTCCTGACCCAACAACGCCTGCTCCTTCTTTTCTAAAAACACGATAATCATTTCGCATAGCTACGATAGGTGATGGAACTGCTGGCAAAGGAGATTCTCCTCTAACCATAAAACCTTGACCAACTGGGCTAAATCTTCTGAGGTAAGAGGTGCTTTCAGGAGGAATTGGTCCTACAATTGGCGTTCCATCTAACATATAACTTAACAATGGTGCAGGAGTGTGAATTCCTGAAAAACCATTATAAACAGCATAACCTCCTCTGTAATCAGCCAAATTGTGTGAATTTATTGTTTTATCTTGTTGCCAAAAATAAGCTTTACCATCCAATCGGTTGTTGAGTGGATCAGTTAAAAACGCACTCAAATCAATTGCAGAAGGATAAGGATTACCTGTAAGCGTAAAAAGATCAGGAGCAACAGTAATAGCGATCGTACCATCGTTTGGTTCTCCTCTAAAATCGTAACGCTGCGAATCTATTAATGCTGGGTTATTTACCGCAGACTCGCCGACATCTGTTGAATCATCACCTGATACTCCTTTCATAGTAAATCCTTGACCTGCAGATATAGTAGTAGCAGGACCCACAGGCTGCCATCCAGTTGCATAATTTGCTGAAGGAATACTATACTTAAAAATCCAATAGGATGAAATGGTTACAGCGCCATTAGTTGCAAATCCGTTGTAACTTGATGTCGTAAAACTAATCGGGTTATAACCAATTGTTGGTGCTGGTGTAGCAGGCAAAATTATATTTGTTGGTACGCCTAACAAAGTAATCCCAAAATCATTAGTTAGACTACCATTCCCTATTGGTGAACACCAATAATTGAAGGCATAATTGTTTACTGTTCCTTCTTGAAAAACAGATAATTTACCTGACCCTGTGTTAGTAGATGCCACAGTAGCTGCACTCTGTAACAATTGTCCTTCTTGACGCAAATAAAAATTACCGCTGGTGCCATTGACATCAATATCTCCCTCTAAATTTACATAATCACTAACATACACAACCGTTCCTTTGTTATAAACATAACTATTGTCTTTTACAAAAAGCTGTGCATTAATCTCATTTGTGAAAACAAACAAAATAATTGTCGATAAAAAATAAGTAATCTTTCTCATAATCATAGTTTTGCAGTTTCAAAGTTATAAAAAAAAAACAGTAAAAACCATTTTAAAGTAGAAACTTTAAACAACGCACCATTGGTCGAATTTAAATGTATTTTACCGATATTTTTTGTCGTCTTTTATCAAAAAAAGAAACATTTATGTTGAATTTATTATTTCAATTGAACAAAATTAAACCGCAAAAATTTATTTGAATCAGCCTTTTTTTATGTTGAAAAAACAGCTATTTAACTCCTAATTATCAAACCGTTATGCTAAATTCATCACTTCGTCTATAATTTTATACCATACATCGATATTCATTCTTTTTTATTTTTTTTCTAAATACCTTCGTTGCAGTTTTACCCGAGTATAAATTTTAAAACAAAACCTATGAGAAACTACTACAAACAATTCTTTTTCCTTTTTTTTGCAGTTTCCACCACAAATATGGTTTTTTCTCAAGTTGGAATTGGAACAACTAATCCAGTTACAACATTGGAGGTGAATGGAGGAATTTCTTTAAGAGAAACAACTGCTTTAACATTAGTAAACGGTGTGAATAATAATGTTTCTTTAGGCGCAACTCCCTACTCTTTTTATAGAATAATTGGACCAACCGCTGCTTTTTCGTTGACCGGCATAGTTCCTGTTACTTCTGCAGACGGACAAATAGTTACACTTGAAAATACAACTGCTCAAAACTTCACCATAACTCACAATGCTACAAGTACAGCTGCGAATAGAATATTTTGTTCAGGTGCTACCAATACACTAATTAGCGGTCAATACTCTACTGTAACATTAAGTTACAACAGAACGCAATCACGTTGGATTGTAATCGGTGTAGTAGATAGCCCTTATGGTAAAAATATCCAGTCTGTCATTGGAGCAAGCGATATAACAATCGACACTGCAATTTTTACTGACATGACCAACATGATATTAACATTTACTCCTAAACACAGTACGGTTTACTTAAATTTTGGTGCCGCTGGCTATGTTAACTTAGCTGGAGCAACACCAAATGGAGAATACTTAGATTTTAGAATTGTTAATGTAACTTCAGGAAATACCGTAATTGCCGGAACCTCCTCTTTGGCAACCGATTATGATTTTGATGATATATTTGGAGAAAGTGTTGGAGTTTCATGGAACGCTCACTTCTCAATGTTTCCAATAACAGTAACTGCTGGAACAAGTACAACAATTAAAATTCAATGGCGAAGAGATGGTAACGTAACCGCTCCAATTATAAATAATGCAAATAGCGAAAGAGATTATTGTCATAGAAATTTAACAATTTTTGATTAGTAACAAATACATCATCAAAAAATCTTAACGCAAATGTTAAGTTTTTTTTTATATTTACATTAAAAATAAATTCAAATCACATCCATAATTTCGGAAAACCTATGAAAATAAAAAGCTTCAAAATTTCCTTACTTTTTTTCTTAATATTCACCTCCACTTTTTCCCAAATAGGAATTGGCAATAGCAATCCAAAAGCTACACTTGACGTTACTGCAACAAATCCTTCGGGAACAGCCACAACTGTCGACGGAATAATCGCTCCAAGAGTCGATCGCCAAAGAGCACAAAGCATGTTACTAGTCCCCGTTTCTACTTTAATTTATGTCGATAGCATCGCTACGGGAACTGCTGCTGGCACAGCCATAAACATTACTTCAACTGGCTTTTATTATTTTAACGGAACACTGTGGGTAAAATTAGAAGGGAACACAAAAACAGGCACTGTGGCAAGTACCGCTACTTTAGTCCAGCCTAATGTTGTTTTTACAGCAAGCTCGATTGGTTCCAACACAACTCCTATTTCAATCGATGCTACTTCAACAACCCGAACAATTGCAATTAGTGGTTTTGTAGGCACTTTAACGAATGTGATTTGCAATGTGCAATTAACACACAATTTTGGTGGAGAGATCGATTTATACTTGCAATCGCCAACGGGCCAAATTATAGAGCTGTGTACCGATAACGGAGGTTACAGTCCAGGTTTGACTTTTAATGTAACCTTCTCAGATGCTGCAGCCACAAACATAACAACATGGACTGCCGGAAGTGTAGCCGGAACCTACAGACCAGAAGGCACATTGACTACCGATGTAATTGTACCTAATATCACTACTATGGCAGGGTTTAATGGAAACTCGCCTAACGGAACATGGACACTTCATTTACGAGACGATGCTTTTGCAGACAACCTCAACTTTACTAATTTTAGTCTGACATTTTTACCGGCAACAACTATAAATTACCGACTCATCGGCGAAACTTCAATTACCTACAAAACCGGCTCCAATGTTCTAACCAACGCAATGTATTTCGCTAATGCAGGTGATGAAGGATTTATAACTGCAATTAGTCGCAGCAATGCAAGCGCGGGCGCCATTGGCACAACTGCTGTTACTGTTCCCGGAACGGTGCTATCGTATGCTTCTGATTCTCCTAAACAAGGTAGTGGAAATTATTGGGCAACAACTTATAATCAAAGCGTTTCTAATGGTTTGGTTAACGGTACAACCTATTATTTTCAGCTATGGGCCAAAGGAAATATTGACACACCTACGGCATCAAACGAAATTTTCTCTTTAATTCCGATGATGCTTCCGCAATAGTTATAAATACGATACAAAATTCCAAAAAGACCTTCGCTTTAAATAGTCAAGGTCTTTTTCATTTTCATACGCTTCCCGTTCAAACGAAATAGCATAATAGGCTTTTTTTTTGTCTTTCAATTGCACCAAACGAAACAAATATTCCAATAAATACCAAACGTAAAACGGCACTACTAGTAGCTCTAATTGCTGACGCATATGAATGCGCTCGTGATGAATAAAGACCGTATTAGTTTTATCCGCTGCATTAGTTAAAAAAACAAAAGGGAAAAATGTCAACCCTCTAAAACCTCTTGGCGTTAAATATTTAAAAACTATTAAAATCATATCGCACAAAGTTGCTAAATTTGTCCGTATGAATGAACGAATTGATCCGAATAATTTAATCGAAGGCGAAGATTATTACCTCACGCCTGAAGGCTACCGTTGTTTTACCGAGAAATACCATCTCAAAAGAGGTCATTGCTGCAAAAGTGGCTGCCGACATTGTCCCTACGGTTTTGATAAAAAAACAGGTCAAATCAAGAAAAAATAGCTTTAAAATAAGGGCGTTCGAGCGGGCTATTCGTTACAATCTTTTATTCCGCAAGCTCCATAAAAGGATTTCCACTACTATCCCTAACGCAACAAAGTGCCTGAGTGCCTAAGTTACAAAAAAATTAATCTAAAAATAAAAAATCTCCCTAAATTAGCAGCGTAAAAAACAAAACTTAGGCACTCAGGCACTCAGGCACTCAGGCACTCAGGCACTCAGTAACTCAACAACTCAACAAAAATGACTTTTCAAGAACAAATATTTCAAGGAATTCCAACGGTTTTACCCCAACCAAAACCCTACGATTTAGAAATCAACCACGCACCCAAACGCAAGGAAATACTTTCTGATGAAGAAAAAAAATTGGCATTGCGTAATGCGTTGCGTTATTTTGAAGCCCAACATCATTCCGAGTTGCTACCCGAATTCCATCACGAACTCGAAACCTACGGTCGCATTTACATGTACCGTTTTCGTCCCGATTATAAAATGTATGCGCGTCCAATATCTGAATATCCAGGAAAATGTGAGCAAGCCAAAGCGATCATGCTCATGATTCAAAACAATTTGGATTATGCCGTGGCACAACACCCTCATGAATTAATCACATATGGCGGAAATGGCGCCGTTTTCCAAAATTGGGCACAGTATCTACTCACCATGCAGTATTTATCGGAAATGACCGAAGAGCAAACACTCTCCATGTATTCGGGCCATCCGATGGGATTGTTCCCTTCTCACAAAGAAGCACCAAGGGTTGTGGTTACTAACGGAATGGTCATTCCTAACTATTCCAAACCCGACGATTGGGAAAAAATGAATGCGTTAGGGGTTTCCCAATACGGACAAATGACCGCTGGAAGTTACATGTACATCGGTCCACAAGGCATTGTTCACGGTACCACCATCACCGTTTTAAACGGCTTCAGAAAAATTAAAAAATCACCCAAAGGCGGTTTATTTGTAACTTCAGGTTTAGGGGGTATGAGCGGCGCGCAACCCAAAGCCGGAAATATTGCAGGTTGTGTTACTGTTTGTGCTGAAGTCAACCCAAAAATAACTCACATTCGTCATTCTCAAGGATGGATCAACGAAGTGATTGAAAACATTGACCAATTAGTTCCAAGAGTTAAAAAAGCATTAGAAAATCAAGAAGTAGTTTCTATTGCTTATTTAGGAAATGTAGTCGATGTTTGGGAACGTTTCGACCAAGAAAATTTGCCTATCGATTTAGGTTCTGATCAAACTTCACTCCACAATCCTTGGGCTGGAGGGTATTACCCAATCGGATATACTTTTGAAGAATCCAACGATTTAATGGCAAATAATCCTAATAAATTTAAAGAGGAAGTCCAAAAAACACTACGCCGACATGCTGCTGCTATTAATAAACACACCGCAAAAGGAACGTATTTCTTCGATTACGGAAATGCCTTCTTACTAGAAGCCTCGCGCGCTGGCGCCGATGTTTTCGCAGAAAATCACATTGATTTTAAATACAACAGTTACGTACAAGATATTATGGGACCGATGTGTTTTGACTATGGATTTGGTCCTTTTCGTTGGGTTTGCGCTTCAGGAAAACCAGAAGATTTAGCCAAAACAGATCAAATTGCCTGCGATATTCTAGAAGAAATGATGAAAACGTCTCCGCCTGAAATCCAACAACAAATGGCCGACAACATCCACTGGATTAAAGGCGCTCAAGAAAATAAATTGGTTGTGGGTTCGCAAGCAAGAATACTCTATGCTGATGCTGAAGGACGCATTAAAATTGCAGAAGCCTTTAACCAAGCGATTGCTCGTGGTGAAATTGGTTATGTTATTTTAGGTCGCGATCATCACGACGTTTCTGGAACCGATTCACCGTACAGAGAAACATCCAATATTTACGATGGCTCGCGATTTACTGCCGATATGGCCATTCAAAATGTTATTGGAGATAGTTTTCGTGGCGCTACTTGGGTATCGATTCACAATGGTGGTGGCGTAGGTTGGGGCGAAGTAATTAATGGCGGATTTGGTATGGTTCTTGATGGTTCTATTGAAGCATCTAGGCGCATAGAATCAATGCTTTTCTGGGACGTGAACAACGGAATTTCACGACGAAGCTGGGCAAGAAACGAAGGTGCTATTTTTGCTATAAAAAGAGCGATGGCCGCGCAACCTTTGTTAAAAATTACCATCCCTACTATAGTTGATGATCGATTGTTGGAATAGTTAGATTTTTGGAGTATTAGACCAACAATTTAATCGATTTCCGAAATTTAATAGTCTAATATAATAAAAAAAATGAAAGCGATTAAAATTTTACCTGTACTTTCACTCTTCGTTCTAGCATCCTGCAGCTCAGTAAGAGTCAACACCGATTATGACAAGAATGTAACTTTTGATGGTTATAAAACGTATGCCTATCAAAAAAACGGCATTGATCAAGTAGCCATTTCCGACTTAGACAAAAAGCGAATATTACGCTCTATTGACGAAGTAATGGCAACAAAAGGGTTTTCTAAAAGTGAAACTCCCGATGTACTAATTACTTTTTTCACCAAAGAAAGAGAACAAGTAAGTGTTAACCAATTCAACGTAGGTTGGGGATGGGGATGGAACCCATGGATGTGGGGCGGTAACTCGACTACTGTTAATCAATACACCGAAGGCACCTTAACCATCGACATTATTGATGCTAAAAAGAAAGAACTGATTTGGCAAGGAATGGGCGAAGGCGTTTTAACTAAAAACACAGATAAAAAAGACGAAAACATAAAGGAATTTGTAACTAAAATTTTAGAGCGGTATCCACCGCAAAAAAAGTAAGCAGTGTTCAGTCACAATTGACAGATAAAAAAAACCGTAACAGAGATGACGGTTTTTTTTTATACTTCATCTATTTTATAAACGATTACCCTAGCCCAGATGGAAATGGAAAGCTTTTTGGTAAAGATTGCTGTTTTTTGTTGGTGTAAAAAAGCGACCGACGGAAGCTGTTTTATGCCCTTCAAAAAAAGCATTGTTTGCAAAAACTTGCAATGTACAGCTGGAATAGCTTATTATTGCTTCATTCCTAGCAATGACTAATTGAAAACTGAGACTGTTAACTAATAATTCAAAAGTTCCTGCATTTTAGCTTTCACTTTATCTACATTCGGAATCATCGTAAATTCTAAGGTACTGTTGAGTGGAATCGCTGGCATATTCTCAGAACCGATGACCATTACTGGAGCATCAAGATATTTAAAACACTTTTCTTGAATCAATCCTGCTAAACTTCGTGCAAACGAATTATTGGTTGGCTCTTCCGTCACAACCAAGCATTTTTTGGCTTTTTTAACCGATTTAAAGATAGTTTCTTCATCTAATGGATACAAGGTTCGCAAATCGATAATTTCGACTTGATTTTGAATGTCAGAAGAAGCATTCAACGCCCAATGAACTCCCATTCCGTAAGTAATAACAGTAATCGTTTCAGCGGTTTCTTGTTCCCAGATTTCTTGAAACACATTGGCTTTTCCGAACGGCAACATATAGTCTTCTGAAGGTTCGTTGACCCTTGCCGTTTCGGTACCTTTTACTTTGCTCCAATACAAACCTTTGTGTTCCAAAATCACCACTGGATTTGGGTCGTAATACGCCGCCTTCAACAATCCTTTTAAGTCGGCACCATTACTTGGATACGCAATTTTTATACCGCGAATATTGGTCAAAACACTTTCTACAGAAGAGGAGTGATATGGACCACCACTTCCGTAAGCGCCAATTGGTACACGCAAAATCATGCTTACTGGCCATTTTCCGTTGGACAAATAACACGAGCGACTCACTTCGGTAAACAACTGGTTCAAACCGGGCCAAATGTAATCAGCAAACTGCACCTCAACAATGGGTTTCAAACCAACTGCCGACATTCCGACAGTAGAACCCACAATAAAAGCTTCTTGAATGGGTGTATTGAAAACGCGTTCGTCGCCAAATTTTTGTGCTAACGTGGCGGCTTCTCTAAAAACGCCACCCAATCGTCCGCCTACATCTTGTCCGTATAATAAACATTCGGGATGTTTTTTCATCAACTCTTCGACAGCAAATAAAGCACAATCGACCATTACGACTTTGTCTTCGCGTGCAGGATTTCGTTCGCCTACTTCTTCTGTGATGGGTGTTGGCGCAAAATCGTGTGTAAATAAATCTTCTGGTGTTGGATCTTCCGCAAGTTGTGCTTTATCAAAATCAGTTTGTACTTTTGCAACAGCTGTATTTTCTATTTCTTGAATTTCTTCTTTTGTAAATCCGGCTTCCAACAATTGCTGTATCAAAACAGGAAAAGGATCACGTGATTGTGCTTCTTCCAAATCGTCACGGTACCATTCCATTCGAACACCAGATGTGTGGTGATTTAACAACGGAACTTTAGCATGAACCAAAAACGGACGACGTTCTTCACGAATGGTTTTCACGACTTTTTGAACCGCTAAAAAGCTTTCCGTAAAATTCGCGCCATCAATTGAAATCGCTTCAATTCCGTGAAAACCTTTGGCATATTCAAAGGCATTTTGAGCTCGTGTTTCAGCAGCATTTGCCGAAATATCCCAACCGTTATCTTGCACCAAATACAAAATAGGAAGTTGTTTCAAAGCAGCCATTTGCAATGCTTCGGCAATTTCACCTTCGGTCACCGAGGCGTCACCAAGCGAACAAACAACAATTGGATTTTCTTGATTGTTGTCTTGAATTCCGGTGTTTTCTTTGTACCAAAACCCCATCGCTGCACCTGTAGCTGGAATGGCTTGCATTCCTGTCGCTGAGGATTGATGTGGGATTTTAGGTTTGTCAGCCTCTTTCAAACTTGGATGACAATAATACGTTCGTCCACCCGAAAATGGGTCATCCTTTTTTGCCATCAATTGCAACATCAAATCGTAAGGTTGCATTCCAATTCCCAATAACATTGCTTCATCACGATAATACGGAAACGCATAATCTTGTGGTAACAATTGCATCGCCATCGCAATTTGAATGGCTTCGTGTCCGCGAGAAGTGGCGTGCACGTATTTGGAAACGATTTTGAAATTGTCTTCGTACAGTGTTGACATTGCTTTGGCAGTTGCCATGTTTGAAAATGCTTTTTCTAGTATTTTTTTATCTAACATTTATTTTCGTTTTGATAATCTAAATCATTTTGGATTTTTGGAACACAGATTGGAGAAATTAGAGAAATTTTTAAAATCTGTTAAATTTCTTAAATCTGTGTTGCTGAAAAATTATTTTGCTTCTACAATCCAACCAAATTCGTCTTTGATATCTTGCACTTTTATCGCATTCAACGTATCATTTACCATTACTGAAACTGGATTTTCTACTGGAAATTTAATCGACAAATCGTTGTTTCCAATTTCTTCTACCATGGCAATTCCTACTGCTGTTCCTGTTCCGAACGCTTCTTCTAAAGTTCCGTTTTTTGATGCTTCGATGATTTCTGAAATAGTAATTGGTCTTTCGGTTACTTCAAAACCTTTACTTCGTAATAAATCGATTACGCTCATTCGAGTAATTCCTGATAAAATCGAACCTGTTAAACTTGGCGTGATAAATTTTCCATCAATCTTGAAAAAAATATTCATCGTTCCCACTTCTTGAATGTATTCAAAATCTTGTGCGTCTAACCATAAAACTTGGTCAAAACCTTTATCTTTTGCATATTCAGTTGGACGAATGGCTGCAGCGTAATTTCCGGCTGCTTTGGCTTCTCCTGTTCCTCCATTTACGGCACGAACGTATTTTTTCTCGGCATATAATTTAATTTTTCTACTAAAAAATGGTCCTGCAGGCGATGCCATTACAATGAATTTGAAACTTGTTGCTGCACGCATTCCAATAAACGCTTCATCAGCATACATAAACGGACGCAAATACAAGGCACTTCCTGTAGAAGTTGGAATCCAATTTTTCTCTAAAGCGGTAAATTGTTTTAATGCTTCTACAAATAAAGCTGACGGAAATGAAGGCATTCCCATTCGGTCAGCACTAAAATTCATTCGTTTGGCATTTTCATCTGGACGAAATAATAATGGCGTTCCATCTTTTCCTAAAGTCGCTTTCATTCCTTCAAAAATAGCTTGTCCGTAATGTAAAGCCATTGCTGCTGGATGCGTTGGAATTAAAGCCAATGGTTCGATTCGTGGATTGTTCCATTCTCCATTTTCATAATCACAAATAAACATGTGATCGGTGAAATTAGTTCCCATGGTAATGTTTTCAAGATTTACTTCTGAGACTCTTGATTGTGAAACTTTAGTTGTTTTTATTGCTTGTGTCATTACTGTTTCCATAATGTTATAGTGTTGTGTTTGCGTCAAATTGTTCTAAATAATCACCTACTTTTCTTAAGAAGGAACCGCCTAAAAATCCATCCACTACTCTATGGTCGAACGATAAAGAAAGATACATCATACTTCTGATAGCAATTTCATCTCCGTTGGATGTGGTAATCACTTCGGGACGTTTTTTGATAATTCCGAGTGCTAAAATCGCTACTTCGGGTTGGTTGATAATTGGTGTTCCCATCAAACTTCCAAATGTTCCTACGTTAGAAATTGTAAACGTACTTCCTTGAATTTGTTCGGGTTTTAATTTGTTGTTTCTTGAGGCTTCCGCCAAATTATTTACAGCTGCCGCTAAAGCTACTAAATCTTTTTCATTGGCATTTTTCACTACAGGAACGATTAAATTTCCTGATGGTAATGCGGTTGCCATTCCGATATTGATATCCTTATGAACGATAATATTTTTTTCATTTACCGAAACATTTATCATTGGAAAATCGACAATGGCTTTGCCTACGGCTTGAACAAAAACGGGTGTAAACGTTAATTTCTCGTTGTATTTTTCTTGAAAATTCTCTTTGTTTTTGTTTCTCCAATTTACCAAATTCGTCACATCAACTTCAATATACGAAGTTACATGAGGCGAAGTTTGCTTCGAATACACCATATGATCGGCTATCATTTTGCGCATTCTGTCCATTTCTACAATTCGGTCTTTTCCTTCTACAAAATTGATTTTTGGTTTAGGATAAGAAGAAATTGTCGGTTGTAGGTTTTGGGTTGTAGGTTTGCTTTGTATAGGATATTTACGGTTTTTCAGATAATTAAAAACATCACTTTTTTGCAATCTTCCTTCGGCTCCTGAACCCGGAATGGTTTGTAATTCTTCGACTGAAAGGTTTTCTTTTTGGGCAATTGAGATGATTAATGGCGAAATGAAAGCGTCTGGATTGGTTTTTTGTTGGCGGTTGTCAGTTGTGAGTTGTTGGTTTTGTGGGATAGATGAAACCTCATCTTTCGTTTGTACTTTTTTACTTCCAACTTCCAACTTCTGACTTCCTGCCTTTTCTTCTATCAGCGCCAAAACGGTTCCAACTTCAACAACATCGTCTTTTTGAAAACAAATTTCCGTAATAACACCTGAAACTGGTGACGGCACGTCGTTGTCAACTTTATCCGTAGCGACTTCTACAATGGTTTCTTCGGCTTCCACATAATCGCCTACGTTTTTCAACCAACTGATTATTGTTGCTTCGGATATACTTTCGCCCATTTTGGGCATTTTGAATTCTGTTATCATTTTTTGAGATGAAAGGAATAGAGTATAGAAAATAGACTTTATAATCGGTCTATATTCTTTCCTCTATTTTCTATTTTCTTTTAATTTAAATTCATTTAATGTAGCATAAAATGCGTCTTGAGTTAGTCTGTTATTCGGAATTTCTCGCAATGGTTCAACTGCTTTTAATGTTTCGTAACATTCTTTTGGCAATTGTTGGTACAATGCTGTTCCTTTGGTTTTCCAATCGATCATTTCATCAGAAACGTCTTTTATAATTGTGGCTGGATTTCCAACTACCATTTTTCGGTTTGGAATTTGCGAACCCGCTTTTATGAAACTTAATGCGCCAATGATACATTCATCACCAACGTTCGCGTCATCCATAATTACGGCGTTCATTCCGACCAAACAATTTTTACCAATATTGGCTCCGTGAATAATCGCTCCGTGGCCAATATGCGCTCCAGCTTTCAAAACCAAAGTTTTTCCCGGAAACATATGAATGGTGCAATTTTCTTGAACATTACAACCGTCTTCAATAATGATTTCGCCCCAATCGCCACGAATAGCTGCGCCTGGACCAACGTAAACATTTTTACCAATAATCACGTTACCCGTTACCGCGGCTTGCGGATGGATGAAACTACTTTCGTGTATTACTGGGATGAACCCTTTGAATTCGTATATCATTTTTCTTTGTAGATAATAGATGATAGACGATTAGATAATAGATTTACTCTCTGTCTATCATCTCTTAGTCTATTATCTTTTAGTCTTTATTTAAACTTCTTCAACGTTTCTTTAGTAAAATCAGACAATACTAATCGACCGCTTATTGCGGCTCTTTCGGCTAATAAATTGTCCCAATCTTCTGTGCCACGCCAGAAAACCTTTTTCATTTCGGTCATAGCCTCTGGATTGTAGGTACATAAATGTTCGGCGAATTTTTGAACGGCTTCATCTAAATCTTCGATGCTTTCGTAAACATTGGCGAATAATCCTTTTTCTTTAGCCCAATTGGCGTCGTAAAATGAATTGGCGTCGATGGCAATTTGCGACATTGCAGAAACTCCCATTTTTCTTTCGATGGCTGGTGACACTACGAATGGTCCGATTCCGACGTTTAGTTCGGATAATTTAATGGCTGCAAATTTGGTTGCCATACAATAATCTGTTGATGCTGCTATTCCTACTCCGCCACCAACGGTTTTTCCTTGAATGCGTCCTATGATGAATTTTGGACATTTCCGCATGGCGTTGATGACGTTGGCAAATCCGGAGAAGAATACTTTTCCGGTTGGGGCATCGTTGATGGAAATTAGTTCTTGAAAACTGGCTCCAGCACAAAATGTTCTATCACCACCGCTTTTTAAAATGATAACTCTGACTTCTGAATTATTTCCAACTTCTCTTATCGTATTGGCCAATTGTGCTAAAATATCGCTTGGTAGACTATTCTGTTCTGGATGAAAAAATTCAATTGTAGCAATACTATCACTAATTGTATAATTTACATATGCTTCATTCATAATTATATTTTTTTTACCTGACAGCCACTGGCTGTCCTCCTTTTAATTTCAAATGTTCTGGATGAAAAAACTCGATGGTGGCGATGTTGTTTTGTATGTTTTTTTTTACGTATGCTTCCATTATACTATTTAACCGCAAAGAGCGCAAAGTTTACGCAAGATTCGCTAGGTCTTTATTTTTATATTAAATTAAATTGTTCAAAATGATGATTTAAATGCTTTCTTTCTAATAGATAAGAGGCGTATTTATTCATTTCTCCGAAAACCATATTCTTTAAAATTTCTTCTGGATTTTCTTTGAAAAAAGTTGTATACTTTTCTCTTGCTTCGAAAAATTTGGCTTTGGCTGTTTCAAAATCGGGATGAATCAAATCTTCCAACTCGTCTTTTTTCATTGTTGGAAACTTAGTTCCCATTGGAAATTTATCGTAATTGTATAACGAATTGTGGACTTTATCTAAAATCTTTTCAGGCGTTGCAATTTCGAAATCCTGAATTTCTCCTGACATAATTCGGTAGCCTTGTTCCAAATGTTCTAACAAATGTTGTGCCGTTAGAATTCCCCAACTTGGTTTTGAATTTTCAGTCAGTTTATTCAAGCATTCGGCTATTTTTTCATCGGTCATTTCAACGAAAACTTCTTGTTTTTTCTGAACCATGGTTAAAATCGTAGCTACTGCTACCAATTCGTTTTCTGTATCAAAAACTTCAACAAACCATTTTACGATTCCACTTGGATGTTCTGCAGAAGCTACATCTCTATCGACTTTTTGCTTGCACGTTAAACGCACATAAACGGTATCGTTGTGGTATATCGGACGCAAGAAACGACATTCTTCCAATCCGTAATTAGCGGCAACCGGACCTTTATTTGGATACACGAACAAACCTGCGGCGGCTGCTAAAATGAAGTAGCCGTGAGCGGTTCGCTTTTTGAAGATACTTCCGTCTAGTGATGTGATATCAGTGTGAGCATAAAAATGATCCCAAGTGATATTGGCAAAATTGATGATGTCAGTATCGGTAACCGTTCGATTGTGAGTGCGTAATGACATTCCGGGTTGGATGTCTTCCCAATGGTATTGAAACGGATGTTGCGTAATTTCTTTGTAAGCTGAATTTGGTTGATAAATTCCTGTGATTTCGGTTAAAGTAGTTGGCGAACCTTGAATGGCGCATCGTTGCATATAATGTTTAATTCCGCGAACGCCACCCATTTCCTCGCCACCACCGGCGCGACCTGGACCACCGTGAACCAATAATGGCAATGGCGAACCGTGACCTGTGCTTTGTTTGGCATTTTCACGATTTAATACTAAAATTCTACCGTGATGTGATGCAGCATTTACTACATATTCTTTGGCGATTTCGTCAGAATTCGTAACAATTGATGACACCAACGAACCTTTACCCATTTGGGCTAATTCGATGGCTTCGTCAAGGTTTCTATAAGGCATAATCGTAGAAACTGGTCCAAATACTTCGGTTTCGTGAACGGCTATGTTTATAAATGGATTGTCTTCACGAAGTAAAATTGGACTCACGAACGCTCCTTTTTCATCGGCTCCGATTATGTTGGTTTTTTCTAAATCGCCGTAAACTAATTTGGCTGATTTTGATAATTCTTGAACTCTTGCTTTTAAAACATCGACTTGGTCTTTGCTTACCAATGCACCCATTCGAACCTCTTTTAATCTTGGGTCGCCGATAACCACTTTGTCTAACGATTTAGAAAGAGCAGATTGCACGTCATCCAATAGTTTTTCTGGAACAATCATTCTACGAATTGCTGTACATTTTTGTCCGGCTTTTACTGTGATTTCACTACGAGCTTGGTTTATGAATAAATCAAATTCTGGAGTTCCTGGAACAGCGTCTTCTCCTAAAATTGATGCATTTAATGAGTCCGCTTCCATTGTAAATGGAACTGATTCTTGAATTAATCTTGGATGTGATTTTAATACTCTTCCTGTTGTTGCCGAACCTGTAAATGTAATTACATCTTGGCTTTCCACTGTATCAAAAATATTTCTAGCAGTACCTGAAATTAATTGTAATGCGCCTTCTGGTAAAATATTTGACGCGATTATTTCACGCACAACAGCTTCGGTTAAATAAGCGGTAACTGGCGCTGGCAAAACTACCGCTGGCATTCCGGCCATCCAATTGCACGCACATTTTTCTAACATTCCCCAAATTGGAAAATTGAAAGCGTTAATGTGAATCGCCACTCCTTTTTTCGGAACTAATATATGATGCGCCATAAATCGTCCGCCTTTCGACAAATCGATTGGATCGCCTTCTACATGATAGGATTGATTTGGGAATAATTTGCGTAAGGATGCATTAGCGTATAAGTTACCGAAACCGCCTTCGATATCAATCCACGAATCGACGCGAGTGGCACCGGTTCTATAACTAATTTCGTAAAAAGCTTCTTTGCGTTTGGTTAAATACATCGCCAAATTTTTAATCATATTGCCGCGTTCTTGGAAGGTCATTTTGCGGAGTGTTGAACCGCATTTGGTTCTTCCATAATGTAAAATGGCTGGAATATCCAATCCTTCGACAGAGGTTTCTGCGATGAATTCGCCTGTAACTGCATCAAAAGAAGGTTTTCCTTCTCCTGATGCGGTAGTCCATTTTCCTTGTACGTAATGTTGTGTTTTGTTCATGTTATGTTTTTTAACCGCGAAGAGCGCAAAGGCTTACGCAACGTTAGCTAAGTTTTATACTCTTTCGATAATTGCAGCATAGCCTTGACCAACTCCAATACACATTGTAATTAATGCGTATCTTTTTCCTGTAAGTTGTAATTCTAATGCCGCTGAATACGCTATTCTTGCTCCGGTTACTCCCAATGGATGACCAATGGCAATGGCACCACCATTCGGATTTATTCTTGGATCGTTGTCTTTTAATCCTAATTCTCGAATGCACGCAATACTTTGGGCTGCGAAGGCTTCGTTTAATTCTATAATATCGATTTGGTCTAATGTTAAACCTGCTTTTTCTAGTGCTTTTTTGGTGGCTTCAACTGGACCAATTCCCATGATTCTTGGTTCTACTCCTACAACCGATGAACTAACTATTCGAGCCAAAGGTTTTAATTTATATTTTTTTACTGCATCTTCTGATGCGATGATTGTTGCACAAGCTCCATCATTTAATCCTGAAGCGTTTCCAGCTGTTACGCTTCCGTCTTTTTTGAAGGCTGGGCGTAATTTGGCTAAACCTTCCACAGATGTGGCTGGTTTTATGAATTCATCTTTTGAGAATTGAATCGCATCACCTTTTCGTTGTTGAATTTCAACCGTAACTATTTCTTTTGCTAATCTGCCTGAAGTTTGCGCTGCAGTTGCTTTTTGTTGGCTATGTAATGCAAAGGCATCTTGATCTTCACGAGTGATGTTGTATTTTTCTACTAAATTTTCGGCAGTTTCACCCATTGCCTCAGTGCCGTACATCGCGTGTAGTTTTGGATTTATGAATCTCCATCCGAAGCTGGTGTCGTACATTTTAGAATCGGTTCCGTAAGCTGATGATGGTTTTGAAACTACTAATGGTCCGCGTGTCATGTTTTCGATTCCTCCAGCTATAAAGATGTGTCCGTCGCCTGCTTTTATGGCGCGATTGGCGTGAATTATTGCTGATAATCCTGAACTACAAAGTCGGTTTACAGTTTCGCCTGGAACCGTGTATGGTAATCCTGCTAATAATAATGACATTCTAGCCACATTACGGTTGTCTTCTCCGGCTTGATTAGCGCAACCCATAATTACGTCATCGTAAGCATCCGTTGGAATATTTGGATTTTTTTCTACTACGAATTTAATTACCAAAGCTCCTAAATCATCTGGGCGAACCGATGCTAGTGTTCCTTGGTAACTTCCGATTGGAGTTCTTACTCCGTCTATGATGTATGCTTCCATTTAGGTTGTGGGTTGTAGGTTTTGGGTTGTAAGTTTTACAACTTTGAACTTATTTTTGTTTTTTATTTTATTTTATTATCTAATCAATACATTTCCTTTTTAGCCCTGATTGGAGAGGAAAGCTCCCGATTTTTTTTCGGGACTTGGAACGGAAAGCAGGAATTGCCACTACTGAAAATGCCCAAGCGATTCGCTCCTGACTTCGACAAGCTCAGCCTGACAAATTTTAATCTTCCCAATCTTTTTGTGTGCGATACACTACGCCTTTGAAAAGCGCTACTAATTCGTTGCCTCGTTTAACTTCTATTATATTGAATCCTAATTTGTTATTTACTTTTTCTATTACTGATTCGGCGGTTAGACAATCTCCTTCATTTATTGCTTCGATGTGATTTATTGATGTTTCGATGGAAACGGAAAATTTACCGTGTGTATTGGCTGCAAATCCGAAAGCGGTGTCTGCCAACGAATAGGTGATTCCACCGTGGGCTTTGTGCATACTGTTGAGCATTTCTTTGCGAACCGTCATGGCGACTTTGCAGCGACCGAGTTCACATTCGATAATTTCGATACCAAGCCACTGACTGTAGGCATCTTGAGAAAGCATTTTGTATGGGATTTTAGTTCCTTCCATTTAGAAAAAGGTTTTATTTGAAGTGGCCATTCTTCGCAAAATTGGACTGCAACGGTATCGGTCTTCGTGGTATTCGTGGTACAATTCATCAAGCTTTTCAACGCACCAATTGATGCCGAGTTCATCTGCCCAAGCGAGTAATCCTTTTGGGTAATTTACGCCTTTGGTCGTAGCATTATCGATGTCTTTGGCTGATGCTATGTTTAAAAATAATGTGTCGGCTGCTTCGTTGATAAGCATTACGATGACTCTATCGAAAATACTTTTGGCTACTACTAAATCTTCTGTTGGTTTAGGTAATTCTTTGGTGTAATCGTAAAATCCGCGTCCTGATTTTCTTCCTAAAAATCCTGCTTCCAACAATCTTTTTTGTGTGAATGAAGGTTTGAATTTTGGGTCGAAATAGAAGGCTGTGAATACGGTTTCTGTTACTATATAATTTACATCGTGACCTATCATATCCATTAGTTCGAAAGGGCCCATTCTGAATCCGCCAATGATTTTCAAAGCCCAATCGATGGTGGCAAAATCGGCAACTCCTTCATCATAAATTCGTAAACTTTCGCTATAAAATGGTCTTGCGACACGGTTTACTATAAAACCTGGTGTGTCTTTGCCAACGGCTACTACTTTTCTCCAATCTGTAATAATTTGAACCGATTTGTGGAGTACTTCTTCGCTAGTTTGCACCGCTGGAATTACCTCAACCAATTGCATTAATGGTGCTGGATTAAAAAAATGAATTCCGATGACGCGTTCTGGTTTTTGGCAAGAAGCGGCGATGGAAGCGATTGATAATGAAGAGGTGTTGGAAGCTAAAATTGCTTTTTCAGAAACCAACGCCTCTAAATCGGAGAATAATTTTCGCTTTACTTCTAAATTTTCAACGATGGCTTCAATCACTATGTCTGAATCGGCTAACTCTTTTAAATTGTTAACATAAAAAATATTACTTTGGATTCGGAATTTTTCGGATGCATCGATTTTTTCTTTTTCCACTAATTTGGACAAAGTTGTTTCAAGCGCATTTTCACTTATGGTTAAGGCGTTTTGATTCAAATCGAATAATTTTACGATACAACCCGAAGTTGACGCTACCTGAGCGATGCCACTTCCCATGGTTCCTGAACCTATAATTGCTACTTTCATTTTCAGTTTTATTATTCGATAAAAATCGAACCTATTAAATATGTCTTTGCTTTTCCTGAAATCAAAACTCTATCGCCTTTTTGTTCGCAGGACAAAAACCCTTTCCTATCGGATAATTGAATGGCAGAAAGTGAGGTTTTATTCAGCTTTTCACTCCAGTATGGAATGAGTGAACAATGTGCCGAGCCTGTAACTGGATCTTCTAGAATGCTGGCTTGCGGTGTAAAAAATCGAGACACAAAATCAGAGTTATCTCCTTTAGAAGTCATAATTACTCCACCTGTTTGAAGGTTGACTTTATCAAAGTTCTGTCGGTCTATTTTTAAGTTTTTAATATCTAATTCTCTTTCGAAAACCAAAACATAATCTCTTGATTTTAAAGTTTCAATCGGTAGAATATTCAAGGAATTAGAAATGAATTCTGGTAATTCGCATGCGATTGGTTTTCGCGATGGGAAATCTAAAGTAAATAAATCATTTGCAAAAGTTACTGTCAAATCACCACTTAACGTTTGAAAAACTACCTGAGAATTGTGATAATTTAAAATCGAAATCAATACATGAGCAGTTGCCAATGTTGCATGTCCGCACAAATCCATTTCTATTTCTGGTGTAAACCATCTTAAATGAATTTTATCACCATTTATAACATAAAAAGCAGTTTCTGCTACTGCATTTTCTTGGGTTATTTTTAATAAAACAGCATCGGAAAGCCATTTTTCAAGAGGAACTACACAGGCAGGATTTCCACCAAAAATGGTTTCAGTAAATGCATCTATTTGATAAATGTCTAATTTCATACTTTTATTTCATCTCGCAAAGACGCAAAAGCGCAAAGCATTTTTCTAGATTAATTTCCTTTGAATTCGGGTTTTCTTTTCTCAACAAATGCGGTTACACCTTCTTTGTAATCGTTGGACGAACTGGCTTCGATTTGTAAATCTGATTCTAAATCTAGTTGTTGTTCAAGATTATTTGTCATGGATTGATTTAATAATCGTTTGGTTAAACCTATAGCTTTCGTTGGCATTTGTGCTAAAGTAGTGGCTAGGGTTTGGACTTCTTCTTCAAAAATTCCAGATGGAAAAATTTTATAAATCATACCGATTTTGAGGGCTTCTTCAGCGTTTACTTTATCACCTAATAGCATCAAAGCCGAGGCTTTTTGAAAACCAATTAATCGAGGTAAAAAGAAAGTTCCAGCGCTATCGGGTATCAATCCGATTTTACTGAATGCTTGAATAAAAGATGCGTTTTCTGAAGCTAGAACAATATCACATGCTAAGGCAATATTTGCGCCAGCTCCTGCGGCTACTCCGTTTACTGCGGCTATTATAGGTTTTTCGATGGTTCGGATTTTTTGGATAATCGGATTGTAATGCTCTTCTAGAATTTTTCGAAAACCCGGATTTAGGGCGGGATCGGTTACTTCTTTTAAATCTTGTCCGGCACAAAATGCTTTTCCGTTTCCGATGATTACTATTGCACGAACATTTATATCGTTTGCGCAATTATCTAGAGTTTCTTGTAACAGAAATGCCATTTCGCGATTGAAACTATTGAAAACTTCGGGTCTGTTGAGTGAAATCCACGCAACATTGTTTTCAATTTTTAAAACTATTGAAGTATTGCTCATACCTTATTTTAATTTAAACCATTCGTAAATCAAGCTTCATTAAGGGTTTGATTTCAAAAGATTCCCATTTTCATGTAACTTTATTTTAAACATTTAAAGTAATCGAACGGTTCTAGGCAATCTTCACATTGAAAAAATGCTTTGCATGCTGTGGAACCGAATTGACTAATTAATTTTGTATTTAATGAACCGCACTGCGGACATTTTACCACTTTTTTATTTCCGAGAAGTGCTTCTTTATCGGCTGATTCTGATAATGGCGAAGCAATTCCGTATTTTTCTAATGCTGCTCTGCCTTTTGGGGTAATCCAATCGGTTGTCCATGCTGGCGAAAGGATTAATTCCACTTTTGCTTCGTAGCCTTTTTGTTTAAATGCTAATTTTATATCATCGCCTATTACATCCATTGCCGGGCAACCGCTGTAGGTTGGAGTGATTTGAACTTCTACAATTGCATTTATTATTTTGGCAGAACGCACAACTCCCATTTCCATAATCGACAAAACGGGGATTTCTGGATCGGAAACCGTTTCGAGAATTTCGAATAGTTTTTGGTCGATATTTGTTAGTTCTACTGTCATTTTTTTGCTGAATACTGTCACTGAACGCTGAATTCTTTTCTTACCAGGTCATGTTTGGATACGTGCGTTGCATGAATTGTAATTCAGTTAAAATATAACCCATGTGTTCACTGTGAATTCCTTGTTTTCCTCCTTTTTGGTAATATTCTATTGTTGGAATTTGCAATGTTGATTCTTTTAAAATTTCGTTTACTTTTTGATAATATGTTGCTTTTAAAAGTGTTACGTCAACACCAATTCCTTCAGAAACCATGACTTTATCAGCATCCGTTTGGTAAAATAATTCGTCTGTGAAAACCCATAAATCGTTGATTGCGGTTTGGATTTTGTCATGACTTACCTCGGTTCCGTCGCCTAGTCTTCTTATCCAATCGGAAGAAAATCGAGTGTGATACGAAACTTCTTTAAGGCTTTTTTTGGCAATAGCTGATAAGGTTTCATCAGAACTATTTTGTAATTCTTCTAAAACTAATGAATGATACACATCAAATAAAAATTGTCTTGAAATGGAATAGGCAAAATCTTGATTGGGTTGTTCTACCAGCAAAACATTTTTATATTCTTTTTCTTTGCGAAGAAATGCAATAGTATCCTCTGAGGCTTCTACTCCAATTAATTTGGCTGCGTATTGATAGTAACTTCGCACTTGACCGAATAAATCTAGCGAAATGTTGGTCATAGCGATATCGGTTTCTAGACTTGGACCGTGACCGCAAAGTTCGCCTAGACGTTGTCCTAAAATCAAAGAATTATCGGCTATTCCGTAGATGTATTGAATTAAATTGTTGTTCATTTTTTATTGTTTACACGAATTTCACGAATCTTCACGAATTCATTGTTTTATATAAATTTCACGAATTTTAAAATGCTTTTAAACCTATTAGATTTAATTAAAAACAAATTCTACATATGTTTTAATTCGTCTGGAAGTTCATAAAAAGTTGGGTGACGGTACACTTTGTCTTTTGCTGGATCGAAAAGTTCTGCACTATCGTCTGGATTGGATGCTGTGATTTGTGCTGATGGCACTACCCAAATACTGACTCCTTCCATACGGCGTGTGTAGACATCGCGAGCATTTTCTAACGCCATGGTGGCATCGCTTGCATGTAAGCTTCCGCAGTGACGGTGTTCTAATCCGTTTTTACTTCTTATAAATACTTCCCAAAGAGGCCAGTTTTTCATAATTATGAATTTTAAATTATGAATTATGAATTAGAAAAAACTCGTAATTGATAATTCGTAATTGATTATATCGCTTGTTTTACTTCCTTAACTGTTTGTTTTTCGGCGTAAGCCATAGCTGCATCGCGAACCCATTTTCCGTTATCCCAAGCATTTTTACGTGTTGAGATTCTTTCTTTATTGCATGGTCCGTGGCCTTTTACGACTTGCCAGAATTCGTCCCAATCGAGTTCGCCAAATTCGTAATGCTTGGTTTCTTCGTTGAACTTTAAAGTTGAATCTGGAATTGTAAGTCCTATCATGTGTGCTTGCGGAACGGTTTGATCAACAAATTGTTGACGTAATTCGTCGTTGGATTTGCGTTTCAATTTCCATTTCATGGATTGTTCTGTATGAACTGATGCTGCATCTGTTGGACCTAGCATCATTAATGCTGGAAACCACCATCTGTTTAAGGCATCTTGCGCCATTTCCTTTTGTTCTGAAGTTCCTTCTGCAAGTGTCATCATGATTTGAAAACCTTGGCGTTGATGGAAACTTTCTTCTTTACAAACGCGCACCATGGCCCGAGCGTAAGGTCCGAATGACGTTGTTGTTAACGGCACTTGATTGATAATTGCAGCACCATCGACTAACCATCCGATTGCGCCCATATCAGCCCATGTCAGCGTTGGATAATTGAAAATACTCGAATATTTTGCTTTTCCTGAATGCAGTTGATTGTACAATTCTTCGCGTGAAATTCCGAGAGTTTCGCAGGCTGAATACAAGTACAAACCGTGTCCGGCTTCGTCTTGAATTTTAGCTAAAAGTGCCACTTTTCTTTTTAGAGAGGGCGCACGAGTAATCCAATTTCCTTCGGGTAACATACCAACGATTTCGGAATGTGCGTGTTGGGAAATTTGACGAATGTGTGTTTGACGGTACTTTTCAGGCATCCAGTCTTTGGGTTCAATTTTTTCGTCACGAGCAATTCGTGCGTCGAAAATGGCTTCTAGATTTTTTACTTCGTGTTCTGACATAATTTCTACAAATTAGTTATTATTTTATTTGCCACAGATTTCACAGATTATCACAGATTTTATTCTATTTTTCAAAATGTACCTGATACAAAAATTCTATTATTTTTACTTTCTAGCCCTGATGCGATGGAAAAGCCTCGCTTCTTTAGCGAGCTTTGGAAAGGCAGCAGGAAAATGGATAACCAAAATGCCCGAGCCATTTGCTTCTAAACTCCAAAATCGACTACTACTTTTCCTGAAGTTGGTACGGCTTGACAGCTTAACACCAATCCTTTTGCGACTTCGTTTTCGTCGAGTGCGTAATTGATTTTCATTTCGACGGTTCCTGACACGACTTTGCACTTGCAAGTGCTGCAAACGCCACCTTTGCAGGCGAATGGTAAATCGGCTCCAGCGGCTAATGCGCCGTCGAGAATGTTGTCGAAATCGTCGTCCATAACGAAATGGAATTCTTTTCCTCCGTCGATAATAGTGACATCGGTTCCTTCTACTTTTTTCTCTACAATTTTTGCCATTCGGGCTTTGTCTTCTTCGGTTATTCCGGAGGTAAACAGCTCGTAATGGATTTTATTTTTATCTAAACCAGCGGCTATTAATTCGTCGCGGATTAGGAATATCATTTGTTCTGGACCGCAAATAAAACATTCGTCGGTGGACGGAATGTCGATGATACTTTTGGTAAGCACTTGTAACTTTTCTTGGGTAAATCGCCCATTTAACAATTCGATGCTTCGGTGTTCTTTGGTTAAGAAATGGAAGATTTCGAATCGGTCGAAATAGGTGTTTTTTAACTGCTCAATTTCTTCTTTAAAGATAATTGATTTTACGGTGCGATTGAGGTAAAACAGCTTAAATGTGCTGTTTGGCTCGGATGCTAAATGTGTTTTGATGATGGAAAGTATCGGTGTGATGCCGCTTCCCGCTGCAAAAACAATGAAATTTTTAGGTTTGTTGGCATCAACTTCTACATTAAATTCACCGTTGGGCGCCATAACTTCAATAACATCACCTTTTTTTAAAGTGTCATTTACAAAGGTAGAAAACAATCCGCCATTGATTTTTTTAACGGCAACTTGCCATTTGTTTTCAATTGGACTTGAACATAATGAATACGAACGGCGAATATCTTGACCATTAATTGTTGCTTTTAGCGTAAGATGCTGTCCTTGCTTATAGTGAAATTCTGGCTTTAGTTCATTCGGAATTTCGAAAGATAACACGGAGCAATCTTTTGTTTCCTTATAAATATTGGCGATTTTTACGCTGTGAAATTTTGACATTACAACTGAATTATTTTAAACTAACACTTGTTAGTTTGTTATGCAAATTTAATGATTTTTTTAATTGGTTACGAAAACGTTGTAATTTTTTAACAACAACCGAAGAATTTTAAACTATTCCGTTGAGTAAAACATGCACCATATTGGATTTCAAGACGGATGGATTAGGGCTTTTTTTCTTTCCATACCAAAGATATAAGGTTCGCAATGTGGAAAGTGTGGAGAAGATGATTACTTCAATGTTTAGATTTTTGATTTCATTGTTTTCGATTCCGGTTTTGATGATGGAACGAAAACTCTCTTCATAGTCTTCTCGCATTTTTATAAAATAAGTCAAATCGTTATCGGTTAAATGCATCCAATCGTTGTTTAGACAAGCTAAAGCATCGGGATTTCGGAGTGTAATATCAATGTGAAGTTGAATCACTCTTTCAATTTTTTGAATGGTTGAACTATCGGATGCAACGATTTTATCGATTACAGAAGTAAATTCTTCTGCAATTTTAATAACGATTAAAACCAATATTTCTTGCTTCGACTTGATGTGATTGTACAAGCTTGCCGCTTTGATGTTCATTGCCTGAGCTATGTCACGCATGGTTACAGCGCTATAGCCTTTTTCTTTAAAAAGCTTAGCAGCAACGTTTATAATTTCGGTTTTTCGGTCGGTAATCTTCATTGCTGTCAAATATATTGAATATTTTTAGTTGGGTAACTTTTGTTACTAAAATGTATTTGGAGTTGCTTTACTTTTGCTTCTGAATTTAAGTGCAAGAAGCATTGTTGACAGAAATAAAATAATTAAAAATTACAACTATGGGATTGTTAAACATGTTAGGATTAGGAAATAAAACAGAAAGTGTAAAAGAGTTTATCGATAAAGGTGCCGTAATTGTAGATGTGCGAACTTCAGGTGGATTTCAAGGTGGCCATATCAAAGGGTCGAAAAACATTCCGTTAAACACTATTGGAAATCAAATTGAAAGTATAAAAAAAATGAATAAACCCGTGATAGCTTGTTGTGCCAGCGGGATGCGAAGTGCTCAAGCCACATCGATTTTAAAAAGTAATGGAATTGATGCCATTAATGGTGGCGGATGGAGTAGTTTGAAAAGTAAATTGTAGTAATTGTTTTTGTTTTGTAATGATGACGCTTAGCAATTAGCGACATTTTATACAAGAAAACCACCTCGTAAAATAACGAGATGGTTTTCAAAAAAACTAAAAAACTACTTACCTACTTTTTAATAACTTTAAAAGTCTGCTGTTTTTGATTCAGCGAAAAAATCAATTTGTACAATTGATTTACAGTATTGGTATGCTCTGCCTATATCTTGTTATTGTTCTTTACTAAATACCCAATTACAAAAAGCAACAATACTATCAGAAATAATATTAAAAAAAGAGTAAATCAACTACAAATTTGATTTAATCTTTAAAGTGAAACAATACATAAAAATGCGTATTTAATTCGCCATTTGCTTGTTTAATTGAGCATTGCTTTCTACTATTTCTCCATCGTATTTTAGCGCCCAACCCATCGAGTTGGTCACGATTAAAATTTTAGACAACTCGCTTATTAATCGGTTTTTAGCATTCGATTTAAGTGTCGACTTATCAATTTTTTGCACTAAATTGGCTTTTATGATTTTGTTGATTTTGTTGTAGTCGTCTCCAGTAAATTCGTTAAACGTACTTTGATCTATATTGTAGTATTTGATTTCGGGACTAATTTTTATCTCCTCTTTCGGAATATTGGTAATGGTTACCGTTTTATTTTTGGCATCAATGTCATACGTCACTTTACTCAAATCAAAGGCCACAGTTACATCTGCATTAATTATAACCAAAGCTTTTTTATCAAACGTTATCAAATTAGCAAAATACTTTTTTTGGTCTTTGTACGTCATCACTTGCGAAAAGTGACCTTCTGTAACGACCAATTTCCCTACGTTTTTAATTTGCTCCTGAATTAACGCCGTGTCATATTCTACTGATAATGTGCCTTCTTTTTTTGTCCACAATTGGTACACTAAAAAAGCAATAATAAGAAAAAGGACAATGTATAAAATTTTACCTGAGCGAATCAAAGCCTGAACCAAAGGCGTTAGCATATTTTTAATATCGGTTTCGGTGGAAGAAGTTCTGCTCATTATTAAAATTTTATTTGTGGATATTGAGCTATTAAAGCAGCTATTTTGTGATTTAGATTCTTAACAAATTTTTGATGATTTTCTGAATTGGGATGAAAGGGTTTATGCAATAACGCCTTTTGAATGGCACCTACTTCTTGCATTATTGCTTGGTCATTTTCATCAATTTGTGATTGAAAAAACCGTTCCCAAATATAGTCAGTAGCCAATGAACTCGGATGTAAAAAATCGTTGGCATAAAAACGATAATCACGCAACTCGTCTATCATGATTTCGTAAGAAGGAAAATAGTCGATTGTTGTATGTTGTCTGTCGATAATTTCGTGAATAGCAGTAATAAGATGTGCTTTGCTTCGTTGGTTTTCAACAAAACCATCTTTAAGATGTCGAACGGGCGAAATCGTAAAAATAAAATGGCAATTCGGATTCACTTTCTGAATCAAATGAACAATATTTTGTATCGCTTTTTCAATTGTTTCAACAGACAAAAGCACTTTTTCAAATTGATCTTGAGGCACTTTATGGCAATTGGCAACGACTTGATTGGTCGATTTTAATTTATAAATCCATGACGATCCGTAAGTAATAATTACGTGAGAGGCTTGTGCTATTTGTTGATTTGTTGATTTGAGGTTGGCATTTAAATTTTGAAGCAATGTGTCTTTGTTTGCATGACTCAAATCCGAATGTATTTCGTAACAATGCCACCTTTCGTTGTGAAAAAAAACATCGTTTTCGGTGAACCAATTTTTAGTAACTACTCGCTCTACTATCATTTCAATCGAAACCGGATTGAATACGATTCCAAACGGATTAACCGTATTTTGAAATTTAAAATAGTCGAATTTTTCCGACATAGTTGAAGCAAAACAAGAACCAAAAGACACAACTTTAGAGTCGTAGTTGAGCGGATGATTTGATTTTTTGACTGAAACTTTAGTGGTGAATTGCATCATTTCTTATTTATCTTTTCAAAAATACAAAATTAGTAATCAATTAACAGTTGTAAATCTATTCCACCTAATTATTTAGTACTTTTGCATTTCTTAAAAAAAGGAACATCTCACCTATTTTTTGAATCTATTTTACTTATGAAATTACTCTATTTTTACATAAAAAAACACAAACTTTTATTGTTTATTGCGTTAATAATGGCAGCCATAAACATTTGTTTTAGTCTTTCGGATTCGATTATTACCGGAAAATTAATGCAAGATTGCGGTGTGGGAATCGCCAAATACAAAGGCAATGAAATAGGTTTTATAAAAGCGGTTGGATTTTGGTTGCTGCTTTCTTTAGGCGCAGCGATGGTGTCGCGATTGACGAAAAATTTTCAGGATTATTTTACCAATATTGTCATTCAGCGAACGGGAGCCGAAATGTACACTGACGGAATCAAAAAATCACTCGATTTGCCTTACGAAGATTTCGAAGACCAACGCAGCGGTGAAACGTTGAGTAAACTGACAAAAGTGCGTAGCGATTCCGAAAAATTAATTACTCTTTCGATATCCTTGATCTTTCAAACGGTAGTTGGATTTGTATTTGTAATCATTTATATCTCTCGTATAGATTATCGAATCGCTTTAATATTTATGGTTTCAGCGCCAATTATTGCGATATTGAGTTCTTTTTTAGGCAAACGAATTAAAGTGATTTCACGACGCATTGTAACTCAAACCAATTCGCTTGCAGGTTCAACCACCGAGAGTTTGCGCAACATCGAATTGGTAAAAAGTTTGGGATTGACCCAACAAGAAGAAGAGCGATTGAACGGCAACACCCAAAAAATATTAAGTCTCGAATTGCAAAAAATACGCTTCATTCGAAGTTTGAGTTTTATCCAAGGTACTACAGTTCATTTTCTTAGAACCTGTGTCATTTTTGCCTTGTATTACTTTTTATTTGGCGATAAAATATTAGTCGGCGATTTGCTAACCATGGTATTTTTTACCTTCTTTATTTTTGGTCCGTTGCAAGAATTGAGTCAGTTTATCATCGTGAAAAACGAAACCAAAGTCTCGATGGAAAATTTTGAAGAACTGTTGAATGCGACTTCCGAATTTCGCCCAAAAAACCCTACACACATTGGACCGATTTCATCGTTGCATTTTAACAACGTAACGTTCCAACACAAAAGTGCGGGTGCTCCAGCTGTTGAGAATATTAATTTCGACATCAAACAAGGTGAAACGGTAGCGTTTGTTGGTCCGTCTGGCTCTGGTAAAACCACTTTAGTAAAATTATTGGTGGGATTGTATCCGCCTGCAAAAGGCGAAGTATTGTACAATGCTGTCAATTCGAATCAGGTGGATTTATTGGATTTACGTCAGCAACTCGGATTTGTAACGCAAGATGCTCAACTATTTTCGGGCACGATTCGTGAGAATTTATTATTTGTAAAACCCAACGCTACAGATGACGAATTGTTAGATGTATTGCACCGAGCGAGCTGTGACACTTTGCTAATCCGTGCATCCGACGGATTGAACTCTACCATTGGTGAAGGTGGAATCAAAGTTTCTGGAGGCGAAAAGCAAAGGTTATCGATTGCTCGCGCCATTTTGCGAAACCCGAATTTATTAATTTTTGACGAAGCGACTTCGGCTTTGGATTCGATTACAGAAGAAGAAATTAACTCGACCATTCGTTCGATTTCAGATAAAAACCGAATTACGGTGTTGATTGCGCACCGACTTTCAACAATCATGCATGCCGATAAAATTTTTGTTTTAGAACAAGGTAAAATTATTGAGCAAGGCAAACACGCTGACTTATTGGAAGAAAAAGGTTTGTATTATGCAATGTGGAGACAGCAGATTGGGGAAAGGAAGTAGAAACTCTGTGAGAATAAAAACAACTCAGATTGTAAAAATTGTAGAAATTTTTACAATCGGTTTTGTATTTTTTAATTTAATTAGTAAAAATACTGTGAAAAAGTGGGAGGATTATTATCAAAAACAGTTGTTAAGTCAACCGGAAAATCCTCTGCATTAAATACAGAAGTATACGTTGCACTTGAAATCAAGTTATTGTTTCCATCATAAATTTGTGTTGACAAATGATTCCGTAACGAACGATCGGGTGAGCGAATAACTTGTTTATTTAATCCTATAACATTATAAAACGCACTTTTTTTATTACCATAGGTATAAACAAACCTTCGAATCAAGTTGCCTTGTGAATAAATGTCTAACTGATACGGTTCTTGATTGGCATTCAAATAGATTTTGCCTGTTTGTAATAAGTTATTTTGACTGGTTAAATTTCCATCTAACCTACTGTAATTTACAGTTCCGTCAGCATTATAAGTGTATTGGTATTTTTCGGCTAAATTATTAGTGAGGTCATAGTGATACATTTCACTCGTTAACCTATCGTTACTATCATACGTTAATAAAACCCTTGAAGTCAATTGATTGTTAGTATACCGCTCTGATTTAGTAATTAAATCACCAACATACATATAACGTATTTCAACATCTCCAATAGTTATTTTGTCCATTTTTCTGCCATTGTATTTATAATCAAAAACAGTATTAAATGAGGGTGAAATATTGGATACTGCTATTGCTTTCTTTAAAAGAAAAACACTTGAATTTGATGCGCTATCCTCACTTGAACATGAATTCAAAAACGGAAGCAATATAAATAATAAGATAAATTTTTTCATAGATTCGAGTGTGAGAAACTTATGTAAAGCAAATAAAAAAAAGCGGAAAACAAAATTTTATGCTTCTGATTTTTAAATAATACTATGAAAGTATGTTTAGAATTACTTCACAAAGTCTATTGCCTTTTCCAACGCCAATTTAATTCCGCTTACATTCTTCCCTTTTCCAGAGGCAAAGAAAGGTTGTCCTCCGCCATTTCCATCAATATACTGTCCTAATTCTTTGATTACTGCATTAGCATTTAAACTTTTCAAAGCCACCAATTCTTTTGAAATATAACAATGAATGTTAGGCGCATTATCTTCAACAGAAGCTAAAAACACAAACGAATTGGGTTTTGAACTTCCGACAGCTTGCGCCAATTCTTTAGTAGCACTCATTGACAAATCGACTTGTTTCGCCAAAAAGTGAACGCCGTTTATGTTTTGAAATTCAGTAACTATATTGTTTTTTAAACCGTCGATTTTTTCTTTCAATAACTGCTCGAGTTGTTTTTTCAATTTTGTATTATCGTCTTGCAAAGAAGCCACCGATTTTAAAATATCTTGCGGATTTTTTAATGTTGTTACTATTTCTGCCAAGGTATTTTCTTGATTTTGATAGAAATTTTTCACCGCATTTCCCGTTATCGCTTCAACACGGCGAATTCCAGCTGCAACAGCGCCTTCTGAAATGATTTTGAAATGCCAGATTTCTGAAGTGTTTTTCACGTGAATTCCACCACATAATTCCTTACTTTCTCCGAATTCAATCATACGTACATTGTCGCCATATTTTTCGCCAAATAACGCCATTGCACCTTTATCCAAAGCTTCTTTAATCGGAATGTTGCGATGTTCAACCAATTGCAATTGGGCTTCGATTTGTGCATTCACACTAGCTTCTACCTGACGCAATTCATCGTCAGAAACTTTAGAAAAATGCGAGAAATCAAAACGCAAATAATTTGGGTTGACCAACGATCCTTTTTGCTCCACATGAGTCCCTAAAATGGTTCGCAATGCCAAATGCATTAAGTGGGTTGCCGAGTGATTTTTAGAGGTGGATGTTCGTAAATCGGTATTGACTTTTGCTACAAAGTTGGCCGAAACATTGTCTGGAAGTTGTTTGGCAAAATGCAGAATAAGATTATTTTCCTTCTTTGTATCAATAATATCAATCGTTTCATTTGCGGAGACTAAAGTTCCTTTATCGCCTACTTGTCCACCACCTTCCGGATAAAATGGTGTGTTATTCAATACGATTTGGTATAAAATTCCGTCTTTTTTGGAATCCACTTTTCGAATACGGGTAATTTTCACGTCGTTTTCGATTTGGTCGTAACCTACAAAAGTTTCAACGTTACCCGGAATCAAAACCGACCAATCTTCGGTGGAAACTTCAGACGCAGCACGCGAACGTTTTTTTTGTTCTTGCATCGAGGTGTTGAATCCCGCATCGTCTAATTCGTAGCCTTTTTCTCTTAAAATCAAAGCCGTTAAATCGATAGGAAATCCGAAAGTATCATACAATTCGAACGCTTTTTCGCCACTGATTGTTTTCTCTTTTGAATCTGAAATGACTTTGTCTAACAATTGCAATCCTTGATCTAAGGTACGTAAAAACGAGGCTTCTTCTTCGCGAATCACATTGGTAACCAATTGTTGTTGCGATTTGATTTCTGGGAAAAATTCACCCATTTGATTTGCCAACACTTCGACCAATTTAGTAATGAAAGGCTCTTTGGTGTTTAAAAAGGTAAATCCGTAGCGAATGGCACGACGCAAAATTCTGCGAATTACATAACCCGCTCCGGTGTTTGACGGCAATTGTCCGTCGGCAATCGCAAAAGCAACAGCACGAACGTGATCGACAACAACACGAATGGCGATGTTGGTTTTATTTTGTTCTTCTGTTATGTTTTTAACTTCGTTGGAAGTATATTTTAACCCTGTAATTTGTTCTACTTTTTCGATAAGTGGCGTAAAAACATCGGTGTCATAATTGGACGTTTTTCCTTGTAACGCCATACACAAACGCTCAAATCCCATTCCGGTATCAACGTGTTGAGCAGGTAATTTTTCGAGCGAACCATCGGCTTTTCGATTGAATTCCATGAACACATTGTTCCAAATTTCAACTACTTGCGGATGATCGTTATTGACCAAACTTTTTCCAGAAACCAATGCTTTTTCAGCATCGGAACGAATGTCGACATGAATTTCAGAACACGGGCCACACGGACCCTGATCGCCCATTTCCCAAAAATTATCTTTTTTATTTCCGAGGATGATACGGTCTTCATCGATTAACGTTTTCCAAATGTCCCAAGCTTCTTGATCAAACGGAACGTTTTCTTCAGGATTGCCTTCAAAAACAGAAACATATAAGTTTTCTTTCGGGATTTTATACACTTCGGTCAATAATTCCCATGCCCAATTGATGGCTTCTTTTTTGAAATAATCACCAAACGACCAGTTGCCTAACATTTCAAACATGGTATGATGGTAGGTATCAAAACCTACATCTTCAAGATCGTTATGTTTTCCTGAAACACGAAGACATTTTTGTGTATCGGCTATTCGTGGACTTTTAGGATTTCTGTTTCCTAAAAAATATTCTTTGAATTGCGCCATTCCCGAGTTGTTAAACATGAGCGTTGGATCATCTTTTAAAACGATGGGCGCTGATGGAACAATGAGGTGGCCTTTGCTTTCAAAAAATTGCAAAAATTGCTTACGAATGTCTTGTGATTTCATTATAATTATTTTCTAATATTTTTTTAAACACATAGAAACATAGTTTTGATACTGCTTAAAAGTCGTTTCACTAATTTTAGTTGTCAGAGTTTCTATTTTGGTTTTTATTCTATTTTTTTTCAGATATTTTTTTTAACTCTTGTAAGGCTAATGGAAACGTTTTGTTCATAAAATCGACATAATGTTCGACACAATCAACTTCGGCAGTTACAGTTGTTACACCGTCAATTTCATTCAATTTATACGTTTCAAAACAACCTGACCATTTTTGTGTTTCGGCATCCAAAGGAAGTTCTTTCCCTTCTTTTACATTCCCAATGTGCTGAAACATCACTATTTTATTCGGTTTAAGAAAAAACACGTCGCTAAACATACCGTCTCCTTTTGGCATAAGAAAATGAATTCGGTTACCCATTTCAATTTCTCCAGTAAAATAACTTCCTTCGCAAAAAGGTGTCATCCAATTAGTATATCCTTTTTTATCCCACATGATGTTCCAAATTGCTTCGGCACTTGCAACTATTGCAATTTCAAAAGTTACTTTTTTGATGTTGTAAAGGTAGTTTCTCAAATTTGTTTTTACTAATGCATTCCAACCCATTTCATAATTTGCAACGGTAAAATCTTTACCTGCATCTGCAAACGATTCGACACCTTCATGCGTTAGCGTCACTTTTACTTTATTGTCATCGGTTGTTGCCATAGTCCACGTTACCACTGAACTCCCGTTCGATTGTTCGGGATGTGTCCAGGTATGTTGCAGCATTTGGTTGACTGAAAAATCGAGAATTTTTCCTTTATGAAGGTACATTTGAGCTTCTCCTTCATAAAAAGAAAATTCATTACCAACAACCAATTTAAAATTGGGGATATCAAAATACCACATTTTCATTGCTTCAGGTCGTTTAATGGCGTCCCAAACGTTTTCTGCAGTAGTATCAAAAATAGCTTCTATTGTAATTTTACTCATGACGCAAAGATTAAATTTTAAAAATGGGAAACAATCTGAAACATTTCTTAAATTTGTTCGTATAACTATTGTTATTCTATAACCCAACGCAAAAATAGCATAATTTAAGAAATGCCGAAGAAAGTTACCTATTATTACGATACAGAAAGTTTAGCGTATCGAAAAATTAAGCAAAAAAAAGGCAGAAGTATTGGTTATGCAGCTTTATTTTTGCTGGCGTCGTCTTTATTCGGATTTTTATGTATGGTACTTTTGATTAACACGCCGTATTTTGAAACACCAAAAGACAAATTACTGTCAAGAGAATTGGATAACATGAAATTGAATTATGCCATTATGAATAAAAAATTGGATCAGGCGGAAGAAGTCATTGCTGCTATAGAAAATCGAGATGATAATTTGTATCGAGCCTATTTTAATTCATCTCCTATTCCGTCTGAAAAACGAAAAGAGGGATTCAAAGAAGCCAATCGTTACAAAAAATTAGAAGGCTTTAACAATTCGGATTTGGTTATTAATACCAGTAAAAGAGTAGATATTTTAACGAAAGAATTGGCGATACAATCAAAATCGTTGGACGAAATTTTGAAATTAGCCAAAGCAAAAAATAATTTATTAGAAGCCATTCCGGCAATTCAACCCGTAAAAAATGAAGATTTAAAAGCAATGGCATCGGGTTTTGGCTACCGAAGTGATCCATTTACGAAAGCACGAAAAATGCACGAAGGAATGGATTTTACCGCCAAAACCGGAACACCAATTTTTGCTACAGGTGATGGCGTGGTGAAAAATGCTGACAATTCGCTCTCCGGTTACGGAAATCATATAGAAATTGCGCACGGATTTGGGTACAAAACATTGTACGGACATTTAAGCAAATATAAAGTACGCTCAGGACAGCGCGTAAAACGTGGTGATATTATTGGTTATGTTGGGAGTACTGGAAGAAGTCAGGCGCCTCATTTGCATTACGAAGTACATAAAGATGGCAAAGTCGTGAATCCAATTAATTTTTACTACGGAAATATTTCGGCTGCTGAATATGTAGCGATTTCAAAAATTGCCAATCAAGAAAATCAGTCTTTGGACTAAAAAGCAGTGTTCAGTGTTCAAAATTAAAAATAACAAGTATGCAGATAGAACTTTCTAAAGACAAATTGTATTTCAGCATTGGCGAAGTGGCTGCTGCTTTTAGTGTAAACGCATCGTTAATTCGCTTTTGGGACAAAGAGTTTGACATCTTAAAACCAAAAAAAAATGCCAAAGGCAATCGCATGTTTACCCAAGAAGATGTAAAAAATTTACAGCTCATTTATCATTTGGTAAAAGAGCGTGGCTTTACATTGGATGGCGCCAAAATACACTTAAAAGAAGGTCAGAAAAAGACCTTAGACAAGTTTGAAATCATCAATAAATTAGCTGGAATTAAAGCTGAGTTAACGAATATTAAAAATAATTTATAAATAACTAAGAACCATCCGAAGCGAAGCCGAACTGTATGGAGCCCAGCGGAATAAAATTAAAAACAACAAATAAACTTTAAAATTAGAAATTATGAGAAAATGGTTAATCCCAGTCGGAATTATTGTCGTGTTAGTGTTACTTGCAATTTCATCGTACAACGGACTTGTAAACGTTCAGGCAGATACAAAAACAGCTTGGTCGAAAGTAGAAAGTTCGTACCAACGTCGTAATGATTTGATTGGAAATTTAGTAAAGACAGTTCAAGGTGCGGCCGATTATGAAAAAGGAACATTGACCGCTGTGATTGAGGCGCGTGCCAAAGCTACTTCGGTTACAATTGATCCAACCAATATCACTCCAGAGCAATTGGCGCAATTTCAACAAGCGCAAGCGGGATTGAGTTCATCGTTGTCGCGATTATTGGTAACAGTTGAGCAATATCCTGATTTGAAAGCAAATCAAAACTTTTTAGAATTGCAATCGCAAATTGAAGGAACAGAAAACCGAATCAATGTAGAAAGAGACCGTTTTAACGACGCAGCCAATATTTACGACAAAAAAACCAGAAGTTTTCCAAGTGTGATTTTTGCAAAACTTTTCGGATTTGGAGAAATTGCTCGATTTAAAGCCGATGCTGGAGCAGAAAAAGCACCTGAAGTAGAATTTGATTTTGGCAAGAAAGAAGCTAAATAATGTCGAAAGTAGAAGAGTTTTTATCCACAACAGAAGAAGCCGAAGTAGTTGAAGCCATTCGTTTGGCGGAAAACAATACTTCTGGTGAAATTCGTGTTCACATAGAAAAAGAGAACCCAATGGCCCCGTTTGAAAGAGCAATTGCAGTTTTCAATGAATTGAAAATGTACGACACTAAAGATCGCAATGGCGTAATTATTTATGTAGCTGTAAAAAGCAAACAGTTTGCTATTTTTGGAGATAAAGGGATTAATGAAAAAGTGACCGATGATTTTTGGAATTGTACCAAAGACATTATGGCTACTCATTTCAAAAACGGAAACAATTGCCAAGCGTTGGTCGAAGGGATTCACAATGCAGGTGTGCAACTTCAAAAACACTTTCCGTTTCAAAGTGATGATACCGACGAACTTACTAACGAAATATCAAAAGGCTAAATGATACATTTATTTTATAGAATTGCTAAAATTCTTTTGATGATACTTTTGTTTTTGTTAAGTAAATTGGGTTTTGCACAATTAAAAATTCCTGAAAAACCATCTTTTATTCCCCCAATAATTGACAGCACCAATACGCTATCTGAAATTCAGAAAAAGCAATTATACGACAAACTCCGAATCTATTCTGATAGTACATCGACCGAAGTTTTTGTAATGATTGTGCCCACAACACAGGGTGAACTAATTGCGAGATATGCCACCGATTTGGGACAAAAATGGCAAATCGGGCAAAAAGGAAAAGACAACGGGATTATTTTTTTGATTGCTAAAGACGATCGAAAAATGACCATACAAGCCGGTTACGGTACCGAGCATTTGCTAACCGATGCGCTATCTCGACGCATCATTGAGCAAGTGGTTAAACCCAACTTCAAAGCCAATAGGTATTACGAAGGCATCGATGAAGGTACGACAGCTATTTTCAAAGTAATGAAAGGCGAATACAAAAATGACAAAAAAAAATCGGGGAAAGGAATAGCACCGATTATCGTTTTTGTAATCATTTTTATCATCATCATCCTTTTAGCTTCTAAAAACAAAGGCGGGTCATCGGGCAACAGCAGTGGTGGACCAAGTTTGCTAGACATTATTATTTTGAGTAATATGGGACGAAGTTCTAGTGGCGGCTTTGGCGGATTCGGCGGCGGCGGCGGATTTGGTGGAGGTGGTGCTAGTGGGGATTGGTAATTGTGAATTGTGAATTATAAATTGTGAATTATAAATTGTGAATTACATGCAAAACTTTATGTTTTGAAAATTAGTATTTAAAATATAAA
>CANLLR010000010.1 GCA_947491985.1 Flavobacteriaceae bacterium | reverse complement strand
AAAAGAGCAGGGATTATCGTTGTTAACAGAATCAGAGTTTCTGTCGGTTTGTTGAATCTTATTCCACTCTTCTATTATTTTCCTTACATTTAATTTTACGGGCGCAAACATAAAAAAAAAACAGAAACAACTAAAAGTCATTTCTGTTTTGATTACAAAATTATCGATCTTAAAACAAATCATTTATTAAGCCAGATCAAAACGATCTAGATTCATCACTTTACTCCAAATAGCAACAAAATCAGTTATAAACTTTTCTTGGGCGTCGGAACAACCATATACTTCTGCAATCGCTCTAAGTTCAGAATTTGATCCAAAGATAAGATCTGCACGAGTACCTGTCCATTTCAAAGCACCTGTTACGCGATCGCGACCTTCAAATACGTCTTGATTGTCTGCAGTAGCTTTCCAAGTAGTTCCTAAATCTAAAAGATTTACAAAGAAATCATTGGTCAATGTTTCTGGACGATTGGTAAATACTCCATGTCGAGACTGATCAAAATTGGTATTCAAAACACGTAAACCTCCTAAAAGCACAGATAATTCTGGTGCTGAAAGTGTTAAAAGTTGTGCTTTGTCAATCAACATTTCTTCAGCAGAAGTAGTAAATTTAGTCTTCATATAATTTCTAAATCCGTCTGCTTCTGGTTCTAGAACAGCAAACGATTCTACGTCGGTTTGCTCTTGCGTTGCATCGCCTCTTCCTGGTGAAAAAGGAACAGTTACTTTGTGACCAGAACCTTGCGCTGCTTTTTCGATACCCACTCCTCCAGCTAATACAATTAAATCGGCAATAGATACTTGTTTTCCATCGGTTTGAGTTGCATTAAAATCATTTAGAATACCATCTAAAGTAGCTAAGACAGTAGCCAATTGCGTTGGATTATTTACATCCCAGTTTTTCTGAGGCATTAAACGAATACGAGCTCCGTTGGCGCCACCACGTTTATCTGAACCACGAAACGTAGCAGCAGAAGCCCACGCAGTTCCAACCAATTGCGATACAGACAATCCTGAATTGGCAATTTTTGACTTTAATAAAGCAATATCATTATAATCAATTTGTGGATGTGTAGCAGCCGGAATTGGATCTTGCCAAATCAGTTCTTCTGCAGGAACTTCTGGGCCAAAATAACGAGTAATCGGTCCCATGTCTCGGTGCGTCAATTTAAACCAAGCTCTTGCAAAAGCATCATTAAATTCGTCAGGATTTTCTAAAAATCGTCTAGAAATCTTTTCGTATATCGGATCAAATCGCAACGACAAATCGGTAGTCAACATAAACGGTGCATGCGTTTTAGCAGTATCGTGAGCATCAGGTACCAACCCTACTCCAGCTCCATCTTTGGGTTTCCATTGATGAGCTCCGGCTGGACTCTTAGTAAGTTCCCATTCAAAACCAAATAAATTTTCGAAATAGTTGTTACTCCATTTTGTAGGTGTAGTGGTCCATGCACCTTCTAAACCGCTCGTAATAGTATCGCCAGCATTTCCTGAACCGTAAGTGTTTTTCCAACCCAAACTTTGTTCTTCAATTCCTGCTGCTGCTGGTTCAGCACCAACATACTGACTTGGATCTGCGGCACCATGTGTTTTTCCTAAAGTGTGTCCACCCGCAATTAACGCCACTGTTTCTTCATCGTTCATTGCCATACGTGCAAATGTTTCGCGAATATCACGAGCCGCTAAAAGTGGATCAGGGTTTCCGTTCGGTCCTTCTGGATTTACATAAATCAACCCCATTTGAACTGCGGCCAAAGGATTTTCTAGCTCACGATCGCCAGAATAGCGTTGGTCATCCAACCATTTTCCTTCCGATCCCCAATAAATATCTTCTTGTGGCTCCCATACATCCGAACGACCTCCAGCAAAACCAAATGTTTTAAACCCTGCCGATTCTAAAGCGCAATTTCCAGCCAAAATCATCAAATCGGCCCATGAAATTTGTTTGCCATATTTTTGTTTAATAGGCCATAATAACAAACGTGCTTTATCTAAATTGGCATTATCGGGCCAACTATTAAGTGGTGCAAAACGTTGTGTTCCTGCTCCAGCACCACCACGACCATCAGCAATTCGGTACGTTCCTGCACTGTGCCAAGCCATGCGGATAAAAAGTCCAGCATAAGTTCCATAATCAGCTGGCCACCAATCTTGAGAGGTTGTCATCAAATCGTTAATATCTTTCTTCAAAGCGTCATAATCAATAGATTTGAACGCTTCGGCATAATCAAATGCTTCGCCCATCGGATTGGATTGTGGACCGTGTTGACGAAGGATGTTCAATTTTAGTTGGTTGGGCCACCAATCCGTATTTCTAGTTCCCGCTCCAGCACTTTGCTTTGCATTTGCACCAGAAAAAGGGCATTTGCTTTCACTGTTTACATTGTACGATGTGTTCGAAATTTCATTATTTTCCATGTTCTTTTTAAATTTAAAATGTATTGAATTATGTAGCTAAAGTATTAAATAAATCTTAGTTTATATTTTTTTTTAATAGATAAAAACTATCGTTAAAACAATAAATTCAAATACATTTGAAATGATATAGCATTAGAATAATTTGGTAATCGTTATTAATTTAGTTTGCACTTTTAAAAGTAAAATTAACAATGGATAGGGTAGAAAGTTACATTGCAACATTTCCTAAAGAAGTACAAGAAATACTGCAACAAGTTAGACATGTCATATTGCAAAACGCTCCAGAAGCTATAGAAAGTACTGCATACAAAATGCCAGCATACAAATACAAAGGAAAACCATTGGTTTACTTAGAGGGATATAAAAATCATATTGGCTTTTATGCAACTCCAGCAGGCCATACAAATTTTGAATTGGCTCTTTCAAAATACAAAGAAGGAAAAGGTTCGTTACAATTTCCACTTAATGAAGTTAATCCTTGTGATTTAATTGCTCAAATTGTATTATTTAAAGTAGCAGAAAACAAAAAATAATTTGAGAAGAAAACGTTACTTATCGTTTTAAGGAAAAATGTGCTTTAAATATTTTTTCTTCGCCATTTTCGATATATTCAATGGTAAACCAATAATCATCAGAAAGTACTCGTTCTCTATTATATGTTCCGTCCCAACCATAACCATTAGTTGTAATCTGTTTAAGTAGTTTTCCAAAACGGTCAAAAATATTTATTTTAGAATTTCTTGATAAACCTTTAATGTTCCATGTATCATTCACACCGTCATTATTGGGTGTAAAAAAATGCGGATAATTGATTAACGTCACTGTCGCTGTTAAATTGGTACAAAAACTAGTGTCTACAACAGTTATAGTATGGGTTCCTGAAGCAACATTATAAAATACATTAGATGTTTGAAAAGATGAATTGTCTAATTGATACAAAAAAGGTCCGTCACCACCAACTACATTTACTAACACAAAGGGATTATTACTAAAAGCTTCCGTTTGATTAATTATCAAACTTTGTCCCTGCTGCGTTTCGCTCACTGTTGCAAAAACTGCATCCGAGATACAACCTGTGTTATTATTAGTTGCTATCAGAGAATATGTTCCTATTTGGATGGCATTATACGTACTTCCATTTGCATTTGGAATAAATACACCATTAAAGAACCAATCAAAACTATAATCAGTTGTATTCAAATTCGTATTTAAAACATAGGGTTGCGATGCAATTGTGCTAGAATTAAACAAACAAATAGTACCTGAAGTAATTGTAGGATTGGGTAAAGCATAAACTGTTACATTTATAGTGATTGGATTCCCAGCACAACCATTATAAAAAGGTGTTATTGTATAAGTAGCAATTCCATCAGTTCCATTTACTGATAAAACATCTGCAATTGTGCTACCTGAGCCCGATATTGCGCCACTTGTTCCGTTTTGTAAGGCAGTCCAAGTAAATGTTGTTCCCGCAATTGTTGATGCTAAAGCAATCGCTGTCGTTTCGTTGGAACAATAATTTAGGCTACCAGTATAACTCGCAATAGGTGTTGGATTTATAGAAACGAGTACTAAACCCGAAAGCGATTGCAAGCAATTAGATGTTCCTATAAGCGATGCGCTGACCAACAGAAACGTTGTATTTTGCGTTATTGTAGAAGTGTTTACCGAAGCCAATCCAGCACCATCAAGTGTTATGGTTTGATTAGTTCCTCCATTTACAGTATAGGTTACTAACGTATTTGGTGTTCCATTAAAATTCAACGTAGCAGTTTGACCTGAACATACCAAAATTGGTGTTGCTGTAATTGTTGCTGTGGGCAAGGCAACTATATTAACGGTAAACGATTGCGATACCAATTGAGTACACGAATTCGTGCCCGGTGAAGTAACACTAACAAGTGTATAGGTTGCATTAGCAGTTAGATTTGCTGTTGTCAAATTGGCAATTCCATTGCTATTTAAATTGATGGTTTGATTGGGACCGTTATTAACAGTGTATTGTACAGTTGCGCTGGCGATTCCAGTGAATGTTAGACTTGCCGAAGTTCCAGAACAAATGGAAGTATCGCCAGAAATTGCAACTGTTGGTATGGTATTTACGGTAATTAAAATCGAACTGCTTAAAGTTGCACTACAAGTACTTAAAACCGAAGAAGTACAACTCACCAGCGTATACGTACTGTTTGCTGTTAATGCTGGAGTAGTCAAACTCGCCAAACCATTGGTATCTAATGTTATCGATTGGTTTGCTCCTCCATCAACAGTGTAGGTTACAATTGCATTGGGTGTTCCATTAAAACTCACCAAAGCACTATTACCAGTACAAATAGAATAGTGCCATTTATTGCAACTGTTGGTAATGGAACAATCGAAAGACTTATTGGTGTTCGAATCGGATGGATACAACCCGTTGCTAAACTGTAGGTTTCTGCATAATAAGTGCCTCCACTTGGCGGTGTGAAAGCATTCGAGCTCGCCAGTAATAAAGTGCCACCAGTAGCTGCACTGAACCAATTCACACTCGATGCAGCATCGGTTGTTAAAACTAATGCCGGAATAGTATCATTACTACAAATGACTTTATCACCTATGCTGATGCCATTTGAGGGTGATGACAAAAATGAAACAGTAAAAACATTCGAGAGTGTCGAACAAAAATCGTTGGATAAATTCGCCACGTCTTGTGCGACTTTGGTTCTGAAAAAAGTCATTGAATTTAAATTTGGAGCAGTATAATTGGGACTATTAGCACCCGAAATATCAGTCCAATTAAAACTATCACTACTGCTTTGCCATTGATAAAAATAAGTAGCTGTTCCTGATGTGGTGGCTTGAAGTGTTATAGAAACCGGACTTAAATTCTGGCAAACTGAATAGGTGTTGCCTGTTGCAGACGGACTACTAACTGTGGTTAAATCGCCACATGAACGAAACACAATATCGTCAATAGCCAAATCATTTCCGCAACCTCCTACTCCATTATTCTTCATCTTTAAAACTACCGACGTTTGGCTGGACGTGGTAAAAACCAAACCGTATTGTTGCCAATTTGGTCCAAATGAACCGATAATATCTCCCGTATTTCCGGCACTTAATAATGTAGTTTCGGTAACATCCCATATTTCAAATCGAACATTTATCGGCTTTTCACCAGCACCACAAAAACCCGAACCCGGATTGTATACATTCATCAGCCAAGCAGAAAATTCAAAAGTGGTGTTGACACACAATCCTGTGACAAATCGCTTATAAAATTCACCCGATGTATTGGCATTAGCGTTTACAATTAAGGCTTTCCCGTTAGTCCCATTAGTAGTATCGGGCGTATGATCTAACGAATAATGCCAAGTGCTGTATAAATTGGTTCGATAAAACAAAGTGTAACTCCCGTCATTTGGACTTCCGGTAACGAAAGAATAATTGGTTGTTCCGGCAGGTAATTGTGGTCCGTAATTGGTTCCGTTACCGAAATTCTCATCAAAAACGGGACTTCCTTTACTTCCAGTACAAAAACCCAACTGACCAAAACTGGTAATTGCAGAAAGAAGTACTATTAAAAAGATTGTTTTCTGAAAAAAATTGATTCCCATTCCGTTTTATTATTGTTCACGGTGAATATAAATCCAACCCGTTTTGGTTTCTAAATCGGCAAAATCAATAACATAATAGTATGTTCCGTCGGGCAAATCGTTGCCGTTATTAGATTGTCCGTACCATTCATCTTCATACTCCGATTTATCATACACTGTGGTACCATATCGGTTGACTATTTTTAAATTACTCACATTGAATCCTGCCAAATCAAAGTTATCATTGAGTCCGTCGTTATTCGGAGAAATTCCCTTCTGAATATCACATAACGAACTTACAACCTGAATCATTTCGGTTACACTACAGCCATTTTGAGTCACTGTTACATGGTATAAGCCAGGACTTGTTATAACCACTGAACTTGAATTGCTTCCGATTTGATTGTTGGATGGATTGAACCAAGCGAAAGTTGGATTAGTAGCATTAATCACCTCAGCCGTTAAAACATAACTTGCTCCTTGACAACCTTGTGTCACTGTAAATTGTGGTAACGGATTTACGTCTATGGTAAGATTGGTTGTAGAAGCACATTGCCCTGAAGTAGGTGTAAAAGTATAGGTAGTTGTTGCGTTGGGATTCAATGCAGGCGACCAAACGCCGATGTATCCATTAATAGAAGTGGTAGGTAAAGCAATTATAATGTCTCCCAAACAAATTGGAGCTATTGCTGCAAAAGTTGGTGTTACCCTTTGATTTACGGTTACGGTAACACTTTTTTGATACAAACACGTTGGGGTTTCGACTAAAGAAATATCGTCTAAAGCAAAATCATTTCCAACTGCTGCGCTTTCAATATCAAAAATACAGATATCAGCAGTAGTAGCAGAACCCGAATTCCACACATACGATTGCAATGTCCACAAACAAGTTGTAGCAGGCGCAGTTACAGGTGTTCCCAATGAGACTCCGTTTATAGTGACTTGAATCCTTGCCGGATTTTCAGGAGCCACAGATGCAATGTAATACGAAAAGGTATAACTTTTATTAGGAAGAACAGCAACGGGTATAGCCGTGCACCAAACGCGAATGGTTCCGGTTGGATCGGTTGATCCGTCTACTACCATCATATTTCCGGCACCTGAGGTATGATCGCCACAGGACGAAAACGGAGTAAACCAAGCATTTGGGTTTTGAACAATTGCATACGACGATTGTACACCAAACGGATTGGGATTAGCCACTTGCGTATAATCGGTGGTGAAACTTATATTTCCTTGAGAAAAATCGCCATTAAAAATCAAATTAGTTGGTGAAGATAAGGTTCCAGAAGTAACTGTATAGGTTGTTGTTACTTGAGGTGTCACGTTTTGTGTGGCACTGTTTGGATTTACAATAGAACTATCATTGGGGTTGGCTGTCCATGTATACGAGCCGTCACCTCCTGATACTGATAACTGCGTTGTATCGCCTGCGCACAATGGTGTTGGCGGACTCAAAACCAAATCGTTGGGTATGGATAAAACAATATTTGACTGACTGTATAGAGCTCCGCTAGCATCCGTTACCGAAATAGCATAAGTTCCAGCAGTCAAACCAATAAAAATTCCAGTTGTATTGGATTGCGTTGCCGATCCTGATAACGTGTAGGCACTGTAGGGTGACAAACCTCCTGTTGCCGTAACCGAAATAGCGCCATCAGTAGTGTTAGGACAACTTGGATTTACGCTTGTAAAAGAACCTATAAATGGGAGTCCGCCTTGCGTAATAGAAAAATCGTCCACAGCAAAATCATTACCCAAAGCACCTGAATTAATCGTCCGTAATCGAACCATGACATTGTTGGCTGTAGCTACGAATGAATAACTAACTTGTTTCCACCCTTCGAATGGCAAAGGTGCCAAATTGTTTAAGATGGTTGGATTGATTGTAGTAGCATTTACAAAGAAAACACCGATATTCGCTTGTGTTGCACTATTCGTAACTTGATTAGAAACCGACTTGATCCAATAACTAAAAGTGTATGTAGTTCCTATGGTAAATCCGCTAATGGCACCGCCAGTATTTCCGGTGGTCCAAAAGAAGCGATTGGTAACATTTGCATCATCAACCACTATCATATTTCCGTTGCCTGTAGTATGGTCACCGCCCAAATTAAATCCCGAATTCATTAGATTCGGATTGGTTGTTCGTGCATAATTGCCAGGTGCACTGCTTCCATTAAGTGGATTGATTAAGGTGTAATCATGAACCAAAAATCCCATGCCACTTCCTCCACTTTCAAAATCACCATTGACCAAAATGTTTTGTGCTGATAAACTATTGCTTTTTACAATCAACAAAATAATTAGGAATTGAACCAATTTGATAAAAGGGAGGAATGCTATTTTCATGAATTACGTTATTTAACACAATATAAAAATAGCCTTAACTAATTATCGAATTCAATTTTTTAGATCATAAAAACTATACAATTCTTAATTTTTCTCTAATCACTTTAGGATGTTGTTATATAAGTAGGAGTTGGAATCTCTAAGAATTTTATGCGGTTGGTTCTTGAAGTGTTGTTGTAGTGTTGTATAGCCAAAAAGGTGTTAGGAAACCCTTATCATGTTCCATTGACATTCAGGATTGTTGGTAAAAAGTGCCACAGTCGAACTATTCCCAATAAAATGAAGATAAATTCAGAAACAAAGAAGCAAGTTTACGTTTTCGATTTATATTCCTTTAATAAATTCTCAGAAAAAAACAATGAAGAATACGAATCGTTTGCTTGCGGATTATTCTTCTCAAAATCGGCCAATTTATCTAAGTAAAATTTCAATTGGTCTTTGGTTAATAAATTACGGTAATCTTCTTCTTGACGTATTAGTGTTTTTACATACAAAGCGGTGTCGTTCGAATCTTCAGACACATTCATCTTTTTGTAAATAGCTAGTAATTCTCTATATTGATTGATGAACAAGGCTTTAAAAATAGGATTTTGTTCTTCGGTATAATTTACAATTCCAAACGTAATTCGCCCTTTGGTTTGCCAAAATAACGTTTCCCCTTCATCGTCACCTTTAGTTACAAAATTTTGCATTACAGCCACTTTCAACTTAATGGTTCGTTCAATTTGACTGAAGGATAAAAAAGGAATGAATAAAAAGAAGATTATTTTTTTCATACAATCGTAAATTAAAAAAGCTCCCAACAATGTCGGAAGCTTATATGTTACTTGGGTGGATGACCGGGTTCGAACCGGCGACTTCCGGCACCACAAACCAGCGCTCTAACCAGCTGAGCTACAACCACCATTTTAACGAGTGCAAATGTATTGCAAAAGTTTTATTCTACAAAGAAAAAAAATAAAAAATTATATCAAATCACTTAAGCTATTGACAGCCAAATACCTTTCTACGGTAAATCCTTCAGCATATGCTGTTCCTATAATTCTGCCTAGATCTTGAGCACGATATTTCACACTATCCAAAAAGTTTTTGGTGGCAATTGGCGTTTCAGGTTCGTTGGTATTCGGATTGTAAAACTGCGAATCGTAGGCCAATATTGACGCCATCTTTACTTCCATAAAACCACTAATATCCACAACAAAATCGGGTTCGTTGTTTTTCCATTGAATATAATGGTAGACCAATTTTGGTCGCCACGCGTCTTGAATATGATTATCAACTTCTGTTTCTATTCGACGTAAACCCGACAAAAAACAAGCATCAGAAACCAAACTACTTCCTTTTGGATGATCAATATGACGATCGTCTACAGCATTACATAGCACAATTTTGGGACGGTATTTCCGAATCATTTTAATGATTTCCAATTGGTGAATTTCATCATTGATAAAAAACCCGTCACGCATGTTCAAGTTCTCTCGAACAGCAACACCTAATATTTTTGCTGCCTTTGCTGCTTCGTTATCTCTAATTTCAGCGGAACCTCGTGTGCCTAATTCACCTCGTGTTAAATCGATAATTCCGACTTTCTTTCCGAGTGCAATTTCTTTTGCAATTGTTCCGCTACAACCCAATTCTACATCATCAGGATGTGCGCCAAAAGCCAAAATATCCAATTGTATCATACTGTTTTTATTTAATTACAAATTTATAACTTTTCTAATTGTCATTGATTTATTTACGGTTTCAATATATTCTTTTTTGGGAATACTATCTTTTGTAATACCACAACCAACGTAAATGGATGCCACTTTATCGTTGATTTCCATACATCGCAAATTGACGAATAAATCCGAATTATCTCGCTTAAATGTAGTAAAATCGATATTCAATTCGCCTAAAAATCCAGTATAAAATTTTCTATTATATCCTTCGTTGTCCAGAATGAATTGTTTGGCGTTTTCTTTTGGTAAGCCACATACGGCAGGTGTTGGATGCAAAGCCTCAATTAATTTACCTAAATCGGACTTTGAATTTAAAGTGGCCGAAATATCGGTCTTAATGTGTGCTATAGCTCCAGCTTTGAATGTATAAGGTTGAGAAACTTGTTGGTTATGACAATACAATCTCACGCTTTCTAAAATAAAATCGGTAACCAAATACTGTTCTTGTTTTTCTTTGTTTTCCCACGAAATAGTTTCAGCAAATAATTGTGTACCTGCTAATGCAACAGTTTTGATGGTTTCGTTAGCAATTTGTATAAATTGCTCGGGAGTTGCTCCTATCCAAAAGCCAATTTTAGGATGAAAAAAACAATAATTAAAAGCATTTGGATAATTAAAATGCAAACGATTCATGACTTTTTCAAAATCTAAATTGCCTATTTCAAAAGACTCCTTACGGGAAAGTACGACTTTTTTAAATTCATTTTCTGCAATTGCTAAGATGCCTTTTTCAACTAACGTTTCAAAATTTTTAACCGCTATTTCATTGGTTGTTGTGGGCATTTCATCAGTAAAATAATAGGTTGCTGAATTTACTTTCTCAACATACACATCAGAAAGTTCTTCGGGAATAAAATACTTTTTAGTACTATCAAAGGCAACAAAGGCAAAACCACTTTCGTCGAAATCAGTAAGTTCATAAAGTACATTATCGTTTTGAAAAATACCAATCATTTTTTTAGTGTTGGGTTTGCAATACACTACAAATGGTAATTTATTCTGAAATTGTTGGGCAACTTTTTGAAATAAAGATAGCATTAGCGACGTGGTAAAATCATGTTACTCAATTTGCAAAGTGAGATTAATTTATCGTCTTCATCGACGATTTTAATTTCCCAAAGATGAATGCTTCGTCCTTTATGAACAATTCGTGCCGTACCATAAATCATTCCTTCACGTTTACTGCGCAAATGATTCGCCGATATTTCGATACCGCGAACCTCCTGCTTTTCTGGATTCACGTACAACATCGAAGCAGCACTTCCAACACTTTCAGCCAACGCTACACTAGCACCACCGTGAAGTAATCCCATTGGTTGATGCACTCTCGGGTTAACGGGCATTTTCGCGGTTAAAAAATCTTCTCCAGCATCAATAAACTCAATCTCTAACGTTGACATCAAAGTATTTATTGACATTTCATTGCATAACGCAATCACTTTTTCTTTATCGAACATTATTTTTTTTGTAAAAATACCAATTTTTAAAAGAAAGAATAAGACTTATACCAATAATGATAAAATATTACTTTATTTTTTTCGTTTCTAAAACAATGGCAAACCACAAATTTTTATACTTTTACCAAAAAAGCTACATACATGCGTAAATTAGTCCTTTTACTTTTAACCGGAATACTCGTTTTAGTATCTTCATGTCGGAATGATTTTGAATTTGAACCTAGCACAGGTGGATTAGAATTTTCTCGCGATACCGTTTATTTAGACACTGTATTTACCAACATTGGTTCAAGTACGTATCGATTAAAAGTCTACAACCGAAGTGATAAAGACATTTCCATTCCTCAAGTCCGATTAGCCAAAGGAACTGCATCAAAATACCGCATCATGGTTGACGGAATGACTGGAGATGCTGGAGCCCAAGGTAAAATTTTTAGCAATGTAGAACTTTTAGCCAACGACAGTTTGTTTGTTTTTATTGAAGTCACTGCCGATGTAGCAAGTGTTAATCCCACCGATTTTTTATATACTGATAAGATTGAATTCACCAATATTAGTGGCGCTCCACAAGATGTTGATTTGGTGACGTTGATACAAGATGCGTATTTTATTTATCCGCAAAGAAGCGAAGTAAATAATGAATTTTTATATGAAACCATCAGTTTAGGTGTAAATGATGACAATCAAAACGTGGTTGCTGTAGGAAGTAATTTAGACGAATTTGATCCCGTAAACGGAAATGAATTTATTTGGAACAATTCGAAACCCTATGTAATTTATGGTTATGCATTTGTACCCAACGGAAAAACATTAACAGTAAACCCTGGCGTGCGTGTCCATTTTCATGCTAATTCAGGATTGATTATTGGAAAAAATGCCGAATTAAAAATCAATGGAGCACAATCGACAACCGATGCTTTGGAAAACGAAGTCATTTTTGAAGGCGATCGATTGGAACCACTTTATGCTGATGTTCCAGGACAATGGGGCGCGATTATAAATTATTCGACCTTATCGACCAATGAAATCAATCATCTTACGTTAAAAAATGCTACTGTTGGATTGCTAATTGGTAATTTAGCAACCACTACTAACACTACTGATTTTCCTAAATTAACTATTAAAAATTCACAGATATACAACAGTTCGAATTTGGGAATCTTAGGACGAAAATCAGAAGTTACTGGAAGTAATTTGGTTATTAACTATAGCGGACAAGCTAATTTTGCTGGGACTTTTGGAGGAAGTTACAATTTTACACATTGTACCTTCAATAATACTTGGCCGAGTTCGAACCAAGTTGCTGTTTTACTCACCAACTCTTTTGAAACAGAAGACACTATTTATGTTTCCGACCTGACTCAAGCCAACTTCAACAATTGCATCATTTATGGAAGCAATCAAGTAGAAATGATTTTGGATAAAGTTACCCAAGGTGGTGCTGCATTCAATTATAAATTCAACCATTGCTTGATAAAGTTTAATAACATCAATAATCAGTTTACCAATAATCCGCTCTACCAGTTTAGTTCTGATCCGGTTCGTTATGTAAATTGTAGCATTGCAACTAATTCGGTGATAAACAAACCCAAATTTGAAGATGTTAACAACAACCAATTGTGGTTGACAGAAGATTTGAATTTGCCCTTCGATGCTACTGCTACAGGATTGTTTCCGTTTGATATATTGAATAGAAGTAGAACCACTTCAACCGATTTGGGAGCCTATCAGTTTGTGCCATAGTAAGAATATAAATCAATAAAAAAGGTTTCAATTTATAGTTGGAACCTTTTTTTTTTGATACTAATGTTTAAGTAATTTTGTGGTTGTCATTCCTTTATCTGAAACAATTTTTATAAAATAATTACCTGTTTTTAAAGCGGAAATATCAATAGTGCTATTTGGATTTGCTTCTGCCAAAATCAATTGCCCAAGGGTATTGTAAATGCTAAGGGAAGAAATATACACCTCTTTTTTAGCTAAAATTGTCACAACTCCCTTTGCTGGATTTGGGTGCAATGTAAAATAAGTAGTAAATTCAAAATCGTTAGTACCCAATGCCTGAATAGTTGTAGTGGCTATATTGGTAACTATCGGAAAATTATAATCAAAAAAGATGCTGGCGTTATTACTAAATGTATCACCTACTGCCAAATTTGATTTTGTCTTGATTTTAATTGCAACATAACCATCATTATTGGCGTCGTTAAAAGGCAGGTTGATGCCTTCGAAAATAAACTCGACTTTTCCATCAGAAGCGATTCGGGTTACAAAAGCATGGCTACTGCTAATAGGTATAAGTGTGTTGAGATCAAATTTGTTCAAATCAATCATATCTTTTACCACAACATTTTCAGCAGCAAAAGTTCCTGTGTTTTCAAAACGAATCACGTAATGAACGTATTGACCAATTACAGAAGGTCCAACAATAGTTCCCTCAATGCAAGTTTTATCGTTTGGATCATAAGAACCAACAACAATTTGTTTTAAACTTGAAACATTGTCCGATAAAAACTCATCTCCTGTTATCGGATTTATAGTAGCTGTAAAATTTAATTGGTCTCCAATATTCACTGCTGGTGTTTCGATTGGGGAGTTAATATTAATTGTAATAATAATTTCCCTTGATTCAAAAGGTGCCAAATTAGTGTAATCATAAATCAACTGATTTGTTGATTGTATTGTATAAATTGGTGCTGATGAAACAAAATCCATTTTATTATCCTCAAAATTAAACGACACTGAACCTGACATTGTTGTGTTTCCCTTGTTTTTATATACGATTTTATATGTAGCATCAAAACCTGGTCTAGCAGGAATTAAAGGAACAATGACCACTTCTAAATCATTGTGAATCCCATTGGGTGTAATACAAAAATTTTGAATATTTGGACTAATCACATCTGGAAATGCAACTTGAATACTAGTAGGAGAAATATTGAAATAAGTTGGGTTTTCAAGAATTGGTGTAATAGTATGTATGCCTTGTCCAACAAAAATTGAATAATTACCCGAAGTATCAGAAATTACATTTCCTGAAATAGTTCCATCTGTTATATTCATATTTAAATTTGGAAATATTGCATCATTACCATCACAACCATTTATATTGGAATCAATTTTTTGATTTCCTTGGATTGTGTAATAACGTCCACCTGGTGTAAATGAACAATAATCACCTACTACACAATTAGTCATATTTGTATATTGGTAACTAATAAGTACCAAAAGTTGTAAACTTGCACTTTGCTCTTCATCAACACAGAGATATTCTAAAGTTGGGTTACCAAAAAAATTACAACCTACTGAATTTCCGTTTTTTATATTTAGGAATTCAAGTTGGTTATATTGGCATTCAAGAAATTGCAAATTTGGATTCCTACTGCAATCAAGATTCTGTAATTGATTAGATGAACAAAGAAGCATATTCAGTTGTTCAAATAATGAAACATCCAATTGCTCTAGTAAGTTGTTTGAACATCTGAGATTGACCATATTAATCATATTTTCTATATTTAGATTGGAAAGTTGATTAACCGAACATTCAAGTGAGGTTAACCCGTTTAAATTTCCAAATTCAAGAGATGTCAATTGATTAAAACTACAATCAAGAGTAGTAAGGCTGGTCAAATTCGATAAATTTAATGTCTGAAATAAATTATTCCCACAATTCAAATAAACCAAATTTGGCAAACCACTTAACGCTAATGTAGTAAGTTGGCAACCATTGCATTCGAGACGCTTCAATGTCTGCATTCCTGAAACATTGATACTTGATAAATTAACATTGTTACTTATACCTAGTTCTTCAAGTGCTGTTAGGTTAGTAAAATCAAAAGACATCAATTGATTACTACTACATCCAAACATTTTGAGATTAGGCAAACCATTAGTATTAATTGAAGTTAAAAGGTTATTATTGCAATTAACCTCAATTAGATTAGTTAATGAACTCAAATCAAGTGTTGTGAGATTATTCAAATCACAGTTTATTTTTTGTATGGAACTAAGTCCATTTAGGTTCAAGGAAGTCAAACTACATTGCGATACATTTAATTCTTCCAACTGAAATAACCCACTTATATTCAGCAAGGTTAACGCCTGATTGTGATCGCAAATCAAGGTTTTTAGTCCAGACAATTGACTAACATTTATAGAAGCGATTCCATTTTGAGAACAATTAAGGAAAATAAGATTGGTAAAATATTCAACACCTACAATACTTTGAATGTAACCACCGTTGTATACGTCCATTTTAACTATTAAAAGTGCTTCGCTAATCTGTATGTTACCATCATTATTCGTGTCGATTACAACGCTAATCCCAGCAGCATTCTCTGCCACGTGGTTCCAGCTGTTTGCCGCTAATAATCTAGCCTTAAATGCTGGATCTGGAAAATTAATTATCTGCGCATTTACCAATGCACTAATAAACAATCCAATTATTAAAAAATAATTACTTTTCATGATTAGAATTTTTTGAATCCCAAAAGTATATTTATTTTTCGTCACATGCGTTTATATAGTACAAATTGTCTAAAAACCGTTAAAAACTATTGACAACTCATTTTTGTATTTCCACATTTTAAACTAAATTTGCAAAACAAAAATAACATCACAATGATTCATTTTTTCGGCAACGAAACAACCACTGTCTTTGCTGTTCAAGCGCAAAACGAACTAGCAGCAGCAACCATCTCAAAATTAAATTGGTTATTTGGTAATGCATACAAAATAGATAAATCCGTTCTCACGGATTTTTTTGTTGGTCCACGTGCCGCAATGGTAACACCTTGGAGCACCAATGCAGTTGAAATAACCCAAAACATGGGCATCGAAGGCGTCATTCGAATTGAAGAATTTGAAAAAGTGTCGGCTGATTTTACCGATTTTGATCCGATGTTATTTCAAAAATACAACGAACTGCACCAAACTCTTTTTACGATAAACATGCAACCGGAATCGATTCTCGAAATTGAAGACATCGCTACCTACAACGAACAAGAAGGTTTAGCTTTGAGTCACGAAGAAGTAGATTATCTAGAAAATTTAGCTAAAAAACTGAACCGAAAACTAACTGATTCAGAGGTTTTTGGGTTCTCACAAGTCAATTCAGAGCACTGTCGTCATAAAATTTTTAACGGCACTTTTATCATTGACGGCGAAGAAAAAGAACTGTCGTTGTTCAAAATGATTAAGAAAACATCTGCAGAAAATCACAACGATATTGTATCAGCTTACAAAGACAACGTAGCTTTTATAAAAGGTCCAACGGTAGAGCAATTTGCACCAAACACAGCTGATAAACCTGATTTTTACACAAAAAAACAATTTGATTCGGTCATTTCATTAAAAGCTGAAACCCATAATTTTCCAACTACTGTCGAACCGTTTAACGGAGCAGCAACAGGTTCTGGTGGTGAAATTCGCGACCGATTAGCGGGTGGACAAGGTTCGTTGCCTTTGGCGGGAACTGCCGTTTACATGACCGCATATTCACGTTTACAAGAAAACCAATTGGGATTCACAGCACGAAAATGGTTGTATCAAACGCCATTAGACATTTTGATAAAAGCGTCTAATGGTGCTTCTGATTTCGGCAATAAATTCGGACAACCTTTAATTACAGGTTCTTTATTAACCTTTGAACATGAAGAAGAAGATGCATCAAGCGCATCACAAGCCCGAAAATTGGGCTACGACAAAGTCATTATGCAAGCGGGTGGAATTGGTTACGGAAAAGCATCTCAAGCACAAAAACACGAACCGCAACCGGGCGATAAAATCGTAATTCTGGGGGGTGAAAACTACCGAATCGGAATGGGTGGCGCTGCGGTTTCATCAGCAAATACAGGTGCTTTTGGTTCTGGAATTGAATTAAATGCCATTCAACGTTCCAATCCTGAAATGCAAAAAAGAGCAGCCAACGCCATTCGTGGATTGGTAGAAAGCGACGTGAATCCAATTGTATCCATTCACGATCACGGAGCTGGTGGACACTTAAATTGCTTGTCCGAGTTGGTCGAAGCTACTGGTGGATTAATCGATTTGGATAAATTGCCTGTGGGAGATCCAACCTTATCCGCAAAGGAAATCATCGGAAACGAAAGTCAAGAACGCATGGGATTAGTAATTGGTCAAAAAGACATTGACACTTTACAGCGAATTGCCGATAGAGAACGTTCGCCAATGTACCAAGTAGGCGATGTTACAAATGATCATCGATTTACATTTGAAAGCAAAACAACCGGCGAAAAACCCATGGATTTTGCTTTGGAAGATATGTTTGGTAGTTCACCAAAAACCATTATGGCTGACAAAACCATCTCCAGAAATTATGCAGATTTAGAGTATTCTCAAGAAAATATTCCGACTTATTTAGAGAACGTTTTACAACTCGAAGCCGTAGCTTGTAAAGATTGGCTAACCAATAAAGTCGACCGTTGCGTTGGTGGAAAAGTGGCCAAACAACAATGTGTTGGACCATTGCAATTACCATTAAACAATGTGGGTGTGATGGCTTTAGACTATAACGGAAAAGAAGGAATTGCAACTTCTATTGGTCATGCGCCAATTTCGGCATTGATAGATCCAAAAGCGGGTAGTAGAAATGCAATTGCTGAAGCGTTATCTAATATCGTTTTTGCTCCTTTAAAAGATAATTTAAAAAGTGTTTCGCTTTCTGCCAACTGGATGTGGGCTTGTAAAAACGAAGGTGAAGATGCACGATTGTATGAAGCTGTTGAAGCTTGTTCGGATTTTGCCATCGAATTGGGAATCAATATTCCAACCGGAAAAGATTCACTCTCGATGAAACAAAAATATGCCGATGGTGAAGTTATCGCTCCAGGAACGGTAATTATTTCAGCAGCAGGAAATTGCAACGACATAACTAAAGTAGTAGAACCCGTATTGCAACGCAATGGCGGTTCAATTTATTACATCAATTTATCACAAGATAATTTTAAGTTGGGCGGAAGCTCGTTTGCGCAAACCTTGAAGAAAATTGGATCGGAAACGCCAACTATCAAAGATTCCGCATTCTTTAAAAACGCTTTTAATGCCATTCAAAATGCGATAAAAGACAATCAAATTGTTGCCGGACACGATATCGGAAGTGGCGGTTTAATTACCACTCTTTTGGAAATGTGTTTTGCCGATGTGAATTTGGGTGCGAAAATTTCGTTTGATTCATTTGAAGAAAAAGATTTAGTGAAGATTTTATTTTCAGAAAATATTGGACTAGTTCTTCAAGCAAAAGACGATGCAATATTTGAAAAAACATTAAATACAAACAACGTAAGTTTTTCTAAAATTGGAACTGTTGAAAATTCGGGACAACTAACAATTCAAAATTTACAATTCAAAATTCAAAATTACAGAGACACTTGGTTCAAAACCTCGTTCCTACTCGACCAAAAACAAACCAAAAACAACAAGGCAAAAGAACGATTTGATAACTTTAAAAATCAACCTTTACAATACGTGTTTCCAGCGCATTTTAACGGATTAAAACCTGTTATTGACCATTCCAAACCACGTCCGAAAGCAGCCATTATTCGTGAAAAAGGAAGCAACTCTGAACGTGAAATGGCCAATGCCATGTATTTAGCCGGATTTGATGTCAAAGACGTACACATGACCGATTTAATTACAGGACGTGAAACCCTTGAAGACATTCAGTTTATTGGTGCTGTTGGAGGCTTCTCTAACTCGGATGTTTTGGGTTCAGCCAAAGGTTGGGCGGGTGCTTTTAAATACAACGAAAAAGCAAATACTGCTTTGAAAAATTTCTTTCAACGCAACGATACGGTATCGGTTGGAATTTGCAACGGTTGTCAGTTGCTTATGGAATTAGAATTGGTCAATCCAGAGCATGAAATTCACGGAAAAATGCTACACAACGATTCGCACAAACACGAAAGTATTTTTACTTCCGTAAAAGTACAAGAAAATCATTCGGTCATGTTATCGACTCTAGCAGGAACAACGTTAGGCGTTTGGGTGTCGCATGGAGAAGGAAAATTCAAATTGCCTTATGATGAAAATCAGTACAATATTGTAGCCAAATATGGGTATGAAGGCTATCCTGCCAATCCAAATGGTTCCGATTACAACACTGCCATGTTGTGCGATACAACGGGTCGCCATTTGGTAATGATGCCTCACATTGAACGTTCTACTTTTCCTTGGAATTGGGCACATTATCCGAAAGGAAATACTGATGAAGTGTCACCTTGGATTGAAGCCTTTGTGAATGCGAGATTGTGGATTGAGAATAAATAATTGATAATACTTCTGTAAAAATAATCCATTGAGAAATTTAGAATTAAATCGCAATTTCTTAATGGTTTTAAACTTCTATGTATTAAGATTATTTGCTTTTTTCTGTTAACGTTTTTCTGCTTTCATAAGTATGCAAAAAATCGCCTTTCGGTTTTCCTAAATCAAACGAACTCCATTTGGTTAAAAATCGAGTAGATGTTCTTGCTTCATCGCGATCCATATTTTCATATTCGATGCGATAAATGGCCGAATACATCTCAGCGCGACCAACACCGTGATAACAATGCAACAAAACCGGATAGTTGTCTGGGTTGTCCATAATCGAGAAAAAATAGTCTAAATTTTTCTGCGCCGGAACCTGATCAGAACCATTATTAAAATAATTAACTCCTTGAATTTTCAAAACAGCGACTTTTTCGGCGGTCAATTCTGCTGGAATTTCAGGATTGTTTTCATCATCACCTGTGCCCGGAAAACGCAAATCAACTATACTTTTTATGTTGTATTCTTTGACATAATCGGCAATCTCATTAGGTGGAATTACTCCGCTTTTGTAGACTTTATTCTCTGTAATCGTTTCAAAGTTGTGGTTGATGTGCATGTCGTAAACATACTTCCCTACTCCAATCAAAACAACCAAAACAATTAAACTTAAAATTTTCTTTTTTGTACTCATTTTATTTCAGATGTTAATTTTCTGTCAATTATACGTTGCATATAATCTTGTAAAAACGCTTTACATCGCAATTCTAACAAATTCATTTCGGCATTGCGCTGACCAATTAAATTATTTTTCAAATCTTTATCCGACTTAACATAAAAACCATCTGCCTTTTCACCATCAAAGGTACATATATAATTGCCACTCATCATTTGGTATTTATCCGATGAATATCGCATTACAAAAGGAGGCACTTTCTTTTCATTAATCAAACTTCTTCCCCAACTTCTAAAAGGTTTATCATAACCAATCATGTCTAACAAAGTTGGAAAAATATCAATCTGTTGTGCCCAGTCGTTATTGGTACCTATATATTTTTTTGAGGGAGAAAAAAACAAAATGGGCACCGTATGCAAATTCTGATCTTTACCATAGTCTTCATAATAAATCAGGTTGTCATGATCTGCAACCAATACAAATATAGTGTTTTCATACCACGACTGCTTTTTGGCTGATTTGAAAAATTGTTTCAAAGCATAATCAGTATATCCAACACATTGATGCATAGGGTTATCACCTTTCGGGAATTTACCCTCGTATTGTAAAGGTAAAATATAGGGTTCGTGCGAAGAAACTGAAAATAACGTCGCCATAAAAGGTTGTTTTTTTTGAGACAGTGTTTGATTGAAATATTGAAAAAAAGGCTCATCCCAAATCCCCCAAACACCATCAAAATCGGCATCGTTATTATATTCCGTTTTTCCATAATAATGATTATATCCCAAAATATTTCCGAAACCTAAAAAACCCATTGAACCGTTTGGCGCACCGTGAAAAAAAGAAGTATCATAGCCTTCACTTTTTAAAACGGATACCAACGATTCTATTTTTTGATTCGGGTAAGGTGATGATGTAAAGGCATTTTTAAACGAAGGAATTCCAGCAATTACAGACGACATTCCGTGAATTGATTTATACCCATTTGCATACCCATTTGTATAAATCATACTGTGCTGTGCCAGCGAATCAATAAATGGTGAATATCCTTTGTAATTGGGTATTTTCATCTCTTTATTGAATGAACTAATGTATTCTTTAGCATAACTTTCCAATATAAAAATAACTATATTAGGTTTCGTTTTCGGATTATTTTTATAGTGTTTTATTGGAATAATTAACGAATCAATTACATCACTATCAACAAATTTAATCTTTTGAAAAGTATTGGCATTCCATGTTCTAATGATAGCAAAAGGTGTATTCAAAACAAAATCGGCTTGTGAAGCGTTACTAACAAATCGACTGGCATCCAGTAAATTAATTGGTCGTGTACTTTTTCTAAAATCGCCGCGAATTCCACCTACACACAAGGTGGCGATAAGCAATAAACCTACGGTAGATGTTAGAAAGTATTTTAGTGTAGGCTTAGCATCATGTTGTTTAATTTTAACTTTTCTGTAGAGAAAAATCCAAATAAAAGCAATTAAAAAGAATAAGAAAAACACATGCCAATAATTGACTAAAAAGTTAGCAAACAAAGCGCCTTTGTTTTGTTCGTTCTCTATAGTATCTAAAGAAGCTCTTGTACTGCGATTAAAAGTGTATTTGTAATAAATAAAATCGATAAAATTGGCAACATACGCCAACAAATTAGTGGTGAAATACAAATAGAATAAAAACTTCTGGAAACCTTTCTTTGTTGTAATTAGCATCGGAAGAACCGATAAAACTATAAATAAAGCATTGGCATACAAAATAGTAGTAGTATCGAATGCTAGTCCGTGATAGCACAACTTCGCAAAGTCGACAACACTATCTATTTTAATCAAATTCTCATTGTAAATGTAAAACAAAATGCGCGCTAACATATAAAAGATATAGGCCAAACCTATTCTGTAAAACAGTATTTTATATTCGTTAAACCGTGGAAATTTATTCATTTATATAAACCTAATTACTGCAAAACTACTAAAATGAATAAGTATATTTAAAAATATATTGTTAATCTATGTTTTATTAATTAATTTGCATCAAAATTACAATAAATGGTTACCATCACACGCCTTTTCGATTTCCCTTATTATCAGTTAGAGAAAAATAATATACCTGACTGTCTAGTAACCAAATACGACGACAAATGGGTAAAAACATCCACACAAGAATACATTGACAAAGCCAACGCAATCTCGAGAGCGTTGTTGCGAATGGGAATTCAAAAAAATGATAAAATTGCCTTAATTTCTTCGACTAACAGAACCGAATGGAACGTCATGGACATTGGTGTGCTTCAAACTGGAGCGCAAACAGTGCCTATTTATCCCACTATTTCTGCAGAAGATTATGAATATATTTTAAACCATTCTGGTGCCATATATTGCTTTGTTTCAGACGATGTAGTTTTAGAAAAATTAAAATCGGTTCAAAAAAACATTCCACTTTTAAAAGAAGTTTTTTCTTTTAACGAAATTGTAGGTTGCAAAAATTGGACATCACTCTTAACAGTGGGTGAAGATACTTCCAATCAAGATGTTGTAGAAGACCGAAAAAACAACGTTAAGCCAGAAGAACTTGCCACTATCATTTATACTTCAGGAACCACTGGAAAACCTAAAGGTGTAATGCTTTCGCATAATAATATTGTTTCCAACGTTCTAGACAGTTCGCCTCGAATTCCATTTGAAGAAGGAACAAGTAGGGCTTTGAGTTTTTTACCTATTTGTCACATTTTTGAACGTGTTATACTTTACATTTACCAATACTATTCGGTAGCAATCTATTTTGCTGAAAGCATCGAAAAGCTCTCGGAAAACATAAACGAAGTCAAACCAACTGTGTTCTCGTTGGTGCCAAGACTATTGGAAAAAGTATATGATAAAATTTATGCTAAAGGAACATCTTTAACCGGTATCAAAAAGAAACTCTTTTTCTGGGCCATCGATTTGGGCTTGCGCTACGAACCATACGGTGCCAACGGATTTTGGTATGAAACGCAATTAAAAATTGCAAGAAAACTGATTTTTAGTAAATGGCAAGCCGGTTTGGGTGGCAATCTAACCGTTATGGTTTCAGGAAGTGCTGCATTGCAACCTCGACTTACTCGCGTTTTCGCAGCTGCCGGCATGCCTGTAATGGAAGGTTATGGTTTGTCAGAAACTTCTCCTGTAATCTCCGTGAATGATGTTCGAAATAAGGGATTTAAAATCGGAACCGTTGGAAAAGTCATCAATAATGTAGAAGTCAAAATTGCCGAAGATGGCGAAATACTTTGCAAAGGTCCGAATGTTATGTTGGGCTACTATAAAGACGAACAAATGACTAACGAAGTGATTGTAAATGGTTATTTTCACACAGGTGATATCGGAATTATTGATGCTGAAGGTTTTTTGAAAATTACTGATCGCAAAAAGGAAATGTTTAAAACATCAGGTGGAAAATACATAGCTCCACAATTGATTGAAAACGCCATGAAACAGTCGTTATTTATTGAACAAATCATGGTTATTGGTGATGGTGAAAAAATGCCCGCTGCTTTTATTCAACCCAATTTTGACTTTGTGAGAGAATGGGCAAAAAGACATCATATTGATATTGGCGATTTGAACGAGGAAATTGCTACAAATCTACAAGTAATAAAAAGAATTCAAGAAGAGGTGGACACGCAAAACGAAAAATTTGGTAATTGGGAAAAAATCAAACGCTTTGAATTAACGCCAAATGTATGGAGCATTGATGGCGGAGAACTTACTCCTACTTTAAAGTTAAAACGAAAAGTAATTAGAGAAAAATATACTAATCTCTACGATAAAATATTTAGAAACGATTAAATAGTAGGCGCCTTTTTAAAAGGTGCTTTTTTTTTGTGTGATCTACTTTTATAATTGGTTATCAACAATTTAAAAAAATAAAAAGTTGATAAATAACCTTGTACAAAGTTAAACAGTTCTTAATTTTTTTTTATTTTTATAGTATTAACCAAAAAAACTAAAAATTATGAATGTAAAAAACTTTATTGTTGGAGGAATTGTCGGAGGAATTGTCGACTTTCTTCTAGGTTGGCTTTTTTATGGAATGTTATTTAAAGACATTTTCCCAGAATCTCCAGACATGAAAATTGAATAGATCTTTTTAGGATGTATGACATTTGGCTTTTTTGTTTCTTTTATTTTTACACGTTGGGCTGGAATTTCAAATCTCATTAGTGGACTAAAAGCCGGAGCTATTATAGGATTTTTCAGTAGTTTGTACATGAACTTATTCATGTACTCGAACATTCCTATAGATTACAAAACCTTTGCCATTGATGTACTTATTTCTATAGTATTGAGTGCTGGAGTTGGCGCTGCAGTGGCTTTAGTAATCGGCAAATTGAAATAAGTTATTTAATTATATGCAGTGAACTCCTCAGTTTCTAGAGGAGTTTTTTTATTCCTTTTTTTTAAAATAATAAAAAAATAATATAAATACTATGCGTGCATAATAAATTTTTGTATCTTTGAACTTATACGAACTTACTATGAAGGAAAAAACTATCGATTATGTTCTGCGTGCCACATGGCAATCGGTTGCCAGAATGTACAATGAAGAAGCATCCAAGTTTGAAGGATCTATGGCTATTGGATTTGCTTTATTAAGTATTGATAAAGAAGTCGGAACACCTTCTTCATTCATCAGTAATCGAATGGGAATGGAAGCAACAAGTCTGACACGGACATTAAAAACGTTAGAAGAAAAAGGGTTAATTACACGTCAGAAAAATCCAGAAGACGGTAGAGGTGTACTAATATACCTCACAGATTTAGGTAAGGAAATGCGGGAACAATCGAAAATTACTGTTTTGAAATTTAATGAAGTGATCAAAAAAAATGTTCCAGAAGAAAAGCTAAATCACTTTATGGAAGTGGCAGAAATAATAAACGATTTGATTACTGAAAAAAAGATATTTTGATTTTGATTTCTATTTTAAATTTTGAATTATAAATTTTAAATGATTTTAAATAATCTAATAAGAAATAATTCAAGTAAAAAAATAAAGCATCATATTATAGGTTAATTTAAGATTCAAAATTTATAATTTAAAATAATAAAATGAAAAGAACCATCAAAAAAGTGGCTGTAATTGGATCTGGAATCATGGGTTCTGGAATCGCTTGTCATTTTGCTAATATCGGATTGGAAGTCTTACTTTTAGACATCGTTCCGAACACATTGACCGAAATTGAGGAGAAAAAAGGACTCACTTTAGAATCTAAAATCGTTCGCAATCGATTAGTTAATGATCATTTAGCCAACGCATTAAAATCGAACCCTTCCCCTATTTATAGTCATAAATTCGCCAATCGAATTACAACCGGAAATACTACCGATGACATGGCCAAAATTGCCAATTACGATTGGATAATTGAAGTTGTTGTAGAACGATTGGATATTAAAAAAATCGTTTTCGAACAAATCGATACCTTCCGTAAACCCGGAACTTTAGTAACTTCTAATACATCCGGAATTCCAATTAAATTCATGAGTGAAGGCCGAAGTGACGATTTTCAAGCGCATTTTTGCGGCACACATTTCTTTAATCCAGCACGTTATTTGAAATTATTTGAAATCATTCCTGGTCCAAAAACGGCTAAAGAAGTATTGGATTTTCTAACCGAATACGGTTCTAAATTCTTAGGAAAAACTTCGGTCGTTGCCAAAGATACTCCGGCGTTCATAGGAAATCGTATTGGTATTTTCGGAATCCAAAGTCTGTTCCATTTGGTAAAAGAAATGGGATTGACCATTGAAGAGGTAGATAAATTAACTGGACCAGTTATTGGTAGACCTAAATCGGCAACTTTCCGAACAGTCGACGTCGTTGGTCTAGATACATTAGTGCACGTTGCTAACGGGATTTATGAAAATTGCCCTAATGACGAAGCACACGAATTGTTCAAACTTCCTGATTTCATCAACAAAATGATGGAAAATAAATGGCTCGGAAGCAAAACCGCTCAAGGTTTTTACAAAAAAGAAGGAAAAGATATTCTATCATTAGATTTAGAGACATTAGAATACAGAGCTGCAAAACGCGCTTCGTTTGCCACCTTAGAATTAACCAAAACCATCGATAAACCCATCGATCGCTTTAAAGTATTAGTGAAAGGAAAAGATAAAGCAGGCGATTTTTACCGCAAAAACTTTTCGGCAATGTTTGCCTATTGCTCCAATCGTGTTCCCGAAATTACTGACGAATTTTATAAGATTGACGATGCCATGAAAGCCGGGTTTGGTTGGGAAAACGGTCCGTTCGAAATTTGGGATGCCATCGGTGTTGAAAATGGAATTGCCTTAATGAAAACCGAAGGCTATCAACCAGCAGCTTGGGTAGCTGAAATGCTAGCTTCTGGAAGTAGCAATTTTTATACTATTAAAGAAGGCGCCACGTATTTCTATAACATTCCATCAAAAGCACAAGAAAAAATTCCAGGACAAGACAGTTTCATCATCCTAAACAACATCCGTGAGAGCAAAAAAATATGGAGCAATAGCGGCGCTGTTATTATCGATTTGGGTAACGGCATCTTAAATCTCGAATTCCAATCGAAAATGAATACCATTGGTGGCGACGTTTTAGCTGCTATCAATAAAGGAATCGATTTAGCCGAAAAGGAATACAATGGTTTGGTTATCGGTAATCAAGGAGCTAATTTCTCGGTGGGTGCCAATATCGGAATGATTTTTATGATGGCAGTCGAACAAGAATATGAAGAATTGAACATGGCTATCAAATATTTCCAAGACACCATGATGCGCGTGCGCTACTCTTCTACTCCAGTAATTGTTGCTCCACACGGAATGACACTGGGAGGTGGATGTGAAATGACGATGCACGCCGACCGTGTTGTCGCTGCAGCGGAAACCTACATTGGTTTGGTAGAATTTGGAGTTGGAGTAATTCCAGGTGGCGGCGGATCTAAAGAAATGGCGCTTCGTGCTTCCGATTTATTTCATAAAAACGATGTCGAATTGAATGTGTTACAAGAATATTTCCTCGCAGTCGGAATGGCAAAAGTAGCCACATCGGCTTACGAAGCTTTTGATATGGGCGTTTTACAAAAAGGAAAAGACATTGTGGTTGTCAACAAAGACCGACAAATTGCTGTAGCAAAACAAATCGCTTTGCAAATGGCTGAGCAAGGGTATACACAACCTATTCAACGTAAAGATGTGAAAGTTTTGGGTAAACAGGCACTCGGAATGTTTTTAGTCGGTACCGATCAAATGCAAGCCGGAAAATACATCTCGGAGCACGATAAAAAAATTGCAAACAAACTCGCTTATGTAATGGCAGGTGGCGATTTATCAGAACCAACTTTAGTATCAGAACAATATTTATTAGACATTGAACGTGAAGCATTTTTATCATTGTGTACCGAAAGAAAAACATTGGAGAGAATCCAATTTATGTTAACCAAAGGAAAACCATTACGGAATTAATATAAGGAGCAACACAGATTTAAGAAATTCGAGAAATTTTAATAATTTCTTAGATTTTTAAAATTTCTCAAATCTGTGTTCCAAAAAAACTTAAAAATATGAAAACAGCATACATAGTAAAAGCCTACAGAACCGCCGTAGGAAAAGCACCCAAAGGAGTTTTTCGTTTCAAACGTCCCGACGAATTGGCAGCTGAAACCATTCAGTTCCTGATGAATGAATTGCCTGATTTTGATAAAAAGCGTATCGATGACGTAATGGTTGGAAACGCCATGCCTGAAGCCGAACAAGGTTTAAACGTAGGTCGTTTGATTTCCTTAATGGGATTAAAAGTAACCGATGTTCCGGGTGTCACTGTTAATCGATATTGTGCCTCTGGATTGGAAACTATCGGAATGGCAACGGCGAAAATTCAGAGCGGTATGGCCGATTGCATCATTGCTGGTGGAGCCGAAAGCATGAGTTTTATCCCAATGGGAGGTTACAAACCCACACCCGATTATGCAGTAGCGAAAGAAGGTAACGAAGATTACTACTGGGGAATGGGTTTAACTGCCGAAGCTGTAGCCAAACAATTCAACGTTTCGCGTGAAGATCAAGATGAATTTGCTTTTCACTCGCATCAAAAAGCTTTGAAAGCGCAAGCTGAAGGTAAATTTGATAAACAAATTGTTCCGATTATAATTGAACAAACGTTCCTTAACGAAAATGGAAAAAAAGAAACAAAATCTTATACAGTTTCAAAAGATGAAGGACCAAGAGCCGATACCAACACAGCCGCTTTAGGAAAATTGAAACCTGTTTTTGCCGCTGACGGAAGTGTTACCGCAGGAAATTCATCGCAAATGAGTGACGGAGCTGCTTTTGTTTTAATCATGAGCGAAGAGTTGGTAAAAGAATTAAACATTACGCCTATTGCACGATTGGTGAATTTTGCTTCTGCTGGAGTCGAACCAAGAATTATGGGAATCGGACCAGTGAAAGCCATTCCGAAAGCTTTAAAACAAGCTGGTTTAACTTTGAACGACATTAACTTAATCGAATTGAACGAAGCCTTTGCTTCTCAATCATTAGCCGTTATTCGCGAATTGGGATTGAATCCCGACATCGTAAACGTAAACGGTGGTGCCATTGCATTAGGACATCCATTAGGCTGCACGGGAGCAAAATTATCAGTTCAACTATTTGACGAAATGAAACGCCGTGGCGATAAATACGGAATTGTAAGCATGTGCGTGGGAACGGGTCAAGGAAGTGCGGGTGTCTTCGAACTATTATAAATTTTGAAATATAAATTTTAAATAGTTTCCTGAGAGGCAATTAATTTAAAATTCAAAATTTAGCATTCAAAATAATTATATATACACCATTAAAGAAAATTTAATTGCCAACAAGACATTTGATTTTGCACTCACGATCATAAATTTATTTATTCAACTAAAAAAGGAAAATGAATTTATAATTTCTAAGCAAATAGTAAGATTGGGAACGAGTATTGGAGCTAATGTTGAAGAAGCAATTGCAGCTCAGTTAAAGAAAGATTTTATTAATAATTTATCGATAGCATCAAAAGAAGCACGAGAAACAAAGTATTGATTGAAACTTTTAGATGAATCTAAGTTAACCAAAATCCCTGTTGATAAATATTTAATTGAAATTGAACACATTATAAGCATAATCACTAAAACAATTAAAACATCAACAGAAGTAAAATAATTTAAAATTTATAATTCAAAATTTAAAATAATAAAACAATGAGCGACATAACACGTGGAGGGCAATTCCTTGTAAAAGAAACCAAATGCGAAGACATCTTCACTCCAGAAGATTTCTCAGAAGAGCAAATTATGATGCGTGATTCTGTTAAAGAATTCGTTGATAAAGAAATATGGCCGAACAAAAATCGCTTTGAAGCCAAAGATTATCAGTTTACTGAAGATGTAATGCGAAAAGCCGGTGAAATGGGTTTTTTAAGCGTTGCTGTACCTGAAAATTATGGCGGAATGGGAATGGGATTTGTAGACACTTGTTTGGTGTGTGATTACATTTCGGGAGCTACAGGTTCTTTTTCTACCGCATTTGGAGCGCATACAGGTATCGGAACTATGCCAATTACCCTTTACGGGACGGAGGAACAAAAATTAAAATACGTGCCTAAATTGGCCTCTGGTGAATGGTTTGGCGCTTATTGCTTAACAGAACCAGGCGCCGGAAGTGATGCCAATTCTGGAAAAACCAAAGCAGTTTTATCTGAAGACGGAACGCATTATAAAATCACGGGACAAAAAATGTGGATATCCAACGCAGGATTCTGTTCGGTGTTTATCGTTTTTGCCCGAATCGAAGATGACAAAAACATTACGGGTTTTATAGTAGAAAATGATCTAGCCAATGGCATTACGATGAACGAAGAAGAACATAAACTCGGAATTCGCGCGTCTTCTACCCGTCAGGTGTTTTTTGCCGATACTAAAGTTCCTGTTGAAAATATGCTATCGGAAAGAGGAAACGGATTTAAAATCGCTATGAACTCTTTGAATGTGGGCCGAATCAAATTAGCAGCAGCTTGTTTGGATGCGCAAAGAAGAGTGACTTCCAATGCAATAAATTATGCCAACGAACGCATACAGTTTGACGTACCTATTTCTAGTTTTGGTGCTATTCGATATAAAATAGCCGAAATGGCAACTTCAACTTATGCAGGTGAAAGTGCTACCTACAGAGCAGCAAAAGATATTGAAAACCGAATCAAATTGCGTGAAGCAGAAGGAAATTCACATCAAGAAGCTGAGTTGAAAGGCGTAGAAGAATTTGCTATCGAATGTTCCATTTTAAAAGTCGCGGTTTCTGAAGATGTTCAAAATTGTGCCGATGAAGGTATTCAAATTTATGGTGGAATGGGATTTTCTGAAGACACTCCAATGGAATCAGCATGGAGAGATGCTCGTATTGCACGTATCTACGAAGGAACAAATGAGATTAACCGCATGCTTTCGGTTGGAATGTTGATTAAAAAAGCGATGAAAGGTCACATTGATTTATTAGGTCCAGCCTCAAAAGTACAAGAAGAGTTGATGGGAATTCCTTCTTTTGAAACGCCAGATTACTCGGAATTATTCTCAGAAGAAAAAGAAATGATTGCCAAATTGAAGAAGGCTTTCCTAATGGTTGCTGGTGGTGCCGTTCAAAAATACGGTCCCAATTTAGAAGACCACCAACAATTGCTTACTGCGGCTGCGGATATGTTGATTGAAATTTACATGGCTGAAAGTACCATTTTACGAACTGAAAAATTAGTAAAATCGAAAGGACAGGATGCTGTAAAAGAACAAATTGCCATGGCCGAATTGTATTTGTATAAAGCCGTTGACATCATTACCCAAAAAGGAAAAGAAAGCATTATTTCATTTGCAGAAGGCGATGAACAGCGCATGATGCTTATGGGATTACGCCGCTTTACAAAATACACCAACATGCCTAATATTGTAGGATTACGAGAAACCATCACTACAAAATTAGTTGCCGAAAATAGTTATTGCTTTTAGTTTAGTTTTTAATTTTAGTTAATTGTTTGTAAGAAACCACTTGAGAAATTAAGTGGTTTTTTTTATCTTTTAAAATTGAATCTGATCATATTTCCATGGAAACTCATTTTTATACCATAATTTTCCACCAGAAACGTCCAACGGACAATCAAAATTATTAGTATATAATCCACCTGTTCCCAATCCTTGCGGCATTAAATTGTGTTGCAAATAGGTCCATTGTGCTATCGCATTTAAGCCTATATTACTCTCCAAAGCCGACGTAATCCACCAACCTATTTGGTGCTTTTTTGCTAAAGAAATCCACTCACTTGTTCCTCTAAATCCACCTATAAAACTCGGTTTTAAAATGATAAATTGTGGTTTAATTTTTTGAAGTAATTGCTCTTTTTCAGTCATTGAAAACAAACCTATTAGCGCTTCATCCAATGCAATCGAAATTGGAGTGATTTTACACAGCTCTGCCATACTGTCAGTGTAGTTTTTTGCAATAGGTTGTTCTATACTATGTAATTTATAACCAGATAATTGATGTAATTTATTTAAAGCTTCATATTGACTAAAAGCGCCGTTAGCGTCAACTCGAATTTCTATGGTGTTTTCATCAAAATTTTGACGAATAAAGTGTAATAAATCGAGTTCTTTTTGAAAATCAATGGCGCCGATTTTGAGTTTGATACAGTTAAAACCTTGCGATAATTTTTCTTGAATTTGTTGCTTCATAAACGAGGCTTCTCCCATCCAAACAAGACCGTTTATATCGATGGCTTTCTCGCCTTCTGTAAAGGGTGATGGAAAGAGTAAAAAAGGACTCTCACTTGCTAACGACTGGAAAGCCATTTCGACGCCAAATTGTATCGAAGGAAACTCTATAAGCGCTTCCCAAAGTAAGTCATTTCCAAGATGGATATTATTGCAAGTCCATTGTAATTTTGCTTCATAATCGGGTCGATCATCGCAACTCAATCCGCGCAACAAACCACACTCGCCTATTCCTTTTTTGCCTTTGTTTTCAAGAACAATAAACCAGGTTTCTTTGTCGGTCAAAACACCACGCGATGTTCCGGATGGCTTTTTAAAATGAAGATTATATTGATAATAGGTCGCTTTCAATTTTTACTATTCAAGGATTCTTAGTATTTTTTTAAAGTCGTTGGTCGGCAATTTTCTTTTTTCAAACTCTTTAAAATCGTATTGCGTTTGCGCAGTCCATGATTTACCCGAAGTGAGATTTTCTTTACGGTGTTTTTTATGAATGGCTTTGGCTTCTGACATTCGATTCGTAAACAGGTACACGTGCGCCAAATTGAGCTGAAATAAAATCTCTGTTGGATTCAATTGCATTCCTTGATTGTAATATCCTTCTGCGACCGAAAATTGTTGTGTAAGCAAATGATAATCACCTAAAACGCCATAATCTTTGTAAGTCGCTCTGTTTTTGGCTATCATTTCAACTTTGATCAAATCGACTGCTGCGTTGGTTTTACCTTCTTTGAACAACTGAAGTGATTGGTCGCGGATGGTTGTGTAGTATTTCTCTAACTCGCCCGATTTTTTTAAGCTTTCTTCCACAGCGACTTCGATGGCGTTGCTTTTTTCTACGGGAATCAATTGCTTGAACTCGGCATACGTATACTTACTTTGGATATTGCCTATAAACCAAGCATAAAACTGGTCTTTTTTGGTCAGTTTTTTTGTCCATTGCAATTGGGTTGCGATAATAAGCAATTCGTTTTTAGTGATGGGATTCCAACCGCGACTTAACTTTGTGTTTACCCATGGTACAATTTCTAGAACTACTTTTTCTGTTAAGATCCAGTTATCGCTTTCAAAAACAAAATATAAATTTTTAGAATTGGATGTCAAACATTTAGAGTCATTTATTAAAAGTTTTACTTCTTTATTAATAGCCGATTTTTGAAGATAACAAGCATTGGTTGTCACTCCTGTTCTGATGTAATTTTCAGCATCGACAGCCGAAGTAAAAATGCTGTATTTGCATTTGTCTTCACCCGAAATGGTTGAAAGCAAAAATACGCCACCAGCAGCACCTTGACTGATTCCGGTTGGATCTGGAATGGCTTTAAGAACTGAAACCAGACTACTGGATGTTTTTTGATTGTCGTCTAAAACGGTAATTCGGAAAACCGCTTCAGTGGTTCCTACAGGAAAATCGGCTGATTTGACCATTTTCTTTTCACTCGATTTTAGGATGATAGTTTCGTTGGTTGTACGAATATTGTCCCAGAATCCTTCTTTAGATTGAGAAAAAATGTGAAGTGAAAAACAGCAAAAAAGTAGTGTTAGTAATCGCATGATTTGATATTTAAGAGAGCATTGTGCAAATAGAATGCCGTTTTTAGCCCAGACCTGCCTACCGGCAGGCAGGCAGCAGTGTAAATCCTTTTTCTCGGTTCTCGATACCCTCTTTTCAAACGAACTCGAACTTACGAGAAAAAGATTGAAACGAATAGCTGGAATACCTGCTGGCAGGCAGGTAGGGCTTCAAAAAAAATTACAGATCGATGCTTTGTCCGATTTCCAACAACATTAGATCTTTTCCAGCATCAAAGAATTTCTTTTTGGCAGCTACATGGTCGATTTTGATGTACCCAAAAGTATCATAATGCACGCCGAGCACTTTATCGCAATCGACAAAATCGGCAGCAATGATAGCATCTTCGACATCCATAGTAAAATTATTACCGATAGAAAGTATTGCCAAGTCGAGTTTTGTGCGCATCGGAATAAGTTTCATATCCATTGTAAGTGCCGTATCGCCAGAAATGTAAATATTTTTGTGTTCGCCTTCGATAACAAATCCGGCCGGATTTCCGCCATAACTTCCATCAGGAAAAGAACTAGAGTGGATGGCGCTTACGATTTTTACTTTTCCGAAATCGAATTCCCAACTTCCACCGTGATTCATTGGATGGTATTGAAATCCTTTATTTCCAAAATACGTAGCAACTTCATATGTAGAAACAATAACTGCATTGGTGAGAGTAGCAATAGCTTCAACGTCGAGAATATGGTCTTGATGCGCGTGAGTTAGTAGAATATAATCTGCTTTTAACGCATTTATATCAACGTGAGCTGCATTGGGATTACCTGAGATAAATGGATCAACTAATATGTTTTTTCCGCTTACTTCAATTCCGAGTGATGCGTGACCGTAAAAAGTTATCTTCATGATATTTAATTAAAATATTGTTCTAAATAATAGAGAATTAAATCGGATACCAAAAAAATCAACGCTAACGATAATAAAACCGCTAAAATAAACGTGCTTATGGCGAGTTTCTTTAATTCGGGATCAAGTAATTTAGGATTTCTATTCCTATACACCGTTATCAAATGACTGGTTAAAGGGAAATAGGCTACGATAAACAAGTATTGATCAAAATTGAAATGGTTTAAGTAAGCAAATAACAACACCAAAACCATAGCCGAAATGACTAAGAAAAAGTGGTATTTTTTCGCCCAAGCGCCGCCCATTTTCACCACTAATGTGTTTTTGTTGGCTTTGGTATCGGATGCTTCATCGCGCATGTTGTTTAAATTTAAGACGCCAACACTTAAAAAACCGATTGCGGTAGCTGGAAGTAATAACAACCAGTCGAATGCTTTAGAAAACATAAAATATATTCCGAACGTGCTTACCAAACCAAAAAATACAAACACAAATACATCACCAAAACCACGATAACCATAAGGGTTTTTACCCACAGTGTAGCGAATTGCCGATGCAATAGCAATAATTCCGAGAAACAAAAATGCCAACGAATAATATAAATAACGATCTTTAAAAGAGAAATAAATCAGGCAAATGGCAAAAATCAAAGTCAAAACAGACATAAAAACCATAGCTCTTTTCATCGCTTGTGGCGAAATTAATCCGCTTTGAATAGCGCGTTTCGGTCCGATTCTGTCTTCGTTGTCCGTGCCTTTCATTCCGTCGCCGTAATCATTCGCAAAATTGGACAGGATTTGCAAACCCAGTGTAGTCAACAACGCAAAGATGACAATTTTCCAGTTGAACATAGCTTGTGACATGGCGTAAAAACTACCTACTAAAATCCCGGAAACCGACAATGGTAATGTTCTAACTCGTGCGGCTTGAATCCAATGTTTCATCTGTTGTTATTTATTTTTAGGGTCAGATTTACTGTTTAAAATTACATCCAATTGCTGTTAGACGTTTCGATTTCGTACAACCAAAAGTTGATATACTGTTTGATTTTTTCATAATCACCCAGCTGGAAAGCAATATTCCCGCCGGCGGTATGCAAGGTAATTGAACCAATGTTAATTGATTTGTGCCAAAACAATTGTGATGTTGTGATGGCTTGTATTTTATTCAACTCGATAATTTGATTCTCTACATCCCACGCTCCGCTTTGTTTGATGATATAATTGTCATTCACAAAAAGTCTGTTATTTCGATAACCAAAAAAAATAATTAACCCAATAAAAATAGTATAAACAATTGTATAATTTGCAAATTCTAAGATGGACTTTTCAACATAATTCCCAAAAGCAAAAAAGGCTGTCACAGGCATGAAGACAAACAAAAACCAAGTAAAAACCAGTTTGCGCCAATTGGGTTTCATCTGTACTCCTTTTTGTGGAATTTGTTCAAAAAGCAACTTTAAAATGGCGTGACTTTCAACGGAATTACACCCTGGAATTTCGATTACCGCTTTTTTACTTTTGTGATCATCACCCGTAGCTTGTTGGATTTTCATCTCTAAGATGTTGAGTTTCTTTTGAAAATAATTCTGCACAACTGAAACAATTTGCACTTTTTCTGGTTTTATAATCGTGCTTTTGGTATCAAGGAGTCCGAATGATAACAATAGTGAGCCCGATTGTTTTGTAATTTTAAATCCGAAAAATCGTATGATAATCCGTAAAATATTAAAAACAAAGATCACTAATAAAGCAAAAATGATTAGTATTGAAATTGAATTAATCACCGCGCTGCTACTCACAAAATCGTTAATTTTTTTATCAATGTACGAATTGTAATCGACTTCTTTGAGGTTATGGTAAATGGTAAAGAAGAAGGTTAAAATTAATCCGAAACTTTTTAAATAGTTGGATGTCAAACCCACTTTTAACAAACTCAAAAAACTAATTTCGAGAAAAGGATGTGTTGCAATTTTTGGTGGTTCGTTATCGAAAATAATTTCTTTAGTAGTTACTTTTTCATTCTTTTCGTTTTCAATCAGTTTCGCCTTTAAAGCTAGAGCAAGTTCATGTGAAATGGCTTTGATTTTCCCCTCTTTATTAGTACTTCCAGCGGTATCTACATCAAGTGCATACACTCCAATTAAACGTTGAATTAAGGTTTGATTAATATTGACTTGCTGAATTTTATTGAGTTGAATTGTAGTTTTCGTTTTGTTGATAATACCTTCATTGATAATAAACTCATCATTTTCATCATCAATGCAAAATGTAAAATTGAGGTATTTTAAATAAGCAATGCTTCCAATTAGTACAAATACCGCTATGATTCCTACAATTGCATATGTAGCATTGATTTTATCTGAACGAAAGGCCCAAATAAGTAACAAAGGCCAAAATGCTTTTACGTAGTGCCGCAAGGTGTTGGCAAACATAACCAAAACACCAATTGGTGATTGCCGTTGTGGCACATTGAAATTAGTTTCCATTACAATTGTTTTTGTATTTTACCCATTAACAATTGTTTGATGTTTTCGGCTTCTTCTTTGGCGATTCCAGGAATTTCAATATCACTTGAATTACCTCCAGCAGTAAAAATTTCGATAGTAGCCAAACCGAAAAAACGGGAAATAAACCCTTCATGTAATGCTACATGTTGTACTCTATTATAAGGGATTACCATCGTATTGGTTGCGATTACGCCGCTTCGATACAATACATCGTGATTTCTAAAAGCGAAGCCTTTCTTTTTAAAACCCAAACGCAAAAAAAACAAACTTACTAGTAAAAGAACACCATATAAAATGATAAAAGTGATATTATTTTCAATTATAGTATCATTAAAAATCAATCCGAAAATCAATCCAATTCCTAATAGTAAGAAGAAGATACCCGAGTTTATCAACGTTACTTTCCAATAGCTTGGATGTAAAAGGGTAAAGACGACTGCTTCAAATCGAGGCAATTGTTTGGTATCTATACTTTCGTTGGTAAAATTTTCCATTATGTAATATTAAAAACTGATTACTGAACACTAATTTAAGGTAACCATTTCTTATCGAAGTTAGGCTTGCGTTTTTCTAAAAAAGCATCTCTTCCCTCTTTGGCTTCGTCGGTCATATAAGCCAAACGCGTCGCTTCACCGGCGAATACTTGTTGTCCGACCATACCATCATCGGTTAAATTCATGGCGAATTTTAGCATTTTTATTGAAGTTGGCGATTTGGCTAAGATTTCTTGTGCCCATTCATATGCTGTTGTTTCTAACTCATCGTGAGGGATAACGGCATTTACCATTCCCATATCAAAGGCTTCTTGAGCTGAATAATTACGACCTAAAAAGAAAATTTCACGTGCTTTTTTCTGTCCCACCATTTTGGCCAGATAAGCCGAACCATAACCACCGTCAAAGCTCGTTACATCGGCATCTGTTTGTTTAAAAATAGCGTGTTCTTTACTTGCTAAAGTCAAATCGCAAACCACATGCAAACTATGACCGCCACCTACTGCCCAACCCGGAACCACTGCAATTACAGCTTTTGGCATAAAACGAATGAGTCGCTGTACATCTAAAATATTCAAACGATGGTAACCATCATCGCCAACATAACCTTGTTGTCCCCGCGCTTTTTGATCGCCTCCACTGCAAAAAGAATAGACACCATCTTTAGACGAAGGTCCTTCTGCAGACAGAAGCACTACTCCTATTGATGTATCTTCTTGAGCATCGTGAAAAGCTTGTAGCAATTCTGATGTTGTTTTTGGACGGAATGCATTTCGTACCTCCGGACGGTTAAATGCAATTCGGGCAACGCCATTGCGCTTTTTATAGGTTATATCTTCAAATACTTTTGCTGTTACCCAATTTATTTCTGACATCTTCTTTAATTTTACTGTAAAAATACTACTTTTATCACTTATTTAAAAAGAAACTTATTCATGAAGAATTTTCACTTAGTACTTCTTATTTCATTATTTTCATTCTCTGTACATTCACAAACCCCTGTTACAAATTATCCAGAGTCAGGTTTTATAGCAGCCTTTCCTGTAAAGCCAATAATTGAGAAGAAAGAATTGGATCATCAAGTTGGAAAAATTGAAATGGTGACTTATGAATCCGAAGGAGAAGATTATATGATTTTATTGTCTGAAAATAAATATCCGCCAGCAATTATCGAAAAAGGTGGAACTGTTTTTTTTAAAGGAGTGATAGATGGTGCGAAAAAAGGAGCTATAAAAAACTTAGAAGGTCAATTGGGTGCTCCATTCAAGAAAAATACGGATGAAGATTTTTTATTTAATGAAAAATATACTGCCAATAGGACATCAGGAACGATTAGTGAAATTGAAATTAAAACCATTTGTATTATAAAAGGAAATCAAATGTTTTTCATGATGTTTATGGGAAATACCGAATCTGAAAGTATCGATTCATTTGTAAAATCGTTCCACTTTATAGAGAACTATTAAAAAAGCTGTCACTAGCAGTAAATAAAAACATTAACCCTATTTGTATTAAATAATAATGTAAATTTGTGATTGAATTTTGCAAATAGTTTAAAAATGAAGAATTTTCTATCCTCTAAAAATGCATTTATAATGACACTTATGTGGAGCATTGTCATTTTTATGATTGTGATGCTTGGATATACCTTTAGTAGTGGCGAGTTGCCAATAGCACCTTTTATTATTTTGGCATTAGTTGCAGTTCTGATCGTGTGGGTTTTATTAGATACGCGATACGTTATAAAAAACAGCTTTTTATTGTACCGTTCGGGACCGTTTAGAGGTCGGATTGATATTACAAAAATTCAAAAAATCAAACGCCATTCGGGTTTATACGTTCCAGTTTCAATGAAACAAGCGCTTGACACAACAGGATTTATCATCACTTTCAATAATTTTAATGATGTTTTTGTTTCGCCACAAAATAGTGCTATTTTCTTAGAAGAAATTCAAAAAATCAATCCGAAAGTAGAAGTAATTTAAGTTACTCTTTTACCAAATAAATCCCGTCATCCTTAATCTCAATCTGTTTTTGACGGTATAATGTTCCAATTGCTTTTTTAAAGTTCTTTTTACTCATTTGCAAAACCGTTTTGATATCTTCTGGATGTGAATTGTCATTCAATCTTAAAAAACCACGACTGGCGCGCAGTTCGTCTAATATTTTTTCGGCATTGGGTTCAATGGCTTCAAAACCGAGTTTATTGAACGAAACGTCTATTTTCCCATCGGGACGAATGGTTTTTATATATCCTTTTAATCGTTGTCCGGGTTTTACCTCTTTATACACTTCGTCTTTATAAGCCAATCCTTTGTGCTTTTCGTTGATGATTACGTTGATGCCTATTTCGGTAATGTGTGATACAATGATATCGACTTCTTCGTTGGGTTCAACAGTGATATTTTCATTATCTAAAAACTGATTGGTTTTACTCGAAGCAGTCAATCGATTGGTTTTTTCATCCAGATACAAATACACCAAATAGCGTTTGCCTTGCTCCATCGGACGTGCTTGTTCTTTAAAAGGAACGAACAAATCCTTCTCCAAACCCCAATCTAAAAAAGCACCAAATTCGTTGATGTAATTCACACGCAACCAACCAAACTCGTTCAACACAATATAAGGTTCTAAAGTAGTGGCAACCGGTCGTTCTTCATGATCTAAATATACAAAAACTGCTATTTCATCGTCCAATTCAAAATGTTCTGGAACGTATTTGTTGGGCAACAACACATCTTCGGTTCCGTTGGTAAGAAATATACCTACTTTGGTATCTCTATCTATTCGCAAGGTATTAAACTGACCTATCTTTAACATAATTATAGAATTTAGGCAAAGGTACGAATTAGGAATTGATTACATTTGGATTTGAAACTACTAAATCAAAAGCGTTGAAAGACCCAAATACAGATCAAAATAACATAGAAGCCAAAGAAGCAGATTATTTGTATGTAAAAAGTTCGCAACTTAGCAACTCCGGAAATGGTTTATTTACAGCCATTACCATTTATAAAGAAGAAATAATTGCCTTGTTTAGAGGTGAAGTTTTATCCGATACCGAATCTAAAAAAAGAGCTAAACAAGGCAATAACGGCTATTTTATGAATTTGCCTAACGGACGCATTTTAGATTGCAGGCTTACCGAAGGTTTTGCTAAATACGCTAACGATGCATCCGGGTTTTCGACTTCCTATTTTAAAAATAATGCTAAAATAACCCTAGATGAAAATAAGAATGTGTGTTTGATTGCGTTAAAGAAAATCAATTCGGGTGAAGAAATTTTCTGTGATTATGGGAAATCGTATTGGAAAAATCACAACAAAATTCAAACCAAGTGTTTAAAATAGTCAAGTAAAATAGAATCGTTTACTAAAGTTGGCGTAAAAATCTCAAGCAAACAAGGCGTTTCATTTTGATTAAACAGGTTTGTTAAAGCGTTTTCCAAAGTAGTTTCCGTACTTGCAATACTATATTCCAATCCATACATATTAGCCAAATGTTCCGCGGTTAAACAATGAGATGTTTCGAAAAATGTAGTAAAAACAGGCGATTCTGTATGTCCGGGTAAAATTCTAAAAATACCTCCTCCACCATTATTAATCAAAATAATTTTAAAATTCTTGGGAATATAATTGTTCCAAAGCGCGTTGCTATCGTATAAAAATCCGATATCTCCTGTAATCAAAACCGTTGGTTTTTTACTTGCCACTGCAGCGCCAATAGCGGTTGATGTACTTCCATCGATGCCACTTGTACCACGATTACAAAAAACTTCAACACTTGATTTAATTGGAAAAAGTTGCACATAGCGAATGGCCGAACTGTTACTGACTTGCAACTGACAATTTTCTGGTAGTATATCCAACACTTTCTCGAAAACTTTTAAATCGGAAAACGCAATCCTATCCAAGTAGTGTAGATGTTTTTGAGCACGAAGCAATTTAATGGTATGCAAGGTCGAATTGTAGTTGCTTTCAATTCGTGTTGTTAATCCGAAAAATGAAAGAAAAAACACATTAGGTGCGACTTTAAAATGTTGCGTCAAACAACCAAAAGTATCGTAGGCTCTCAAAGTGTCAATATGCCAATGCTGTTTGGGTTGGTAGTTTCGCAAAAACGATTTGATACGTTTAGACACAATCATTCCGCCAAAAGTCACTAAAATATCAGGTTGAAAATCCAAAAAATCTTCTTGTGAAAAAGGAGTAATTATAGTGTCAATATTGCTAATCACATTCTCATGATGCAAATTGGAAGTCGTTTCGGTCATGATAACTACCGAATCATCACTCGCCAATCGCTCCATAATCGTTGCATCGATAGCATTAGGCGAATTGGTTCCAACTAAAATTAGTTTCTTTTTGGCCTGATTCCAATCGGTTGCAAAGGTAGTAAGTGATTCGTCAAAAACACCATCATGGACTTTAGAAGAAACTATCTTTGGATTTACCAAAAGTGTTTCTGTAGTTTCATATAATGGTTCTTCAAAAGGAGCATTAATATGAACGGGGCCTTTTTGAGAAATCGCAACGTTTATGGCTTCATTGATTAAAAAATCATTTTCGTCAGAGGTATTTTCATCTAAATTGGCATTAAAAACAGAATGATTTTCAAATACATTGGCTTGACGAATGGTTTGTCCGTCACCAATATCGATTTTGTTTTTAGGACGATCGGCTGAAAGTACAATAAGCGGAATTTCGCTATAAAATGCTTCCGCGAATGCTGGATAATAATTCAGCACCGCCGAACCCGAAGTACAAACTACAGCAACAGGTTTTTGTAGTTGTTGCGCAATTCCCAATGCAAAAAAAGCAGCACAACGTTCGTCGGCAATACTATAACACGTAAAATTCTGATTTGTAGTAAAACCAATGGTTAACGGCGCATTTCTAGAACCTGGAGAGATTACTATATGATTGATTCCTTTGGCGCAAAAAATTTCGATTATCGATTGTGCTAAAGGGATTTTTGGGTAGGTCATTCGTTGTGTTTTCTGAACTACAAAGTTACAAAGTTGTACAGTAATAATTTTGCTTTTACCATTTTTTTAAGTGATGTAGAAACATTATTTTTGAAGTATGGAAATAAAAATCAGACCGTATCATGAAAACGATACTCCCGCAATTTTAGAAATTATCAATCACGCAATTCTGACTTCAACGGCTTTATACGATTACCAGCAAAGAACTTTATCCAATCAAATTGCAATCTTTGAAGATAAATTGGCAAAAGGTTTTCCTATTATTGTTGCAGTTGCAGACGAAAATGTAGTGGGTTTTGGGTTTTATAGTGAGTTCCGTTTTCGGGAAGCTTATAAATTTACGGTAGAACATTCAGTGTATGCTTCACACCAATACATTGGAAAAGGCATTGGAAAATTACTTTTACAAGAACTTATCGCTTTAGCAAAAGCTCAGCAATTGCATACTATGATAGGCGTCATTGATGCTGAGAATGAGAGCAGCATTGCTTTTCATAAAAAATTTGGTTTTGAAGTTGTAGGTATTGTTAAAGAAACGGGGTTCAAGTTTGACCGTTGGTTGCACAGCGTATTTGTACAAAAAATGTTATAAAAAAGCGGCTCCCATTGGAAACCGCATTTACATTTTTAAAGCCTCTACTATCTTTTTATCGCATTGACAATTTCATCACTCATTGGTGAAACCTTTGATGGAAAAACAGCTACCAATTTGCCTTCTTCATTAATTAAATACTTTTGAAAGTTCCATTGTACTTTAGAGTCCATCAAACCGTTTGCACTTTTTTGAGTCAAAAACTGATACAATTCACACATGTCTTTTCCTTCTACTGATACCTTTTCCATCATCGGAAATGTTACACCGTAATTTTTAGTACAAAACCGCATAATTTCTTTGTTTGTTCCGGGTTCTTGATTACCAAAATTATTAGCTGGAAATCCAACAATTACAAAATCTTCTTTTTTGTATTTGGTATACAACTCTTCTAATTCTTTATATTGTTTGGTGTATCCACAGTTAGATGCTGTATTTACAATTAGAATTTTTTTCCCTTTCAAACTTTTAAACGAAAATTCTTTACCCTCTATATCTTGTACTTTGTAACTGTATAAATTTGATGCTTCGCCTTTACCATTATCCTTATTGGAAAGAGCTCTCAATTGTGCATTGGAATATAAACTTACTAAGAAAAGAATACTTAAAATAATTACACTATTTTTTTTCATGGTTTTTTTTTTACAATTATAATACAAAAATAACAATATCACTTATAATTCATAAATTATTAACACTAAAATAAAAGCCCAATGCAAAAAATACATTGAGCTTTTAAACAACAAACAAAACAAATCTCTATGGAACACAATTTTGTATAACCCATAATCATTTACGAGTAAGTACAACTTATGGTTTTAAAAAATAAGATTCATCAAACATCAATCCGTTATAATTATTTTACATTTATAAATCCAAAATATATTTTCTGTCGTAAATACTTGTAACAAAAACAAAAACAATGAATCAAGAAGAATTAATTGCGTTAATCCTCAAAAAGGATGAACGTGCCTTTACAAACATGTATGATATGTATTCGAAAAGTTTGTTTTCAGTGATTTCCAATCTATTAAAAGAGACCGAAGATGCAGAAGACGTTTTGCAAGAAGTATTTGTTAAAATATGGAAAAGCATTGATAGTTATTCTGAGAGCAAAGGACGATTTTACACATGGATAGTAAATATAGCTCGTAATGCAGCTATTGACAAGCTCCGTTCGAAAGGTTACAACAACAGTCAGAAAAACCTATCCTCTGATAATTTCGTACATCTTTTGGAAGACAATAACAAGTTAATCAATAGGATCGATACTATTGGAATTCAAGAATTCGTGAAGAAGTTAAAACCAAAATGCATCCAATTGATCGAATTATTATTCTTTCAAGGATATACACAACAAGAAGCTTCTGATGAACTCGAGATACCGCTTGGGACTGTAAAAACACAAAATAGAAATTGTATTAACGATTTAAGAACTTATTTAAAAATATAATGAGTGCCTCAGATATAATAAATTCAGGAGATTTGGAACTTTACGTTTTCGGAATTTTAAACGAAGACGAAACCAAACAACTAGCAGATTTATCTAAAAAAGATGCTGCGATACAAGACGAAATTCTCTCTATTGAGAAAAGCATATTACAATTATCGAGTAGTTTCGCTCCAAACATTTCTTTGGAAGTGTATGAGAAAACAAAAGTGAAAATTGGTATAAAAGAAGGAACAGTTATTACTATGAAACCGAAATCATCACTTTCTCAATACCTTGGATGGGCAGCATCGATTGCCTTATTAATCGGAATTGGATATCAATACAACCAAAAAACTGCTATTGGAAATAAAATAGTGACTGTTGAAAAAGAGAAACAAAAGTTAAACGAAGCAGTGGCAGCATCAGAAAGTAAAATGAAGGAGACAAAAGAAATTTTGAATATCATTCGCGATACTAAAACTACAACTGTAACACTTGGTGGACAAGCCGTAGCGCCAACATCGTATGCTAAAATATACTGGAACAAAGAAACACAAGCTGTTTATGTTGATGCTGCTGGTTTACCAGAACCACCTGAAGGCATGGTTTATCAAGTGTGGTCACTAAAATTGAGTCCAACCTTAACACCAACTAGTATCGGTTTATTAGACGGTTTCAAAGCGGATGAAAATAAAATCTTTGCTGTGAGTTCAACTGGTAATGCTGAAGCCTTCGGAATTACATTAGAACCAGCTGGCGGAAGTGCCTCGCCTACTATGGAACAGTTGTACACTTTAGGAAAAGTGTAAACTATATAAACTCAAAATGTTTAAAAAAAGGTGCCCATTTGTGGCACCTTTTTAATTTATTTCTTGTAGTACTTTTTATATTTTGGATAGGTAATGATTGCTATTAAAGTAATGGCTGCAATTGAATACCAAATCCAACTCAACGATTTCGCTTCACCGCTAGCATAAGAATGCAATCCTACTAAGTGAAAATTTACACCATAATAGGTAAACAAAATCGATAAAAAGGCAAACATACTCATTACGTTAAAAACCCATTTACCACGCAAAGCAGGAACAAAGCGAGCGTGAATTACAAACGCATAGACCATAATACTAATCAAAGCCCAAGTTTCTTTTGGATCCCAACCCCAATAACGTCCCCAACTTTCATTCGCCCATTGACCACCAAGAAAATTTCCAATAGTCAACATCACCAAACCAATAGTCAAAGCCATTTCGTTGATATACGTAATTTCTGTAATGTTCAAATCCATTTTCTCTTTGTTCTTTGTATTGGTGAAAAGAATGAGAATCAGCGAAACCAATCCCAAAATCATTCCCAACGCAAACGGACCGTAACTAGCAACAATAACGGCTACGTGAATCATCAACCAATACGAATTAAGAACAGGTTGTAAGTTTCCAATTTCGGGATCAATCCAGTTAGCATATGCAGCAGCTAAAATCATTGCCGTAACAAAAGAAGATGATGCTACAGTTAACTTGGATTTTACATCAAAAGCGAGTCCAAAAAACATCGTTGCCCAAGCAATATAAATGATGCTTTCATAGGCATTACTCCATGGCGCATGACCAGCAATATACCAGCGAACTATTAACGCTAAAGTGTGAATTACAAACAATAGCCCAATAAAAATATGCATTGCATTTATAGCAAAGGTGTAAATTTTCCTTTCTTTAAAAATAGCCAAAATGGTAAACAATAACATAATAATTGCAGCAGCTATATAAAGATAAGGTAGCTTCTGAAAAACATCATATTTATTATATAAAACTTCAGAGTCGATTTTATCATCCGAAGGGCGAACCGAAGGGCCAAACTTTTTTTGATAGTTTTCCATTCCAACCAAAAATGTGTTGGCATACGTATAATCATTATCTTGTGACGCTTTTACTAATGCTTCACGGTAAATAGGTAAAGCGTTCTTTATAGTATCGAGAGCTGTTCCTGTGGAATGATTAACTTCTAAATACGAAACCCATTTATTGTTTTTGTCTTTAACAATAGGGAAAATCCTTAAAATTTTTCCGCTCAGTGCAGCATTAAGTAAATTTATTTTTTTGTCGGTTTCTACAAAATCTTTTTCAAAATTATTAGGATTAGCAGCTTTGTAAGCATCATCTAAATAGGGCGATAATTTATAATTCCCCATATCATCAAAAAAAGCTCTGAAAGGCGCATACTTTTCTTCAGGTTTGATACCAATAATTTTACGAATACTGTCATTCCCTTTTTTAATATAAATCAATGGCACTTCAAACCATGCTGTTGGAAATTGCGTCATAGACAAAAACGCTTGATCCGAATTCATTCCGTTAAACGTGTTGCTGTGACTTACTTTTCGCAATAATTCTGATGAAAACGTATTGATGGGTTTCATACGTCCGCCTTCATCTTGAATGACCAAACGACCAAACTGAGAAGCATGTTTTTCTGAAACTTTGTATTTTAATATCGAATCTAAAAAATTAAACTTTTGCTGCTGGTGCTGTTGTGTATGATTTTGGGAAAATCCGGTCAACGAAAATAAAAGCATCGCTATCGAAAGTAATTTTGCTTTTTTAGTTTTTACAACTTCCAATTTTCGTTTGATGTCTGCAAAACGTGAATGTTTGGTAAATAAAATCGCCATCATAGCAAAAAACAACATAAAGTAACCAATGTAAGTGATTAAAGTTCCCCAAAAGTCATGGTTAACTGACAGCACGGTTCCTTTTTCATCCTTATCAAAAGAGGCTTGAAAAAAACGAAATCCTTTATGGTCTAAAATATGATTCATATAAATTTGAGCGTCAAATTTGGTGTCGCCATCCAAAATAGTAACTTTACTTTCGTACGACGAATAACTGTTTTCTGTTCCAGGATATTTGTTGGCAATAAAATCATTCAATTTTACATTAAAAGGTAAGAAATACGATTTACTTCCATAAAATAATGTAAAATCCAAATCGCCTACTTTAACACTAGTCGGTTGACTTTGAACGCCTTTAGAACTTGTCAAATTGACTTCTTTTTCGACTCCGTTTGAAGTGATTTTTAACACTAAAATGTTATCTGCTTTTTTGTTCTTATAATCGTTATTCGATACAAAATCGACTACTCCTTTTACCGGTTGATCCGGGAAAACAAATTGGCTTCCGGCAACATTGTATAGCGAACGATACATTAATTTTTGCAAGCTGTCTTTGACAACTTTTCCCTGCATTTTATCTGCCATTCGCATGAACTGACCGTCAAAGGGAGCCGAAATAGTAGCTTCGTTCTCTATTGTATTGATATTAATGGCACCCTTTGTCTCAACGTTTAATGCAAATAAAACATTGTGAATGTTTTGCACTTCGCCTTCTTTTAAAAAATGCTCATGACGCGATCCATCGCCTGACTCGACCATTTTTAAATACAGTTTTCCTTTTGGATCGGCTTTTATAGTTTCTTTGGCATCCATAATGAAATCTTTGTATTCGATTTCAAAAGAAGTTTGAGCAAATTTATCGTTGATTGAAAAGTTGTTATTGGTAGCAGGCGAGAGTAATAATGGTTTTTCAATCGTTTTGCGTTTCATACCGCCTTCATATTGACCGTCAACAAAAATGGTCAAGAAATTTTTATCTGAATAAAATACGTTTGAAATCGAACCTTCACGAATAGGCATCATCCCTTCATGACTGATATAACGTGTAATGAAAGCGCCGAGTAAAATAAAAATGAACGACAAATGCAATAATAGTGTCGCCCATTTTTCTTTTTTAAGCAATTGATAACGTTTAATATTTCCAATAAAATTAATCATGAAAAACACATGAATGGCTTCAAACCACCACGCATTGTACACCATAATTCGGGCAGTTTCGGTATTGTACTTACTCTCTATAAATGTTCCGGCAGCCATGGCAACAGCATACGTTAAAAACAAAATGGCCATTAAACGCGTTGAGAATAAAATCGATTTTAATTTTTCCATGATAATAAAGTGGACCGTTTTTTTGTAAAATCCGAATTTCGGGAGTACAAAAGTAAATCAAAAATGTTGATTATTTTAGATATTTGTAACTCATTTAAGGGTTTTTTATGACACGTTTGAACTATTTTTATTGAAAAAAAATGAATAATTTAGCCCCATGTTAGAAATCGTCATTATTGGTTCCGGAAATGTTGCCCAACATTTGATCAAAGCTTTCAAAAAAAGCAAAAAAGTGAAAATAGTTCAAATCTTTGCTCGTAATAAAGATGCGGTTTCACATTTGATGCCAAGCAGTAAAATTACCTCTGACTATGCTAGTTTGAAAGAAGTTTCGTTATACATCATTGCGGTTTCTGACAATGCTGTAGTGGAAGTTTCTACGAAAATTCCGTTTTCAAATAAAGTAGTTTTACATACTTCTGGAAGTATTGCCATTAGCGACTTGGATGCAAAAAACACCAGAGGTTCATTCTATCCGGTGCAAACCTTTTCTAAAACAAAAAAAGTTGATTTTGCAACGGTTCCAATAGGCATTGAAATTGAGCAAGAAACCCTTTATAAAGTGCTCGATATCATTGCTTTTTCTATTTCAAATAGCGTCTATAAAATAAATTCCGAGCAACGAAGAGCTCTTCACATAGCAGCCGTTTTTGTCAATAATTTTACCAATCATTTATACCAAATTGGAAATGAAATTTGTCACGAAAACAAAATCTCTTTTGAGTTATTAAAACCATTAATTAAAGAAACGGCCAATAAAGTGATGGAACTTTCTCCAAAAGAAGCACAAACAGGTCCAGCAAAAAGGCAGGACACCCAAACATTAAATACACATTTACAGTTTTTAACCGATGAAAATAAAATTGCGATATACAAATTACTCACCAAATCTATAATTGATAATGGCTAAAAGTTATAAAGAACTAATGAATACCATAGACACCTTCATTTTCGATATTGATGGCGTGCTCACAGACGGAACAGTGCATGTGTCTCCAACTGGAGAAATGTTACGTGAAATGCACATTCGCGACGGATTTGCAATGAAAGCTGCTTTAGAAAGTGGTTACAACGTATGCATCATTTCGGGCGGAAGCAATGAAGGCGTTCGGATTCGCCTACGCAATTTAGGCATTACCAATATTCACATGGCGTCATCTGATAAAGTGGCTACTTTTAAAGAATACATAGAATTGTATCAAATAAAAGCAGAAAACGTATTGTATATGGGCGATGATATTCCCGATTTTCACGTGATGCAACTTGTTGGATTACCAACGTGTCCACAAGATGCTGCTCCCGAAATTAAAGCCATTTCGACTTACATTTCACACGTCAATGGCGGTAAAGGAGCAGTTCGAGATGTCATTGAACAAGTCATGAAAGTACAAGGAAAATGGCATTTATATTATAACGGAAAGTTTGATTAGAAGTGTTCAGTAATCAGTATTCAGTTAACAGTCGACACCATACAAATATTTTTATAAAATGAAATTTCAAGATTTATTAGCCTATCAAAACTCATTTACTTTAGCAATGAAATTATATGAATTATCCAAAATTTTTCCGAAAGAAGAAACTTACTCTTTAACTGACCAAATTAGAAGATCTTCGAGAAGTGTTTCTGCCAATATAGCTGAATCATATAGAAAAAGAGATTATCCAAAACATTTTCACAGTAAATTAACAGATTCTGATGCAGAAAATTCTGAAACACAAGTATGGCTTGAATTTGCAAAAAGTTGTGAATATATAAATGAAGTAATTTTTAATGAACTAATTCAAGACTCTATTGAAGTCGGAAAACTCATAAATTATATGATACAAAATCCACAAAAATTTGGAGTAAATTCTACTAATTCGTAAATTGTTAACTAAATTAAACTGAACACTGAACACTGAACATGAATTTCCTTAAACTCATCCGCTTCCAAAACCTACTTCTTCTTGCCTTCATGCAACTTGTTTTTCGCTATGGTTTTTTGAAACAACAAGACATTTGGTTGTCGTTAAGTGATTTTCAATATGCACTATTAGTCCTTGCTACAGTCTTACTTGCTGCAGGAGGTTATGTTATTAATGACATTTTTGATCAAGATACCGACACCGATAATAAACCGAATAAAGTCATTGTTGGAAAATCGATATCGGAAGGAAATGCCTATTACATATACGCAGGACTCACATTGGCTGGTGTTGCAGTAGGCATGTATTTATCCAATGTGATTCAGAAACCCGGTTTCATTTCTATCTTTATTTTTATTGCGGCTTTGCTTTATTTTTATGCAACAACATTAAAACAAACGCTGCTTCTTGGAAACATTGTTGTTGCAGCTTTATTAGGTTTTAGTGTGTTAATTATTGGCTTTTTCGATTTATTTCCAACAACCTATGAAGGCAATGCTGATAAAATGGCATTGTTATTTTCTATTTTGAAAGACTACGCCGTTTTTGCTTTTATTCTGAATTTTATACGTGAAATTGTGAAGGATTTAGAAGATTTTGGAGGTGATTATAAACAAGGAATGCGGACCTTACCTATTGTACTCGGTGTGGCTAAAACATCAAAAGTTGCGGTAGGTTTATTTTTTGTACCCTTACTTATTTTGTGCTACTATTTGAATACTAACATACTTGAAAACAATTTATACATCGCTACAATTTATGGGTTGATTTTCATCATTGCTCCATTATTACTTTGCATTATACAAATGTTTTCAGCAAAAACAAAAAAGGAGTTTCATCAAGTGAGTACTTTTTTAAAATGGATCATTTTCTTCGGAATACTCTCTATTGTGGTCATTAACTTTAACATCAATTACAATGCTACGCGATAAATTAAAGGAATATAAAATCATTTTGGCTTCGGGTTCACCTCGTCGTCAACAGTTTTTTAGAGATTTGGATTTGGACATTGAAATTCGTTTGAAAGAGATTGAAGAAGTGTATCCACCCAACCTTAAAGCATCAGAAATTACAAATTACTTAGCCGAATTAAAAGCCAAAGCCTTCGATGGCAATCTTCAAAAAAACGAACTGCTCATTACCAGCGATACCATCGTTTGGCACAACGATCAAGCTTTAGGAAAACCCAAAGACTATGAGGATGCAGTTGCCATTTTAAAAAAATTATCCAACGCAACACACGAAGTCATAACGTCGGTTTGCTTTTCTACTCACGGTTCAAAAGCTACCATTTTTGAAGTAACTAAAGTAACATTCAACTCGCTTTCAGAAACCGCTATTAGGTATTATATCGACAATTACAAGCCTTTTGACAAAGCAGGAGCATACGGAATTCAGGATTGGATTGGATTAGTTGGTATTTCAAAAATTGAAGGATCCTACACCAATGTTGTCGGATTACCCACTGAAAAAGTATATAATTATTTAACACAACATTTTGGTATTAATGTTTAATTTTACAAATCTCATAAGAAGAAAATAAAATGGAAACAGAAGCAGAAATTAACGCCAAAATCATGAAGTTGACTATGGTAATTCAAGAAAATTATCCCGAATTATCAAAGTATATCAACGAAATGCCGATTACCATTCCGACCGCTGCTAGTCCGGAAGTTACTATCAAAAGTCTTCAAAAATATTACGATACCTTACTGACTTGGTTTCGTAATTATGTAGCTGAACATCAGTTAAACTACATCAATCAACGTTCAGGATCGGGACACCTATAAAGAGTAAAATACCTTTTATTCGCTTTTTTGTTAAAGAAAATCAAAAAGATGGTTTTCGACTTTCATAAATTCATACTTTTGGTACAATTGCAAAATCAACACGCAAATGCTAAAAAAAAATACCCTATTATTTCTTTTCTTAATCGGATTTCAACTCGTTGCACAACAACCACAAAAGCCAAATGCTGCCGAAATATACAATCAAATTCAAAAACTCAACTTCTTAGGTTCGGTTTTATACATTGCAGCGCATCCAGACGACGAAAACACACGATTGATTTCGTATTTATCCAACGAAAATAAAGCACGAACAGGTTATTTATCTTTGACTCGAGGTGATGGTGGACAAAATTTAATTGGTCCCGAATTGCGAGAATTGTTAGGTGTTATTCGTACACAAGAATTAATTGAAGCCCGAAAAATAGATGGTGGTGAACAGTTTTTTACACGAGCTAATGATTTTGGTTACTCAAAAACTCCTGATGAAACGCTAGAAATATGGAATAAAAACGAAGTGTTAAGTGATGTTGTTTGGGCCATCCGAAAATTCCAACCCGACGTAATCATTAACCGTTTTGACCATCGTTCACCGGGAACAACACACGGTCATCACACGGCTTCGGCTATGTTAAGTCTAGAAGCCTTTGAAAAAGTAAATGACGCCAATGCCTATCCTGAACAATTGAAATTAGTTTCGACTTGGCAACCCAAACGCGTTTTTTTCAATACATCGTGGTGGTTTTATGGAAGTAGAGAAAAGTTTGATAAGGCAGACAAATCAAATTTAGCGCAATTACAAACGGGAGTTTATTATGCTTCCATCGGAAAGTCAAACCAAGAAATTGCCGCGTTGAGTCGGAGTCGCCATCAGTCGCAAGGTTTTGGTAGCACCGGAGCTCGAGGAGAAGAAAACGAATACCTCGAATTCTTAAAAGGCGATCGTCTACAAGACAAAAATACTATTTTTGAAGGTATCGACACCACGTGGAATCGTGTGAAAAATGGTAAAACTATTGGCGCAATTTTATCTACCGTTCAAAAGAATTTCGATTACAACAATCCATCAGCTAGTATTACTGAGCTAGTGAAAGCCTACGATTTGATTCAGAAATTAGAAGACAACCATTGGAAAACTATCAAATCGGAAGAAATCAAGAAAATCATTGCTGCATGCACAGGTTTGTATTTGGAAGCTGTTGCCAATACTCAAGAAGCAATAAGCGGTACTGAAGTTGATCTGAAAGTGGAAACCATCAACCGAAGTGCTGTGGAAATGCAATTAATTTCCATTGCTTTGCCAAATGCAACGGTACCTTTTGAAGCAAAAAAACTTGAATTCAATAAGGCAGTTACTTACGAGTTTGAAGTTATTTTACCGGAGAACACCGACTTTACAGCGCCGTATTGGTTAAATCAAAAAGGAACTGATGGAATGTACCGAGTCGACAACCAAGAAAACATTGGTAAGCCTGATGTAATTCGAACCCAAAACGCTACTTTTTTAATAGCAATTAATGGTGTAACGATTCCGTTTGAACGAACAATTATCTATAAATACAATGATGATGTTAAAGGAGAGGTATACCAACCCTTTGATATCGTTCCGGTAGTGACTTCATCAATTGCAGAAAAAGTCTACATTTTTAATTCGGATAAACCAAAAAACATTGCCGTTAGTGTAAAAGCGGGGGATAACAACAGCAACGGAACGGTTAAGTTGGAAGTCCCACAAAACTGGTCGGTATCACCTAAAGAAATGCCGTTTTCAATAGCTAAAAAAGGGCAAGAAGAGCAAGTTAATTTCGCAGTAACTCCTTCAAAATCGGCATCAGAAGTCACTTTAAAGAGCAGCATCACTTTAGATGGCAAAACATATCATAAAGAAAAAATCGACATCAACTACGGTCATATTTCTAAGCAAATGGTATTGAAACCATCGGAAGCCAAAGCAATCAAACTCGATATCAAAACGAAAAACGAAAAAATCGCATACATAATGGGTGCTGGCGATGAAGTTCCGAAAAGTCTCACCCAAATGGGCTATGACGTTACCATAATAAAACCAGAAGAGATTTCGTCTGAAAAACTAGTCAATTTTGATGTGGTAATAACCGGAATTAGAGCATACAATGTGGTAAACGCATTGGCTTTCAAACAAGCCATTCTGCTCGATTTTGTAAAAAACGGAAAGACAATGATAGTTCAGTATAACACTACTGACGACATGGTGACTAAGGATTTTTCACCATATCCTTTAAAAATATCTCGTGATCGTGTAACAGAAGAAGATGCTGAAGTTCGATTTTTAGCTCCCGATCACAAGGTGCTAAACTATCCCAACAAAATTACGCTAAACGATTTTAAAGGTTGGAAACAAGAGCAAGGATTGTATTATCCAAGTGAATGGGACAAAAATTTTACTGCAATACTTTCTGCGAATGACAAAGGTGAAAAAGCTAAAAATGGTGCCTTAGTAGTAGCAAAATATGGTAAAGGAAATTATATTTATACCGGTTTAAGCTTCTTCAGAGAACTCCCAGAAGGTGTGTCTGGTGCTTACCGATTATTGGCTAACATGATTGCAATAGGAAATTAATTATGGGAAAAGAAAATCGCTGGAAATCGAGTTACTCATGGCTTTTACTGATTAATGCTCTGTACATTATTGTCTTTTTTTTACTAATGCAACTTTTTTCGTAAGCCATGCAACAAATCGACTGGATCATACTTTGTGTCACGCTTTTATCCATAGTGGTTTATGGAGTGTATAAAACCAAAGGAAGTAAAAACGTAGAAGAATATATTTTAGGAAATCAAGAAACCAATTGGTGGACGGTTGGACTTTCTGTAATGGCAACACAAGCCAGCGCCATTACCTTTTTATCAACTCCCGGTCAAGCGTATCATGACGGAATGGGTTTTGTGCAATTTTATTTTGGTTTGCCCATTGCGATGGTCGTAATTTGTGTAACATTTATTCCCATTTACAACCGATTAAAAGTCTTTACAGCTTACGAATATTTAGAAAATCGCTTCGATTTAAAAACGCGTTCGTTGGCTTCCATTTTGTTTTTAGTGCAACGTGGATTGGGAACTGGACTAACCATTTACGCACCGTCTATTATATTATCGACCTTGTTGGGTTGGAATTTAACTTTGCTCAACATCATCATCGGAATTTTAGTAATTATCTATACGTTCACGGGCGGAACTAAAGCCGTTAATGTCACGCAAAAGCAACAAATGTTTGTAATCATGAGTGGAATGTTTATCACGTTCTTCCTCATTTTATATATGCTGCCAAACGACATGACGTTTAGCAATGCAATGCATATTGCAGGTGCGAATGACAAAATGAACATTTTAGATTTTTCTATCGATCCTGAAAGTCGCTACACATTTTGGTCGGGAATCACAGGTGGATTTTTCTTGATGCTTTCGTATTTCGGAACCGATCAATCGCAAGTGGGACGCTATTTATCGGGAAAATCGATTCGTGAAAGTCAAATGGGATTAATCATGAACGGATTTCTGAAAGTGCCGATGCAGTTTTTTATATTGTTGACAGGTGTTATGGTTTTTGTGTTTTTTCAGTTTAATGATGTACCGCTGAATTTTAATCCAGTGAACAAAGAAATTATCGAAAAATCAGAATATGCCGAGCAATATCATACATTGGAAGAGCAATTGGTTGCTCTTACGGAAGAGAAAAAAGAATACAATTTGTTGTACATGGATCATTTGAACCAAAATTATGATAACCCTATTTTAAGAAGTCGATTGGTTGCTTTATCTGGAAAGGAAAAAGATTTGCGTGAACAAGCTAAAACGCTGATAAGCAAAGCCGATGGCAAAGCAGAAACAAACGATAAAGATTATGTGTTTTTGTATTTTATATTGAATTATTTACCAAAAGGATTGATCGGATTATTACTTGCTGTAATTTTATCGGCTGCCATGTCGTCGTCCGCGTCAGGTTTGACTGCATTGGCATCAACTACTTCGATTGATATTTACAAACGAAATTTAAAAGTTACAAAATCCGACAAACATTATGTAAATGCAACTAAGTTTTTCACATTAGTTTGGGGAATAATCGCCATTTTATTCGCTTGCGTGAGTGCTTTATTTGAGAATCTAATTCAGTTGGTAAATATTATTGGTTCGATATTTTACGGTACGGTTTTAGGAATTTTCTTAGTCGGTTTTTACTTCAAATATGTAAAGGCAAATGCGATGTTTTTATCGGCTTGTTTGAGTCAGTCGATTATCTTTTTACTATTTTACTTTTCTATTTTCAGTCAACCAAGCGGACAAGAAAAATTAGGGTATTTGTGGTTGAATTTCATTGGTGCTATGCTCACCTTACTTTTTGCAGTACTCTTCCAATTTACTACCAATCAAAAAAATAAAATGATAGCATAAAAAAACCACGAATTCAATTGTTATGAATTCGTGGTTTTACTATCAGAAAGTGTAATTATTTTTTACTCCACTCTTTTATACTGTCATTGTTCATTTTAACGTAGTCATCATTCTTAGCTTTTTCCGCACCTTCTAAGGATAATTTAGCCGTTGCTATTGCACCTGATTTATCACCCAATTTCCCTTGGATTAATGATTTTTGTCTTAAATACCAAAACGGAGTATCAGCACCTGGCTTTGTCATAGCAACCGCTTTGTTTACATACTCTAAAGCTTTGTTTAAATCACCATTTGATTGGAATAAATACTGTCCAGCTGAGAAATAATCTCCCGCTACTGGTCCGGCCAACGTTTTCTCAATACTTGCCATTGCCATTTTTTGACTTGGAACTTCAAATTTCACTGAAACCATAGTTTTTTCCCAAGCAATATCGAGAGTGGCACTATCGTTAGTGATGTTGTTTACACCAACAGTAAAAGTATCCACATTATTTCCTAAAGCAATTGGATCAACATTTGTGTTAAGGGCTACATTTTTTTCATCCCAATTTTCTGGTGTTCCCCAATTGTCTGTAGCGGTGTAAAAAATCACTTCCCATATATCCGCTTTAGGCATTGTGAAAATCGCATATTTACCTTTTTTTAATATAGTTCCTTTTATTACTACATCATCGCTAAAAGTAACAGTAGTGTTGGCGTTAGCTCCAGTTCTCCATACCTTGCCAAATGGAACCAAATCACCAAAAACAGCTCTTCCTTTAGCACTTGGTCGTGAGTATTCAACCGTAACATCGGTCAAGCCAACTACTTGTGTCAACACTGATTTCGGGCTAGCTTGTGGAGTTTTCACTTGTGCTTCTATAGCATAATTTGCAATTATCATTGCCCATAAACAAATAATTTTTTTCATGTTGTTTTATTTTAGTTCGTCAAAATTACAAATTGTATTTTCTTCAAATGTTAATTTAAACTTAAATCCTCCTACAAACTGTTTAACAAATAGATAAAATATTTAAACATATCGTATCTTTACCATTTAAAAAATAACTTGTATTTATATGAAAATATTCCGATTGCATGCAAAACAAAATTTACCAATAACTATTGATGAAGCATGGGATTTACTGTCTGATCCAAAAAACTTACAAAAAATCACACCTGAATATATGGGATTTAAAATCCTTTCTGGAGCCGACAGACCTATGTATCCTGGACAAATTATTCAATATATAGTTACACCAGTACTTGGAATCAAAACCAAATGGGTAACCGAAATTACGCATGTAGTAAATAAAGAATATTTTGTTGACGAACAACGTTTCGGACCTTATGCTCTTTGGCATCACAAACATTTTATTAAAGCAATTCCAGGCGGCGTTGAAATGGAAGACATTGTGGATTATAAAGTTCCGATGGGAATTTTAGGACAATTGGTTCATCCCTTTCTAGTAAAACCCAAACTGGATGAAATTTTTGAATACAGAAGAAAAAAACTTATTGAAATGTTCGGAGAATTTAAAAAATAAATCATGAAAAATATACTCTTAATTGGTGGTTCTTACGGAATTGGATTGGCCATTGCCAAAGAACTACAATACGACAACAAAGTTTTCATTGCATCGAGAACCAATGAAAACATCAGTGACATGAATGTGACGCATCTTACTTTTGATGCTACAACCGACACTTTGGATACGTCACAATTACCAGAACAAATTGACGGTTTGGTGTATTGCCCCGGAAGTATCAATTTACGTCCTTTTAAAGGATTAAAACCCGATGCTTTTGAAAGCGATTTACAAGTAAATTTCATCGCTATGGTCAAAGTAATTCAATCGATTTTACCAAACTTAACAGCATCAAAACAATCGAGTATTGTTATGTTTAGCAGTGTTGCTGCAAGTATGGGAATGCCTTTTCATACGAGTGTAGCCGCTTCAAAAGGCGCCATCGAAGGTTTTGCAAAAGCATTGGCTGCCGAATACGCACCGAAAATTAGAGTCAACGTAATCGCGCCATCGCTGACTGATACGCCATTAGCAGATAAATTCTTAAATAATGATGTAAAAAGAGAAAAATCAGCCGAAAGACACCCGCTAAAACGCGTTGGAACTTCAGAAGATATGGCACAAATGGCGCACTTTTTATTGAGTGATAAAAGCAGTTGGATTTCGGGACAAATTTTTCATGTCGACGGTGGTATGTCGACGCTATTGGTCAATTAATATCAAATCAAATATGACCGTTTTTTGGTTTCGTCGCGATTTGCGTTTGGAGGATAATGTAGCATTGTTTCATGCTTTTAAAAACGATGATACGGTGCTGCCTATTTTTATTTTTGACAATGCTATTCTTTCACAATTACCAAAAAACGATGCGCGTGTTACTTTTATTCACCAGCAATTAGAAAAAATCCAAAGTCAATTGCAAAGTATCGGAAAATCACTGGCTGTTTTTCACGGAAAACCGTTTGAAGTATATCAAAAGCTACTTTCAGAAAATACGATTAAAGCCGTGTATACCAATCACGATTATGAACCGTATGCACGCAAACGCGATTTGGAATTATTTCCTCTTTTTAAAGACCACAATATCGAATTCAAAACCAGTAAAGACCAAGTCATTTTTGAAAAAAGCGAGGTAGTAAAAGACAACGGTACTCCTTATGTAGTCTATACTCCTTATTCCAATAAATGGAAAGAAAACTTTAAGAAAATTTCGTTATTTAATTACAATTCCGAAGAATATCTAAATAAAATAGCGATACACTCCTACCCTTTTTTGAGTTTGTCAGACATCGGATTTGAAACATCAACCATCAATGTTACTCCCTTTGATATTTCTGCACCATTAATAGACAATTACGAAGCGACACGGAATTTTCCTGCGTTGAACAAAACTTCCTATCTCGGCATTTACTTGCGATTTGGAGCGGTTTCTATTCGGAAAATGGTAGCAAAAGCCATTCAAAGTAAAAATGAAACATTTCTGAAAGAACTTATTTGGAGGGAATTTTTCATGCAAATTTTATGGCATTTTCCTCATACCAATCAGTCGAGCTTCCGACCAAAATACGATGCCATCGATTGGGATAATAACGAAGAACTATTTCAAAAATGGTGTGATGGCAAAACAGGTTATCCTTTTGTTGATGCCGGAATGCGCGAACTAAACGCTACAGGTCACATGCACAATCGTGTGCGAATGATAACTGCAAGTTTTTTATGCAAACATTTACTCATTGATTGGCGTTGGGGCGAAACCTATTTTGCCTCCAAATTGTTAGATTATGAACAAGCAAGCAATGTAGGCAATTGGCAATGGGCAGCCGGAAGTGGAGTTGACGCAGCACCTTACTTTAGAATTTTTAATCCTACCGAACAAGTTAAAAAATTCGATAAAGACTTAAAATACATCAAAAAATGGATTCCAGAATTTGATACTTTACATTATCCAAAACCTATAGTAGATCATAAAGAAGCTCGTGAGAAATGCCTTCGAGTATATAAAGAAGCGGTAGGCTAAGATAGTGTTGAGTGTTCCCTGTTCAAATTATTTTTTTTACATTCCATTTCAAAAAAGCAGCTAAAAAAGTAGTGACTTATAAACATGAAAATAGTTTGGTTCAAAAAAGATTTACGTTTACTCGATAATGAAGCACTTCATAACGCTTTATCCACATCGGAAAAAGTACTGCTGCTGTATATTTTTGAACCTTCTTTAAATAATGATTGCCATTACAGTCAACGTCATTTTGACTTTATAAAACAATCATTAGAATCTTTACAGAATGAACTCGCACCATTCAGTACAAAAATCCTAATCATTGAAGGCGAAGCACTACCCGTTTTTGAAAAATTAAATGAACTCTTCTCGATAAACACAGTATTTTCGCATCAAGAAACAGGAATCAAACGAACTTACGACCGGGATATTGAGGTTGCAAAATTGTGCAAACAAAAAAACATCATTTGGAACGAATTCATAACCAATGGTGTATTTCGCGGACTTAAAAACCGACAATCATGGAAAAACGATTGGTACGATTATATGGACAAAGATCCGTTGCCATTTACTGCAAATAGTGAAAATTTCATGGATTGCATTGCCATTGAAGAATTAGAAAAACACTTTGCTATACCTTCGTTGCAAACACCAAAAGATGTACCTTTTCAAAAAGGAGGCACGCCAACTGCCCTGCGTTATTTAAATAGTTTTCTCAACGAGCGCGTTGCAAATTACAGCAAACACATCTCCAAACCTGAATTGGCCAGAAAAGGCTGTAGTCGATTATCACCTTATGTTGCTTGGGGAAATCTCTCCATCCGACAAGTGTATACCGCCGCTTGGGAAACAAGAAAGAAAAGTGTATCGAAACGTCAAATTGATAATTTCGCTTCCCGTTTGCGCTGGCAAGCCCATTTTATTCAGAAATTTGAAATGGAATGTAGCATGGAATTTATGGCAGTAAACAAAGGCTATCGCCAGTTAAATCAAGAAGTAAACGAGCGTTATCACACCGCTTGGACTCAAGGCAAAACGGGCGTTCCTCTCGTTGATGCGTGTATGCGTTGTTTGAATACCACAGGCTATTTGAATTTTAGAATGCGAGCCTTAGTAGTTTCGTTTTATACGCATCATTTGTTTCAACCGTGGCAAAATTGCAGTCCACACTTGGCACAACAATTTTTAGATTTTGAACCCGGAATTCATTATCCACAAATTCAAATGCAAGCAGGTGTTACGGGTGTGAATACGTTACGAGTTTATAATCCGGTGAAGAATTCCTACGAACATGATCCTGACGGAACCTTTATTAAAAAATGGGTGCCTGAATTGGCAAACATTCCCATAGAATTTCTTCATGAACCATGGAAATTAACGCTAATCGAACAAATGTTGTACGACTTTGAAATAGGAAATGACTATCCTTTTCCAATTGTTAATTTGGAGGAAGCACGACGATTTTCGAGTGATTTCTTCTGGTCGTTTCGCAAAAAGAGTGACGTAAAAAAAGAGGGGAAACGTATAGTAGAAAAACATGTCAATGTAGAAATCAAAAAATAATACGCCTGCACTTAGTAACCAAAGTCATTTTGTAATGGCTTTTTTTATACACGAATGTTTCGGATGGCTTCAAAATTTAATTCGTTAAAATGATTAATAACAACATCCGCCAACGAATAATCTTGCAATTTCGAGTTCACACTATCATAACCAACACAATATATTCCGGCCGCTTTTGCTGCTAAAATTCCGTTGGTACTGTCTTCAATTACAATACAATTTTCAACAGGTGTTTGTGCTAAAAAAGCAGCTTGTTCAAAAATGGCTGGATGTGGTTTCGACTTCGGAAAATCTTCTCCAGAAACGATATGTCTAAAATACTGGTGCAAATCAAACCGATTAAAAATACGCTGAATCGTTACTTTTGCCGATGAAGAAGCCAAAACCAATTGCATGTTATTTTGATACAATTCTTCAATTAAATCGACTACGCCATCTAATAAATACAAATCTTCTTTGTTATCAAAAGCGTCGTTAAACAAGCTGCGTTTGGTTTGAACCAAAGTTGGTACGTCATCTTCTAAATTGAAAATGCCTTTCAATCGCTCGTATATATTTTTGGTCGAATTTCCAGTAAACGAGGCATACATTTCACGCGAAACTTCTATGTTCAATTGCTTAAAATGTTGGTGGTAGGCAAAATGATGCACCGGTTCGGTGTCGACAATTACGCCATCCATGTCGAAGATTACTGTTTTAATCATTTTTAAGTGTCTGAATTGGTTAGTGTCTGAGTGCCTGATTCTTTTTTAATCAAATACCGAATCACTGTTTCAGCCATATATAAACCAAAAAGTCCCGGCATGTAACTGTTGGTTCCGTAAAAAGATTTTTTAAAATTAGAGCCATCAGTCATTTTCAAACTGCTTTCGTCTTGAATTTCAGAAGAAAAAACCACTTTTAATTTGTCAATTTTAAATTCTTTCAATCGGCGACGGATGGTTTTAGCAAACATGCAATTGACCGTATTAGTGATGTCGGCGACTTTTACTTTTGCCGCTTCCATTTTGCCACCAGCGCCCATCGAGGAGATGATTTTTACTCTTTTTCGTTTGGCTCCGACAATTAAATTGAGCTTTGGTGTTACGCTGTCGATGCAATCCAATACATAATCGTAGTGCTCTTCGACGATGTCAAAAGCGCGTTCGGGTGATAAAAATTCTTTCACTTTCGTGAGATGTAACTCCGGATTTATATCCAATAACCGATCGCCAACGACGTCAATTTTGGTCATCCCAACGGTCGAATGCAACGCAGGCAACTGTCGGTTGATGTTAGTAATATCGACAACATCACCATCTACAATAGTCAGATGTCCGACGCCAGCTCGTGCTAAAAACTCGGCGGCAAACGAACCCACGCCACCTACTCCGACCACTAAAACGTGGGCGTTTTTTAAATTTTCTAAACCTTCTTTTTTAAAGAGAAGTTCAGCTCTTTCTTGCCATTTAGCCATGGGAATTATGAATTATGAATTATGAATTATGAATTTTAGGATTTAAAGACAGTATCGAAATTTGAATTTATAATTTGAATTAAATCAGCTATTGCTATGTTTTTATACTGGGCTGCGAGTTGGTACACTTCTTCCAACGATTCTTCGATGGTGTCGGTTTCTAGAAAAAAGCAATCATTTGGTATTGATAAAAAAACATCTTTTAAATCAGGGTTTCGCAACAAATACTTTCCAAAAGATAAGTAAAACCCGTTATCGATTAATTGTTGGGCAATTTGTTCATTTTTTGAAAATCCGTGGAGGATGATTGGAACCGAAATGTGCAACCGTTTTTTTATTTCAATGAGCTCTTGATAAGCGCCCACCAAATGCAACACTATGGGTTTTTGATATTTTTCGGCTAAGGCGATTTGCTGTTCAAAGACTTCAACTTGCAATGAAAAAGGAATGTCGATGCGTTTGTCTAACCCACATTCGCCCAATGCCAAACATTCGTTTAATTGCAATTTGTCTTCTATGATTTTCAAATCCGATGCCAAGCGATTTTCGTTAATATGCCACGGATGAATACCGATGGAATACTGCGGAATCGAAGCGTCGAATTCCCACGGATACTGATTGACCAATTCCAAAATAGTAGACTGGTTCGTAAAATGATGGGTGTGTAAATTGAAATAATCCATTACTCATGAAACTTTTTAACTCCAGCCAAAATAATCGTTTTTAAATCGTTTTCTAGCGGAACTATCGGACAAGAATACTTATGATTGTAGGCGCAATATGGATTATACGCTTTGTTGAAGTCGATAGTCCAAATCGTTTCATTTGAAATTTCCATATCAACATATCGGCCTCCTATGTAACTTTCTGTTCCACAAGTCAAATCAGAGAAAGGAAGGAAAAGTGAATTTTTATAGTCTGGTTTTTTTATTAAAGCAATGTTTTGATACACATTGAGTTGGTGTTCCATGCCATCTATTGTAAAAAACAATTCACCATATTTCTTATATTCTGGTAGCCTTGACGTAGAAGTCTTCATTTTGAAAACTTTCTCTTTTTTCGTTCTTACAAAACTGGCTTTAACAGTATATTTCTCATTAATAGGAAAAAAAGCCAATGATGTAAACGTCTTAAAATCGTCGTCTGTTAAAGGGCTTTTCTCCTTATTGGCATAGTCTGAGTTGAGTTCGTCTTGAAACTCTTTTGCCGTTTGCAACTTAGAATGTTGCGCATGTGCACTTATCAAAATCAAAATGAGTAAGAGTGATACGAATTTTTTCATTGCCTTATTTTTAACAAAAATAATCCATATTTCATCGAGTTTACAAATTTTCATTGACTTTTAAATTTATACTATCACTTGGAGATTGGTTTAGCCCAGATAGTAGTGAAAATCCTTTTAATTTAGTAGGTTCGCCTTCGCTTGAAAAGCGAGTATGGAGAACATCTAATTAAAAGATTGTAACGAATAGCTGGAAAAAGCTTCAAAAAAACGTTGTAACTTTGCATCAATCAACTTCGCACATGTTAAAAGAGGGATTTCAACGCTATATCAATAATTTCAAAGGATTTTCGAGAGAGATTTGGATACTCACGCTCATCACGTTTATCAATCGTGCCGGAACGATGGTGTTGCCTTTTTTGTCAAAATATTTGAAAGAGGATTTGTATTTTTCGTACAGCCAAGTAGGTTGGATTATGGTTTGGTTTGGTGTGGGTTCAATGACTGGTTCTTGGCTTGGCGGTAAACTTTCGGACAAGATTGGATTTTATAAAATTATGATTTTTAGTTTGTTGGTGAGCGGTATGCTATTTTTTGGATTGCAATTTGTGACCAGTTTTGAAGGCTTGTGTGTAAGCATGTTTGCCATTATGGTAGTTGCCGATATGTTTCGCCCTGCGATGTTTGTGTCGCTTGGCGCGTATGCGAAGCCCGAAAACAGAACCCGAGCGTTGACTTTAGTTCGATTGGCGATTAATCTTGGATTCGCAACCGGACCAGCGTTAGGCGGATTGATTATTATGTCGATGGGCTACAAAGGTCTGTTTTGGGCCGATGGTGCGACGTGTATTGTAGCCATTTTAATTTTTGCTTTATTGGTAAAAGAGAAGAAAGAAAAAGCGAAATCCAAAGAGGAAAAACAGTTATTGGAATCGAACAGAGCATCAGTTTTTAAAGACAAACCCTTTTGGATTTTCCTAGTCACGTGTTTGATAACGGGCATTTTATTTTTTCAACTTTTTACTACGATGCCGTTGTATTATAAGGAGCAATTTAATTTATCAGAGTTACAAACTGGATTATTGTTGACGCTGAATGGCCTCATTATTTTCTTTTTAGAAATGCCAATTGTGAGCTATGTTGAACGCAACAAGTTGAACAAAGTAAAAGTTGTTTCGATTGGGTGTTTGCTAATGGCAATCAGTTTGCTTTTAATGTTAATCAATATGTGGGTGGGTATTTTAGTCATCATGATGTTGTTCATGACCTTTGCCGAAATGTTATCGTTTCCATTTTCGAATTCGTTTGCTTTGAGTCGCGCACCAAAAGGTCATGAAGGCCGTTACATGGCAATTTTTACGATGAGTTTTAGTATGGCACACATTTTAAGTGCGAAAGTCGGCATGGAAATCATTGCTGCTTATGGCTACCAAATGAATTGGGCGTTCATGGGATTGATTGGAGTTATCGGAACCGTTTTGGGTTTTTGGGTGTTACGATTGGTGGATGAGGAGCAGAGAAGATGATAGATAATAGATGATAGATTGTAGATAATAGATAATAGACGGATAGATAATAGACTTATAACTTATAACTTACAATTCACAATTCAAACCTACAAATACTCTCTTCTAATTTCTTGAAAACTAATTTCAGATTCGATTAACTTTTGAATGATTTCTTTCCGTAAAATGGCGATATTACTTTCTTTAAGGTAGTTGGCCCAACTCGTTTCATGGAACAATATGCGGATTTGTTTGATGTGTTTTGCCGTTTCGGTGGCGGTGCGTAAAATGGCAGTTGGAGTGTAATTTTCATTTTCTTTATGGAAAAACTGCACCGTTTGCTCTACGTAATTTGCTGCAATAAAATACAACTTTTCTACTTCATTATCCCGATGAAAGTCGGTCCATTTTGCAAACCCGAGTTTGGCTTGACTGTCATTATTGACTTTTTGCTGTGTAGTAGTGGTTACTAATCGCCATCGGCAATTTGCGGCTCTTCCCCAATGATTGGACAAACGATACACGCCTTCTTCAACAAAATAATAACTACTGCCCGATTTGCTTTTGTAATGCAACTTCAAGTTTGTGATAGTTTGAATCGACACTTCTTTAAAAATACAAAAAGTGTGATTGTGAAAATTATTTTTATTGTAAAAGGCTGTATTCATAGTAACAAAGGTAAGTGTTTACAGCTATAAACCATAAGTAACTTAAAAAATAGTTAAATAACTATAAAAATAGTTTTATAACTAAAAATATAGTTGTAAGTTTGAATTGTCTTAAAATAGAAACATATAAATTAAATCAATTTATCGAATTCATCAGCTGAATTAAAATAAAAAAATCATGCAAAAACTAACGAACAAAGAAGAAGAAATAATGCATATTTTATGGAAACTCAAAAAAGCCTTCGTTAAAGATGTCATGGCCGAAATAAGTGAAGACCAACCGCATTACAACACCCTTTCTACCATCATTAGAAACTTGGAAGAAAAAGGATATGTGAGTCACAATGCTTATGGAAACACGCACCAATATTATCCTATAATTGCATTGGAAGAGTATCGAAAAACATTTATGAGTACGGCTATTGATCACTATTTTAATAGTTCATACAAAAATTTAGTTTCTTATTTTGCTGAAGAAGATAAAATTTCTGCTGAAGAACTACGCGAGATTTTAGCTTTAATCGAAAAAAAGAACTAGTATGGAAAATCTACTAATTTATTTTGCAAAAGTAAACGGACTCATCATATTATTTTACTTGATGTATGTTATATTCCTCCGAAAAGAAACATTTTTTGTTTCGAATAGATGGTATTTTATAATCGGATTATTTTTATCATTGGTTATACCTTTAATCACTTTTACCAAAACCATTTGGGTGGAACCAGCACCTATAGCTGAATTTTATCAAGATACAACTTCTGTAAATAGTGATTTAATAGCAGTTCCCCTTCAAGAAAATCGAATAGATTGGTCATTAATAGTACTAACTGCTTACCTTGTAATTTCGATAATAATTATATTGAAAATAGGAGTTGAATTGGCTTCATTTTACAATAAAATTAGAAAGCACCACAAACAAAAAGCAACTGATTTTACATTAATTCACTCCAATACAACAGAAAATCCATTTTCATTCTTTCATTACATAGTTATTAATCCGAATTTATTTTCGGAAGCTGAATTACAACATATTTTAACCCATGAAAGTATTCATGTTAAACAAAAACATTCTATTGATGTGTTGTTCGGAAAACTATTTTGTGCGCTATTTTGGATTAACCCAATCATTTGGTTATACCGCAAAGCCATGTTGCAAAATCTTGAATTTATAGCTGATAATGAAACCTTTCAACAAATAGAAAACAAATACGAATATCAAAAAACTTTATTAAAAGTGGTGACTCATCAACACAACTTAAGTATTACTAATCAATTTTATCAATCATTAATCAAAAAACGAATCGTTATGTTACACACAAATCAATCACACAAAAAAAACGCTTGGAAGTACGCTACAATTCTTCCGCTATTAGTAGGTTTCATGTTATTGTTTCAAATTGAAACGGTGGCGCAAGTAAAACAAAACTCAAAAGTGGCAACTTATGCTGTTGCAGAAGTAACTTATTCTTCAATTCTAACCAAAAATACGACCAATAAAGAGTTGCGAGAATTGGAAAAGACTTTTTCAGATGAAAAATATAAACTTAAAATTTCAAAAGTTAAGCGAAATAAAGAAGGGGAAATAATTGGAATAAAACTTTCTTTTGATTCTGGAAAAACCTACAATCGAATTTTAGAAAGAAAATCAACTGAACCTATTGATACTATTAAAATTTTTATTAATTCTGATAAGGATGATGATACTGATTGTGGTTTTGAAGAAATTAAAAATACGGTAAGCGTAAATTGGAATGATGCAAAATCCTTAAGTACAGTTGAAATCAAAAAATCAGCTACTGATGAAATGATTTACATCATCAATGGAAAAGAATATACTAAGGAGGAAATGAAAGATAAAATCGCTGAATTAAACGGTGAAATAGGAACGTATGAAGATGAAAAAAGCGGAAAAAAAATGTTGATATTCAAAGGAAATTCCTCTATATCAGATGAACCAAAAACTACAATTTCTTTGGATGAAATAACTACGAAAAAAGAAAGTGAAAAGCCGAATTCAGTGGCCGCGTATGCAGTAGAAGTAGCGGCTGAATATTCAGAAGATGGAACTTTCAGTCACATAGATAAAATCAAGCGTGACAAATTTGTTGACGCTAAAAAGGCTTTGATTTTCTTCAATGGTAAAGAAATTAATTATGAAGATTTAGATAAAATAGATTCCAAAACAATAGGTTTATCAAGTAACACTGTCGCTTCTCACGCTACGAAAAAATATGGCGAAAAAGGCAAAAACGGAGTTATCGAACTTAAAAGCAAAAAATATTTAGAAGAAAACGATGAGATTTATATGAAAGTGATGAATGAATATGAAAATAAAAAGCAAATTGAATTAAAGGCTCAAGAAAATTCTTCAAATTCGAAAGAAGTGATCGAAGAAAGAAAAAAGAAGCTAGAAGAAAGAAAAATTAAACTCGAGCAAAGAAAAGAAGAAATAAAAAATAAAATCGAACAAAAAAAAGAATCAAAAAAATAATCATTGAAAGTAAATAACCCAAAAATCCTGAAATTCTCAGGATTTTTTATTTTTATATATTTGCCAAAAAATAAACCATGTATAAACTACTCGCCAAATTAAACAAAATCATTTTACCCAGTTTTACCAGACAACAATTAGACATTTCTAAAGCCAAAAAATGGCAATTGGCTCTAATTGGTTATCGGTATTATATTACCAAACGCGCACTTGGTTAATACGTAATGGCTGCAAACACTTCGGTATTGGATAGTTTTTCTCTTCCATTTAAAAAGGAAAGTTCCATCAAAAAATTGACTTGAACAATTTCACCTCCCAAACGCGTCACCAATTCGCAAACTGCTTTTGCGGTTCCGCCTGTTGCCAAAACATCGTCATGAATGAGTACTTTATCGCCTTTTTGGATGGCATCTATGTGAATTTCTAAGGTATCCGTTCCATATTCTAAATCGTAAGAAGCCGAAATGGTTTCATACGGTAATTTATTGGGTTTTCGAACCGGAATAAAGCCAACATTGAGTTCTTCAGCCAATAAAATTCCAAAGAAAAACCCGCGACTCTCCACTCCTATTACTTTATCAATTTTTTTATCTTTTATTTGCGATAGCAGTAATTGAAGCGTTTCTTTTCTGGCGATAGGATCAATTAATAATGGCGTAATATCTTTAAAAGAGATTCCGGGTTTTGGAAAATCCTGAATATCACGGATGTATTGTTTTAGTGGCATTTTTTTTAACTATTATCGTAAAATTGATTTGCAAGTTACACAAATATTCCTATATTTGCACCCACAAAAAAGGCCTCGTGGCGCAACTGAATAGCGCACTTGATTACGGCTCAAGAGGTTACTGGTTTGAATCCAGTCGAGGTCACTCTTTACTTCCCGAAACACTTGATATACAAGGTTTCGGGATTTTTTATTATATTTGTGTGGCTACTTTGTGACCATAATCATAACTAACTGCAATATAATAAATTAAATGAATCATAGTGCATTTTTAAAAATTATAGAAATGCCCAATCTAATTTTTGAAAGATTAGAATGGAAAGATGATGACTTTAATAATTTAGTGGAACATTTATTTGTATGCACCAATTACTTTAGAGAGGAGATTTCACATAATTTATTTGGTCTTTCATTGTTGGAAAAGAGTGATTTAATTAAAAATTATTTTTTTTCAATTTCTGAAATATACCACAATTATCTTTCTGTTATTTTTGAAGAAGAGGAAGTAGGTATATTAGTAAAAGTGGTAAATGAAGAAGGTGAAGAGGAAGAATTAGAAATTGTTGAAAAAGTTGAAGACAAAATTAAAGTAGTTAAAATTTTTAAAGAGACATTTCAAGAAATCATAGACATCATTTGTTTTGAATGTATCAGGTATAATATTGATGCTTTATCAATCGTCGATGAAAATTTATTGTCAAATTCAATATTAAATCTTAAAGTTTTTTACGAAGCCAAAAAGAATTCTTTGTTAGACTCTTCAATGGGTGAGACCAATCTTAAAAAGTCATTTACTTCAAAACAAGCATTTGATTTTTTTAATTACTTAAATCAAGAATTTTATAAAAGCAAATCTCTTCATACAAAATACAGTTGCATATATACTAAAATGAAAGGTGATAAATTTTTAGATAACGACATTAAACCCGAACATTTTAAGCAGTTACTTGGTAAGCCTCCATATCGAATTATTTTCCCACATCCTCTCAAAAGTACACACGTTATACCTAAAAGAGCGTGTAAAGAATACGAAGAAAAAAAACTTCTTTTTTTTCGTTAGAAAAACTATAAAATCGTTAGTTTCTTCAACGATTACTTTTTAAGCATACAATTTTCTCTACTTACATTTGACCCCATAATTAAACTATAAAAGATTATGGAAAAGTACAACCTACCCCCTACTTATTGGGATAAAAAAGACACCTCCAAGCATCTCCGATGCTCAATAAAAACAGTTGATAGATTAATAAAAAACGGACGTATAAGAGCCTTTAAAATGGGTCGTAAGGTATTGGTATATGCCGAAACTGTAACCGAATCCAATATTAACTCCATTAAACCAAAATTCCTTTAAAACCATTTACTATGAAAGAAGTGGACAGACTAATGGTTGAAATTTTGCTCATTAAAAAGTCATTATTGGCTATGGAAAATAATGGTTTGGTATTAGGTGGATGGTTAACAAAAAATGCTGTATTACGCTATTTTGATTATTGTGACAACCAACTTAGAAACCTCGAAAGAACTCATTCAATCGAGGTTTCAAAAATTGGTCGCAGGAAATTTTATTCGATGGACTCAATTTTAACACTTATCGAGAAAAATAGAGTGCTATGAGTGAATGGGTATTGAGAAATATTAGATACCTATCGGAAGGGTCTAATAAGAGCGTTAATACAGGACAAACTCCAATACTTCCAAAATATAATAAAACTTATCTAAATATTGAAACAGGAGAACTAAACGAGGTTTCAGACCTGCAAAGTAAAATTTATAAAAGAGATAGGTTTTTAAGGTTATTTTTTAATGTCTATCAGAAGTATTATTCCAATAAAAAAATTACAATTTTATCGGCAGTTGTAAACCAAGATACATATCCAACAATAACAAAATTCATAAACACTATTACACGAAAACTTAAACGAAAAGGAATCGAAAGACTTGGATATTTTTGGGTCAGAGATGTTGGCGATAAAAGATTCCATAAACACTTCCATATTTTTTTAGCAACATCAATAATTTCAACAGAAAAATTCAAGTCCATTTTTGAAAAGAAAGACCACAGCAATTACGAAATAGAGTATTTAAAATCTAAAGGAATGAAAAGTTACATCAATGATAAAGAATTATTCGCTGCAAATAAACAAAGAGCCTTCGGTAAATCAAAAACATTCCCATTAAAGTTGAATAAAAGCAAATTACTATGATTATTCGTGTGTTAATGTACTTTTTAATTGTATCAACATATAACAGCACACTCCAATACAGCACTTTAACAGATAAAAATTCAAACAACTTGTTCTAATTTATAGTTTTACTAAAAAAACGTTATGATAAAAAGAGATTTACTAACAGACGAGGAGTATTTTGCAAGTCGCTCTACTCAACGCTTTAAAAATTCGGAAAATAGAATTAAATATTGGAACGACAAAGCGAAAAACTTTCGCCAAAGCATCGCTTCTACTACAAAGCCTTTACAAAACAATATTCGGATTTTAGAAGAATTAATGGTCGGTACAGATGAGGGTATTTTTCATCGGGAATTCTTGTTAGGAAAATCTTATTGCTTAAACACTTACTCGAGCATTGTTCTTTATCAAAAAAAAGAACATTTTGCGATACATAACTATCTTGTAATACCAATATCAGATTTCAAAATTAAATTTATAAAATACAAAAAATGAAACTTGATATAACCAAAGTGCAGTTAAATCCTGTACCGTTACCGATTGTAGAATTGCAAGAGCAAAATGTTATGCTTAAAGGAAAAAACAAAGTATTTGAAAAAGTGATTTTTGGCTTAATCACAGCAGGAGTAATAACACTTATATATTTCGTAATTAAAACTGCTGACACAAGAAATAATAAAAAAGATTAATTCAATGATTATAAAACAAATTGTAAAGGAAGAATTGCTCAAGGACAAGTATGTAAAAACAGCATTATATGTAGTAGGTGGTGTTCTTGGATTGTTTGCATTAGGTTTTGTCTTCAAAGCGGTAAACTATACCGCCCACAATTTCAAAAATCTAAATGCTACTTTAAAAAGATAATATTAGAGTACACCCCGTGATGTGAATGGAAAATGAAGTAACCAAGAAACTTTTAACAACAAAAACAGCCAATTTTAAACAATAATAGGGTGTATTATACCCGAACCATACGATGTGCAAAATGAATATACTTTATACAAGAATTTCGACAATTGAACAAAATAACAACAGACAAGTTCAAAACGCCAAAGATTTTGATTATGTCATTGAAGACAAATGTTCAGGTGCAACCCCATTTTTTGATAGAGATGGTGGGAAACGAATTAGAAAGATGATTGCCAAAAGTCAAATAACGAAAGTAACTGTTCATCAGATTGACCGTTTAGGTAGAAATCTTTTAGATATTCTAAATACAATTGACTACTTCAATAAGAAAGGAATATGTATTAATTTCATACAGCAGGGTATTAAAACACTCAACGATGATGGAACTGAAAATCCAATATCTAAAATGATAATTTCGGTACTCGGTGTTGTAGCAGAAATGGAACGTAACCTCATCAGAGAACGTCAGGCTGAAGGTATAGCGATAGCCAAAGCAAATGGAGTTTACAAGGGTCGTGTTTTAGGAACTAAAGAGTCTAATTTAGATTTCTTAAATAAACCAAAAGTAAAACTTGCCATAGAATTTTTAAACAGGGGAAAGAAAAGTTTTGAAGTGCAAAAATTAACTCTATTACACCGCAACACAATAACAAAAATCAAAAAACTTAATCAGTTATTAAACAATGAGCAGCCAATTCAAATTAGGGCAAATACTCTGTGAAAAATGTAGTTTAAAAAAACCTGCCAACCAACGCTATTACTATGTAGTTATACAAGAAGAAACTGATGACAAGTATTTGGTAATACAAGCCATTAATTCAAATTCATTGTATGCTTCGGGTGCATCAATAAACCCATCTCATCCTGAAGAGGATTTGGTAGTTACTCAATTAAAAGCCTCCTACTTACTAAATCAAGAAATTACTGTAATGGATTCGTTTTTCAATGAACCTGTTGTTTCAGATGCCATAGGGTATGAGGGAAATGATACGATTGTTAAGTTTACACCTGTAAATGATGATTTGATTGGAAATGTTTATTACGAAATAAAAAGCAAAAAAAACTCAACCCTTTCAGGTTATTTATACTGCGAATTTTACCGCAAAGAAAAATTTATCAAGCCACTCTTCCAAAATTAGCATACCTCGTTTTGAAGTAATCAAACAATATCTCTGTCTTTACAATTTTATCTCCATCGCTAAATTTCTGAAAAGGTAATTTTAAGTTGCGATTTTTGTTAGAAAAATATTATTATTTATGTTAATTATTATTATATATATTTGTATTTGTAAAATATCGTAACTAATAGCGTCTGCTATATTTCTTGTATTGAAAATCGACCAAATTATTCAAAATGGACAAGGAAGTATTGTATGTCGTCTCCGCCAAAGGCGTAGGCGTTGCATTACTTTGTCCATAGGTTCTTGGTCGAGCCTCAATGCAGGTAAAGCAAACAGTCCTGCGCCTGTTAGTTTTAATCAAAAACTAAAATCTCTTGGGACGGAGAAATCAAATTAATTATGAAAAATTTATTTAAAAAAATTGCGGTATTAAGTATTGCAATGATGGTCTTTGGATGTTCTAAAGATGAGTCTCCTACTGAGGTTGTAAAAACCAAAGTCAAAATTACAGGTTACAAAATAGACAACTTCTCTTTTGTAGCACCTGATGGGTTAGGTTGGGATGGTATTAATGGACTTCCTGATGTATATGTTGGACTTTTTAATGGGACTACTACTTTAGTCTATAACAGTAATGTTGTAAATAATGTTCCTCAATCAGGTTTGCCTCTATCTGACACATTTACTTCGCCATACTATACTGTTCCCAATTTTTCTGACACAATTAACATTGTCGTTATGGATAGTGACAATAGTACTTTGTGGGCTTCTTCTGATGACGAAATTGGATATGTTCCATTTATAATGAATGATTATACAACAGGTGCTAATAAATACCCATCTACAGTTACTAAAACCGCAAATGGCGTTACTGTAACATTATCGTTAACTTGGGAATAATCGCAACTTATGAAAAAAATATTCTTTTTAATATTCTTAACTTCCTCTTTTGTTAGTCACAGCCAAACTCTTCAGGAGTTGTATGATAAATTAATAAATAAGGATAAGCCTGTCGAAAATAGAGTTCACTTCAAAGAAGTGATGACCGAAATTGTAACGCTAAATTCTACATCTAATGAGATGTGGAAGGGAGGCAGCTCTAAAACTGCTTTGTATGTAAAACTTCCATTAGGAACAGTTAAATGGTATTATAGGGTAACTTTAATGGATGTTAGGCAGAATTATTTTTACAATCCAAACGAAAGTTTGTTTTCGTTAATTTCTAATGACCATCCATTATTTGTAAATAATCAAACCTCACTCGGAATAAATTTTTACATAATCAACGATTATGCGAAGAATGATTTTTATGCTGATAGAAACTTCAGCAGATATACTGATTATGAAAATGAAAAGACAAGAGGATTCAATGGTATATGTAATTTGACCTATAACAACCTAATGATTTGTCTTAAAAACTACAATTTAAAAGATGGTTTAAAAGCCATTGTAGAAGTAGTTGCTTATGGCAATTATTAGATAATTTATCTTTTTAATTATTTAACAAAAACAGGCTTAATCCGCCTGTTTTTTTTATTTAATGGGAAATGTTTGGGAATTGTTTGGAACTATTTACTATTGATTATCAATATTTTAGAATAATATTTGGGAATTGTTTGGGAATTGTTTGGGAATTTAAGAATAGACCAAATTTAATATATTAGACATAATCTATAAAAAATGAAGTATGGGAAAATCAATATTCTTACACTGTATGACCCCTGAAGAACTAAAACAAATAATCAAAGAGGTTATTAAAGAAGAACTTTTAGAAGTCAGAAAACAACTTGAAAAAAAAGATTCAGAAGTTTTATTGACAAGACAAGAAACTATTGATTTTTTAAAAATTGATAGTAGCACATTATGGAGTTGGACAAACACAGGTAAAATAGACTGTTACGGAATAGGAAATAGACGTTATTACAAGAAAGTAGATGTTCTCAATAGTTTAGTTCTTTTAAAAGTAAAAAGGGCTTAAAAAGCCCTTTTTAAATTGATTGTCAATTAAGTTATTGTAGAAATGAATATTTTGAAATCCGCATTGCATTTACTTGTTTATCCACCTTGATATAATTGAAAAATATTTTTTCGGTTTTATGACCTGAAATAGCCATAATATCGTGTGGTGGCATACCTGAATAATAGGCATTTGTACAGAATGACCTTCTTGCTGTATGCGTACATATAAATTTATATTTAGGCTCAGAATGTTCAACTTCGATTCCTCCTTCTGTTCTAATGTATGTATAATTGTTAGTTATCTTGGCTCTCTTACAAATAGATTTAATATGCTCATTTATTATATTTTGATGAAGATAATTTGGCAAATTTCCATCCCTCTTATCTAAAATCCTTTTAATAACTGAATTGATTGGAATAACTACAGAATTTGAAGTTTTCTTCTGTGAAATTTGAATTAATTTAGTGTTGTCTTTAGAGGTAATTTTAGGTTTTTTGATGAATTCGAGTAAATCGCCAATTCGTAATCCTGTATTACATCCTATCAGAAAAAT
>CANLLR010000009.1 GCA_947491985.1 Flavobacteriaceae bacterium | reverse complement strand
TTCGGGGTGTAGCGTAGCCCGGTTATCGCGCCTGCTTTGGGAGCAGGAGGCCGCAGGTTCGAATCCTGCCACCCCGACAAAATAAACCGTATAGTTTTTTAAGAAAATTCATTTTATTAAAAAACGGAGACGTTTATTTAAATTGAAGCTTTGCTTTAATTTGCAAAAAATTCCACTTCAGGATCATAAAATAATCCTGAAAAATAAACTTTTCCATTAAAGTTTTAAAACAAAAATGGGTGCATAGCTCAGCTGGATAGAGCACCTGCCTTCTAAGCAGGCGGTCGAAGGTTCGAATCCTTCTGCGCTCACGAATGAATTGAAAAGTCCATAAAATAAATGAAAGCTCGCTTTCTGATTTATTTTATGGACTTTTCAATTTTCAGCGCGGAGCGATGAAGGCTCTTGCACAGCAAAATCCCTTATTATTACAACTTAAACCAAGCTCGCTTTCCGATTTATTTTATGGACTTTTCAATTTTCAGCGCGGAGCGATGAAGGCTCTTTCACAGCAAAATTACTTATTATTACAACTTAAACCAAGCTCGCTTTCCGATTTATTTTATGGACTTTTCAATTTTCAGCGCGGAGCGATGAAGGCTCTTGTGCAACAAAATTCTCTATTCATTATTACTTGTCATTCTTTAAGTTACAAAAAGTGACTGCTCAATTCCTTAAAATCATAATATTTCTTATATTGTACTAAATTTATAAGAATGAAAAACTACACTTTTTATGTACTACTTTTTGGACTTTTACTGCTTGTAAGTTGTAAAGCTGCTGATCCATATAAAAAAAATGACGCATTAAAAAGTAATTATCTAAAAGGGACTTCTATTGCATTAGAAAATGTCAGCGATACTACTTTTATTAATTTGAAAAGTGCTAGCAAAGAATTTATAATCGACATGAAATATGCAACTAATGATAATTTCATGAAGCAAATTGTTTATGACTGTGATGACTGTTATTTACGATATAAAACCATTAAACAACTTATCAATGCCAATACTGAATTCATTGAAAAAGGGTATCGTATTAAAATCTTCGATTGTTATCGACCACTAGATATTCAAAAAAAAATGTGGAAAATTTTACCAAACGCTGATTATGTTGCCGACCCGAAAAGAGGTTCAATACACAATAGAGGCGGAGCGGTTGATGTCGCTTTAGTAGATACAAACGGAAAGGAACTTGACATGGGAACTGCATTCGATTTTTTTGGAGAAGAAGCAAGTCATCACTATCAAAATCTTCCGGATGAAGTGAAAAAAAATAGGGCTTTTTTAAAAGAAATCATGTTAAAACATTCTTTTAAATCGTTTGATTCCGAATGGTGGCATTATAATTTAGCAGGCGGATTATATGAAAAAATAGCCAATTTTAAATGGGAATGTGAGTAACTAATTAAGAATACACTTTAAATAATTTGCGAAATACGTTGCCGGTAGGTATGTTTTAGCATCAATTTCAGAAAGCAACTCTTCTTTTAAAACATAATCAACGGTTTCTGTGGTAAATTTTATTCGTAAAATGGATACACTTGAACTTTTTAATGCTTCAAAACTATCTTTCATGAACAAAAAGTAACCCGTCAAAACTCTGTTATTTGCATTTTCACTTCGGATAGATTCTGCACATACTTCATTATCTAAAGCAATCAAGGTAACCACTTTACCGTCATTCAATTGTAGTATTATTTTAGAATTTTTATCAAAACATTTTGCGGCAATAAAATCATTACTTTTTTGAATCATCTGCACTTTTAAAGAAGGCAAACCATCCGCATTTATTAAAGAAAAAAATAAGGTAGCTTGTGTACTACCGAAATTTCTTTCATGAATAATATAATCTTTTGTGGCTTTATAGGTTCCAATATCGTCCGTTCCGTTGGAACTGTATTCACAGTCTTTCTGTGCTTCGCAAATTAAACTTTGACCTAAAACGAGTAAAAAGAATAACTTCTTCATTTAAATTTTATTTTGCTGCAAAGTAACACAATTTTAATGTCATTTTTGTCAGTTGTAAAAAAACTATACACTTTTCCTCCGTCTTTAATTTTCCACTTTTTTCTAATAGTTGATACCGTTTCCGGAAAATTCCGTGTTGTAATATTCGACTGAAGATCAACAAAATTCTGTTTCATATTGGTATTTGAATAATTAAAAAATTGATTTATTTGGAAAATCCTTCCTGGAAAATCAATTAATTCATCAGATGTATATAAATGAGAATGTTGGTGCAATTTATTCAATCCGAATTGATTACCAATTTGAGCAAAACCACCCGATTTCATTATGGCGCTGTTTGGTTCGTATACATATTTTTTCGGCAAACTATAAGTCGATGTTGGGTTAGATTGCCATTGAAATTCAAAAGTCTCCTCTTTATCTTTATTGAAATTGATGGTTTTGATTGTAATTTGCTCTTCGTACTTGCCTTCAATCTCCCAAAGTAATTCTTTAACTTCATTTTCGACTGCTACGATGTGAATTGTTTTAACAAATTTTAATTCGCTTAATCCAGCGGAGATATCCAAAATTGGAGCCGTTTTGATCATAATTTTTGAAGCGTATTGAAAATAAAAATCAAGTAAATTGGGAACATTCGGTAAACAATCTTTTAACATAAACACTTTGCCTTTGACATCATTACGTCGAGAAGGATCAATATAAATAGTATCAAATTTTTGATTTAATTCAGTTAAAATTTGAGTGCTATCTCCCGAAATACAAGTTATATTGACATTCAATTGCTTAAAATTATGCGCCACTAGTTCTGATAATTCGTCATTCATTTCACAGTGATAAACTTGTTGTAGCTTTTGGGCAAAGTAATAATCATCGACACCAAATCCGCCTGTAACATCAATTAAAGAGTTGCCTGCAACTAAACTAGCTTTGTAATTGGCTGTTATTTCTGATGACGTTTGTTCTAAAGAAGTTTTTGATGGATAAACTACTAAATTGGCAGAATACCAGGTTGGTAATTTCTCTTTACTTTTTGTACGACACTCGATTTGATTTAGTATAAGTTTAAAATCTACTTCGGGAAAAGGATTGCTTTGAAAAGCTAATTTTGAGAAATCAGTTTCTGTTTTTTCAGCAATATATCTTTGAATATCCGATTGAAGAAGTTCCGAAATTGTCATTTTGTAATCGTTTATAATCCTCTACTAAATGTTTTTAGTCAGTACTTTTATAATTTTATTATCTGGGAAAAACTCTTTACCAATCACTTTAAGAATCGTATAAAGCGGAACTGCTATTATCATGCCAACAATTCCCGACAACAATCCAGCGATGATGATAACCAAGAAAATTTCCAATGGATGCGAATTGACACTTTTAGAAAATATTAATGGTGAGGACAAATTATTATCAATCAATTGCACAATAAAAAATCCAATTAAAACATAAATTGTGGTTGGTAAGGTTTCAGTTTGAAAATCGCCATTTAAATTGCTTAGCATAGTCAAAAGACCAGCAATTATAGAACCTATTAAGGGTCCGATGTACGGAATGATATTCAGCAATGCGCATAAAAATGCAATTACAAAAGCATTTTCTACTCCAAAAATCAACAACACTATTAAATACAAAATGCAGATGATTGTTAATTGCACCAACAAACCAATAAAATACCGCGTTAACAACAAACGAATTTTTTCTATTGAATTCAAAATTTGTGGTTCTTGCGCATCAGGTAATATTTTTTTTACACCAACAATAAATTGTACTTTATCTTTGAGAAAGAAGAAGCAGATAAAAAAGGTAGTGGCCAATCCAATTCCGAAACTACTTATAGTCCCTAAAACCGAATTAAAAAAATCAGTAAAAACATTAAAATTAAACTTAGAAGTGACGTCGCTTACTTTAACCATTTGCGTAACATCAATATTGTGCTTCATTAGGTAATTACTGAATTGACTGTACAATTCAACAACCTTGATTTCTATCGATTTGGTATCCAACAGTGATAAATTATTACCCTGCGAAATCACCAAAGGAACAAATAACAAAACCAAACCCGCAATGAGTGAAACAAATAAAATTAATGTTGCTGTAACAGCCAAAGTATTTGAAAATTTCAATCGCTTTCTTAAAAACTCAACAATCGGATTGGCAATTAACGATACAATTATGGCAATAATGATGTAAATAAAAACCACTTGTACTTTATAAATAAAATAGAGTAATAACCCAATAAGAACCAAAACACCAATGGCTCTTAAAATACCGTTTGCTATTGTTTTTGATGTCATAGACAAAATATTAATTCCATAAATATAAAAAAAACTCGCTTACAAAAGTAAACGAGTTTTAGTATAAATAGGATATTTTAAATTTAATTTCTAAAAGAAGCTCTTGAACCTCCAACCGCAAAAACGGCATCCATTCTCGATTTTTGACCTAACGAAAACATATACATTCCTCTATCATCAGTATAATCCATGTAGTTCATAGTCATCTCAACTGGAGTTCCTGAACATGTACTTAAATGCGGATAAGTAGGAACACAATAATTTGCTGTATTGTGAGTAGGTGTATCAGCAACCAAATCGCTTCCGCATGTTGCATCTCCCCAAATGTGACGTAAATTCATCCAATGTCCCACTTCATGAGTTGCAGTTCTGCCTAAATTAAAAGGAAATGTTGCAGTGCCTGTGGTTCCAAAATATCTAGAATCACATACGACACCATCTGTAGCAGATGAACCACCAGGAAATTGTGCGTAACCTAAAATTCCGCCTCCAATGGTACAAACCCAAAGGTTCATTTTTGTAGTAGGAGTTATAGGAGCTAAACCACCTTGATTGTTTTTTTTCATGGCGTCACGAGTTCCCCAAGACGATTTAGTAGTAGCTTTTCTAACAACTTGATCCAGTACAAAAGTAATTCCAACATTCGCTTTTACCCCAGAGAATAAAGCAGGAACTTGATTGTAGTCGGTGTTAGTTGCATTAAAATCTTTATTCAACACATCAATTTGTGATTGAATTTGAGCTAAAGAAATATTCTCCGCTGCAGTTTTATACAACACATTTACAACCACTGGAATTTCTATTCTTCCATTCACTAATCGGTAATTGGCATTATTTTTTTGGAAATTTTCGGTAAATTCTTCGATTTCACTCATTCTGGCAGATAAAGTTGGTCTTCTCTCAATTGTCGATCTAGAACTTCTTGCGAAGCACAATACCTGTTTTTAACTGAATTTTGTGTTGGTGTTTTTTCTGAATCGTCTGTCTGACACGAAAAAAGCAAAAGTAATGCTGCAAGTGATAATGCGATTTTTTTTATAAAAATGTAATTTGGTTAATTAATAGTTCCGCAATTCTATAACATATTAATTGATAATAAAAATGTTTTTAATACATTTCTTTATAATATCGACAAACTACATACAATTTAGTTAGAAAAAATATAATTCAATATATTGGCACCCATTTTTAACGCCTTTTCTCTTACCTCTTTGGGATCATTGTGTATATCCGGATCTTCCCAACCGTCACCTAAATCGCACTCAAAGGTGTACACTAAAACCAATCTACTTTCTATGAAAACGCCAAAAGCTTGTGGTCGCTTGCCTTCATGTTCATGAATTTTCGGCAAACCGCTTGCAAAAGTGTATGGTTTTTGAAAGATGGGATGATTGGCCGGAATCTCAATCAAATCGTTAGTCGGAAACAACTTTTTGATTTCTTTGCGAATGTATTCGTCCATTCCGTAATTATCATCAATATGCAAAAAGCCACCAGAAAGCATATAATTTCTTAAATTGGTTTGATCAGATGGACTAAAAACTACATTTCCGTGACCTGTCATATGTACAAATGGATAGGAAAATAAATCAGGACTGCTTGGTTCAACCGTTCCTGGTTTGAATTTTATTGTCGTTTTAATATTTTGATTGCTATATTTTATCAAATTAGGTAAAGCTGTCGGATTCGCATACCAATCGCCACCGCCATTGTATTTTAAAACAGCTATTTCTTGTGAAAAACTGTTGAAAGTTATAAAGAATAGAAATAAGATATTTTTTTTCATGAACTAATTTCATTTGTTAAAACCACTGTATGTCCAGCCACTATAGCGGCTGTTTCAGTTCGCAATCTTGTTGTACCCAAAGTTACAGGAATAAACTTATTATCCAAAGCCAATTCAATTTCTTTAACAGAAAAATCGCCTTCTGGACCAATTAAAAGGGTTACATCTTGATTGGGTTGTATAACTGTTTTTAACGATTTTTTATTCGTTTCTTCACAATGTGCAATAAATCGTTGACCGTTAAAATCCAATTTCAAAAAATCTTTGAACGCTATTGGCTCATTTAATTTAGGTAAAAAAGAATGTAACGATTGTTTCATTGCGGATTCAATTATCTTTTGAAAACGGTCAATATTAACGACTTTTCTTTCCGAATGTTCGCAAATAATCGGCGTAATTTTGTGAATACCTATTTCTGTAACTTTTTCTAAAAACCACTCATAACGCTCGTTCATCTTAGTAGGGGCCACAGCCAAATGCAATCGATAGGGTAAGGGTTCATGCTTGTCAACTAAAAGTATTGTAACGGTACATTTAGAATCAGAAGCCAAGGCAATTTTAGTTGTAAAGACTAAACCCAATCCATTGGTTACAAATAGAATATCGCTTTCTTTCTTGCGTAAGACTTTAATAATGTGTTTGCTCTCTTCTTTGTCAAAAACAAAGGAAGAATTGGCTTCGCTAATAGTTGGATTGTAAAATAATTGCATATTTAAAACTCCATTCGTGCTTTTGAAATGACTGCAGTGTCATTGAACTTTTTTTCTAAAAACTTTTGATACCCTACAATACCTATCATGGCTGCATTATCAGTGGTGTATTCAAATTTGGGAATAAAGGTTTTCCATCCGTATTTTCCTTCAGCTGCTTTCAATGTTGCTCTAATACCAGAATTTGCAGAAACGCCGCCACCAATTGCAATTTGTTTTATTCCAGTTTCGGCAACGGCTAATTGCATTTTATCCATTAAGATTTCAATAATGGTATGTTGTATCGATGCGCAGATGTCGGTTTTATTTTCTTCAATAAAATTCGGATTTTCAGCAACGCTTTTTTGAACAAAGTACAATATTTGGGTTTTTAATCCTGAAAAACTAAAGTTCAAAGCAGGTACTCTTGGCTTAGTGAAAGTAAATCGTTTCGGATTGCCTTCTTGAGCCAGTTTATCGATTAAAGGTCCACCAGGATAAGGTAAACCCAAAATCTTCGCACTCTTGTCAAAGGCTTCTCCAACAGCGTCATCTGTAGTTTCACCAATAATTTCCATATCAAAAAAACCTTTCACAACCACAATTTGTGTATGGCCACCAGAAATAGTCAACGCTAAAAAAGGAAATGTCGGTTTTTCAAATTCCTCTTCATCAATAAAATGCGCCAAAATATGTGCATGCATGTGATTAACAGCAAGCAATGGTATTTTCAACGCCATGGCTAATGATTTAGCAAAAGAAGTCCCAACAAGCAAAGAACCCATTAAACCTGGTCCTTGAGTAAATGCGATAGCAGTTAGTTGCTCTTTTTTAATGTTTGCTTTTTTTAAAGCTGTATCAATCACTGGAACAATATTTTGTTGGTGTGCTCTCGATGCCAATTCGGGAACAACGCCTCCATAAATTTCATGAATCTTTTGTCCAGCTACAACATTTGAAAGCACTTTATCGTTGTATAAAACTGCAGCGGCAGTGTCATCACACGAACTTTCTATAGCTAAGATAAAAACATCATTATTTGCATTAGGCATAATTTTTGAATTATATTTGTTAAACCGCTTTAAAAACGATTATTTTTACATCGCATACAAAAGTAGCTATTTTCAAGGTTTCTTACTCATAGCCAAAAAAATTTTGAAAGAAAAAAAAGTTAATACCCGTTTCAAAACATTTAGGAAGATAGTTTTACGTACTTTATTAGTACTACTTTTACTTTTACTACTATCTGGTATTGCCTTGTCCTTACCTTTTGTTCAAACAAAAATTGCCCATTATTTTACTGAAAAAATTAACGAAGATTATGGTACCGATATTTATGTTGATCAAATTGAAATTACCATATTTGGTAGTGTACAGCTCAAAAAAGTAATAATTAAAGACGATCGAAATGACACTTTAATTTATGCCGATCGAATCAATACTAGTATTCTTGATACCAAAAAGTTGATTGACGGACAATTGCTTTTTGGCAACATTCGAGCCAACAATTTAACACTCAACATCAAAACTTATAAAAAAGACAAAGATTCTAATTTAGATAAGTTTATCGCCGCTTTTGATGACGGAAAAAAATCGTCAGGTAAATTTTTAATGACTTCAAAAAAAATAACTTTAATTAATAGTCGTTTCATTAAAATTGATGAAAATGCAACAACCCAAAAAGAAGTCGATTTTACTAAATTAAACGCTGTAGTAACCGATTTTAAAATCAAAGGTCCGAATGTAACTACGTCGATTGATGAAATGTCATTTCAAGATCATCGCGGTTTGTTTGTTGAAAACTTGAAATCAAAATTCATATACACCAAGAAAAACATTAGATTAGAAAAGTTGACTTTAAAAACGGCAAATTCTGAATTCACAGGTGATGTAATTCTGAATTATAACATGGACAATCGTGATTTTTCTGATTTTAATAATAGAGTAGTTTTTGATATAAAAGCCAAGGGCGCATCACTAGCCACTAATGACATTCGTTATTTTTACAAGGAATTAGCGCCAAATCAAAAGTTTTATTTTAGTGGTAAAATTGACGGAACCCTGAATGATTTTAAAGTCAAAAATCTCAACTTACTCGACAATAACAATTCGCAAATCATTGGCGATGTACATTTTAAAAATCTACTCGCAAAGAAAGGTAGAGGCGATTTTTACATGAAGGGCTCTTTTGACAAAGTAGCTTCAAGTTATGATAACTTAAGTAAATTATTACCGAATGTTTTAGGTAAAAAACTACCTTCTTCCTTAAAAAAAATAGGGATGTTTAATTTAATTGGCGACGCTGAGATTACTGCCAAAACTATTGATGCCGATTTTGCACTGCAAACTAAGTTAGGGAACGTAATTTCACAATTGATCATGACCAACATTGATAATATCGACAATGCATCCTATAACGGAGTTGTGACTTTAAAGAATTTTGATATTGGGACGTTTTTAAACCGAAAAGATATTGGTAAAGTCACTATGAGTGCTGACGTAGATGGAAAAGGTTTTACCGAAGAGTATTTGGATGTACAATTTGCCACAGAAATACAAAGTGTGCGCTACAATGGCTATAACTACAAAAATATTATTGCTGATGGAAGTTTTAAAAAGCCAATTTTTAAAGGGAAAGTCAACGTTAACGATCCGAATTTGTTTTTAGATTTTGACGGAATTGTCGATTTGAGCAAGAGAGAAAATAAATACGATTTCAATGCTAAAATTGATTACGTAAACTTGAAAAACTTAAATTTTGTTAACGATTCAATTGCCATTTTCAAAGGCGATATCGTAATGAAGATCTATGGAAACTCTCTCAATAATATTAAAGGAACCATCGATTTAACTAATGCATCGTATCACAATTCGAAGAAACAGTATTTCTTTGATGCATTAAATGTGAACTCTACTTTTGATAAAAACAACGTGCACAAAATCACTTTCAAATCGGTTGATGGTATTGATGGATCTATTGAAGGGAAATTTGATTTCAATCAGATTTACAAAATGATTCAAAACTCGGTTGGAAGTTTGTATACCAATTACCGACCAAATGCCATCAAAAAAGGACAGTATTTCAAATTCAACTTTACCAATTTTGATGATTTAGTTGAGATTGTAAAAACCGATATTTCACTTTCCAAAGATGCGGTTTTGAGTGGCAAAATTAATTCGGATGGCAACGACTTTAAACTCAATTTTACGAGTAGTAGTTTGGTCGCATTTAACACCACTTTTGACAAAATACAATTGGAAGTAGACAACAAAAATCCGCTCTACAACACCTACATCCAAATGGATAGTATTAAAACCAAGCAATATAAAATAAGAGATTTTTCGCTTATTAATGTAACTTCTAAAGATACCTTAAACTTCCGAACCGAGTTTAAAGGTGGCGAAAAAGGAAATGATTATTACAATCTGAATTTGTTTCACACGATAAATAAAGACAATAAAAATGTGGTTGGCTTTAACAAATCGGAGGTGATGTTCAAAGATTTTTTATGGTATTTGAATGAGAAAGAAGATGGGAAGAACCGAATCATTTTCGACAAAGACTTAACCAAATTTACGTTTGAAGATCTGGTTGTTTCGCACGAAAATCAATCGCTAAATTTTAAAGGAGAAATAAATGGCACGAACAACAAAGATTTAAAGCTGACTTTTAATGAAGTCAATTTAAATAAAATAACACCCGACGTCGAGAAGTTTAAATTTGATGGTTTTGTCAACGGTGAAATTTATCTAAAGCAAAACAATGCCGTTTACCAACCAACAGCATCGCTTGAAATCAATAAACTTTTTGTAAATGATAATGAACTCGGTAACATGAGTTTAGATATTGATGGAAATAACGATTTTTCTAAATTCAACATCAGTTCAGTTATCGAAAATGAAAACTTCGACTCCTTCAAAGCGGATGGAAACCTCGAAATAGTAAACGATCAAACGCTATTGAACATCGACTTAAATTTCAAAAAATTCAATTTGGGAGTTTTGAGCAATTTAGGCGGCGATGTGCTCAGCAATATTCGCGGATTTGTATCTGGTAATGCTAGAATTGATGGTAATGTTAACAATATCGATTACAACGGACGCTTATTTGTTGAAGGCGCTGGCCTAACCGTTCCGTATTTGAATGTTGATTACGAAATAAAAGCCAACTCGATTATCGATGTTACTCAAGAAAAATTTATCATACAACGAACTCAAATTACCGATACCAAATACAAAACTGAAGGTAATTTGGTAGGATTTATAAAGCACAAACAATTCGCAGATTGGGAATTAAATTTAAATATCGATTCAGACCGTCTTTTAGCTTTAGATACCAAAGATCATGAAAATGCTGCTTATTTCGGAACGGCTTACATTGACGGAAGTGCCACAATTGTGGGTCCAACTTCAAGCTTAGTAATTAACGTAAACGCGCAATCTGAAAAAGGAACCGATGTCAAAATTCCTATTAATGATGCCGTAGCCGTTGAAGACAGTCAATACATTCATTTTATTACACCCAATGAAAAATATAAATTAGGAAATACAACTCCAAGACCAGCAAGGAATTACAGCGGTTTGCAAATGAATTTTGAGTTCGACATTACCAAAGATGCCAATATTGAAGTGATTTTAGACAGAGATTCGGGACACGGAATGAAAGGAGTAGGTGAAGGTGGACTATTATTCAGAATCAACACTTTGGGCGATTTTAATATGTGGGGCGATTTTATTGTTGAGAAAGGATCTTATAATTTCAAATATGGAGGTTTAGTTGATAAAAAATTTGATGTGAAAAAAAATGGTTCAATCGCATGGACAGGTGATCCATTGAATGCCGTTTTAAATCTCGAAGCCATTTATAGAACAAATGCCAATCCTGCGGTTTTAATTGACAATGCTTCCTTCAATAGAAAAATTCCAGTGGAAGTAAGTATCGATTTAAAAGGTACGCTAAACAATCCGGAACCCGATTTTAATATTAATTTTCCTAACGTAAGTTCGGTCTTAAAATCGGAAATAGAAACCAAATTAAGCGATAAAGACACGCGTCAAACTCAGGCATTGTATTTACTTTCAACAGGTGGATTTTTAAGTCAAGACGGATTGAGTCAATCGCAATATACCAATTTTGCCTTTGAAAAAATTGGCGTGCTATTTTCTGGACTTCTGAGTGGCGACGATGATAAATTTGATATCAATGTCGATTACCGTCAAGCGGATAGAACGCAAGGGTATGAAACCGACGGTCGAGTTTTAGCTACAATTTCAACTAAAATTAGCGATCGAATTACGTTCAATGGACAAGTCGGCGTTCCTGTTGGCGGAATTAACGAAACGGCTATTGTTGGAAATTTTGAATTGGAATATCGTGTCAATGAAGACGGAACTTTAAATCTAAGAGTGTTTAACAAAGAGAACGAAATCAATTATATTGGTCAAGGTGTAGGATACACTCAAGGAATCGGAATTAATTATGAAGTCGATTTTGATACATTTAAAGAACTTATAAATAAGATTTTTAAAAAGCAAACCATTGAAGTAGCAAAAACACCTAACACCGAAGCCGATGATTCTGATTTATATCCAGATTATATCAATATGAAAGGTGCCGACGAAAAAGAGAAAAAAAACAACGACCAACAGAAACAAAATCAAGAAGCAATTCCCACCGAAGACTAGCCTTTTTTAGACTTAAATATGCATCTTGATCTTGTATAACTAAGAAACTTATCAACGAAAACGTTTGAATTTATCAGCTATTGCTAAATTCATATTAATACTGTTATTTTAATACATCATGTTTGTTAATTTTACAATTTTAAATACAAAATAATGTCAAAAACTATAAAAAAGATTGGAGTTTTAACTTCTGGAGGCGACTCTCCTGGAATGAATGCTGCCATTCGTTCTGTAGTTAGAACGTGTGCTTTTCATGCCATTGATTGTATCGGAATTTACCGAGGCTATCAAGGAATGATTGAAGGCGATTTTAAAGAAATGGGCGCTCGATCAGTAAACAATATCGTAAACAAAGGAGGTACAATTTTAAAAACTGCACGATCTAAGGAGTTTATGACTGTTGAAGGGCGAAAAAAAGCACACGATAATTTAGTAAAAGCTGGCATCGATGCACTTGTTATAATTGGTGGAGATGGAAGTTTTACTGGAGCTGAAATATTCAATAACGAATTCGATTTTCCAGTAATGGGAATTCCAGGAACCATCGATAATGATATATTTGGTACAAGTCATACTTTAGGCTTTGATACAGCATTAAACACTGTGGTAGAATGTATTGATAAAATTAGAGATACTGCGAGTTCACACAACCGACTTTTCCTAGTCGAAGTAATGGGCCGCGATGCAGGACATATAGCTTTAAATGCCGGAATTGGAGCTGGGGCAGAAGAAATCCTCATTCCAGAAGAAGATTTAGGTCTTGATCGTTTATTACAATCGTTACAAAAAAGTAAAGCTTCAGGTAAATCATCAAGTATTGTTGTTATTGCCGAAGGTGATAAAATTGGTAAAACGGTTTTTGAACTTAAAGATTACATCGAAGAACATTTTCCTGAATACGACATCCGAGTTTCAGTATTAGGACACATGCAACGTGGCGGAGCACCTTCGTGTTTTGATCGTGTGTTGGCATCGCGATTAGGAGTAAAAGCAGTCGAGTCACTTTTGGAAGGAAAATCAAATTATATGGTAGGCATCTTTAACGACAAAGTAAATTTGACACCTCTAGAACAAGCGATTAAAGGTCACGCTGAAATTGATAAAGAATTATTGCGCGTTTCCGATATTATGTCGACGTAAAGCTTTAAACCATCAGCTTTAAGCAGAAGGCAAAAATTGTACTAAAAAATAAAATTAATAATTAATCGGCTTATAGCATATTTCCTAAAGCCTAAAGCAAAAAAAATGAAAGTTAAAATTGGAATAAACGGTTTCGGAAGAATTGGACGTATTGTATTCAGAGAAACGTATAATAGAGACAATGTAGAAGTTGTCGCAATCAATGATTTATTAAGCGTTGAACACTTAGCATACCTATTAAAATACGACTCCGTTCACGGACGATTTGCAGGAAAAGTTGAAGTAATAGACGGCAAACTTTTCGTAAACGACAAAAACATTCGTGTAACCGCCGAAAAAGACCCATCCACTTTAAAATGGGATGAAGTAGGAGTAGATGTAGTAGCCGAATGTACCGGAATTTTTACTACGCTAGAAACAGCACAGGCACACATCAACGGTGGCGCCAAAAAAGTTGTGATTTCAGCTCCTTCAGAAAACGCACCAATGTTTGTCATGGGTGTCAACCACATGAATGCGACAGTTGCCGATACTATTGTATCTAACGCTTCGTGTACAACCAATTGTTTGGCTCCATTAGCCAAAGTAATTCACGATAATTTCGGAATTGTTGAAGCGTTAATGACAACCATTCATGCCACCACAGCAACTCAATTAACCGTTGACGGACCATCTCGTAAAGATTTCCGTGGTGGAAGAGCGGCTTTATTAAATATCATTCCCGCTTCAACCGGAGCAGCAAAAGCAGTCGGAAAAGTAATTCCAGAATTGAACGGAAAACTAACTGGAATGTCATTGCGCGTTCCAACTGCCGATGTTTCTGTAGTGGATATGACCGTAAAAGTAGCCAAAGAAACGTCGTATGAAGAAATCATGAAAGTGCTAAAACACACTTCTGAAACATCTATGAAAGGTATTTTAGGCTACACCGAAGACGATGTGGTATCACAAGATTTTATATCCGATCCACGAACTTCAATCATTGACGCTAAAGCCGGAATTGGTTTGAACTCTACGTTTTTTAAAATCATCTCTTGGTACGACAATGAATACGGTTATTCAAGCAAATTAATCGATTTATCAGTACACATCGCTGGCTTACAATAATTTTATATATTTACAAAATCCCATTGACATTGTTAGTGGGATTTTTTTGAATTTATTTCAGGAGCTATTCCCCGCTTTTCGCCTGTATCTCGCTTCGTAAACTACGCGAGGATGCCAGCTACAATAGGGGCTAGATTCAACTTTAAAATTCAAAATTAAAACTAAAATGAATGTTGAACCGATGAACGAGGAACAACGAACTTTGAAGCATCATACATTTAAAAAAAACAACTGACTAAATGAAATTACTAGTAGATAGCGGTTCCACAAAAGCCGATTGGATTGCCATAGACGATGCCGGAAAAGTTCTTTTTACCACCCAAAGCTTGGGCTTGAATCCCGAAGTGTTAGACAAAAAAGAAATCATTGCGCGGCTTGACGACAAATTTGACATCGAACACAACAAAGACAAAGCATCGCATTTGTTTTTTTATGGCGCAGGTTGTGGCACCGACCGAATGAAAAACTTTTTAACTGAAGTTTTTCAAGCGTATTTCTCCAATGCTAAAGTGTCAGTGCATGAAGATACGTATGCAGCAGTTTACGCCACAACACCAAAAGGCGAGCAAGCTATTGTTTGTATTTTAGGAACAGGTTCTAATTGTAGTTTCTTTGATGGAAAAATATTGCATCAAAAAGTACAGTCACTTGGCTATATCGCCATGGACGATTGTTCTGGAAATCGTTTCGGACGTCATTTATTGCGAGGGTATTATTTCAATCAAATGCCGGATGCATTAGCAAAAGAGTTTGAAGAAGAATACAATGTTGATCCCGATTACATCAAAAATAACTTGTACAAAGAACCCAATCCGAATGCGTATCTGGCGACTTTTGCTAAATTCTTAATCAAGCACAAAGACGATGATTTCTTTAAAAAAATAATCAAAGCCGAAATGAAAGACTTTATCGAAAACTACATTATGCAATTTGATAATTGTAGAGACGTTCTGGTTCATTTTGTAGGTTCTATTGCCTTTTATTTGAAAGACGAATTGGAAGCAACACTAGAAGAATACGATATTAAAATAGGTAATGTACTTCGCCGCCCAATTGACGGTTTGATTGCTTATCATATTATGAATAAATAACACATAACCTTTGCGATCATTGTGATACTCTTTGCGCCTTTGCGGTAAATAAATTCAATCTATGGAAATTGCAATTATAGCACACGATGGTAAAAAAGCCGATATGGTTCAGTTTTTAAATAAAAATAAAACCATTTTATTAAAAGAAAATATAAAGATTATTGCCACAGGAACTACAGGTTCAAAGGCAGAAGCAGCGGGATTTAAAGTCAAAAAAATGTTATCTGGTCCACAAGGTGGCGACGCACAAATTGCAGCTCGAGTAGCGGAAGGAAAAACTAAAATGGTATTGTTTTTTAAAGATCCAAATTCGAGTCACGCGCATGAAGTAGACATCAACATGCTCATTCGGATTTGCGATGTGCACAACGTCCCGTTAGCTACTAATGAAGCAACCGCACAATTGTTGTTGTTGGGACTTCCCGAATAACTATTTCACTGCAATCATCGAAATCTCGACATTGACCCCTTTTGGCAAACCTGCTACTTGAACGGTTTCACGAGCAGGAGCCATTTTTTCGTCGAAATAACTTCCGTACACCGAGTTAATTCGCGTAAAATCATTCATGTCCATAATAAAAATCGTCGTTTTTACTACGTGGTCGAAAGTCATTTCCGCTGCTTCAAGAACGGCTTTCATGTTTTCCATGACTTGTTTTGTTTCGGTTTCAATAGTGTCTAAAATCAATTCCATTGTTTCTGGATGCAACGCAATTTGTCCCGAAGTATATAAAGTGTTGCCTATTAAAACGGCTTGATTATAGGGGCCAATTGGCGCCGGAGCTTTGTCTGTAAATACCATCTTTTTCATTCTTTGTGTCGTAAACTTTATAGTTCTAATTGGTTCATTCTTCGGCTAATTTCTATTTTCCAACAACCATTACTAACGTAACAATCGATCTGGCTGTGAATTCTTATCCCACTTAATATCACTCAATACACCTGATTTAATTCCGATAAAAAATCCCCAATAGGTAAAATCTCCAAAAGGCACCCAATTAAAATCCATTCGCCAACTCAACAAATCACGCTCAAAACGCAATTGTGTGAAAGTGACTCCTTTTTGAACAAAATCATATCCTGTTGAAACACCCATTTTCCATTTAGGAGTTAAAGTAGTATTGGCAGAAATCATAATCGAATTTCCAATTATCTTTTTCTCCCGATTGCTATTGCTGTAGGTCAGAGAATACGCCATGTTCAAATCCCAAGGCAATTCTGTTTTATAAAACCCTTTGAAATCATCCTCTTCATCTTCGTCATCATCAAATTGACTTTCCCGCCTATCACTAAAATCGGTATTGGTTCCAAATAAATCATCAGTTCTACCACCGTTTCGAGCACCTTGTGTATTTTCTTTATCTTTAATTTCTTTTTCATCTCGATCAAAATCGGTACTCACTAAGGCAAAATTCATAGTCATATTTGCACTTGTCATTCGGAACAAACTACCACCATTATCGATGTTAAACGTATTCATACGTCTGCCATTATTATCAATCGAATACGGATCGAGTGTCGTAGCAAAATTGATGTTCATTTTTTGTTTAAATAATTGGGTTCCACCACTAATACGCATCGGAGCCCAACGCAACGAATCTGCTGCCATATCGTAACTGGTAGAAAAATTCAAGTTGTTCAAAAGCATGATTTTTTTCGGTTCGGTTTTGGTCGAATCGCGATCGGTCACTTTCGCTTCAAATGTATTACTCAAACTAAATCCAACATTGTTAGAATAATTACTCCCTGGAGCACCAAAAACACCGCCTTCAAAACGAGTATATTCTTTTAGCATAGTGCCACTTCCATCACTATCATACGTGTCGTAATACCGACTAAAACTCGGAGCATAACTGTGCGAAACAGAAGGACGCATCACGTGACGAATCGATTTGATTTTTTTAGTTTCACCAAAATTAAAAGTTCCGTAAATAGTTGTTCCTAAACTCGTTGAAAACGAATAGGTTCGAAACGCATCAAAGCCGCCCACATCTGTATTTACCACTTGATTCAGTGTCGAATTGTACTCTTTATTGATGGTTTTAAATTGCCAAACTTCTTTGTAATTCACCGATGTAGAAGCACTCAAGTATTTTAAAATCTTGAAATTGGTACTCACCGGAATTGAATGTTCGAATCCAGTTAAAGCAGTTTTAAACATTTCCGATTTAAAAAATAGTGAATCGGTGGTTGCAATTCGGTTTTCTCCTCTTAAATTGTATTGCAAGTTGATGTTTTTAAAGAATCCTTTTTTGATACCATCTTTAGGTGCAAAAGGAAAAATACGTTCAATACTAGCTTGCAAAGTTGGCAACGTCATATTGATTTGTTGCGTTTGTGTATTTTGTGAATGTGTAGCTGTAAGCGATAAATTGGCTTGCGGTACCGTATTAAAGGTTTTAGAATACGATATCGAAGAACTAAGTGTATTGTTCAAATTCGAACCCACATTCACTTGATTCAAGGATTGTTGAAAATAGCGACTACTTCCTAAGTTAACCGAAGCTGAAAATCGGGAGTTGGGATTTGATTTAGCATCTTTAGAATGTGACCACTGAATATTGTAGATTTTGGTTTTAGAATAATCGGGAAAACCTCTTTCGCTGTTTATCAAGTCTTCGTATCTAAAATTGACATTTCCTGAGTATTTATAGCGTTTCGCGTAACTGGATTCAAAACGCAAACCGTAACTTCCGTTGGTATAATAGTCACCCAAAATTGCCAAATCATAATTATCACTAAGGGCAAAATAATAACCTCCGTTTTGTAATGTATATCCTCTTTGATTGGTATAATTGTAATTCGGAATAATCAATCCCGATGTGCTTTTTTCAGTGATGGGAAAGAACGCAAAAGGCAATACTACTGGAGTTGGGACATCATAAATATACATTTCAGTAAACCCTACGACTACTTTTTTACCTGGGACTAATTTTCCGCGATTGACTAAAAAATAATATTCAGGATCTTCAAGGTCTTTAGCAGTAGTTATTTTAGCATTCTTCATGAAATATACCGAGTCATTTTCTTTTTTAGTGACTTCTGCTATGATATTCAACTCGTTTTGAGTAGTTCTCGAATTCCAGACCAACGCCTTTTTTGTTTTATAATTGAAACGAATCGAATCTGGTTCAACTACATTCGAGCCTTGCTTAAAAACAGGTAATTGGGTATACTTTCCAGTGGAATCTTTGAGTCGACCTGCATAGACTTCATTTTTCTCGTAATCAAAAACAATAACACCCGATTTTAGTTCGTAATCTAGATAATACAATTCGGCACCATCATAGAGCGTAATGAGTTTCTTTTTTTGATCAAATTTTGCCGATTTTTTTGCACGGTATTTTACTTTACCTTCTAAAAATTGCTTTAATGGCTTGGTTGAATCAGGAGTTTTAGTTTGAAGCTTCGTTTCTTTAATGTCTGCCAAGTTAATCACTGTAGAATCTTGACTTGGTTTTGTATTTGGAACGGTAGTTGGCTGATTTTTAGCAGGAAAAGGTTGGCTTTTTTTTGGCGCATCTTGAGAATATACTTTTGCGCTTCCAATTGTTAGAAAATAGACTGATAAAACGATATAAAATAAGTTTGTACGCAAAGGTTTAAATACTATTTTTGTAAAAAGATGGCTTGATTATTGAATGAGCCAAACTTACATATTAATTTTCGTCAAAAATAAATAAATAATAAATTTAAAAGCGTGTCGTTTTCATTAAAATTAACTTTTATCCCTATGATAAACCCAAATAGTGTCAAAAAATCATTTATTTTCTTTCTAATAATTTGTTTTGGAAGTGTTTATAGTCAGAAATTCAAAGTAGCTCTCGATGCAGGTCACGGAGCTCATGATTTTGGTGCTGTATATCATGGTCATATTGAGAAAAATATTGCCTTGGCTGTCGTTTTAAAAGTAGCTAAAATTCTAGAAAAAAACCCAAATATCGAAGTCATCTACACTCGTAAAACCGATGTGTTTATTGAATTACAAGAACGTGCTAATATTGCCAACAAAGCTGATGCAAACATCTTTGTCTCCATTCACTGTAATGCTAATAAAAATACTGCAGCCGATGGTTCTGAAACGTATGTAATGGGTTTATCTAAAAATGCTTCGAATTTAGAAGCTGCAAGAAAAGAAAACTCGGTAATCACACTAGAGAAGGACTACAAACAAAATTACCAAGGTTATAATCCGAACAACCCAGAATCAGTTTTAATAATGACTTCATTACAAGAAGAATATTTAGAAAATAGTATCTCTTTAGCAGGAAAAGTACAAGATAATTTCACGAATAGCTTAGGGCAAAAAAATCGTGGTGTTAAACAAGCACCTTTTTTAGTATTACACAGAACTTACATGCCAAGAGTGTTGATCGAAATGGGATTCATCTCTAATAAAGAAGAGGGTGCGCGACTCGATTCGGAAGAAGGTCAACTCGAAACAGCTCAAGCCATTGCAGAAGCCATAGTTGGTTACAAAAAAGAATTTTTTGGAGTTGGAAATGATGAACCTACTGTTGATAAGCCTTCTAAAAGAATTATTCAAAAACCGACTGTTGAAAAACCAGACACTTTAAAGAAAGAGACAACAAAAGTAGAGACCAATAAATTGGTAAACGGAATTATCTTCAAAGTGCAACTCTCTGCAAGTTCTAAAATGATTGAACCAACGCCGAGTAACTTTAAAGGCTTGCGAAACATCTCGTATGTTAGCAGTAATAATTTATACAAATACATGTATGGTGAAACTTCTAGCTACGAAGAAGCTAAAAAATTATTACAAGAAGCAAAAGCCAAAGGCTATGAAACATCCTATTTAATCGCCTTTAAAGACGGTAAAAGCATTTCTATTCAAGAAGCTATCAAATAATATATTATTTTTGTAAAAAAAATACATTTTGAAACTATCCAGAGAGATTAAAACCGCCATTCTTGTTATTGCAGCTATAGCTTTATTTATTTGGGGATACGGATTTCTAAAAGGCAAAGATTTATTTACCAATTATAAAACCTTGTTCGTAGAATACAAAAACGTAGAAGGATTAGTAATAGCAGCTCCAGTTACTATAAATGGGTTGTCAATAGGAAAGGTCAACGCTATTACATTGAACAATCAAACCGGGAATATTTTAGTTGAAATGCAAATCAACACCGATTTTCCAATCTCTAAATCAAGTATTGCCGAAATTTATGCTCCAAGTGCTCTAGGCGGAAAACAGTTGGCTATCATTAGCAATATTGAAGATAAAAATTTAGCCGTAGATGGTGATTTTTTAAAGCCAGCTATAAAATTAGGATTGACTGATGCAATAGCCGAACAACTTGAACCTTTAAAAGATAAGATCACCAAATTACTCGATAATGCCAATATCATGTTAGAAAGTGTCAATGACATTCTAGACGAAAAATCGAAAGCCGATTTAAAAAACAGTTTGGCGTCATTAAGTGAAACGATGAACGAATTTAAAAGAGCTTCTGGTACATTAAACAGTATTCTCGATGACAACAAAAAACAAATCGGTGGCATAGTAACCGACTTTAAAAAAGTGTCTTCCGATTTTACTTCTATATCGGATGGATTGAACAAAGCCGACTTGGGAAAAACGGCCGAAAACCTTCAAAAAACCCTAATAAGCGTTGATAAAATCATCGTAGATTTAGAGTCGGGTAAAGGTACGATTGGCAAAATGCTGAAAGACGAAGCCTTTTACAACAACCTTTCTAAAACCTCAAAAGAACTAGAATTGCTGTTGCAAGATTTACGTTTAAATCCAACTCGCTATGTAAATGTGTCGCTTTTCGGAAAGAAAAACAAACCGTATGTAGCACCCGTAAACGATTCTATTAAAAAGTAAAACAACTGTTATGAGTTATTTACCTTCTCTATTTTTTGCTATTCTAATTACTATCGGATTTGGCTATTTTGCACTAAATGTAAAAAAGTTACTCCGCAACATAAAATTAGGTCAAGACGTACATCGTTCTGACAATTCTGCGGCTCGTTGGAAAAACATGGCCATGATTGCGCTCGGACAATCTAAAATGGTAAAACGTCCAATTGCTGCTATTTTGCACATCATTGTATACGTTGGATTTGTTATTATCAATCTAGAATTGCTTGAAATTATAATCGACGGACTTTTCGGAACACATCGAGTCTTTGCCTCATTAGGAGTGGTTTACGACATCCTAATTGGTTCTTTTGAGGTTTTAGCCGTATTGGTTTTAGTAGCAATAATTGCCTTTTGGATGCGTCGTAACATCATCAAATTAAAGCGTTTTATACATTCTGATTTGAAAGGAAGTCCTAAAAATGATGCGAATTATATCTTGTATTTTGAAGTCGTTTTAATGTCGCTGTTTTTATTGATGAACGCTGCCGATTTTCACTTACAAAATATTGATGGCGGATTTGGACATTACATTCAAGCAGGTTCTTTTCCTGTTTCGCAATACATTTCGCCTTTATTTGACGGAATGAGCAATTATGCTGTTCAAATGTTAGAGCGTACTTTTTGGTGGTTGCATATTACCGGAATTTTAATCTTCTTGAACTATTTATATTATTCGAAACACTTGCATATTTTATTGGCATTTCCAAATACCTATTTCGCCGATTTGAATCCGAAAGGCCAATTTGATAACCTTGAGAGTGTTACCAAAGAAGTAAAATTAATGATGGATCCGAATGCCGATCCGTTTGCTGCACAGCCCGTTGATGAAAACGCAGTGCCTAGTAAATTCGGAGCGAGTGATGTACACGATTTAAATTGGGTGCAATTACTAAATGCCTATACTTGTACCGAATGCGGACGATGTACTTCGGCTTGCCCAGCCAATCAAACAGGTAAGAAATTGTCGCCACGTAAAATCATGATGGACACGCGTGATCGTTTGGAAGAAGTTGGTCGCAATATCGATAAAAACAAAGGCGTATTTATTCCAGATAACATCTCATTATTAAATAATTACATTACTCCAGAAGAACTTTGGGCGTGTACTTCATGCAATGCTTGTGTGGAAGAATGTCCAATAAATATCAGTCCGTTATCCATTATAATGGACATGCGTCGTTATTTAGTAATGGAACAAAGCGCAGCACCACAATCGTTAAATGCAATGATGACCAATATCGAAAACAATGGCGCGCCGTGGCAATTTAACCAGCAGGATCGCTTGAATTGGAAAGACGAATAAACCATAGCCTTAATAATTAAAACTGATATTTTCCCTTTGTGAGGCTTGGGAAATTGTCAAATGAATTTGAAAAACTAGAAATAAAATGAAAGCGGAAGACATTGACAAAACCTTACAAACGGTTACGCAGAACGGACAACATTTGAGTCCAATTTTACCAGAAGGAGTAAAGAATTATTTAATAGACATTGACGGAACAGTATGTGATGACATTCCGAATGAAGAGCCAGAGCGAATGCTTACCGCTGAAGTTTATCCTGATGCGTTAGTCACTTTGAATAAATGGCACGATGAAGGTCATATCATTTTCTTTTTTACGTCTAGAACAGAAGCGCATCGTGAATACACTGAAATTTGGTTAAAAAAACACGGATTCAAATACCACGGTATCCTTTTCGGAAAACCACGTGGAGGCAATTACCATTGGATTGACAATCACTTGGTTAAAGCAACCCGTTACCGAGGTAAGTTTACCGATTTAATTGTAAAAGACGTGACCATCGAGGTTTTTGACGATGGACAACATGAATAAAATAAACATTTAATTATGTCAGAAGTTTTAATTGTGCCTACCATGGCCGAAATGATGGCTCAAGGAAAACAACCCGAAGTACTATTTTGGGTAGGTTGTTCCGGAAGTTTTGATGATAGAGCAAAACGAATTACAAAAGCATTTGTTCGTATTTTGAACAAAGCCAATGTCGAATTTGCCGTTCTAGGAACCGAAGAAAGTTGCACTGGCGATCCAGCCAAAAGAGCCGGAAATGAATTTTTGTTTCAAATGCAAGCGATGATGAACATCGAAGTTTTGAATGCCTACGAAGCAAAGAAAATTGTTACGGCTTGTCCGCATTGTTTCAACACCATTAAAAACGAATATCCCGAATTAGGAGGAAAATACGAAGTCGTACATCACACCGAATTCTTAAAATCACTTTTAGATGACGGACGATTGACTATTGAAGGCGGTCAGTTTAAAGGCAAAAGAATCACCTTTCACGACCCTTGTTATTTAGGAAGAGCCAATAATGTGTATGAAGCACCACGCGAATTAATTCAGAAATTGGATGCCGAATTAGTCGAAATGAAACGATCTCGTGCCAACGGATTGTGTTGTGGTGCTGGTGGTGCTCAAATGTTTAAAGATGCCGAACCCGGAAACAAAGAAGTCAATATAGAAAGAACGGAAGACGCTTTAGAAACCCAACCCGATATTATTGCTGCTGGTTGTCCGTTTTGCAACACCATGATGACCGATGGCATAAAAGGAAAAGAAAAAGAAAGTACTGTCAAAGTATTGGATATTGCCGAATTAATTGCTAATGCTCAAGATTTATAATACAAAAAATGTACATTCCCTTTGAAAATATACCTACTGAATCACGCATTTGGATTTACCAATCCAATCGCAAATTTACCGACGATGAAGTAGCCGAAATTGAAAACGACTTGATCGAGTTTCTAAACAATTGGAGTGCTCACGGGGCTTCTTTGGAATCATCTTTTCAACTAAAATACAACCGTTTTATCATTCTTACCGTAAATCAAGAAGTGCACGCTACTACTGGTTGTTCGATTGATGCTTCGGTAGTGTTTATTCAAAATTTAGAGCAAAAATACAACGTTGATTTGCTCGACAAAATGAATGTTGCCTTTAAGCAAGGTGAATACATTACCTATAAAACTTTATTAGAATTTAAAAAATTAGCCAAAGAAAAAGCCGTTTCTGAAAACACAATAGTTTTTAATAATCTCGTTACTACAATTGAAGAATGGAGCGAAAACTGGGAAGTTCCTGCAATGGATAGTTGGCACAGTCGTTTCTTTTAAAATCTTTTAATGAAAAAAATACTTCAACTTAGCGCATTATTGCTTGTGCTATCTCTTGTTACGAATTGTTCGTCTACAAAAGATACAAAGACTTCGAGCAGCATAGTGAAACCTAAATTACCTTCATATGTAGACGATTATGTGCCACACCAAAGAAAAACCTTTTTTAAAGGAAGCATCGCTGAAAATCAATGGGTTGATAGCGTGTACAAACAAATGCCATTAAACGAAAGAATTGGGCAATTGTTCATGGTGGCAGCGTATTCCAATAAAGATTCTGTACATGTAAATGCATTGGATAAATTAATTAAAGACTACAAAATTGGTGGATTGATATTTTTTCAAGGTGGACCGATGCGACAAGCCAAATTAACCAATCGTTTTCAAGCGAAATCAAAATTGCCTTTGTTTATCGGAATTGATGCCGAATGGGGATTGAACATGCGTTTGGATTCGACCTATAAATTTCCGTGGAATTCAACTCTTGGTGCCATCAGAGATCTTAAATTGATTGAAAAAGTAGGGGAGCAGATGGGTAAAGAAAGCAAGCGAATGGGAATCCATTTTAATTTTGCACCTGTTTTAGATATCAATACCAATCCAAAAAATCCAATTATCGGTCACCGTTCGTTTGGTGAAGATAAGAAAAACGTGACTGAAGATGCCATCGTTTTAATGACAGGCGTGCAAAATCAAGGTGTGTTTTCAACTGGGAAACACTTTCCCGGACATGGCGATACGTCAACCGATTCACATCTTACCTTACCCACAGTAAATTTTACAAGAGAACGGATTGAAAACGTCGAATTGTATCCGTACAAACGCATGTTTGATGAAGGATTAGAATCGGTTATGGTGGCACATTTGCATGTACCCAGTTTAGAGGCAAGAGAAAATTATCCTACCTCATTGTCATATAATGTGGTAACCGATTTACTTCAAAATCAGTTAAAATTTAACGGACTTATATTCACCGATGCATTGAATATGAAAGGCGCAAGTAATTTTAAAAAGCCTGGCGATATTGATTTAGAAGCCTTTTTAGCAGGAAATGATATTTTACTTTTTTCCGAAAATGTTCCGGTTGCAGTTGAAAAAATAACAGATGCTTATAATCACAATATCATTACTGAAGATCGTTTGGCGCAATCCGTAAAGAAAATTTTGCATTATAAATTCAAATCGGGTTTACACCATTACAAACCCATTGCAATGGATAATTTGGTGTCAGATATCAATCCTGCCGAAAATAATGCCTTGCAATACCAACTATTTGAAAATGCGATTACTGTCCTAAAAAATGAAAAGCAACTTATTCCCATAAAAGACCTGACCAAGAAAATTGCTTATGTAAAATTGGGCGATGACGTAAACAGTTCATTTATAAGTACTTTAAACAAATACACACAAGTAACAGAAGTTTCAAATAGTAACATCGACAGTTTAAATGTCGAATTAAAAAAGTACGATGTTGTAATTGTAGGCTTTCACAAATCAGATAAAGCATGGAAAAAGCACGATTTTTTAGACGCTGAACTGACTTGTTTGCAAGAGATTGCTAAAAACAATATTGTAATTTTAGATGTGTTTACCAAAGCGTATTCATTAATGCCAATTGCATCATTTGACGATATCGAGAGTGTTGTAGTTTCGTATCAAAATAGTGACATAGCGCAAGAGGTTTCGGCTGAACTACTTTTCGGAGCCATCGAAGCTAAAGGAAAACTTCCTGTTTCTATCAATGAACTGTTTAAAGTCAATGATGGATTGGTTACTGAAAAGTTAGCTATTTTAGGATTTACAGCTCCTGAAAATGTCGGAATGAGTTCGACGAAATTAGCTCAAATTGAATCCATTGCCAACAAGGCGATAGACAAAAAAATGACACCTGGAATGCAGATTTTAGTGGCGCGCAAAGGCAAAGTAATTTATCAAAAAGCATTTGGTTATCATACTTACGACAAAATATCCAAAGTAAAAAACGCTGATATTTACGATGTGGCTTCGCTTACCAAAATGGTATCCACTTTACCCAATGTGATGCAATTATTCGATAAAGGAGAAGTGAATTTGTATACTAAATTAGGTGAAATGGTACCGCAATTTAATAACTCAAATAAAAAAGACATTTCATTTAAAGAATTATTATCGCATTATGCACAATTGCAAGCTTGGGTCCCTTTTTACAAAACTACTCTTGACAGTTTAAAAAATCCGTTAGAAAAGTACTATCGAAAAACGTACTCAGAATCATTTACTAAACAGGTTGCAGAGAATTTATTCATCAAAGACGACTATCAAGACACGATTATGAAGCAAATCATGGATAGTAAATTATTGGATAAAAAAGAATACAAATACAGCGATTTTACCTTTATTATTTTAAAAAAATATTTAGAATCGAATACCGGAAAATCACTAGATACCTTAAGTACAAATAATTTTTTCAAACCGATGGGAATGACGACTACCATTTACAATCCGTTGCGAAAGTTTGATATGGGAAGAATTCCACCTACAGAAATTGATACGTATTTCCGTCACACCACAATTCAAGGCTATGTACATGATATGGAAGCAGCGATGGAAGGTGGGATTGGCGGACATGCTGGCATCTTTTCCAATGCGATAGATATTGCCAAAATGATGCAGTTGTTTCTTCAAAAAGGAAGTTATGGCGGAAAACAGTATTTTTCTCCAACGACATTTGATACGTTTAACACTTGTCATTTTTGTTTTGAAGGCAATCGCCGTGGACTCGGATTTGATAAACCACAACTTGGAAAAGAAGGACCTACTTGTGGCTGTGTTTCGCGCTCAAGCTTTGGTCATACAGGTTTTACGGGAACCATTGCTTGGGCTGATCCTGAAACAGAAATTGTATACATTTTTCTTTCCAATCGAACATTTCCAGACTCGAATGCACCCAATACTTTATCGAAAGAAAACATTCGTGAAGACATTCAAAGGATAATTCAAGAGGCCATTATTGATGAAGTGCAACCCTAACAAATAACTGTTTATTTGCTTATATTTGTGACCCACGGTCGAAAGTGCCGAACGGTTTAAAGTAAAATAAAATTGCCTTTTAAAGTGAATATCAATAAACTTAAAATATTCAATGATCCTATTTACGGATTCATTACCATTCCCAATACGTTAATTTACGATTTAATTCAGCACCCATATTTTCAACGGTTGCGTCGAATTTCACAAATGGGGATGTCGTATTTGGTTTATCCTGGCGCACATCATACCCGTTTTCATCACGCCTTGGGTTGCATGCACATTATGCAAAAAGCCATTCAAACGCTACAATTTAAAGGCGTTGAAATTACCAAAGAAGAAGAGAATGCCTTACTAATTGCCATTTTATTACACGATATCGGTCATGGTCCCTTCAGTCACGCTATGGAACACAGCATTGTAGAAGATGTGCATCACGAAGCCATTTCACTGCTTTTCATGAACCAACTCAACGAAGAATTTGATGGTCAATTAGCGTTAGCCATTCAAATATTTAAAGGAGAATACCACAAAAAATTCATGTACCAACTCATATCCAGTCAACTCGATATGGACCGAATGGATTATTTGAAACGTGATAGCTTTTACAGTGGAGTAGCTGAAGGAAACATCAATAGCGACCGATTGATTCAAATGATGAACGTGCAAGATGATTTTTTAGTCATTGAAGAGAAGGGAATTTATTCCGTAGAGAAATTCTTAGTAGCACGCCGATTAATGTATTGGCAAACTTATTTACACAAAACAAGCGTGGTTGCCGAAATAATATTGACAAAAATATTGAAACGCGCTAAAGAATTGACGCAGAATAAAGTAATTTTACATTGTAGTCAATCTTTGTCTTTCTTTTTGAATACTAAAGTTTCAACTGAAAACTTTGATTCAAAAACACTGCAAACGTTTGCCTATTTGGATGATTACGACATTATGGGTGCCATAAAAGAATGGCAGTTTTCAAGCGATTTTGTGTTGTCTTCATTATGTAAAATGATCCTCGAAAGAGACTTATTAAAAATTCAAATAACTGAAGATAAACCACAGAAAGAGAAATTGTTAGCTTTGAAAGAAAAAATCAGTACTATGCATTCTCTAACGGATAAAGAAGCAAGCTATTTTGTATTCAAAGGCAAACTTAAAAATCAAGCCTACAGCAAATTAGATGAGCCTATTTTGATTCTGAAGAAAGATAAAACTATTGAAGACGTTGCCGAAGCTTCTGATCAATCGTATTTAAAAGCCTTATCAAAACCTGTGACGAAATATTTTATATGTTATCCAAAAGTGCTTATAGATGCCCAAGAATTTAATTAAATTTTATATTTTTGCCAGATGTAGTTTGCTATATTTTTTATTCTGGATCAAAGAAAAAATTAGTATTTTAGCAAGAATATCCCAGAATTTGGAATTTTTCCATGGGAAACTATAAACAAAAACGATGAAATTTACAGCCGAACAAATTGCAGGCATACTCGAAGGCGAAGTCGTTGGTAACCCAAATGCAGAAGTCTTTAAATTAGCTAAAATTGAAGAAGGAACTGCAGGTTCACTGACGTTTTTAGCCAATCCGAAGTACCAAAATTTTATCTATTCTACGCTTGCATCCATTACTATTGTTAACAAAACGTTCGAACCAGAACAAGACATAACCACCACTTTAATTAAGGTGGAAGACGCCTACAAATCCTTTTCAAAATTATTAGAATATTACAATCAAGTCAAATTGATGAAATCGGGAATCGAACAACCTTCGGTGATTTCTGAGAATGTAACCTACGGCGATAATCTGTATTTAGGTAGTTTTTGTTATGTTGGAAAAAATGTAACGATCGGCAATAACGTAAAAATTTATCCCAATACATTCATTGGCGATAATGTAATTATTGGCGATAATTGTGTGTTTTTTGCTGGCGTTCGCGTGTATTCAGAAACTGAAATTGGAATCAATTGCACCATTCATTCCGGAAGCATAATTGGCTCTGACGGATTTGGTTTTGCACCAACAGAAGACGGTTCGTACAATAAAGTGCCTCAAATTGGAAATGTGATTCTCGAAGACAATGTCGAAATAGGAGCTTGCACCACCATTGACAGAGCTACTTTAGGATCAACCATTATCCGAAAAGGTGTTAAACTCGATAATCAAATTCAAATTGCGCACAATGTTGAAATTGGAGAAAATACTGTAATTGCAGCGCAAACTGGAATAGCGGGTTCGACAAAAATTGGTAAAAATTGTATGATTGGCGGACAAGTTGGCTTTGCAGGTCATTTAGTTATAGGCGATAATGTGCGCATTCAGGCGCAATCAGGTATCGGTAAAAATGTTAAAGATGGTGAAACATTACAAGGTTCACCTTCATTTAATTATGGCGATTGGAATAAATCGTATGTACATTTTAGAAATTTGCCTAAAATTGTAGCCGATTTAGAGGAGATAAAGAAAACCCGAGGCAACGCCGAACGGATAGAAGATAAAACAGAATAGACAATAATAAATTAGTACACTATTATGGTTAAACAAAAGACCATCAAAAACGAAATTTCTTTAACAGGCGTAGGTCTTCACACAGGGAAAGATGTGCGCATGACGTTTAGACCTGCACCCATCAATAATGGCTATACTTTTGTTCGTATTGACCTCGAAGGAAGTCCAATAATTGAAGCTGATGCCAATTATGTTATCAACACACAAAGAGGAACCAATCTCGAAAAATTAGGCGTAAAAATTCAGACATCTGAGCACGTTTTAGCAGCATTTGTAGGTTGTGATATCGATAATGTGATTATCGAACTCAACGAATCAGAGCCACCTATTATGGATGGTTCGTCAAAGTATTTTGTGGAAGCTATTGAAAAAGCAGGCATAGAAGAACAAGAAGCAGAACGCAATTATTATATAGTTAAAGAAGTTATTTCATTCTTAGACGAAGCTTCTGGAAGCGAAATATTAGTCATGCCAGCCGATGATTATCAAGTAACCGCAATGGTAGATTTTGGTACAAAAGTGTTGGGTACGCAAAACGCTACTATGAAAAGTATCTCCGAATTTAAATCGGAAATCGCCAATTCTCGTACATTCAGTTTCTTACACGAATTAGAAACCTTATTGGATGAAGGTCTAATCAAAGGTGGTGATTTGAATAACGCCATTGTGTATGTTGACAAAGACATCTCACAATCGACAATGGAGAATCTAAAAGTCGCTTTTGGAAAAGAAAAAATTTCGGTAAAACCAAACGGAATTTTAGACAATCTTACCTTGCACTATCCAAATGAAGCGGCTCGACATAAATTATTAGATGTAGTGGGCGATTTGGCTTTGATTGGAATGCGAATCAAAGGAAAAGTAATTGCCAACAAACCCGGACATTTTGTAAACACTCAGTTTGCTAAAAAAATGTCTAAAATTATTAAAATAGAACAACGTAATCAGGTTCCAACTTTCGACTTGCACAAAGAACCGTTGATGGACATTACCAAAATTATGGCCATGCTACCGCACCGACCACCATTTTTGTTCATCGACAGAATTATCGAAATGTCAGACAATCATGTAGTGGGTTTAAAAAATGTAACCATGAATGAAAGTTTTTTCATCGGACATTTTCCCGGCGCACCTGTAATGCCTGGTGTAATAATTGTTGAAGCAATGGCACAAACGGGTGGGATTTTAATTTTAAGTTCGGTTCCAGATCCTGAAAATTACTTAACCTATTTCATGAAAATTGACAATGTCAAATTCAAACATAAAGTCTTACCCGGTGATACTTTGGTATTCAAATGCGATTTGATTTCTCCAATTAGAAGAGGAATTTGTCACATGCAAGCGTATGCATTTGCAAACGGTAAATTAGTAGCTGAAGCCGAATTAATGGCGCAAATAGCAAAAAAACAATAGATATATTTGATGATTTGTTACTTTGGTTATTTGCTATCCAAATTAACATATCAACAAATTAACAAATCAACTAATAAAGAAAATGAATCAACCTTTAGCATACGTTCATCCAGGCGCAAAAATTGCGAGAAACGTTGTAATCGATCCTTTTACAACCGTACATAATAACGTTGAAATTGGTGAAGGAACTTGGATTGGCTCCAACGTAACTATCATGGAAGGCGCTCGTATTGGTAAAAATTGCAATATTTTTCCAGGTGCTGTAATTTCAGCTGTTCCGCAAGATTTAAAATTTGGTGGAGAAGATTCGTTGGCCATTATTGGCGACAATTCGACTGTTAGAGAATGTGTTACTATCAACAGAGGAACCATTGCTTCTGGCCAAACCAAAATCGGTAAAAATTGTTTAATCATGGCAACAGCTCATATTGCACACGATTGTCATATTGGTGATAATGCGATTATTGTAAATGGAGTGGCTTTGGCCGGACATGTTATTGTTGGAGATTATGCGATCATAGGCGGATTGGCTGCAGTACATCAATTTATTCATATTGGTCATCATGCAATGATTTCTGGTGGGTCGTTAGTTCGTAAAGATGTACCGCCGTTTACTAAAGCTGCGAAAGAACCACTTTCGTATGTTGGAATTAATTCGGTTGGTTTAAGAAGACGCGGATTTTCAACAGAAAAAATCAGAGAAATTCAAGAAATTTACAGAATCTTATACCAAAAAAATTACAATACTTCGCAAGCCGTTGGCATCATTGAAGCCGAAATGACGGCTTCTACAGAGCGTGATGAAATTTTAGATTTCATTCGAAATTCGTCAAGAGGTATAATGAAAGGCTACTCAGGAGGAAACTAAAAATTAATTAAATACACAAATACATTTAAAAATGGCAAGTACATCAGATATTAGAAACGGTTTATGCATCAAATACAATCACGATATTTATAAAATTATCGAATTTTTACACGTTAAACCAGGAAAAGGTCCAGCTTTCGTTAGAACCAAACTAAAAAGTTTAACCAACGGAAAAGTACTAGACAATACCTTTTCTGCAGGACACAAAATTGAGGAAGTTCGTGTTGAAACACACACATTTCAATATTTGTATTCAGAAGGTGATCAATTTCATTTCATGAATGTAGAATCGTACGAGCAAATCACTTTAGATAAAAAAATTCTAGATGCTCCCGATTTATTGAAAGAAGGTACCAATGTAATGGTCCAGATCAATACTGAAACAGAATTGCCATTATCAGTTGATATGCCAGCATCAATCGTACTTGAAGTGACGTACGCAGAACCAGGAGTAAAAGGAAACACAGCAACCAATGCCACAAAACCTGCAAAAGTTGAAACAGGTGCTTCAGTAAACGTACCTTTATTTATTAATGAAGGCGATAAAATTAAAATTGATACAGCTACAGGATCTTATATGGAGCGTGTAAAAGAGTAATTAATTTGAAAATGAGATAATTTGAAGATTTGAGAATTATTTAATTCAATTTCAAACCACATTTCCAATTAACACATTTTCAAATTTTCAAATTTATCAAATGAAGTTTCCAAAAACACAAACGTTACAAGAAATCGCAAAAATCATCGACTGTCAGTTCGTTGGCAGCGATGATTTTCCTGTTTTGGGAATGAACGAAATACATGTTGTCGAACCCGGAGATATTGTATTTGTTGACCATCCCAAATATTATGACAAAGCATTACAATCGGAAGCAACCATCGTATTAATTAATAAAGAAGTCGATTGTCCTAATGGAAAAGCTTTATTGATTTCAGATGATCCATTTCGTGATTTTAATACCTTAACAAAACACTTCAGACCTTTTCAATTTACTAATGTTGCAATTGCTTCTTCAGCAAAAATAGGGGAAGGCACTCAAATTCAACCCAATTGTTTTATCGGAAATAATGTTTCCATCGGAACAAATTGCTTGATTCATCCCAATGTTACCATATACGATAATACAGTAATTGGCGATAATGTGATTATTCACGCGGGAACCATTTTGGGAGCTGATGCTTTTTATTATAAAAAACGACCTGAAGGTTATGACCAATTACTCTCTGGTGGACGAGTAGTGATAGAAAACAATGTTGGAATAGGAGCGTTGTGCACTATTGATAAAGGTGTTACAGGTGATACAACGATTGGAGAAGGAACTAAATTAGACAACCAAGTCCATGTTGGCCACGATACTGTTATTGGTAAAAAGTGCCTCATTGCATCGCAAACCGGAATTGCAGGATGTGTAATTATTGAAGATGAAGTAACACTTTGGGGACAAGTAGGAACGACTAGCGGAATCACTATCGGAACCAAAGCAGTTGTTTTAGGACAAACTGGCGTAACCAAATCGATTGAAGGAGGAAAAAGCTACTTCGGAACACCAGTCGAAGAATCGAGAGAAAAATTAAAACAATTGGCTTACATCAAACGTATACCCGAATTACTTAATACTATCAAAAAATGACACCAAAAGAAATTGTACTCGAATTTTACAAACCCGACGTTCTTTTAGATAGAAATGCTGTTAACGAATTGCTCCATCCCGAAGTAACCATAGATTGGAACAGCAGCAAAGGCTTTATTCAAATGAATCATGCCGATATTTTAGCGCTTACTGATGATTTACAAAAAGCGTATACACGTTCTAAAACTCGCATTAGTCATGTTATTGAAGAAGAGAGTATGGTTGTTGTTCGCTATTCGCATTTTGTAAAAACGATAGAAAACCCTACAGAAGAAATGCTTTTAGCGCATTTTTTTGTAATTTGGGAAGTAAAAGACGGTAAATTGTACCGCGGATTTCAAATGAGTCAATTTTCATAAACATATATATATAATTAGCACATTTGTAGTAGAAAAATCTGAACACTTTTTACTACTTTTGTGGCATACATTTAAACACAATCTAATACATATACCATGAGCGTTTTAGTTAATAAGGATTCCAAAATAATTGTGCAAGGTTTTACAGGTAGTGAAGGAACATTTCACGCCGAACAAATGATTGAATACGGAACCAACTTAGTAGGTGGTGTAACACCAGGGAAAGGCGGTTCAACGCATTTAGGAAAACCTGTTTTCAACACAGTAAAAGATGCTGTAGAAAAAGCTGGAGCTGATACTACTATCATTTTTGTTCCACCTGCTTTTGCTGCAGACGCCATTATGGAAGCTGCTGATGCTGGAATTAAAGTAATTATTACCATTACAGAAGGAATTCCGGTTGCCGATATGATTAAAGCCTATGCGTATATCAAAGACAGAAACTGTCGCTTAATCGGACCGAACTGTCCTGGAGTTATTACACCAGGAGAAGCAAAAGTGGGAATCATGCCCGGATTTGTATTCAAAAAAGGAAATGTAGGTATTGTATCGAAATCGGGTACGTTAACCTATGAAGCTGCCGATCAAGTTGTAAAACAAGGAATGGGAATTACAACCGCTATCGGAATTGGTGGTGATCCAATTATCGGAACTACAACTAAAGAAGCCGTTGAATTGTTAATGAACGACCCTGAAACGCATTGCATTGTAATGATTGGTGAAATTGGAGGTCAATTGGAAGCCGATGCTGCCAAATGGATTAGAGCCGATGGTAATCGCAAACCAGTTGTTGGTTTCATTGCTGGAGTTACGGCTCCAAAAGGAAGAACAATGGGTCATGCCGGAGCTATTGTTGGTGGCGCCGACGATACTGCCGAAGCAAAAAAACGCATCATGAGAGAAAACGGAATTCACGTAGTTGATTCTCCTGCGGAAATTGGGAAAAAAGTAAAAGAAATAATGGGGTAATTTATACGTCTCAATTTTTAAAATAAAAAAAAGCTCCAAATTGGAGCTTTTTTTATTTCGCAATTTATTCTAATTCGGAAAAGGACTAGCCCATTTACTATCAACATACACATTACTTCCTGATAAGGTTCGTAAAAAAGCAATAACCGAATTCACTTCAGGAGCCGTTAAATGCAATTGTTGTCCAAATCCATTAGGACGTAATCTTGGGTCTAAATTAGTATTTCCTGGCGCAAGGTTAATCGTTCCATAATGGCCAATTGCCGCTTGTAATGTCGTAATAACTCCCGTGTGCATCATGGGTCCGTTTGTACTTCCGTCTAGTTTTACCAAATCACGCAACGAAGGAGCACGCGTATTGGTGATATCCAATCCTCCAGCAATCGAACCAATAATTCCGTTATTTCTACTAACTGGATTAATATCAAATTCAGGAGCTGCATGACAACCTGCACAACCCAATCCACCCGAAGTACGATTTCCTGTAGCATCAAAAACAGGAGGTGTTAAAAACAAATTTTTACCATTATTTTCTTGCGCTGTGAAATTAGGAAAAGGCTGACCTTCATTGGCTACTTGTGCTCTACCAGCATCATATTTCGAATCAAACGATTGAATACTTCTGATAAATTGCGCCAAGGCCAATTGAATTTTGCTTTCTGTAACTTCTTCTGTTCCATACACAAACTTGAAAAGTTCTTTGTAATAACCAATAGCACTTAACTTTGTGATTAAACCTGAAAAAGGCTGATCGCCATTTGTACCGCTAAAACCCATTTCACCGTGATCTTTTATCGGCATGGTCGTTTGCGTCTCTAGATTAATGGCGCGTTCGTCCCAAAAAAATCTGGTTTCATTGGCAAATCGCGTGTTGATTAATCGCATCGAATGTCTGCCAGTTGTTCCATTAACACCTTGACTCGCAACGGCTGCATCTCCAAAAGCATTGGCTTGTTGGTGACAACTAGCACACGAAATGGTATTGTTTGATGATAATTTTTTGTCGTAAAATAAAACTCTTCCCAAGGTTGCCCCTTTATCGGTAATTGGATTGCCATTCAAATTACTTTTTGTAATGTAATTCGGAATTGCTTGATTGGCGTAATTGGCTAAATTGTTAAGATTTATGGCATTCCCAAAAGTAGCGGTAACATTGGGATAAGCAGCTGAAACTTCTTGGTATTCGCTATCCGAGCTTCCGCAAGAAGTCAATACTGCAAAAGCAAAAAGGCATAAAAGATTTTTTTTCATTAGTTCGGTTTAGTTAGTAATAAAGTCGTATAAATATCAATTTTTTTAATCTCTTTCAGGACGTGGTGGTTTTGAAAAGAATTTTGAAAGTTCTTCTGTCAATTCTTTATAACGATCCAGTTGGTTTGGAGTGCATATTTTTTTTATGTGTTTAAAATACTGAAAATGAATAGACTCAATTTGTTTTTGATTGTTGGATAATACCAAAATTAAACTATCTTTTGCCTTTTCGTTAACCGGATTTATGTTCAATAACAAATACAATTCATTTTTCGAATTGCGAATATCATCTTCAACCGCTCTAATATTTTGGTGATGCCATGTAATTAGTTCATCGTATTGTTTAATTTGATTCGTGTCAAATTGCAATTTTTTTATAATAATTTCTTTTGGTTTAGGTCTCCCTTCAAAACCTCCTCCGTGAGGTGTATGTTGTTTATTTGGAGCCGAAAACAGCAAAAAACCTAGTGTTCCTAAATTTAATAGAAGTAAGCTAATTACGGCAATCGTCAATAGTTTTATTTTGTCCATAATTTTAGTATAATTGATTGCTTTTGGATATGGTAGATGTTAAAGTAGTAACTTCTTCTGGAGTTTGACGACTGTTGATTATACCCACATTAATAAAAATCAACACCACAATCGATGCCGCAACCAACCATAATGTTGTCGATGAAACTGGCATTCTTTCCTGAATTCTTTGTTCAATTTTTGAAAATAATTCGGGGTTTGGATACAGTGTTTTCATACCGTTTGTGCTGTTCAAAATAGCGTTGATGAAAGATTCTTTTTCCATACTAACTTAGACGATTTAAATTATTTTTTCTTGCGATAAGTTTCAAACTTTTGACTTAATTTTTCTTTTAACGCTGCTTTTGCCCTAAAAACAAGTGATTCTACCGACGAAATACTGACTTCCATAATTGTTGCGATTTCACTATTCGACAATCCATCTAACTTAGAAAGCATAAAAGCCGTCTTTTGGTTTTCGGTTAACTCATTAATTACTTTAAAAAGAATTTCGGCATTTTCTTTGTTTTCCAATACAATTCCAGGATGATCAAAATGAGATACCTTTTGCAGTTCAGTTTCTGCATCAGATTTGGTTCCGAAAATAAAAAAACGTTTTTTACTGTTCTTGTGCTTGATATAATCCAAACAACAATTGATGGTTATGCGATAAATCCACGTTTTTAAGGTCGCATTGTTTTCAAATTTATGTAACGATTGGTGTACTTTAATAAAAACATCTTGAGTGATTTCTTCCGCATCCTCAATATTTTGCAAGTAATTTAGCGCAACGTTATACACCAAAACTTTGTTTTGACTATATACACCTTTAAAATCGTTGGAACTGAATAACATACAAATAACAAATCAATTTGGTGTGGACGAAAGTAATTTAAAAAGTTTAAATGCCTTCTAATTTTTTTTGAATATTAAAATAGTGCTATATTTGACTTTTAGAAAAGAAAACTAACAAACTACAAGATCATATGAAATTACTTGAAGGAAAAGTAGCTATCATTACGGGTGCAAGCCGCGGAATTGGCAGCGGAATTGCAAAAGTATTTGCTCAACATGGCGCTAATGTAGCGTTTACATTCAGTTCGTCTGCAGAATCGGCTTTACTATTAGAAAATGAATTGAATGGACTAGGTATAAAAGCAAAAGGCTACCAATCGAATGCTGCTAATTTTGAAGAAGCTCAAAAATTGGCTGATGATGTTATTGCCGAATTTGGAACTATCGATATTTTAATCAATAATGCCGGAATCACAAAAGACAATTTACTAATGCGAATGTCAGAAGAAGACTTTGACAAAGTAATTGAAATCAACCTAAAATCGGTTTTTAATATGACCAAAGCAGTGCAACGCATTATGTTGAAAAACCGCGCGGGTTCTATTGTAAACATGAGTAGTGTAGTAGGAGTGAAGGGCAACGCCGGACAAGCCAATTATGCAGCTTCCAAAGCAGGAATGATTGGTTTTACCAAATCGATTGCTTTGGAATTAGGCTCTAGAAATATTCGTTGCAATGCCATTGCTCCCGGATTTATAGAAACCGAAATGACAGCTAAATTAAACGAAGATGTAGTTCAAGGTTGGCGTGATTCGATTCCGCTTCGTCGTGGCGGAACACCTGAAGATGTTGCTAATGCTTGCTTGTTTTTAGCATCAGATTTGAGTGCTTATGTAACCGGACAAGTAATGAATGTTGATGGTGGAATGCTTACTTGATAAAGTTTGCAGTATTCAGCTTTCAGCAATCAGTTTAAAACTAAGCGCTGAACACTGAACACTGAATACTAAAAAAAAATGAATAAAATCACAATTCTTCTTATTATTCTATCACTTGCCATTGCTGCTGGTGTATCGTATTTTCAATATTTTTATAAATCAAAAAATAAATCCAAACTCAATATTGGATTGGCTTTATTGCGTTTTTTAGCCATTTTCGGATTACTGATTTTACTTATTAACCCGATTGTATCTCGGAAAACATTTGAAATTGTAAAAACGCCTTTGGTACTAGCAGTTGATAATTCGAACTCGATTATCGATTTAAAAGCGGATACCAACTCAAAAGAAGTTTTTGAAAAGTTGAGTGTAAATACAGATTTAGCTGCGAAATTTGACATTCAATCGTATCGATTTGACAGCGACTTTCAACCCATACTTTCCAAGGAAGACCTTGATTTTAAAGGCAAGCAAACCAATATTGGTGAAGTAGCTAAAAACATAAGAAGTAGTAATAAAAACCTCTCATTTCCTACCGTTTTAATTTCGGATGGAAACCAAACTTCGGGTGAGGATTATGTTTTTGGTTTTGATGCAAATAACAAGGTATATCCTTTAATTGTTGGAGATACAACGACGTATCTCGATTTAAAAGTCAACCAAATTAATGTCAATAAATACGCTTTTCACAAGAATAAATATCCTGCTGAAGTTTTTCTTCAATACGCTGGAACCAAAACTACCAACGCCACTTTCAGTATATCGCAAGGAAAGAACGTAATCACAAAACAAAATGTTTCTTTTTCGCCTTTTAAAAAGGCTCAAATCGTTTCCGTTTTATTGCCAGCTGACAAAGTAGGATTGCAAATTTACACTGCTTCACTATCATCATCAGAGGTGGAGAAAAACAAGTACAATAACTCCAAGAAATTTGTTGTTGAAGTTATCGATCAAAAAACCGAAATTGCTTTAGTTTCATCCATTAATCATCCTGATTTGGGTGCTTTAAAACGAAGTATTGAAACCAATGCATCGCGTAAAGTAACCATTGTTAAACCAAAAGAAATTAATGAGTTAAATACATACAATGTACTGATTTTGTACCAACCCAATGCCGAATTTAAATCGATTTTTGATACCAACGAAAAGTTACGAATCAATACTTGGATAATTACCGGAAACAGTACCGATTTTAACTTTTTAAACCAAGAACAATCGGCATTCTCGTTCAGGATGTCGGGACAAAAAGAAGACTATTTGTCGGAATACCAATCGGATTTTAATTTGTTTGCATTAGACAACATCGGATTTGATAATTTCCCGCCTTTAGAAAATCCGTTTGGAAAAATAACAGCTAATGAAAATGTAACTATTTTATTAGCATCACGAATTCGAAATGTTCCCACAGAAGCACCTTTACTTGTTTTCGCTGACAACCAAGGATTGCGAAGTGCTTACTTACTTGGCGAAAACAGTTGGAAATGGAGAGCGCAAAGTTATAGAGACAATCAAACGTATGAGAATTATGATGTTTTTATCGATAAAACTATCCAATTTCTGGCGTCTAATGATTCTAAAAAATCATTGATTGTCAATCACGAACGCTTTTACAATTCGGGTGATCCGATTGAAATCACCGCGCAATATTTTAATAAAAATTACGAGTTGGATGAAAAAGCAAGACTTACCATCACGGTTACTAACAATAAAACCAAACAAATTAAAAAATACGATTTACTCAGAGCCTCTAATGCGTTCAAAGTAAATTTAGACGGTTTAGCTGCCGGAAACTATTCGTTTGCTGTAAAGGAATTGAATTCGAATGCCAGTTATTCTAACGGATTTGAAATCTTAGATTTCGACATCGAAAAACAATTTGTGAATCCGGATGTTATAAAACTGCAACAACTCGCCAGTCAAACCAACGGAAAGGCTTTTGTATCGAATCAAGTAGATGCGTTGATTAAAATCTTGCTTGACAATCAAGACTACAAAGCGATTGAAAAAGCGATAGTAAAGAAAACACCAATAATTGACTGGATTTGGCTGCTTGTCCTAATTGCTTTGGCTTTGGCTTGCGAATGGTTCATTCGAAAATACAACGGAATGTTGTAACTATTTTTGATACTTCTTTTCTTTTAGTAGTTTAGATGCTGTTTGGTAATATGCTGTCGTCTCATCTACTAAATATTGGCGAATTTTATGCACAGGCAACTCTTCGTAATACAATTGAAATTTCTCATGTGGTAGTTGTTTTGGAGTCAGTTTTACCGTAAATTGTTTTACTTTTCTCACTGGAGATAACACAGTTAGTATATTGTCTTTCAACAATCCTAAATCTTGATACGTAGCCAACAAAGCACGTGGTTTGTAATTGGATTGCAGCACATCTTGTCCGTAAAACTTACTTTGATAACTAAAATGCAATAAGCCAAATAGGGTTGGCATTAAATCGATTTGCGAAACCAAATTCATATTAGTAGTTGGTTGTATAAATCCAGGCGCATAAATTAATGCTGGAATTCGGTAACCATCAATAGGCAATTCGGTTTTACCAGAACTTGAAGCGCAATGATCGGCAACTATTACAAAAACCGTATTGGCAAACCAAGGTTGCTTTTTAGCCATCTTAAAAAACTGTTTTAAAGCATAATCGGTATACATTACGCCACCTTCACGCCATTTTTTAGAAGGTGAAATTTCAATTTTCCCTTCCGGATACGTAAAAGGTCGATGGTTGCTTACCGTCATCCAATGATTAAAAAAAGGTTTACCCGTTTTTGCTTCTATGTTCATCGTTTTAATCGCTTTTTTGGCCATATCTTCATCGCAAACACCCCAAATATTAGAAAATGTAATTTCATTGGGTTGCATCACTTTTTTATCGATAACATCGTAGCCGTTTCCTTCAAAAAAATCTTGCATGTTATCAAAATAGGCATCGCCTCCGTATAAAAACTTGACTTGATAGCCTCTTTTTTTGAATAGTGAAGCCGTTGAAAATTTATCTTTATTGTCATTTCTTTTAATGACACTTTCTGCTGCTGTTGGAGGCAAACACAAAGTCACAGCTTCTAAACCGCGAACAGTTCGATTGCCAACTGCATAAAGATTAGAGAATTGCAAACTCTCTAAAGCTAATGAATCAATAAAAGGCGTTAATTTTTGGGTGCTTCCGTACTCCTTTAAAAATTCGGCACTCAAACTTTCGATGGTAATTAGCACTACATTTTTGTGAATTTCGAGTGACTTGCTTTTAATATTTCTTTGGGTTGTTGTATTATTCATTCCTAGCAATTCCTTTTGAAGTAAAGCAAACGCTTTATCGTTGGGAAGTGTTTTGTAAAAGGTATCATAATCTAATTCGCTATTGCGAAAAGCCAAGTAAAATCGATACAAACCATTCGCCTGCAATTCATTAACAAATACATTTTGTGATTTCTCTTGTTGGGCTAAAAAAGGAATTGCAAAGAAAGAAAATACAATAATGACCAAATAGATTGCTGAGCTTTTTAGTTTTTCAAAAAAGTTTGGTAAATGGTTTAAAAACGATTGAGAACGTTTTACAATGGCAAATGTTACTAAAGCATAAACAATTCCAACACCTAAAAACAGAGGCACTACAGGGTACGACTCCATTATATTTCCGATTACGGTATTGGTATACACCAAGTAGTCAACTGCAATAAAATTATAGCGCACACCAAATTCATTCCAAAAGAAAAATTCGTTGACTGCATTTTGTACACTAACCAAAACCACTATAAAAATGCTAATCGAAAACAAAACCAATCGAAATTGTTTACGCTTTTTAGGAAAAAACAACAACATCCCGAATAAAAATGTCTTCAGTGATAAAAATACGATTCCAATTTCAGGTAAAGAACCGCCATATTCATCTAAAATAGTATTGTAAAATGAAATGTATAGTAACAACAAAAGTAAACTGCCAAAAATAATATAACCCCAAGGCTTTTGATATTTTTCATTGGATAAAAACACCAAATACAACCACAAAATCGTAGATGCAACGCTAAATATAAAAATGTCAAAAAGAATTCCGAACACGAATATTTTGACTATTTCAAATGCCGTAAAATTTGATTGTGTAATGGGATGAAATAGCAAAACCATTCGCAACACTAAAGAGCACAATACATAAAATATCGCTACATTGTAATAGGGTGACTTTTGTTGGAAGAATGACATACTTTTTTCTTACAAATGTAAACCCATAACTCCTTAATTAATTTAAGTTAAGCTTATCATCGTCTTAACATTGACTTAAGATTAAAATTCGCTTAAGAATAAAATTGAATAACTTGAGTTACTAGTTAAATGACTAATTTTACCAAATGTAAATGAGTTCTGAAATAGAAATTTTTACTAAATTAAAGACTATGAAAAAAATACTTATGCTGTTCGTGATGGGATGTACATCAATTGGTTTTGCTCAAAACTGGACAAGTAATATGGAAGAAGCTAAAATTAAAGCATCCAAAGAAGATAAAAAGATCCTACTCGTTTTTTCAGGATCGGATTGGTGTGCGCCTTGTATGAAATTAGAAAAAACAGTTTGGAAATCGGAAGTTTTTAAACAAGAAGCCGAATCAAAATACATTTTAGTAAAAGCCGATTTTCCTAAGAAAAAAGGAAACCAACTCTCTTCAGAAATGACCGAAAACAATAAAAAATTAGCCGAAAAATACAATAAGGCGGGCAACTTTCCTTTAGTAGTTATGTTGGACAAAAATGGTAAAACATTAGGCATGACCGGATTTAAAAACGTTTCTGCCGAAAATTACATCAAGCTTTTAAATTCGTTATAAAAATATGAAGTCACTTTGTATCACTTTACTTTTAGTCTCATTTTTCTCTTTTGGACAAGTGGTTCATAAGAAGAAATTGCAAATGCTCGGAAGTCCGTTTGAAATTACAGTTATTGCTAAAGATACATTGCAAGGAAATGAATTGGCCAACATGGCAATAGCCGAAGTAAAACGTATTGAGAACTTAATTTCAGATTGGATTCCGACTACACAAATTTCACAAGTCAATAACAACGCCGGTAAACAAGCAGTAAAAGTTGATTTGGAAGTCTATGAATTGGTCGAGAGAGCGCTCAAAATATCCAAACTAACCAATGGTGCTTTTGATATTTCGTATGCTTCTATGGATAAAATTTGGAAGTTCGATGGAAGTATGACTACAATGCCTACAGAAGAGACCATAAAAAAATCAGTAGCAAAAATTGGGTATAAAAACGTAATTCTAAATCCGAAGGAGCAAACTATATTTTTAAAAATGGAAGGGATGAAATTGGGACTTGGTGGCATTGGACAAGGATATATTGCTGATAAAGTTAAAGTGTTATTGCAATCCAAAGGTTGTACGTCAGGTATAGTAAATGTTTCGGGAGACATCAACACTTGGGGAAAACAATTGGATGGGAAATCTTGGACCGTAGGCATTGTCAATCCAATGAATAAGAACAAAGTTTTCGCCACTTTTCCGTTAATCGACAGTGCGGTTGAAACGTCTGGAAGTTATGAAAAATTTGTAAAATTCAATGGCGTTCGTTATTCCCATATTATTGATCCACGAACAGGTTATCCGGCAATAGGCATTGTTAGTGTTTCTGTTTTTGCCAAACAAACCGAAGTTGCTGACGCTTTAGCTACCGGAATTTTTGTTCTGGGAGTAGAAGTAGGGTTGGATTTAGTAAATCAATTAAAAGGAATTGAATGCATTATCGTTGACGATCAAGGAAAAGTGCATACTTCTAAAGGAATCGACGTAGAAAAATTTAAATCATAAAATATGAAAAAGCTAGTTATTGCTTGTGTTTTGCTTTTCGGATTACAATCGTGCACTTCAGTAAAAGAGTACGAGAAAGAAAAAATTAACGATCCCGACATGAAACTTACTGCCAAAACAGCCGAGCGCTACGAAACCGCATTTCAAGTCTATCGTGAAGCTGCTGCCGGAGCCAACGGTGGAAAATCGGGTGGCGGTTGTGGTTGTAACTAATTAAACATTAAAAGTGAAAAACAATATAGCAATTTTTCTATTTCTACTCACAACTTGTGCATTTTCTCAAGAAGCTGATTCTACAGTCGTTTTTAAAAAACGCGTGTTAGAAGCTACAGAAGTCGATTTCCTAGCCAGTTATTATAAACAAGATGGCGTTCACTCGTCGGTTTCGGGTGGAATTGGATCAGAAAAACTAACCGATATCGCATCTAATATTGTCGTGGCAATGCCCTTGAATGATGATGATGTGTTGACCATTGATGTCGGAATCTCGGCCTACACTTCAGCTTCGTCAAGTAATATAAACCCTTACGATTCGAGCAATCCATCACCTTGGCAGAGTTCATCAGGTGCTTCAGAGCAAGATGCTTTGGTTTCGTTAGTAGCCAATTACAATCACAGTAGTAATAATCGAAATTTGGTTTATAATGTCGATGTTTCGTTTTCAAACGAATACGATTATACATCAGTTGGTTTTGGTGGTGGAATTGCGAAATTATTCAACAATAAAAATTCTGAAATTTCATTAAAAGTCAATGCTTATATCGACCAATGGCGTCCGATTTATCCATTTGAATTCCGACTTGGGAATGGCGTTCTTACCAATCCAGCATATGCTCCTTCGTTTACCGAATGGGATTCGACAGCACGAAATTCATATTCAGCCACTGTTGGTTTTTCGCAAGTAGTCAACAAAAAAACACAATTCTCACTGTTTTTTGATGTGGTGCAACAACAAGGAAAATTGTCGTCTCCATACCATCGAATTTATTTTGCTGACAAAGCAAATTTTTATATCGGAAATCCGACTTTCATCTCCAATTATGAAAATGAAAACAATCAAGGTGCCTATCAATTAGCGGATGCGATTGAAAAATTACCCAATACGCGTTTCAAATTACCTTTTGGAATGCGATGGAATTACTACCTCAATGAGCGTTTCGTTGTTCGAACTTACTATCGTTATTATACCGATAGTTGGGATATTACAGCACACACCGCTTCTATAGAAGTACCTATAAAAATTTCAGATAAATTTACGGTGATACCAATGTTTAGGTATTATACACAAACGCAATCGAAGTATTTCGCACCTTATGAAACCCATTTGTCAACCGAAAAATTTTATACTTCTGATTTTGATTTATCGAGTTTCTCAGCCAATCAATATGGTTTGGGAATGAGTTATACGGATGTTTTTACGAAAGCACACATTTGGAAATTTGGATTGAAAAATATCGACTTCCGTTTCAACCATTATGATAGAAGCGATGGATTGAACGCTAATATTGGTACGCTTGGGTTTAAGTTTATAGTGCAATAAGGATGAAGATTTTAATTGTTGAAGACGAAAAAGGAATTTCAGATTTTTTAAAACAAGGTCTCGAAGAAGAAGGATATTCCGTAACATTCGCATCAAATGGAGCTGATGGATTGGAGTTGGCGCTGACTAATATGTTTGATTTAATTCTTTTGGATTGGATGATGCCTCAAATGTCAGGTTTAGAAGTCTGCAAAGCTTTCCGAAATAAAAATACTACAACACCTATTTTATTTCTTACTGCCAAAGATACTATTCAAGATACAATCCAAGGATTGCGCGCTGGGGCTAATGATTACATCAAAAAGCCATTCAGTTTTGAAGAATTATTAGAACGTATTAAAATTCATTTTCGAAGTCAAAACGAAGACGATACTTTGGTATTGAGTAACATTAAAATTATACAATCCAAACACCAAGTTTTTAGCAATACTGTTGAAATCAATTTAACACAACGCGAATATGAATTATTGTTATATTTGATAAGAAATAAAGGCAAAGTTTGTACGCGAACACAAATTATTGAAGACGTTTGGGACATTCATTTTGAATACGATACTGGAGTCATTGATGTTTTTATGAATGCCATTCGAAAAAAACTCAACTTGAATAAAGACGACGAAAGCATCAAAACCATACGTGGCGTAGGCTATATTGCCAATGATTTAAATTAGTATGTTTTCATTATCCTATAAAAACAGAATTGCATTTAATTACATTCTAAGCACAGCGTTACTTATTGCTGTAGTTTTTTTGGTAATCTATCAAGTCATTAGCTTTAGTGTGGACCAACATATCGACGAGCAAATTAATGAAGAATTACAAAAGCATCTTGACGACGTTACCCTTGATTCTAATGATACATACTTAATTCAAGTCGACCAATGGCGCGCCCGTGAGCACAATTCGATAGATGTTAATCCGGTTTTTGTTGAATTTTACGACAACAACAAAAAGCTAATCGACAAATCTCCCAATTTAAAAAACTCCAATCTCGTACTTTTAGGTGATGAATATAACGATAAATACATCGAATCATCACTTAACAAAAATCCGATTCGTCAAATTCAAGCTCCCATTTTAAATAATGGCAAAGTGGTCGGATATATTGTGGTTGCAATGTCTTTAGACGATTTTGAAATCATTTTTATTTTATTAAAAATCTTATTAGTTACGTATCCAATTATCTTAATTGTGCTGTTTTTGATTGCGCGATTTTTTGCCGGAAAAAGTATTCAACCCATCAAATCAATCATCAATACTTCACGAAAAATTACAAGAGACAATTTAAAAACACGCATTGATTTGCCTATAAACAAAGACGAATTATTTATTCTCTCACAAACCATCAACGATTTATTGGATAGGATGGAAGAAGCAGTAGAAAGAGAAAAGCAATTTACCTCCGATGCTTCCCACGAATTGCGAACACCGTTAGCCATCATCAAAGGAACCCTCGAAGTATTGATTCGCAAACCCAGAGAAAAGAAAGAGTACGAAGATAAAATCAACTTTTGTGTTACAGAAGTCGATCGATTGAACACGTTAGTCGACGAGTTGCTTTTATTGGCGCGATTTGAAAATCAGAAGCAAAATAACACCATTGAAAGTGTGTATCTCAATGCCTTAATTTTAGATAGTTTGTCGCGTTATTCAGAAATAATAACCGTTAAAAAAATTGCTGTCATTACCAATTTTAAAGACGAATTTTACGTACAATCCGATTACTATTTGCTTTCGATTATAATAAGTAATTTGTTATCCAATGCGTTAAAATACTCCATTCAAAACGGTACGGTTGCCATCACGTTAGAAAAAGAAAATCAACACACTTTACTCACCATTGTTGATACAGGAATCGGAATTCCTTCGTCCGATTTAAACAAAATTTTTAATTCCTTTTATCGCGCAGATAATTCTAAAAATCCAGCTATTAAAGGAACTGGTTTGGGATTGTCTATAGTGAAACGTTTGTGTTCATTGCTTGCTATTGAAATTGATTTTAAAAGTGAAGAAGAAAAGGGAACGACAGTTATTTTAAAGATAAACTAAGAAAAACTTAAGTTGTATTTAAGCTTTGTTTAAATTTAAAAAATTAACTTTGATAAAAATAGAACATTATGAACGATGCACATTTACACCTGGTAGTAAACCATTTTCCAATTATTGGGACGATATTTGGGTTGGGAATTTTAATTGTTGGATTACTTTTCAAAAACAGTACAACGAAGAATGTAGCTTATTTTCTTTTTGTTGTTGCAGCAGTTTTTGCTTTTTTTAGTATGTCAACCGGAGAAGGAGCAGAGGAGATTGCCGAAAACTTACCCGGAGTTACCGATCAAATAATTCACGAGCACGAAGAATTGGCTGAAAAATTTGCCATAGTGATGTATGTTCTTGGTTTTGCTTCGTTAATTGGTTTGTATATGAATGTAAAAAATAATGCAAAAGCGAATTTGATTACCTATGTAGTGCTTGTTATTGCTGCTGTTGGTGTGTTTTTAGCACAACAAGTTGGGACATCAGGTGGCGAAATACGTCATACCGAAATTAGAGCCAATGCCACAACAGGAGCTGACCAAAATGCTACAGCTGGCGAAAATGAAGGTGAAAAAGAGAACGAATAAATGCATAAAATTTTAATCAAAACCGTTTGTCTTTGCAAACGGTTTTTTATTTTAATAGCATGAAGAAAGTATTATTTATTGATCGAGACGGAACGATAGTGAACGAAGCAAAGGCACCTGATTATATTTTAGATACTTTAGATGAATTGGAGTTTTATCCTGAAGTATTTCGTTATTTGGGTAAAATTGCTCGTAAAATGAATTACGAATTGGTGATGGTAACCAATCAGGATGGGTTAGGAACCAAAGTATTGCCCAAAAATACATTTTGGAGCATTCACAACAAAATTTTGAAAGTTTTTAAAAACGAGGGGATTATTTTTAGCAAAGTATTTATTGATGATTCCTTTCCAGAAGATAAAAAACCAACGCGAAAACCTGGAACAGCTATGGTTACCGAATACATCAACAATCCAAACTATGATCTAGCGAATTCTTTTATGATTGGCGATAGACTTACGGATGTTGAATTTGCAAAAAACCTTGAAACAAAGGCTATTTTCATTGATAACAATCCTGCATTAGGAGCAACCGAAATTCAATCAAAATACGAAGAGTTACTCCCATATATTTCTTTACAAACTACAAGTTGGGCAGCGATATATCAATTTCTAAAAAACTATAATTCCACTTTTTCTAATAATTGCACTTGACTTTTTAAACGTTCAATCAACATGTTCATCATTCGTTTGTTCAAACTGGATGAATTTTGAATGTATTGCTCGTATTCTTGCGTGGTAAATAAAGCAATCACCATTCCTTTTAGTGAGTTTCTAAACTTTATATCGCGTTGAATAGTATTCTCGATATAAGTTAATTTTTTATCCGCTGTCAATGAAAAAAAAGTGCCTTTTTGTTTTACTACATAATTCAAAAAAACCACTACAAATAAATCATTTTGCAATTTTAAAATAGGTCGAAGGGTTTTATTTTGAAAAAATTCTTCAGATGATGACTGACTGTTTACAGTTCCTATGACATCTTCACGTAAGGACAACAAAGCACTATCTCTTGATTTCATTTTTTTCTTTTAAAGATAAAAAAAACCTCTGTTAAAAAAACAGAGGTTTGATATAGTTATTAAGAACGATTTGTTAATTATTCTAATTTTACAGATACTCTTCTTGATAAGTCATAGCCTAATTCGGTACTCAAGAATTCAGTGCTTTCACCTTTACCTACAATCTTGATTCTGCTAGTATCAATTCCTGATGCTTTGATAATATCAGATAAGTTTTTAGCTCTTCTAGCGGATAAAGCATCATTTATTTCACTCGATCCTCTTTCATCAGCAAATCCCATCAAAGTGATTTTAGCGTCTGGGTAATTTTTCAAGAATTTAACAATATAGAATACATTATTGGTTGAACCACTATTTGGAACGTCTTTTCCTAAATCGTAGAATACATTAATATATCCTTTTTCAATAAACATTTTGATTGCATCATCTTTACTTACATTATTGGCAGTATTAATTCCGTTCATTCCGTCTTTACCTCTTTCCATTTCATCCGGTACGCCATTTCTGTTGATGTCTAACATTTTGCCTCTTGAATCTACAGCAACTCCAGAAACCGAATTATTTTCTTGATCCAAATAATCTGGAACACCATCCTTATCGGTATCGTTCATTAGTGTTTCTAGGTCATTAAGTCTATTTTCAAGAACTTTAATTTTTTGATCCTCTTTTTTAGGGTTAACGAACCAATCGCCGTGCATTGTGTTTTTGTCTAAAGAGAAACTCAATCCTAAATTAAGTGAAATCGTGCTTCCTGATAAATTTTCTCTATCATCGCTGAAAGAACCGTCCCAATTAAAGTGTTGTCTGTAATTATGAACCGAAGTAAAATCCAATTGAACCGCTAATCTATTTGTAATTCTATATTGAGGTGTAACACCTAATATTAATCCTCCGTTATATTCCGTTTGATTATAGTTGTGATTTTCAAGTTCACCATTAGGTATCCAAATATTTTCAGTTTTAGATGTCATAGCCACTACTTGAACTCCACCATGAATGAGCAAACCAAAACGTCCTAATTGATCACTAACATTAAACAATTTTGCACCATTAACAAATCCTTGCACTTGAAGATTAATTTGTCGCATATCAAATGGCTTGGCTTCTTGACCTGTAACTATACTTTCACTGTTAAAATTTCTAAAACGGTCATATCCTGCACTTGCTTTAACACTAAAAACTTCACCCATCAAATATCTTCCACCAATTGCGAAACTATTAGGCTCCCATTGTCCGAAAACTCCGCTTGATTTGCTTGAAAAATAATTTTCAGCATACGGTTTTAAACCTTTAATGTTACCTATCGAACCTTCCAAAATCCAATTGCTATTTCTTTCAGAATTGTCTTGTTTACTTTCATTTTGAGAGAAAGCAACAAATGAACTAAACAATCCTATTAAAATTAAAGTACTTTTTTTCATGATAAAACTTAATTTTTGATAACTTAATTTGCAAAACTATACTAAAAATAACAGATTAACAATTTTTTAAGCTAAAAAAGCAACTGCCATTTCCTACAAATAGTAAATAAATAAAAATGGTTGTATTTAAAGTTATAATTATATCATTATTTTTGTACTATTCAACATATAAATTAAATGAGATTTCACACACGAAAATGGGTTAAACCAGAAGATTTAAATCCAAACAGCACCCTTTTTGGAGGTAGACTTTTGGCTTGGATTGATGAAGAAATTGCATTGTATGCTATAATTCAGTTAGAAAGTCCCCGAATAGTTACCAAACACATGTCGGAAATTAATTTCAGAAGTTCGGCACGTCAAGGTGATATCGTAGAAATTGGTATTGATGTCATTAAATTTGGTAATACCTCATTAACCTTAAAGTGCGAAGTCCGCAACATGATGACCAAAGAAACCATCATTACAATCGACACTATTACGATGGTCAGCTTGGGAATAAACGGAAAACCACAGCCACATGGAAAAACAAAAATTGAATATATTGAAGATCGATTGAAAAAATAGAGACGCTTTGTTTTGGATTTTTAGAAACGCCCTTTGGGCTATGGAAACGCTGCGCTATGGAAACGCTTCGCTTTAGATTTTTAATGTAATGCCGCTTTGCAACAGTTACTGCTTTTTATTCCCATATAATTATTTTGATATGACCAGAAAAACCTCAAAAGAAGTTGGATTTGAATACACCAAAGCCAAGTGGAATGAGCATTTAACAGCCATCGCCAAGTATGATGCAGCCGTTTCTAAATCGAAGCGTTTCTATCCGTAGGCAATTCATAAATCTCTAAATCAAAATACACTATAGATGCAATGATGTGGTCGAAAATATCGGCCATGATGTATTCGTATTGTTCAAAACTTTGATCTTTTGAAAAAACATAAATTTCTAACGGCATTCCTTGCGCTGTGGGCTGTAACTGACGACAAAGTAAAATCATGTTGTGATTTAGTCCAGGATAATATTCCAAGTAATTGGTAATGTACTTTCGAAACAACCCAAAATTGGTCATGTTTCGTCCATTTATCGATAATGATTTATCAACGTTGTAGGTTTTGTTGTATTTATCAATCTGTGCTTGTCGTTCTTCAATATATTTGGAAACCAATTGGATTTTTTTCAAATTTTGAAGTTCGACTTCAGTCAAAAAACGAATGCTTTTGGCTTTGACTAAAATGTGACGCTTGATGCGTCGTCCATCCGAATCTAACATGCCTCGCCAGTTTCTGAAGGAATCTGAAATCAAACTGTAAGTCGGAATGGTAGTCGTGGTATTATCAAAATTTCGAACTTTTACTGTGGCTAAATTAATTTCTATTACATCACCATCTGCGCCATATTTGTCAAACGTAATCCAATCACCAATGCGAACCATGTCGTTTAAAGACACTTGAACACTTGCAACAAATCCCAAAATAGTATCTCTAAAAATTAAAATGATAATGGCCGAAATGGCTCCAAGTGTTCCTAAAATAGTAGTTCGGTTAACATCAAAAATTTCATAAATAATGACAACAATACCATACATCCAGAGAACAATCATAATCACTTGAACATAACTGTCAATAGGTTTGTCACTGTATTTTTGCTGCTGTTTTAAATAATCTCTAAACGATTTTAGAATACTTCGAACAATCCATAAGGTTAGAATTATGATGTAAATTTCGACCAGTTTTCCGAACAAGGCCTCCCATTTTACAAAATCTTTCAAAATTATCGGAACCGATATATAGATAAAAAGAAATGGTATTAAATACGCAATATACTTAGCTGTTTTATTATCGATGAGCAAATCATCAAATTTTGTTTTTGTTTTAGAAGCTACAATAGCTAATACTGTAACTAAAATAATTCTGAAAATCAAATAAATAAGATAGGCTAAAACACACAACAATACTATATTAACGAACAAACTGCCGAATAATGCAATAGTCGAATTCATGCCGTATTTTAAAAGCAAGGGATAACACCAACAGAATAATTTTTCAATTAATTCATACATCTTTCAAGTATTTTCTTTCAATGTAAAAAGTACCAAATGGAGGAATAGATGCTAAACATATTTCAACGTATTTTCGGGCATTCCATTTTTCTTTAAATTTTAGCAAAGTTGCTACAATTATATATAGTGTAAATAAAATCCCATGTGCCATTCCAATGTGCTTAACATAAATTGGTTCATTAAAAATATATTTCATTGGCATAGCAAAGAAAAATAAAAGTAGGGCAGAAATACCTTCAGCAAAAGCGAGCCTCTTAAAAAATTTCAACATAAAAATAGTGTCTTTAGATTAGTTTCACTCCGTTCGGATTAAAACCTCGGGTGTAAAATTAGGAAATAACATTCATTTACACCTAGAAAGTGGTTACTTTTGTATCACTAAGTAGTTACAATGAGTAAACGCGATTTAAAAAAATACCTGTCCGAATTAAACAAAACCCAGCTGGAAGAGCAAGTGGTCGAATTGTATGACAAGTTTAAAGATGTTAAAGTATACTACGATTTTGTCTTTCGTCCCAATGAAAATAATTTAGTTAAAGATGCCAAAATCAAAATAGCTAACGAATATTTTCCCATACGTGGTAAACGTCCAAAAATGCGTCGTTCTGTAGCGCAAAAGTTTATTAAACATTTTATCTCGTTAGGCGTTGATGTCTTTATTATTGCAGATGTTATGTTGTATACTATTGAAATGGCACAATCGCTCTCGGCAGAAAAAGAAATCAAATCAGAAGCTTTTTATAAAAGCATGCTCAATTCATTTGAACAATCCATCAGTTTTATGATTGAAAAAGGCATTTTATACGAATTTAAAAGTAGAGTAGTGGCCATTCAAAAAGAAACAGAAGTCCAAAAATGGCACAATTTATTGGAGTTTCATGCCATTGTAGAACGATTTGACTATTAAATTACTATATATTTAAAAAACATAGTTGCGGAACTCTTTTTTAGGTGTATTTTTGCAAAATTGTAAAAATCACTATGTCTCACAAAGATACTTCCATTGAAATTGAAGAAAAGAAGGAACTGTACAGTTACCAACTTGGCGATATCGATCGAATATTTGAACGATTGGATAACGCGCCTCACAATTATCATTTGTTGTATCAACTGCCAACTGGCGGTGGAAAAACGGTTATTTTTTCTGAAATTACTCGTAGGTATTTAGCGCAGCACAAAAAAAAAGTAGTGGTTTTAACGCATCGGATCGAATTGTGTAAGCAAACTTCAAAAATGCTTAAAGGATTTGATGTCAAAAATAAAATCATCAACAGTACGATAAAAGAGTTGCCTGATCAAGACGAATACAGTTGTTTTGTTGCGATGGTTGAAACGCTGAAAAACCGTCTAAATGATGAGAAACTTCAAATTGATAATGTTGGATTGGTAATCATAGATGAAGCGCATTACAATTCGTTTCGTAAATTATTAGGAGCTTTTAAAAATGCTTTTATTTTAGGCGTAACTGCAACACCGTTGAGTTCGAATATCAAACTTCCGATGTATGAAAATTACAGTGAATTAATAGTTGGCGATACCATTCAAAACCTTATAGATAAGGGCTTTTTAGCGAAAGCAACTACGTATAGTTACGATGTAGGTTTGACTTCGTTAAAAGTTGGAATTAATGGCGATTACACCGTGAAATCATCTGATGATTTGTATAGCAATATGGTCATGCAAGAAAAATTGTTGCATGCGTATTCTGAGAAATCGTTGGGCAAAAAAACGCTAATATTCAATAATGGAATTCATACTTCATTGTATGTATATGAAACGTTCAAAGCAGCAGGTTACAATATCCGACATTTAGACAACACCACATCCAACGAAGAACGAAAAGACATTTTGCATTGGTTTAAGAAGACTCCAGATGCGATTTTGACGTCGGTCGGAATTTTGACGACCGGATTTGATGAACCTACAGTCGAAAGCATTATTTTAAACCGAGCCACTAAGTCGATAACATTGTATTTTCAAATGATTGGTCGTGGATCACGAAAATTGCCACATAAAGACAATTTTACTGTTATTGATTTAGGTAATAATGCCTTGCGTTTTGGTTTATGGAACGATCCAATTGATTGGCAACACATTTTTAAATCGCCCGAATATTATTTAGAAAGTTTACGAGACGACGCTGAAATTGAAAGTAATTTCAAATATTCGATGCCAGAAGCGCTTCGTAAAAAGTTCAGTAAATCAAAAGACATTTCAATGGATGTAAATGAAGAATTTAAATTCACGGTCAAAAATAATTTAAAAGCAAAAACCATCTTAGAAAAATCATTAGAACAACATGCAACCATGTGTGTCGTAAATACCAAAGATTTATTAAGCGCACGAAAATTATCCAAAGAACTGAACGACGATATTGAATACCGAATTCGTCAATATTGCATTTGTTTGGGAAATGTAACTAAAAACTACAGAAGTTGGTTGATTGAAGATTATACCTTAAAACTCACCATTGCCATAGGTAGAATATACAGACTGCAAATCATGGAAGAACTTTAAATTGGGCAGGTTCTTACTTTTTTAACGTTATAAATTTGAACTATAATTTATATTATGTAAAATAGAACATTTGTTGCTACAATAAGATTATGGTTGTAATAAGCAAAAGTAAATGAAATAGCCTACTTCATCTAAGCCTAATTTTAATCTTATCAAAGAAAAAAAAACACAATTTTTGTAAATAAAATCAAGATATTTAATTCTTTTTCCAATCTTATTCTTTATTACATTTGCACACTGACCAATTTTTGTTATTTTTATAACATAACTTTTAGCTATGAATACGACTATCACGCAGCGAATTGCCGACTTCTTGAAAGAATACCAACCTTTTACTTTTTTACCTTTCGAAGATTTAATTACGATTGCCAATTCGATTCGTGTCATCAATTTAGAAAAGCATAAAACCTTATTCCAAATCAATGATGTGTTGCACGATGCTTTTTATGTTGTGGCTTCTGGAGTTATTCACTTGACCGTTATTTCGGATGCTGAAGAAACGTTATTAAATAAATGTTACAACGGTGATATCTTCGGATTGCGTCCGTTTTTTGCAAAAAACAACTATCAAATGACGGCAAAAGCACGGGAAGAAAGTATCATTTACGCCATTCCAATTGAATCGTTTAAACCTTTTGTGGCTCATAATGCCGATATTTTAAATTTTTTATTGGAAAGTTTTGCTGCCAATACCAAAAACTCGCTCGATAAAGAAAATCCAGGTAAATTGATGTCAGACAACGTAATGTATTCAGATAGTCAATCGGATATGTTGTATTTTCAATCCCTAACCTACACCAAAACACCTCTTAAAATCAATGCATCGGCAAGCATTAAACAAACAGCGCAACTAATGACAGATAATGTGATTAATAGCGCACTTATCATAGACAATAATTATCCAATCGGAATTGTAACTGACTCCGATTTTAGAACTAAAATTGCTACAGGACGCTTTGAAATTAGTACTTCTGTTGATAAAATCATGGCGTCACCTGTAATCACTGTTACTGAAAATATTTCGGTTGCCGAAGCACAATTGATTATGCTTAAATACAATGTTTCTCATTTATGTGTAACTCAAGATGGTACAGATAAATCTGACATTAAAGGTATTATTTCAGAACACGATTTAGTGGTTGCACAAGCCAATAATCCAGGTGTTTTAATAAAAGAAATTAAAAAATCACAAACGGCAAAAGACTTAAAACAAGTTAGAGATAAATTAACCGATATCATTCAATCGTCTATCGTAAAAAACATTCCGTTACCTCATATTAGTAGCATTGCTGGCGAGGTTACTCTTGCTATTGTGAAACGCGCTGTCGAATTGTCTATTTTAGATTTGGGCTCACCTCCTGCCCGATTCGCGTGGCTTAGTATTGGAAGTCAAGGTCGGAAAGAACAACTTTTGTACAGTGATCAAGATAGTATTCTAGTTTTTGAAGACGTAGCTGCCGATAAATACCGTGACATCAAAGATTATTTTATAAAATTGGCTAAAAAAACAACTAGCGCTTTAGAAAAAGTAGGTTATGCATTATCTCCAGAAGGTCATGTAGCTAGCAACATTATTTGGTGTAAATCATTGACTGACTGGACAAAACAATACAACAGCTGGATGAACACTCCAGGTGAAAATTCGAATGAAATCAGTAGTGTTTTCTTTGATTACGAAATGGCGTTTGGGGAACAAAAAATTGAAGACATGATTACAGAAAATATCTTCAAAAATGCTAAAAACAACGTATTATTCTTTGATTATTTAGGAAATGATGCATTAAAAAAGCCAGCTCCACTAAACTTCTTTAAAAAATTCAATGTTGAAGAAGAAGGCGAACACAAAGGTAAATTCGATATCAAAACACGCGCTTTAATGCCATTAATTGATGGTGCGCGATTGCTAGTTCTAAATATGAACATTAAAGGAATTAACAACACTTACTTGCGTTACAAGCAATTGGCCATTACCGATCCGAAGTATTCTGAAGTGTATTTAGATTGTGCTGAAGCTTTTATAAGCTTATCTAAATTCAGAACACTTGAAGGCTTGAAGAACGATAGTTCTGGTCAATACATCAATTTGGACGAGATTTCAAAAATCGATAAAGAGAAGCTAAAAAACGCACTAGCTCCGATGCGAGAATTAGAAGAATTAATCAAAAACCGTTTTCAACTGACTCAATTTTCATAAGTTATGCTCGATTGGATTAAAAATATCAACAAGCCGTATCCTGAATTTTGGAAGACTTACTTGTCCAAATTTGACAAGAAATCTGAACGATATATAGCCTTGAGTATAGAAACTTCTGGTTTGAATCCCGAAAAAGATGTTATACTTTCTTTTGGTGCAATGGCCGTGGTAGCCAACAATGTAATTATTGGTGATCATTTTGAAGTCGTTATTCCGCAGTATAAATTTTTGCACGATAACGGAATTTCAAACGACTTTTTGTTAGAAAGCAGTCAGCCTAAAATGGCAGAACCCATCGCCATCGAATCGTTTGTAAAATACATTGAAAACGCAGTTTTAGTTGGTCATCGCATTCATTTTGATGTGGAAATAATCAACAAAGCTTTGGAGAAATTAGACTGCAGTCGACTTAAAAATGAAGCGATTGATATCGAAGTGATGTATAAAAAACTTCACGATGTTAATGATAAGAACTTTTCTTTGGACGAATTGAGTACTTTATTTAAAATGCCAAAAGCCGATCGGTTATCGACTTCAGACGATGCGTACACGATTGCTTTGTTGTTTTTAAAATTAAAATCGCGTTTGGGTTTAAATTAAAATGAAAGACGACTTTGCTAATTTACAACGTTACGCCTCTGAAAATAAAAAACTACTTTCAAATCCGAATGATGGGAAAAGAATTGTCTTTTTTGGTGATTCGATAACTGAATTTTGGACCCCTAAAAATTCCAATATGTTTCAGCTTAAAAAACATATCAATAGGGGGATTAGTGGACAAACAACTTCTCAAATGGTATTGCGTTTTCAACTAGACGTCATTCAGTTAGCTCCTACAACTGTTGTTTTTTTTGGCTGGAATTAATGATATTGCTGAAAATACGGGTTGTATTTCTCTAGAAAAAATCCTTGAAAATTTAATTTCTATGATTGAATTAGCTTTGGATAATAATATTAAAGTTATTTTATGTTCTGTTTTGCCAGCAAATACTTTTAGTTGGAATCCGAAATTGCTGCCTGCTGACAAAGTAATACAACTCAACAAAATGATTTACACCTACGCTAAGTCGCACAAAATCAGTTATGTTGATTATTATTCCGCTATGGTCGACGACAATAAAGGTTTGCTAAAAAAATATGGTGAAGACGGTGTTCACCCCAATTTTGATGGGTATAAAAAAATGGAAGAACTACTCCAACCATTTTTAAAAAGTTTCTAAAATTAAATAAAAAAACCTTCTATTTCTAAAGCGGTTTAGACAAATAAACTAAAAAACTATACTTATCCTACTTTTATTTCGTCTACAATTTCTGGATTTAATAAAGTGGATATATCTCCAAAATTACTGAAGTCACCTTCAGCAATTTTTCGCAAAATGCGTCGCATTATTTTTCCGGAACGAGTTTTGGGTAAACCGCTAACAAACTGAATTTTATCGAGCTTGGCAATCGGTCCTATTTGATTTGAGATGAGTTCGTTGATTTCTTTCGCTACATTGTCTTTATCTCTACTTTCTCCAATTTCTTTTAAGATAACAAAACCATAAAGCGCATTGCCTTTTATATCATGAGGAAAACCAACAATAGCGCTTTCTGCAACAGCTGGATGTTCGTTGATTGCATCTTCAATTGGCGCCGTTCCTAAGTTGTGTCCCGAAACAATAATCACATCATCCACTCTACCCGTAATTCGGTAGTAGCCTACTTCATCACGCAAAGCGCCATCACCTGTAAAATATTTACCCGGGAAAGTCGTAAAATAAGTCTCTTTATAACGTTCATGATCGCCCCAAATGGTTCGTGCCATGGATGGCCAAGGGAATTTGATACACAAACTTCCTGTTACTTGATTGCCTTCGATTTCATTTCGCAGTTCGTCCATTAAAACCGGTTGAATTCCGGGTAAAGGTAACGATGCATAGGTTGGTTTTGTTGGGGTTACAAACGGAATAGGCGAAATCATAATGCCGCCTGTTTCGGTTTGCCACCACGTATCTACCAACGGACAACGCTTCCCTCCTACGTGATCGTTGTACCAATGCCAAGCTTCTTCATTAATTGGTTCACCAACAGATCCAATTACTTTTAAAGAACTAAGCGGAAAACGTTGCACATAATCCAAACTCTCTTTGGCTAAAGCACGAATTGCAGTGGGTGCCGTATAAAATTGGTTGACTTTATGTTTTTCGATTACTTCCCAAAAGCGACTATAATCAGGATACGATGGCACGCCTTCAAAAATAACCGTTGTGGCACCATTTAATAACGGTCCGTATAAAATATACGAATGTCCTGTAATCCAACCGATATCAGCGGTACACCAATACACGTCGTTTTCTTCGTAATTAAAAATATTTTTAAATGTATACGCTGTATATACCATATATCCAGCGGTGGTGTGCACCATCCCTTTTGGTTTTCCGGTCGAGCCAGAAGTGTATAAAATAAACAACGGATCTTCAGCATCCATAATTTCGGCTACGTTATTCGGAATCGCTTCATCTAAAAGCGGTTGCAACCATTTGTCACGCCCTTCTTTCATATTGACTTCAGAATGGGTTCTTTTTACCACCAAAACAGTTTCAACACTAGGCGATTTTTCTAGTGCTTCGTCGACAATACCTTTCAAATCAATCGATTTGTTTCCGCGAAAGCTTCCATCAGAAGTAATGACCATTTTACATTGGGAATCATTGATACGAGCAGAAACTGCCGAAGCTGAAAATCCGGCAAATACCACAGAATGAATGGCGCCTATTCGAGCACAAGCCAAAACAGCGACTGCCAATTCGGGAATCATGGGCAAATAAATACACACTCTATCACCTTTCTGTATGCCTTGATCACGAAGTACATTGGCTAATTTTGCCACACGAGCGTACAATTCGTTATACGAAATGTGTTGTGCTGCTTCATTGGGATCATTGGGTTCAAAAATGATTGCCGTTTTTTCTCCTCTACGCGCTAAATGCCTGTCAATGCAATTTTTAGTAATATTCACTTTGGCATCTACAAACCATTTGAATTGCGCTTCTTTCATGTCAAACTCAAAAACTTTGTCCCATTTTTGGTACCAAGTGAAATTTTCATCAGCAATCCGATCCCAAAATTTTCTAGGTTCACGGATTGATTTTTTATACATTTTAAAATAGTGCTCTAAATTGTGTATTTTGTAGTAACTCATTGTTATTCTTTTTATTTATCAAGTTCATAGTGTAAATATAAACATTCTGATTGTGTGGAAAAGAAATTTATTGCTAAATAGGTATAGATAATTGGACTATTTAAACCTTTTAGACTTCTTAGACCTTCTAGAACTTTAGGGTTTAAACTACTTTGTTAAAAACACGTAAAAACACGTACCTAAAATAAAATAAGAAATCTTATTTTTACTATACCAACCTAAAACCAAACCATTATGTCTACTGAAAAAAAGCACAATGACGATTATATCATTTCGTATTTACTATTACGGCAATTTATAGGAATATTAGGACTCATACTGCCTTTTGCGTTACTTTTAGGGAACAAATTACTAGGTTGTGATGCTTGGCTTCAACCCTCTATTAGTCATTATTATTATAGCTATATGCACATTGCTTTTGTTGGCGTTTTATCTGTGCTAGGAGGCTTTTTAATAACCTACAAAGGAAAAAGTAGCCTTGAAAACAGAGTGTCAAATTTTTCGGGTGCTTTTGCTTTTGGTGTTGCCATTTTCCCTACCGCTTATGATGGTTTTAAAGAAAACCACTACATCGAAATTACCGTATGGCTCGATTGGTTCAAATACATTCACTTTGGTAGCGCCGGATTATTATTTGCGTGTTTTGCTTTTTTTTGTTTGAAAATTTTTCAACAATCGGATGCAGGCATGTTTGAAGCGCATTTTGATGACAAAAAAAAATTAGAAATAAAATATACAAAACCTGTGGTTGGGGAATAGTTGTAAGTATTATTTTAATAGGTATTTGCGCGTTTTATGATTATAAATGGGGCGCCACTGCATTTACTACATATGCAACATTTATATTTGAAACTACAGCCTTGCTGTTTTTTGGTAATTCGTGGTTGCTCAAAGGTTCTGTAAATTGGAAAAAAACCAACAATATTTTATTAAAAAAAATGGCCGAACCTGTGCGTTAATTAAAAGAATTAAGGCTATATTTAGCATGTAATTAATAATCGCTAACAAAAATCATTTGAATTATGAAATGGAATTTTTTATTTATCCTTTTAGGCATTTTGTCTTGTAGTGCGCAAGAAATTGAAAAACAATCCTACAAAAAAAATCTAATTTGTACGGAAACTGAATCCAAAAGCAAACAAAATGACGATTCTATACTAACAAAAACCTGTACATTTTATAATTATAAATTGATTTCAAAAGGATATCCAGATTACAAAGGAAGATATTCTTATGAATATGTAGTATTCAAAACAGTTGGTAATAGAGACATAAAAATTAAAAATTCTGAACTATTTAAGAACAACAAAGAATTGGAACTTATAATCAATAAAAAAATTAAAGAGCAATACGAATCAGACATAAAAATTGCCGATTTAAAAGAATGTATGAGTTATATTGTACTCCGACAGTATAAAATTGACGAAATGGGAATTTATTTCGATGGAAACAACGAAATGTATTTTAGCGTCAATTTTGGACTTGCTTCAGCCTGCTTTAATGTGAGCAGAACACTTGTAACTCTAAATGAGTCTGAATTGCAACGGTTTTTTAAATAAAATCAATTGCCGAATTACTACTATTTAAAAATACATAAAGTTTTCAAAAACAGTATTCATTTGCATATTAACAAATGACCTCATGAAAATGAAACATCAATATTACTGTTTGATAGTACTTCTTTTTCTGACAAGTTGTAATAAAAATCATAAAGATTTTAAGCAAACATATACCAACAACCCAGAAAAGTCAATGACGCTCGTTGGTGGAGGATGTGATGGTTGTGAAATCATGTACAAAGGAATACCAAAAACTATTGCAGCTATTGATACGAGTGCGGGTTGGAATGAAAGAGGTCAAAAGCTAGTTGTTAAAGGAACCGTGTATCAGTTGGATTCCAAAACTACAGCACAGAATGTTATTATTTATTATTGGCATACTGATTCCAATGGTTTATATTCTCAAAAAAAAGAAAGTAAAAATAATGCCGCCATTCACGGTTATCTTCGTGGTTGGGTGAAAACAGATGCTTCGGGTAACTATGCTATTCACACCTTACGACCTGCGCCTTATCCGAAAGAAACATTGCCTGCTCACATTCATTTTTCTGTAAAAGAACTAAACCTTCAAAATGAATATTATACCGATGACTTGGTTTTTGATGACGATACTTTACTAACAAACGAAAAAAGAATTGCGCTCGAAAAGCGCGGCGGAAGTGGCATTGTTAAGGTTACAACTTCCAACGATGTACAAATCGCCATTCACAATATCATTTTAGGACGCAATATTCCAAATCATCCCGCTATTAATAAATAAGGCGTTGAATAACTTCTTAATCCTTTCCGATACACTATAAAGAAAGCTGACAAACCAGCTAAATCAGTTGGTTTGTCAGTTTTAAAAATTTAAGCTATAAATTTACAGTTCTTTCTTCATTAACTCTTTAATGTATTTCACTGGAGCGCTTCCATAACTTAAAAAGGTTTCATGGAATTTTTTTAACTTAAATTTCGCGCCTTGCACTTTTTTAAGTTCTTCTCTAAAATCATAAATTTCGGTATAACCCGTAAAATAAGAACACAATTGAACTTGAGATAAAGTTGCGCGTTTCCATTTTCCATCGGCTTCTGCTTGTTGTTGAAAGGCTTGGTTAATCATCAAATCTAATGCAGCTTCTTTAGACATGTTTTTGGTGTGAATACTGTAATCTAAAATTGTATTACACGTCGCTCTTAAATTCCATTTGTAATACATTAACCACATTTCGTCTGAATTTTTATAACCGCTTTCTAACATCATCAACTCAGTATACACTGCCCAACCTTCAATCATCGCACCATTACCCAAAATCGATTTGATAATACTTGGCGATTGGTTGCTATACACCAGTTGCGTATAATGCCCAGGAACAGCTTCGTGAATGTTTAATATTTGCAGAATATAATCGTTGTATTCACGTAAATAACTTTCCGAACGTGAAGCATCCCAACCCGACAAACTTCCTACATTGTAATACGTATTGGCATTTTTATCGTACGGACCAGGCGAAGATATTGAAGCTCCGGCAACACCTGCCATATAATCGGGTTCTTTACGAACCACTAATGGTTTGGACGGATCAATATATAAAAGGTCTTTCTCTTTTACATAAGCCGTCAATTCTGGAATCTGCTTTTCGATTTCCAATTGAAAATTTTCAGGTTTGGTATGTTGGACTGATATCGTATCGATTACCTTTTTGACCATTTGCAAATCGTCAACTGGTATCGGCGCATCACCACAATATTTTTTCCACAGCTTTTCGGAAAGTGCAATCATTTTTTTATGCAACTCTGCTTTATGATTGATTGCTTTTTGATAAATCGCTTCTGGAGTATAACCCGATTGAATTTCGTACTCAAACTTTTTATCAAACAAGGCTTTCCCCAATCGGAACGAGCGTGGCGATGTATTGTCTAGTTTTTGCAACCAATTTACATAATCATCGATAGCAGCAATAGCTTTTTTTGACTTCTCTAAAATAGCTTTTTTCTCTTTATCCGATAATTTGCTTTTGGCAACAGCTGCAGTCAAATCGGAAGTAAAAACAGACTTACCTCCACTGTTTTGATCAATCGCCAATTGCGTGTGTTCAAGAGTTGGATTTTTGATATTGGATTTGGCCGCAGTGTAATACGCCGAAATATTGTCCATTTTTAAATCAAGATGACGTAAACGCGTATCTAGCGAATCGTAATTGCCGTTTAAAATTTCGGCAAATGTGCCACATACATTGTACATCGACGGATCCCATTCGAATGCTTTTAATTCTTCTAACGAAAAAACGGTTCCTTCTAAGTAATTTTTTATCATGTGAAAATCAGTCACATTATTGCTCGAAAGCGCAGCAACAGAATAGGTACTTAAAGAATCCAATTGACTTTTTACAAAGGAAATTTGTTCGTTTCGATAATCGTTATTAGGAACTTTTAAGATAGAATCATACTTGTGATATCCTTGACTAGCAGCCCAATCGGGATTCACTTTCCACAAGGCTTCAATAAAAGTATTTTTGTACTTATCAAAGGATATATTTTGATCTTTTGCTTCTTTTTGACATGAAACACAAACCATTGTTAGTACCGTCAGAAATAGTATTTTTTTCATATTGTATAATTTTAGATCCAAATATACTTAAAATTCTACTTTACTATTTCGGCTTTTTTTTGTTAATTTGGTACCAACAAATAAAACAGTATCATGCAATTTGATCCAAATGATTTAGACTATTCAGCCGTATACAAATTAATTACAGGTGCTGTTATACCAAGACCTATAGGATGGATTGCTACAATTGACGTAAACGGAATTAATAACTTAGCTCCTTTTTCTTATTTTAATGCTATTGGTGAAGATCCGCCTCATGTTATGTTTTCTACTGTGAGAGGAAATAATACCAACAAAGACACATTAAATAACGTATTAGCCAACAAACAATTTGTAGTCAATATGGTCACCGAAGAATTGGCAGAACAAATGAACATGACTTCACAATCGGTAACTTCTGATGTCGATGAATTTGCTTTGGCTAACCTGACTCCTATTCCGTCCATCAAAATTAAACCAATGCGAGTCAAAGAAAGTAAAGTGAGTTTCGAATGTGAAATGGTGCATCATTATTTTTTAGAAGATCACAAAAATGGCGGTGCTTGCATCATCATCGGACGAATCGTGATGATGCATTTTGATGATGCTGTTTTGTTAGATAATTATAAAATAAATTTGGAAAATTACAAACCTATTGCACGATTAGCTGGTTCTAATTATGCAAAATTAGGCGAATTGTTTTCAATAAAAAGAAGTTGAATTCAAAGCAACATTAAAAAAAACAAATAAAAAATCCTGCGATAATCCATGTTGCAAAGCATTCCGATTCATCCGCGTTCTATTAAATTATGAAAATAACAGTTATCGGTGGTGGTCCTGGCGGACTCTACTTCTCCATACTCACCAAAAAAGCAATGCCAAATTGCCAAATTGACGTTTACGAACGCAATAAACCAGACAATAGTTTCGGATTTGGTGTAGTGTTTTCAGACGAAACTTTGGGCGAATTCTTAAAACGCGACATGCAATCGTACGAACTCATTCGTAGTAAATTTGCCTATTGGGACGATATTATCATTGCTCGAGATGGCGAAGAAGTAAGTATCGCTGGAAACGGATTTTGCGGATGTTCTCGAAAAACCTTATTGCAATTATTACAACAACGCTGCACCGAAGAAGGTGTTAACTTGCACTTTGAGCACAATGTTGACGACTTGTCACAATTTAAAGATGCTGATATCATTATTGCTTCAGACGGAATTGCAAGCGCTGTACGAACGCAATACGAATCGGCTTTCGGGACAAAAATCGAACTCAAAAAAAACCGCTTTGTTTGGCTTGGTTCTACTAAACCACTCGACGCTTTTACGTATTTTTTCAGAACTACTCCTCACGGAACCATTGTGGCACATTCGTATCAATACGAAGAAGGTATGAGCACGTGGATTTTTGAATGCAGTAATGAAACCTGGGAAAAATTCAACTTTGAAGTAACCAATGAAACGGATACTATCGCTAAAATCAGCGAAATTTTTGCTGCCGAACTCGATGGTCATCCACTCATTACTAATAAATCACATTGGCGTCAGTTTCCGCATGTAACCAATACAAATTGGTATCATAATAACATCGTACTTTTGGGCGATGCCAAAGCTACAGCCCACTACTCTATTGGTTCGGGAACCAAATTAGCTATGGATTCGGCAATTGGTTTGTTTGATGCCGTAATGGCCAATCCAAATAATGTGCAAGCCGCTTTTGAACAGTACGACAAAAATAGGAGAAATATTGTAGAAATGATCCAGTACGCAGCATTAGTGTCGTTGGATTGGTTTGAAAACATGAATCGTAATAACCAACATCCATTTTACCAATTTGCTTTCGGATGCATGACGCGCTCGAAAAAAGTGACCTTTGAAAACTTGCGATTACGCGATACATCTTTTACTGATAAGGTGCTAGAGGAGTTCAATCGTAACCTACAACTTACAACTCAAAACCAACAACCTATTCCTGCAGCGTTTTCAACATTCAAACTTCGTGATGTAACGTTACAAAACCGCATCGTAATGGCGCCTATGGGACAATACAGTGCCGAAAATGGTTTGGTAAACGATTGGCATTTTCAACATTACACGTCGCGAGCGTTAGGCGGATTGGGGTTGATTTTAACCGAAATGACAGCGGTTTCAGAAAACGCACGTATCACTTTAGGTTGTGCCGGTATATACAATAAAAATCAGGTAGTTGAATGGAAACGAATAACTAATTTTATTCACAGCAATACCCAAACAAAGATCGGAATACAACTCGGACATTCTGGGCGAAAAGGGGCTACAAAAAAACCGTGGGAAAGTGAGTTTACTGGAATAAATTGGGAATTGCTTTCGGCATCTCCTATTCCGTTCAATGAAACTTCCAAAACTCCAAAAGAAATATCTGTAACCGATATGGATGAAGTGACAGATCAATTTGTTCAAGCGACGATAAATGCCGATGAAGCAGGATTTGATTTAGTCGAATTGCAAGCGCATCACGGATTTTTATTGGCTTCCTTCTTATCACCACTAACCAACATGCGAAACGACGAATTTGGTGGAAGTATCGAAAACCGTTTGAAATTCCCACTTCGCGTTTTTTCTGAAATGCGAAACGTTTTTCCTAAAGAAAAACCAATGTCTGTAAGAATTTCAGCTACCGATTGGGCTGAAAATGGTATTACCGAAGCTGATGTAATCACTATAGCAACTGCTTTTAAAACTGCTGGCGCCGATATTATCAACGTCTCAACAGGAAATACGGTGGCGCATCAAAAACAACAAACCGGACGTATGTGGCAAACACCATTCTCTGATTTAGTTCGGAATACAGTTTATGTCCCAACAATTACCGCAGGTTACATCCAAGACATTGATCAAATCAATACCATAATTTTAAATGGAAGAGCCGATTTGGTGGCACTTGGTCGTCCTTTATTGTTAGACGCAAATTTTGTTCGAAATGCTCAAGCGTATGAACAATTTGAACCTAACGATATTCCGAATCCCTACAAAATGGGAATTTCACATTTGTATCCCTTAAAAATTTCGGAAAGAAAACAAGTGGAAGGAATGAAAAAAGCATTGAAACCAAAGAGTAACAAAAAGTAAAAAATGTATAATGTATAGCTGTATTTTGTAAATTTAATTTCAATATACAGCAATACAATATACACTATACTATTTTTCAAATGATACACTACGAAGATAATTTTGCACATGTAAATCTACCAAGTTTAGACTTGCAACCGAATTATGTGTTTACTGACTTACCGCAATTTCAGCATCCAGAAATGCTCAATTGTGTCGATAAATTACTTGACCATCACATCAAAGAAGGTCGAGGTAATTTACCTTGTATCCGCACTTTTGAAGCCATTTGGACGTATCAAGAATTATATGAAAAAGCCAATCAAATTGCACATGTTCTCATCAGCGATTTAAGATTGCAATCGGGCAGCCGCGTATTGATTCGCTCTACCAACAATCCAATGATGGTCGCGTGTTGGTTTGCCGTTTTAAAAGCTGGCGGCATTGTAGTCGCTACCATGCCTTTACTCCGATCGAAAGAACTCACCACGATAATTAATTGTGCCGAAATATCGCATGCCTTTTGCGACAAAGAACTCGAGGAAGAAATCCATCTAGTACAATCGGATTATTTAAAAGAAACGTGTTTTTACGGCAATTCAGAGTTAGAAGAATTGATGGCTTCCAAACCCAAAACATTTGACAATTACCATTCCAAATCGGATTCTGTAGCTTTAATAGGTTTTACCTCTGGCACAACTGGTTTGCCAAAAATGACTTCGCATTATCACAAAGACATTTTGAACATTTGTGAAGCCTTCCCACAATATGCTTTGCAACCGACTCCAAACGATATTTTTACGGGTAGTCCGCCACTCGGATTTACTTTTGGACTTGGCGGATTGGTGTTATTTCCGATGTATTTTGGCGCTTCTACTTTCTTATTAGAAAAACCAACTCCCGATCATTTGCTCAAAGCTATTGAAGAACATAAAATCACCATTTGCTTCACGGCTCCAACTGCTTGGCGCGTCATCACTACCAAAGTTAACGAATTTGATATTTCAAGTTTAAGAAAATGTGTTTCCGCTGGCGAAACCTTACCATTAAAGGTATGGCAAGAATGGTATGAGGCAACAGGATTGAAAATCATAGACGGAATTGGCGCTACCGAAATGCTTCATATTTTTATTTCGTCGAATGATTCATATATGAAACCAGGCGCTACGGGTCTGGCGGTAACCGGCTATGAAGCCAAAATTATCGACAAAAAGGGAAATGAACTTTCTACAAACGAAGCTGGTCGATTGGCTGTTCGCGGCATTACGGGTTGTAAATACCTAAACCGTGAAGACAAACAAATAGAATATGTTGAAAACGGCTGGAACATCACGGGAGATATCTTTCGTAAAGACGAAGATGGTTATTTTTGGTTTGTAGCTCGTGGCGATGATATGATTATATCTTCAGGCTATAACATTGCAGCAATAGAAGTAGAAAGCGTACTTTTGACACACGACGATATTTTAGAATGTGCCGTTGTAGGTTTGCCTGATGAAGAAAGAGGCATGCTGGTTTGTGCCCATATTGTTTTAAAAGAACAACATAAAGCAACTGACGCAATGAAAAATCGTATTCAGCATTGGTTCAAAGAAGTAGCTGCTCCGTATAAATACCCAAGAGTGATTCATTTTACGGAATTCCTACCCAAAACAGAAACTGGAAAAATACAGCGATTTAAATTAAAATGATACAATTATCTTTGGATTAAAGGGTTAATAAAGAGTTAGAAATCTGTGAAAATCTTTGTTATCTGTGGCAAAAAACTAAACCATGAGAAAAGCATTCCTACTATTCGCCATCACTTCCCTATCGATAATAGGAATATTAACCTATATCAACTGGAAATTCAGTTTTTTATTACTGATTTTCATTCCGTTAATTGGTATGGGATTTTACGACATGTTCCAATCTAAAAAAACCATCCGACGCAACTTTCCATTGTTGGGGAGAATGCGTTACTTGCTTGAAGCACTCGGACCAGGGGCGAGGCAATATTTTATTGAAAACGATACAGAAGGAAAACCGTTTAGCCGATTACAGCGCAGTTTGGTGTACCAACGAAGCAAAAAAGAAACCGATTCGATGCCTTTCGGAACCCAATTAGATGTTTACGAGGTTGGTTACCAATGGATCAATCATAGCATAAAAACCATTCCGTTTTCGGCAGTAAATAGCAATCCACGTGTTAAAATCGGTTCTTCACAATGCGAAAAACCGTATGAATCAAGTCTGTTTAACATTAGTGCCATGAGTTTCGGTTCTTTAAGTAAAAATGCAATTATCGCATTGAATAACGGAGCCAAACAAGGCGGGTTTTATCACAATACTGGCGAAGGCGGACTCTCACCCTATCATCTATTAGGTGGCGATGTCGTATGGAATATCGGTACGGGATATTTCAGTTGTCGCGATGAAGACGGAAAATTCTCTTATGACCATTATATAAAACGAGCCCAATACGACAACGTGAAAATGATCGAAATCAAATTTTCACAAGGTGCCAAACCAGGACATGGTGGCATTCTTCCTAAAGAAAAAGTAACCGACGAAATCGCTGCCATTCGTTTGGTGGGCAGAGGCTATGATATTATCTCACCGCCCACCCACTCTGCTTTTACCACACCTTTAGAATTGATGGAATTTGTCAAAAAATTGCGAAAAGGATCAGGCGGAAAACCCATCGGAATAAAAATTTGCATCGGAAACAAATCAGAATTCATTGCCATATGTAAAGCCATGGTACAAACTAACACCTTACTCGACTTCATCACCGTTGATGGTGGCGAAGGAGGAATTGGCGCAGCACCTCAAGAATACTCCGATCATGTTGGCATGCCATTGCGCGACGCACTCGCTTTTGTGTACGATTGTTTGGTAGGTTTCGATTTGAAAAAAGACATCAAAATTATCTGTAGCGGAAAAATCGTTACTGGATTTGATATTATAAAAACCCTTTCTACAGGTGCCGATGTTTGTAATTCGGCACGCGGAATGATGTTTGCATTGGGTTGCATCCAAGCGTTGGAATGTCACGCCAATACATGTCCGACCGGAGTTGCAACGCAAAATCCACAGCTCACCAAAGGTTTAGTTCCAGAAGAAAAAAGTATTCGTGTGGCACGTTTCCAACACGAAACAGTGAAAAGTGCAATGGAATTGATGGCGTCGGCAGGCATTGATCATCCTGATAAAGTAGACCGAAGGGTCGTAAGTATGCGTATTGACAGAACCAAAATACAAACATTTGAAGAAACCTATCCCGAGTTAGAAGTCGGCTGTTTACTAAACGAAAGTAAAGTTCCCAATCAAATGTTTACGTTTTGGAAGCGTGCAACCGCCGAAAGTTTTTAAATTTGTAGCTATATCCAGCTTTCGCCTTTATCTTTTTTATGAATATGCCTTCGCTAACGCTCCGGCCAATCCATAAAAAAGGATGTCGGCTTTATCTGGGCTAAAAATCAACTCAATGAACAACTATTTTACCAAACAAGAAAAAATCAAATTCAAACACGTCGATTACGCGGGTATCGTTTTTTATCCACGTTTTCTGGAAATGCTCAACGATTTAGTAGAGGATTGGTTTGAAGAAGCGCTCGACCGACCGTTTTCTAAAATGCATGAAACCAACGGAATTCCGACTGTTGATTTAAAAGTGCAGTTCAAAAAAGCAGCCCGTTTAGGCGAAACGCTATCCAAAAAACTATGGGTAAAAGAACTAAAAACTTCTTCAATAATTTGCGGATTTCAATTTACAAACGAAAAAGAAACTACGGTTTTAGAAGGTGAAGTCACTTTAGTCAATGTCAAAATTCAAGAAGACCGACAAAGCATCAAAGCCGAACCATTTTCAGAAGAAATGAAAAATAAAATATCCAAATATCAAATTCAAAATACCAATTAACTCTGAGTTGCTCTGTGAAAATTCTCTGTGTATCTCTGTGTAATAATAATAAAAATGGACTTCAAAAAATTCAAAGCCGCCACCGTTCAAACGTCTCCTGTTTTTCTCAACGTAGCAAAAACAATTGATAAAGCCATTGCTTTTGTCAAAGAAGCTAGCCAAAATGGTGCCCAACTTATTGCTTTCCCAGAAGTATTTGTAGCAGGTTATCCGTATTGGAATTGGATCATGACGCCCGTTCAAGGCAGTAAATGGTACGAGCAATTGTATAAAAACTCAGTGGCAGTAACGGATGAAAGCATGAAACCATTATTTCAGGCAGCCAAAAACCACAACATTCACATCGTAATCGGAATAAACGAACGAGGCACAAGTTATGGTGAAATATACAACACCAATCTCATCATCGACAACAACGGAAACCTGATTGGAAAACACCGAAAACTCGTCCCAACTTGGGCCGAAAAACTAACGTGGTCTAGTGGTGACGGTTCTTCTTTAAAAGTGTATGATACCGAAATTGGTCCGATTGGAACCTTAGCCTGTGGCGAAAATACCAATACCTTAGCGCGTTATACCTTATTATCGCAAGGCGAGTTGATTCACATTGCCAATTACATTTCGTTACCTGTGGCACCTCCCGATTACGACATGGCAGAAGCCATTAAAATTCGCGCCGCAGCACATTCATTTGAAGGAAAATTATTTACCATAGTTTCGTGTTCTACCATTTCACAAGAAATTAAAGATGCCTTGCGTAGCGATGTACCCAATGTAGACGAATTGTTAACACGGAAAAGTTCCGCATTTTCTGGATTTATCGGTCCGAATGGTGCTGTAATTGGCACTCCGATTATCGATGAAGAAGGCATGATTTACGCCGACATCGATTTAGAGAAATGCATCCAACCGAAACAAATGCACGATATATTAGGGCATTACAATCGATTTGATATTTTTGATTTACGGGTGAATACTGCTCCAACACGAAAGATTACTTTTATAGACAATCACGAAGAATTTAATAAAAAATAGAAAATCCAGAAAAATTATTGTTCCACATAGCTATGCTTTTTTATATAATGCAAAGCATCTGAAATAGTTATACAGAAACTATGTTTCTATGTGGTAGAATTTTCAAAAAATAAAATTATGAACGAAAATCATTCCGACAACCAAATAGGAAGAGCGCGAGTTCAGGATTCACCTGAATTGCAAGCTTATTACAAAGAACTTGAAAGCCTTGGCGCTGGTGCTTTGTGGACCGTTGCCAACGATATAGAACCCTGGGAACCACGAAGTTCTTCTGTTCCAATGCTATGGAAATACGACAATTTACGCGCATTAGTTTTGAAATCATCCGAATTGGTGACACCAGAACAAGCTGGACGACGCGTAGTATATCTTGTAAACGATAACCGCAAAGACGTTTCAGCAGCTGTAGGTTGGTTGTACACCGGAATTCAGGTTACACGACCAGGTGAAAGTACCTCCGCACACAAACACAAAGCATCGGCATTGCGTTTCATCATGGAAGGTGAAGGCGGTTATACGGTTGTTAACGGCAATAAAATTACGTTTGAAGTCAATGATTTTGTCATCACACCCAACTCCACTTGGCACGAACATGGCGTGGCAGAAAATGGCAAAACTTGCATTTGGCAAGACGGCTTGGACATTCCATTAGTAAATGCACTAGAAGCCAATGATTATGCAGTGTTCGATGGGAAACAAGCGTTGGATTTTCCTGTGAATTATTCGCCAATTACTTTTGGCACTGCGGGAATTATTCCAGCGGATATCACATGGGACAAACCTTATTCGCCTTTGTTTAAATATTCGTGGAAACTTGTATATCCCGCCTTACAAGAAACTTCGAAAGTAAATGATAGCAATCCGTTTGACGGAATTTTAATGCAGTATTCTAATCCACTTACTGGTGGACATGTAATGCAAACCATGGGCGCATCAATGCAATTATTACCCGCTGGTTTTAAAGGAAAAGCACATAAACACACCGGTTCATTTGTATACCAATGTGCCAAAGGAAAGGGCTATTCTATTATCAACGGAAAACGTTTTGATTGGAAAGAACGTGATATATTTTGTGTTCCAAGTTGGGCTTGGCATGAACATCACAATGCTTCAGAAACTGAAGATGCATGTTTGTTTTCGTTCAACGATTTGCCAGTTATAGAAAAACTTGGATTGTATCAAGAAAAAGAATTAGAAGAGAATAATGGATTTCAGAAAATTCAATTATAATTTCAATTCAAAACTCAATATTTAAAGAAATTAAAATGAAATTAATAAAATCTTTTTTGATTAGCGCTTTTAAATCGTTAAATGCTGTAACACTAGTTTTCTTGTTAATAAGCTTTTATTTAATAATACAATATAGTATTTACGCAATTGTATTAGGATATATTTCTATAGTATGGTGGAGTTTAATTATACTAATCAATATTTATAAAAAATTCAATAACAATATCAAAAATCAATAAAAATCTTTCAGAACTTTGCGTATCGCGAATCTTCGGGATTGCGCTCTTTGCGGTTAAATAAATAAACATGAAACTACTTACCTACAAAACAAACGACAGTGAACCAAGATTAGGCTTCATACACAACAATCAAGTAATTGACATGGAAGATTTTGGAGAAATTTCCAACTTTCCTTTACCAACTTCAATGTTAGAACTAATCGATATGGGATTTGAATTAGTCGAAGAACTTAACGATATGATTGCTGAAACTGATAGGGAACTTTTCGATGAAATTGCCTATGAAATGGACGAAGTAACGTTCCTTGCTCCTATTCCAAAACCAAGAAAAAATATCATTGGAATTGGTTTAAATTATACAGAGCACGTTGCAGAAAGTGCAAGAACATTAGACACCACAGGAAAATTACCTCAAAAACCTATCATCTTTTCCAAACCACCCACTACGGTAACAGCAACTAATACAGAAGTAATTAAAAACACCAAACTCACCGAACAATTGGATTGGGAAGTAGAATTGGCTGTAGTTATTGGAAAAAAAGGGAAATACGTTGCGAAAGAAAGCGCAATGGATTATGTATTTGGGTATACTGTTATCAATGACATTTCGGCACGAGATTGCCGTCGCGAAGGCCAATGGATTGTTTCAAAAGGACAAGATACCTTTGCGCCGATGGGTCCTGTTTTAGTCACCAAAGATGAAATTGAAAATCCGCATAACCTCAACGTATCGTTAAAAGTAAATGGCGTTGAAAAACAAAATTCGAATACTAAATTCTTATTGTTCAACATCAATGAATTGATTGAAGATTTGAGTACGGTTTTTACCATAGAACCCGGTGATATTATAGCTACTGGAACTCCAGCTGGAGTTGGCGCAGGAAGAAATCCTCAAGAATGGTTGTACGATGGCGATGTTGTAGAAGCAACTGTAGAAGGAATTGGAACGATTGTGAATACGGTTAAAGAGATTTAAATTTAAGAATATAGAATATAGAGAGAAAAAAATAGACATTGCAAACTTTGCGAAAACCTTAGTGTCTTTGCGGTTAAATAAACATAAATGAAATACAGAATAGGCCAAATAGTTCCATCATCCAATATAACGATGGAAACCGAAATTCCAGCGATATTTCGCTCACGTGAAACCATTTTACCCGAACGTTTTACCTTTCATAGCAGTAGAATGCGAATGAAAAAAGTCACGAAAGAAGAACTCGAAGCCATGGATGCGATGAGTTTAAAATGTGCACAAGAACTTTCAGACGCTCACGTTGACGTGATGGGTTACGCCTGTTTGGTCGCCATTATGAGTATGGGACGCGGCTATCATTGTGTATCAGAAGTAAACTTACACCAAGAAACTATTGCCAACGATTTTCCAACACCAATTGTTACCTCAGCAGGTGCTTTGATCAACGGATTAAAGGTTTTGGGAGCCAAACAAATATCGATTATTACGCCATATATGCGTCCGTTAACCGATATGGTTGTCGATTACATTGAAAACCAAGGCATAAAAGTAAAAGAAAGCATCGCACTTGAGATTCCGGATAACTTAGAAGTGGCAGCACAAAACCCAATGAATTTATTAGAAATATACAAGCAATTGGATTTGACCGATGTGGATGTTTTAGTTGTATCGGCATGTGTGCAAATGCCTTCATTAGAAGCAGTCGATTTGATTCAGGCTGAATGCGGAATTCCCGTTACTTCTGCAGCGGTTTGTACAACGTATGAAATGATGAAAAAATTAGGCATTGAAGCCAAATCGGCTATTGGTGGCGAGTTGTTAAATGGAAGATACTAAGTTTGATTAAGCATTTTATCAAATAGTGACACTATCGTTAAATGCAGGTTAAAGCTTTGAAAATAAGTAAATTGTATTTATTTTTTCATTACATTTGAGATAAGTATTTTGATTAATTACTTGATGTACACGTTAAGGTGTTTCAATAGTCAGCTACTCGGAACCGTTTAAGTTGATAATGATAAATCAAAATTCATAATTGGAGGCCTTTACAACAAAGGCCTCTTTTTTTTTGCCAAATTTTTTAAAGAAATTATATAACATTTAAATAAAATTATGGTAATTGAAATGCATACCATTTTCCGAAATTTGTAGCAATACAAACAACCATTCGCTATGGAAAATATATATACTCCT
>CANLLR010000008.1 GCA_947491985.1 Flavobacteriaceae bacterium | reverse complement strand
TTTGAAACGATTGGGCAGGCATTTTTGTTTTCCTTTTTCTTGCTGTTCGTCCTATCTTTTTATTGTTTTTTGCAAAAAAAAATAAAAAGGATATTCCCTCCATCAGGGTTAAGCGATTTTTTGTCTTGAATTTCTGTAACATTTGGTCCAAATTATTTACTAATGCTTACCTTTGGAATAGATTTCAGCTTATGATAGTTTACTTGCGATTAATTAAAGAGAGTTTCAGTTTTGCAATGAATGCATTGCGAAACAATAAGTTGCGGACCTTACTTTCGTTGTTAGGTATTACCATTGGAATTTTTTCTATCATAGCCGTTTTAGCCGCAGTAGATTCGTTAGACAGAAAAATAAAAAAAGACTTGAGTAGTTTGGATAAAAACACGGTCTATTTGGCGAAATTTACTTTTGGTCCTTCTGAAATTCCACGATGGAAAAGAGAACAATTTCCCGAAATTTCGTATGAAGAATACGAATATTTAAAAACGGCACTACCCAATGCCAAACAGTTGGGTTTTCAACTCATTGTTACTCCAGAGAATATAAAATACGATACCAATACAGCCAGTGGTGTGAACATTATTTGTGTTTCACATGAATTTGTTGATATTCAAGGGCTGGAATTTTCAGATGGACGGTTTTATAATGAATCCGAATCGAATTCGGGAGCACAAGTAATTGTTATTGGCGATCAAATTGCAGAAACACTTTTTGAAGATGTGGATCCAATTGGAAAGGAAGTGCGACTTTACGGTCAGCGATTTCAAGTGATTGGTGTTTTGAAAAAACAAGGCGAAGGGATGTTCGGACAAAGTAACGATACATCGGTTTACATTCCAGTCAACTATATAAGAAGGCGCTTTGGTGACAGCAATGAAAATATTCGCCACATGATCATCATTTCGCCCAAAAAAGACATAGACATGGACGAATTTCAAGCGGATATCACACAAAAACTTCGCAACAAACGCGGTATGAAAACGGGCGATATTAATAGCTTTTTTATCAGCGTACTTTCAGGGTTTACAGAATTGTTAGACGGAATTATTGGCACGATGAATTTTGTGGGATGGATAATCGCTGGATTTTCGTTATTGGTTGGCGGTTTCGGAATAGCCAATATTATGTTTGTTTCAGTGAAAGAACGAACAAATTTAATTGGAATTCAAAAATCGTTAGGAGCCAAAAATAAATTCATACTGTTTCAATTCCTTTTTGAAGCCATCATACTTTGTTTAATTGGCGGCGCAATCGGTTTGCTTTTGGTTTGGCTGATCACGATTATTTTAACCAAAGCACTCGATTTTGACTTTGTACTCAGCTTTGGAAATATTCTTTTAGGAACTTCATTAGCTGCCATTATTGGTTTAATTGCTGGAATTTTACCTGCCATTTCTGCATCTAAATTAGATCCGGTAGAAGCAATTCGAAGTGGTTTTTAAAAGCATTTAATAGCAAAGGCGCAATGTATTAAGCAAAGCACGGAACTTTTTTAACCTTCAATGAATAAAAAAACCCCAACTTTTTGTTTGAGGTTTTTCTTTGCGTTTTTAGCAAAAAATCATTGTGTACTTTGCGGTTAAAATTTATCGTATTTCTTCATTCAAAATCAAATCCAAATACAAATTAATTTTGTTTTTTAATTCTTTTCGGTGTGCGATGAAATCCAAAAATCCGTGCTCTAATAAAAACTCTGACGTTTGAAATCCTTCTGGTAAATCTTTACCTGTCGTATCTTTTACCACTCTTGGTCCGGCAAATCCAATCAAAGCGCCTGGTTCGCCAATATTGATATCGCCTAACATAGCGTAAGACGCAGTAGTTCCTCCTGTGGTTGGATCGGTGCATAACGAGATATACGGAATTTGAGCCTCAGCCAACTGCGCTAATTTTGCAGAGGTTTTGGCCAATTGCATTAACGAATAAGCTGCTTCCATCATACGAGCGCCACCCGATTTGGATATCATCACAAACGGAATGTTGTTTTTTATCGAATGATCAATTCCTCTTGCTATTTTTTCTCCCACAACTGCTCCCATTGAACCACCTATGAAAACAAAATCCATACAACAAACCACCAAATCTTTCCCTTTTGATTTACCAACTGCAGTTCGAACGGCGTCTTTCAATTTAGTTTTGTCCATCACGTCTTTTAAACGATCAGAATATTTTTTGGTATCCACAAAATGCAAAGGATCTTTTGACGTCATTTTAGCATCCAATTCTTTGAATTCATTGTTGTCAAACAAAATCTCAAAGTATTCAGCACTTCCAATGCGAACATGAAAATCATCTTCAGGACTCACCCATAAATTGCGAGCTAACTCGTCTTGATCGATAATTTTACCCGTTGGTGATTTGTACCAAAGTCCTTTGGGTACATCCTTTTTATCTTCCGTTGCAGTCGTAATTCCTTTTTCTGTTCTTTTAAACCAAGCCATAGTTTTTGTTATTATGAATTTTGAATGACTGTCATTCAGTGTTAATTTAAAATTCAAAATTTAGAATTTAAAATAATTTTAAAGAGTATTTACATTGTTTAAATCAGCAAACGCCTGTTCTAATCGTTTGTTAAACGTCATTTCACCTTCACGGACCCATTTTCTTGGATCGTAATGTTTTTTATTTGGCGAATCGGCACCGTCTGGGCTTCCAATTTGAGTTCTCAAATAATCGATTTTTGAGGTCATGTAATCGCGAATTCCTTCGGTAAATGCAAATTGCAAATCGGTGTCAATATTCATTTTGATTACACCATACGAAATGGCTTCGCGTATTTCTTCCAAAGTAGATCCCGAACCTCCATGAAAAACAAAATCAACTGGATTAGCACCCGTTCCAAATTTGTTCTGCACATAATCTTGTGAATTTTTCAAGATTTTAGGCGTTAATTTTACGTTTCCAGGTTTGTAAACACCATGAACGTTTCCAAAAGCAGCTGCAATAGTGAAACGAGGAGAAATTTTCATCAATTCTTCGTATGCATAAGCCACTTCATCAGGTTGCGTATATAATTTTGAACTGTCCACATCCGAATTGTCCACACCATCTTCTTCACCACCTGTGATGCCCAATTCGATTTCTAATGTCATTCCCATTTTGCTCATTCGCGCCAAATAGGTCTTACAGATTTCAATATTTTCATGAATTGGTTCTTCCGATAAATCAATCATGTGTGATGAATACAACGGTTTACCTGTTTCGGCAAAATGCTTTTCAGAAGCAGTCAACAAACCGTCAATCCAAGGTAATAATTTTTTAGCGCAATGATCGGTATGAAGAATAACAGTTGCTCCGTAAGCTTCTGCCAAAGTATGTATGTGTTTGGCTCCTGCTATTCCTCCAGCAATGGCTGATTTTTCATTTTCATTAGACAAACCTTTGCCCGCATTAAATTGTGCGCCACCGTTTGAAAACTGAATAATAACGGGTGCGTTTAATTTCGCTGCGGTTTCGATTACGCAATTTATGGTACTCGAACCAATTACATTAACTGCGGGTAGAGCGAATCCTTTTTCTTTAGCATAGCTAAAAATAGCTTGTACTTCATCTCCAGTAGCAACTCCGGTTTTTATGTTGTGTGACATTTGTTGATGTGAATTAGTTAATTCCGATATTTCGGAAGACAAAAATAATAATTTCTAAAATTAGAATGGATAATTTATTCCGATATTTATAACTGATTGTGATAAATTAATTTCTTTAAACCATTTCTCTCCTTCTTCTTTGGCTGGATTAAATGTTTTTAAACCCAACTCGCCACGAAGAACAAATATACCAAAGTCATAGCGAATTCCGAATCCAGTTCCTAATGCCACATTCTTCAATGAATTGAGTCCTTTAAATTGGTATTTTTCATCTTCTACATTATCGAGTACGTTCCAAATGTTTCCAACATCGGCAAATAAAACCCCATTCCACGGTCCAGAAATATTAAATCGAAATTCTGCATTCAACGTCAATTTCATATTAGCTTCATTAAAATCATTCAAACCACCACTGCTTCCTGGTCCTAAACTATAAGGCTGCCAAGCACGATTGTCGTTGGTTCCGCCGCCAAAATAACTTCGAGAAAATGGTACACTTTCCGAATTTCCGTATGGAATGGCCAAACCAGCAAAAGTTCGAACGGCAATTACTTTCTTCCGCTTTAAATCCCAATGTTTGATGTATTCGATTTCACCTTTGATGTATTGTGAATATTCTACTTCAAAAAACGTATTGGCACCGCCTTGATTTTCTAATTGTTTTGAAGCTCTTGCTAACAAAGAAAGGAAGTTTCCTGCTGATTCAATTTTGGTTTTAAAGGCATAAAATTTCTCATCGGTAAGTTCTTTTTTTGTGGTCTTCGAAAAACTAAAACTTGAAGCAAAAATTAGGTTGTTTTCGGTTAAACGTTTTTTTCGTTCATTAATACTTCGGATGGTTTTTAAATCGGTGTCGGATGGAAAAATGGAAGGATTTGGTCCTAAAACAGCGTTCAGAAAATAGTTTGTACCGTTTTCAATTGTCAAACCGTTGGAGCCAAAATATTCTGAATCTACATTATAAATTGGATTGTTTGCAACTTGCGACAAGGTCTCGTAGGAGGATTGGTAAATATTAAAGTAATTACTAATATTTACGTTTCTCACAAATTGAATGTTGAACAAATCAAAACGGGCTGAAGTATTTCTTCTAGGTGTCCAGTTATAAGTAAAGGCAGTTGTGAAATTTTGTTTGTCGAGACCGATATTGGTTTGTTTGGCAAAACCTACACTAAAAGTAGTGAACGGAATCATCGATTTACGTATAATTCGGTCTACATTAATTGGAAAAAGCACTCGAGGAAAATTCAATTTGGCATCGACACCAACTTCAAAAATGTTGAAAAAAGTGTTGTCGGGATTGGCCAAGTGCCTTGATGAACCGGTATTTCCTCTAAATCCGATTTCAAAAGTTTCGGCACCGTTAAAAACATTTCGGATTCCCAAAGAGGCACTTCCTGAAATACCAAAATCTTGAATGTTCGAACGCGTAAAATCGACTGCGGGATTGAAGGTAAATTTTTTCCTTGGCAACAAATAAATGTTGGCTATTAACCCATTTTCGTCTTTTGGATCAATCTTATATTGAATGGAAGGGTAATTAAAAACCCTCAGATTACTCAAGTATTTCGTAGTCAAAACGGTTCTTTCGTCTGAATAGATGCTTCCAGGCGAAATGAAAATAGCATTTACTACCGATTTTGGTCGGTATTTTAATTTGTTTTCACTGTATAAATTAAACCCTTTGTATTGAATACTGTCTTTGATGGGAGAGTTGCTTTTTACATTCGAATCGGTAAAAATATTCACCCGATTGACTTTGAATATTTTAAAAGGTTGCGTATTCGTAGAGTCGGTAGTTCGAACAATTTGATCGTTAATTTTTACTTTGATGTTTACTTTTTTGCCAGTGTTTATGGTATCCAAATCGTATTCGATATAATTTTGTTGAAAGAAAAACACGCCGCTATTTCTGAAGTCTTTTGAAATTCGACTGCGCTCGTTATCGACGTCTACTTTAGCATATTGTTTTCCGGAAACGATAAATGAAGCGGCTTTTTTGGAGTTGTATAATGAATCTAAAGCTGGTGTAAGAATTGCGGTTGATATAGTGTCAATACGATATCCAGCACCTTTTTCCACTTTGTATTTTAAGAACGCTTTTTTGGCTTGCGATGTATCAGAATTGGCACTGGTTTTTACATCAAAAAAACCTTGATGATAATAATAAGCTCGCAATCTTTTGAGTGATTTCTTAGTGCTGTTTGAATCGAGTATTACGGGAGCTTCGCCGGTTTCTTTTAAAAAATTATGAATGCCTTCATACCAAAAAGAATGGCCTAGACGATTGACTTGTTTCTTCGACAGTAATTTGGCGCGACGGTTGTATTTTTTTGGGTTGTTGAGGTATTTTAATTTATACATCGAATCGGTATTTTGCTTGGCTAAATTGTACAAATTTAATCGCAATCGATACCCTAAAATAGAGCTATTGGGTTTTTGATACAATTGATTAAAAGCGTCGCCGTCGGTTGCTATTTTATCGTCAACCACAATTTCGTTTTTCAATAGTAACCTTTTGTTAGCCGGAACCCTTTTAGTCATATTACATGACATCAAGATGCTTCCAATTAAAACAAATAGTGCTATTTTTGTGAGGTGCTTTTTCAAAAGTGTCAATTTAGTTCAAAAATACATTTTTTATGGTTAGTAAAAATCAAATAAAATTAATTACAAGTTTACAGCAAAAGAAATACAGACAAACCCATCAATTGTTTGTCGCCGAAGGTGTAAAAGTAATTCAAGAATTCTTACTATCAAATTTTGTGCTAGAACATTTATACTGTACAACAGAATTATTTGAAGCCGTTGAAATCTCAAAAAAGACACTTGTTTCTGAAGCCGATTTAAAAAAAATTACCAGTTTAGCTTCAGCCAATAATTGTTTGGCGTTGTTTCAAATCCCAACAGAGCAACAACTTGCGTCAAATTCACTAATTGTAGCTTTAGATGCGATTCGTGATCCTGGTAATTTGGGGGCAATTATTCGATTATGTGATTGGTTTGGTGTTCATCAATTGGTTTGTTCCAACGAAACTGTCGATGTGTACAATCCGAAAGTGATTCAAGCTACAATGGGTTCGATTGCACGTGTTAGTATCACTTATGTGGATTTGCCTCAATATTTACAACAAACAAAATTGCCTGTATACGGGACTTTTATGGATGGAAAAAATGTGTATAAAGAACAACTGCCTTTAGAGGGAATTTTGGTCTTTGGCAATGAAGCGAATGGTATTTCAGAAGAAGTAGCGCATCATGTTACGAATCGATTGGCGATTCCTCGTTTTGGCACTTTGCAAAAAACAGAAAGTTTAAATGTCGCAACTGCAACTGCTATTTTTTTAAGTGAGTTTAAAAGAGGACAATAGTTTTTTTAATGAAATGTAAAGTTGACAAAAACAGCTCGCGATTTCATCGAATTGATATTTCCTGTCCACGGACTGTTGGGATCGTTATCTCGAATTAACTCATCATTCAAACTGAATACTCCTCGTATTGAAGGAGAAAATTTAAAATATTCTAAGTAAAAATCAACACCAAATCCCAATTCGTAGTTTTGAGTCCACGGTTTAACTCTAAAACGTTGTTCCAAATTATCATCTTGTGACTTGGAATTACTAGACAAATTAAGTGTCATAGAACCACCACCAACTAAATAAGGGCGAACATTTCCAAAACGTAAAGAAGAAAATTTCACTAATAAAGGAAAGTGAATGTAAGTTGATTTCACTTCTCTTTCAGCGTCAATTTGTCGGGTAAAACCGGTGTAAGTTAAATTTCGTTGCGTATAATATAATCCGGGTTCAAAACGCAAATCGATGTATTCGTGTAAACGTAAATTTCCAACTAAACCCACATTAAAACCAGTAACACTTTTAACTGCGATGTCGGTAGCTGGATTTTCTTCATAATCAATTTTGAAATCGAAAACATTAAATCCTAAAAAGTAACCCCAATGCACGCGTTGCTTGTCAAAATTTTCTAAATTTATTATGGGATACTTACTAAACATCCCTTTGGTTTGTGCATGAAGGGAAAAAGTGTAAAGAAGTAGTAAAATAAAAAAAGTCTTTCTCATAATCATTTACTGAGACATATTATTTTTTTGATGCTTTATAAATTGTGGCAACGCCAAATGTTTGTGGCATTGCTACCACATCTATAAACCCAACTTTTCGTAAAATATTGTTTAACTTTTCTCCATAAGGAAAAATTGAAGCAGATTCAGAGAGATAACCATAGGCTACATTGTCTTTTGAAAATAATTTTCCAATCAAAGGTAAAATGTATTTGGTGTAAACTGCATAACCTTGTTTGAAAGGAGCTTTTTCAGGAACAGAAGTTTCTAAAATAACAAAAATGCCATTGGGTTTTAGCACGCGAAGAATTTCTGACAAGCCTTTTTCAAGCGTCTCAAAATTCCGAATTCCGAATGAAACGGTGATGGCATCAAAATACGCATCTGCATAAGGCATGGCTTCACTGTCGCCCAAAACCATTTCTATTTTGTGCGATAGTTTTTTTTCTTCGATTTTCTTTTGCCCAACTTCGAGCATACCTGCTGAAATATCCAATCCTATGATCTTATCTGCCGAAGTTTGCGCCATTAAAATCGCCAAATCACCAGTTCCGGTAGCAATATCAAGAACTGTAGATGGATTTTTTTGAGCTACCAAATCCAATACTTTTTTACGCCATTTGACATCAATTCCGAACGAGATGACACGATTTAATCCGTCATAATTTTCAGAAATGGCATCAAACATTTGGGTAACTTGCTCTTTTTTACCTAAAGTAGAATCTTTGTAAGGCATAACCGATTTTGACATGCTGCTTTTTTTGAGGTGCAAAAATACTAATAATTAAAATTGTAAATCCATAAACGAATAACAATTTCTAGTTAAGTAGTTGTGTTTCTAATAAATGTTTGAAACGTAAAATCAAATTCGTGTTTTTCGTCTTTAGAATGGTATTCTTCATCTACTAATTGCCATTCTTTTTCATCAATTTCAGGAAAATACGTATCGGCATCAAAGTGGTGATGTACGCGGGTAAGTTCAATTTTATCTGCAACTGCCATGGCTTGTTTGTATATTTCACCACCACCAATAACGTATACATCTTCATTTTTCGGCGCCATTGTTAGTGCTTTTTCCAAACTATCTGCAATTAGGCAGCCTTCTAGATGATAGTTTTTTTGTCGCGTAATAATTATGTGCGTTCGGTTGGGTAAAGGTTTCGGAAAACTCTCAAAAGTTTTTCGTCCCATAATAATATGATGTGCAGTAGTTAGTGTTTTGAAACGTTTAAAGTCATCGGGTAAATGCCAAATTAAATCATTGTTTTTACCTAAGGCGTTGTTTTCTGAAGCGGCAGCAATAAGAATAATCATAGGTTGCTATTTTCTATATCGTTTTTTAATTCTGCTATTTTTTTCTCTTGGATTGCCATTAATTTATCTATTTGAAGGCGTTCCCAGTTTTTATTCATGAAACGATCTGTAACTATTACTTTAATAAAATGCAAAATAAAAATAAAAAGCCAAATTGTTATTGCCCAAATGTACCATAGTGTTGGTTCGCCAATTTTGATCCATATATTGGCTGCAAACAAAAATAAACTTCCTATGATAAAAGTAATAAAATGAGAAAAGAGTCGTTTTTTTTTGACCTATTCTTTCTCGAGCATATTCGTATAATTCATGTTGTTCGGTGATCATATCGTTGAAAGTTTAGCTTTTAAAGGTACAATTTTATTTTAAAAGGTGAAAAATCAAACTTGCAATAATTTAGCAAGAAAACGTTTTCTTATTTTAATCTTCTAAATTAGTTCCTTAAAAAATACGAATCTCATTTAATTCGCATGCGCTTTTTATTAAAATAATAATTCTTCACTAGTATGTAAATCGTTACTTTTTATTGTGTTACTTTGTGGCATTAATCTATAAATGAATTAGTTATGGCAATAAAGAAACAAGTTATAAAAACAAAACCAGTGTGTAAAGTTACTTTTTCAATTGAGGCAAAAGAAGCAACTACTGCTGCTGTAATTGGAGATTTTAATAATTGGAATCCTTCAGAAGGAGCATTAGCAAAATTAAAAAACGGAACATTCAAAGCAACTTTTGATTTGCCAAAAGAAAATTCTTTTGAATTCAAATACCTAGTTGACGGAACTTTTTTAAATGACCCAGAAGCAGACAGTTACCGTTGGAACGAATTTGCAAATGCTGAAAATAGCGTTTTGGAAGTATAATTTATATCCTTATTAGTAACAAATCTGTTTGACTTTGGCTGGACGGATTTTTTTTACTTCAAGTAGATTAAATAGCCACAGCTCCTTTAATATGTGGATGCGGATCGTAATCTTCTAACGTAAAATCGTCAAACGTAAAATCGAAAATGTTTTTCACATTCGGATTCAATACCATTCTTGGCAATGGTTTTGGTTCGCGAGATAATTGCAATTCCACTTGTTCGAAATGATTGTTATAAATGTGTGCATCGCCAAAAGTGTGAATGAATTCGCCTACTTGTAAATCGCAAACTTGAGCAATCATAATAGTGAACAAAGCATACGAAGCAATATTAAAAGGAACACCTAAAAAAATATCGGCACTTCGTTGGTACAATTGACATGATAATTTTCCGTCGGCAACATAAAATTGAAAAAAAGCATGACACGGAGGCAAAGCTGCTTTTCCGTTGGCTACATTTTTAGCAAACGACTTTGAAGTGTCGGGTAAAACCGAAGGATTCCATGCCGAAACTAACATGCGTCGGCTGTTTGGATTTTTTTTCAAGGTGTCGATTAATTCAGTGATTTGATCGATTTCTTCGCTGTTCCAGTTGCGCCATTGGTGACCATATACCGGACCCAAATCGCCGTTTTCATCCGCCCATTCGTCCCATATTCTCACGCCATTTTCTTTTAAATAAGCGATATTGGTGTCGCCTTTTAAAAACCACAGCAATTCATAAACAATCGATTTAAGATGTAGTTTTTTGGTAGTAACCATCGGAAAACCGTCATTCAAATCAAAACGCATTTGGTAGCCAAAAACACTTTTGGTTCCGGTACCAGTTCGGTCACCTTTTTGTGTACCGTTATCTAAAACGTGCTTTACTAAATCGTGGTATTGTTTCATTGTAACAAGCTATTCGTTTTTATAAATTTTTCCGTCTTTCATCACAAAAACGGTTTTTTCTAGAGTTTTAATATTGCTTAGCGGACTTTCATCTACCGCAATAATATCAGCAATGAAATTAGGTTTGATTTGTCCAATTTCGTTTTCCATTCCTAAAAGCATTGCATTGGTGGTCGTTGCCGATTGGATGGCTTCAATGGCCGGCATGCCTACTTCGGTCATATATCCAAATTCTTTAGCATTTTGTCCGTGAGGAAAAACACCAGCGTCAGTTCCGAACGCAATTTTTACTCCTTTTTTATACGCTTTGGCAAAAGTCGATTGAATTTTCGGACCCACTTCACGGGCTTTTGGAACCACAATATCTGGATAAAAACCTTCAATTTCAGCATTATGAGCTACTTCTTTTCCGGCAATGATGGTTGGAACTAAATAGCTATCGTATTTTTTCATCATTTCCATGGTTTCGTCACTCATAAACGTACCGTGTTCTATGGTTTTGATGCCACCTAAAATAGCGCGCTGCATGCCTTCATCTCCATGAGCGTGAGCGGCGGTTAACATGTTGTAGTCTTTCGCTGTGGAGGTTATGGCTTTGATTTCTTCGATGGTCATTTGCGGATTTTTACCACTTTTAGCCACGCTTAAAACGCCACCTGTTGAGGTAATTTTGATGACATCAGCGCCTTCTTTATAGCGATCACGTACCGCTTTTACACCTTCTTCGGGTGAATTGATTACGCCTTCTTTCGGACCCGGATCACCAACCAATTTTCGATTGCTTCCATTAGTAGGATCTGCATGTCCGCCTGTTGTAGCAATCGATTTTCCAGCGGTAAAAATACGTGGACCGTCAATGAATCCTTTGTTGATTGCATTTCGTAAAGCAATGTTAACGCCAGTTCCGCCCAAATCTCGAACTGTGGTAAATCCAGCAAGTAAAGTTATTTTTAAATACGGAATCGATTCCAATGCAACATCGGCTTCGTTATCAATGTATTTTGATATATAGGCGCGATTGCTTTTTACGGTTTCTACATGCACATGCAAGTCGATAAGTCCAGGAAGTACGTACTTGTTTTTAAGATCAATTTCGACGTCTTTTGAATTTGCTTTCGTGGTAAATCCGTCGTCAATTCGGATGATTTTTGTTTTAGAAACAACGATAGTTTTGTTGACTAAATCTTTACCTGATTTAACATCTAAAATTTTTCCACAATGCAAATAGTACTCTTGTGAAAAACCAAGTAGTGAAAACAAAAAAAGGAAAAGCGATACTGTTTGTTTTGTTTTCATAATTTAATAGTTTGAATATAATTTAAAACTAGTGCCTCTGCAGGCCTTCCGCTTAACTTTATTTTTTTGCCACATATTCATGGATAAAAAAAATTAAAATCTGTGAATCAGTGGCAAATTTCAGAGACTTTTTTGTACTATTTAATAGCTACAATCAGAAATAGCTACGATTCTCTTTTCGAAATTTCATCTCTAATGCGTGCTGCTTTTTCGTAATCTTCATCTTGAACCGCACCTTCCAAAAGTTCGTGTAATTCTACCAAACTCAATTTTGAATAGCTGTCTTTTCCTTCATTGCCTTCTTCATCGAGTCCGAAGGTTTCGGGTGCCGAAAGTATATCGTCATCGTCGTTATTTTGTCCTTCAATTTCTGGCGTATTCGGATTGAGGTAAATACCTGCTTTGTCTAATATATTTTTATAGGTAAATATCGGTGCTTGAAAACGCAAGGCCAACGCAATAGCATCAGAAGTTCGTGCGTCGATAATTTCTTCTATCTTGTCTCTTTCACAAATGATACTCGAATAAAAAACGCCATCAACTAGTTTGTGAATGATAACTTGCTTTACAACAATTTCAAATCGGTCGGCAAAACTTTTGAATAAATCATGCGTCAACGGACGAGGCGGTTTAATTTCTTTTTCTAAAGCAATGGCAATCGATTGGGCTTCGAAAGCTCCGATTACAATCGGTAATTTTCGCTCGCCATCTACTTCGTTTAATATAAGCGCATACGCCCCATTTTGGGTTTGGCTGTATGAAATGCCTTTTATTGTTAGTTTTACTAAACTCATGTTGAATTTTAGATTGCAGATTTTAGATTGCAAAGTGCAGAGTGCAAAGTAACAAAAAACTTTTACTTCAAAAAATCTTAATAAAAAAAACCACCTAAAAAATTTAGATGGCTTTATAATTTATAATGTAAAAACAGAATTTAGCTGTTTTGCGCTTTAAATTCCTTTAATTTTTCAGTCAATCGCGGCACAATATCAAAGGCATCTCCTACGATTCCGTAATCGGCTACTTTAAAAAATGGTGCTTCCGCATCGCTATTAATGACCACTTTGACTTTAGAAGAATTGATTCCTGCAATGTGTTGAATAGCACCCGAAATTCCGACAGCAACATACAAATTAGTTGCTACAGGTTTTCCAGTTTGCCCAACGTGCTCACTGTGAGGGCGCCATCCTAAATCAGAAACTGGCTTTGAACACGCAGTTGCTGCTCCAAGAACTGTGGCTAAATCTTCTAACATCCCCCAGTTTTCTGGACCTTTTAATCCACGTCCACCAGAAACCACCACATCGGCATCAGCAATCGTTACTTTTCCGGATGCTTTTTCTACCGATTCTACTTTTACTGAAAAATCAGCCTCGTTTAAAGTGGGAGCAAAAGTTTCTTCAGTTAATGAAGTTGAACTTTCAACTAATCCAAATGAGTTTTTCCCGATAGCCAACACTTTTATAACTGTTGAAATTTCAGTAATGTTAAAGGCTTTGTTTGAAAAAGCGGTTCTTTTTACTTGAAAAGGGGAAGTTGAAATGGGTAATCCTACCACGTTAGAAGCAAATCCAGCTTCCAATCCGACGGCTACAAAAGGCGCAAGGTACAAACTGTCGGTAGTGGACGACAATACGATTACTTTGCTTGCTTCTTTTTGAGCCGCTTGTTTGATCACATCAGCATATGCTTTTGCATTAAAGTTGGCCAATTTATCATTTGCTACTTTTAAAACTTTAGTAACACCATAATTGCCTAATTCGGCAGTGTTATCTGTATTTACGGTAACTGCGGTAACAGTTGTTCCTAAAGCATCGGCAACTTTTTTGGCATACGAAGCCAATTCAAAAGCTACTTTCTTGAATTTTCCGTCGGCTGATTCTGCGTATATTAATAATGACATGATAATTTAGTTATGAGTTATGAATTATGAGTTTTGGGCGTTTCCCGCCGCGGCGGGTCGGGCTTTCGGCTGCGCAAGGCGCTTGCCTTAATCCCTAACGCAATTCTGTGTAAATTTAAATGACTTTTGCTTCGTTGTGTAATGCGTTTATCAATCCGTCGATATCATCTGCAGCAAACAATTTCACTGCCGATTTAGGAGCTGGTTTTTCAAATTTTACCGCTTTTGTTTCTACTGAAGCAGCAATTGGTTCCACTACGGTTAACACTTTGGTTCTGGCTGTCATGATACCTCGCATGTTGGGTATGCGTAAATCTTTTTCTTCTACCAAACCTTTTTGACCACCGATTACTAAAGGTAATGAAGCCGAAATAATCTCTTTTCCACCATCAATTTCACGAGAAACTTTTGCTGAAGTTCCTTCTGTAGTTAGTTCAGTACACGAGTTTACAAAATTGTAATTTAACAAACCGGCTAACATTCCCGGAACCATTCCGCCATTGTAATCCAACGATTCTTTTCCACAAATAACCAAATCATAACCGCCGTTTTTTACTACTTCGGCCAATTGTTTAGCAACAAAAAATCCGTCAGTCGCTGGTGCATTTACACGAATTGCTTCGTTCGCACCAATAGCTAACGCTTTTCTTAAAGTAGGTTCGGTATCTGGACCACCAACATTGACAACCGTTACGTTGGCACTTTGTTGTTCTTGAAACCAAATAGCGCGCGTTAAACCAAATTCATCATTCGGATTAATAACATACTGAACACCGTTGGAGTCAAATTCAGCATCGCCATTGATAAAGTTGATTTTTGAAGTAGTATCAGGCACGTGGCTGATGCAAACTAATATTTTCATTGTATCTTTTTTAAAAAATTTTTCTGTTTGTAAAAGTATAAAATATATTTCTTATAATTGTATGCACGCATAGTATTTTTTTACAAAAGTTCCCAATTATATCGATTTCGTAGCCATAGCGAATTCTACTGACTCAAGTTTTAACTTTTGTTTCATTCTAAAAGTAGGAAAACCCAAGTCATTATTTAGAGTTATTATGTTTTTTTATCGTTTTAAATTTTTACTTTTGCTATCCAAAATTGACATAAAGTAATTTATATATGAGAACGATACAATTTAGAGAAGCGATTTGTGAAGCGATGAGTGAAGAAATGCGTCGCGACGAAGCCGTATATTTAATGGGTGAAGAAGTAGCAGAATACAATGGTGCTTACAAAGCATCAAAAGGAATGCTTGATGAATTCGGTCCGAAACGTGTTATCGATACACCAATTGCCGAATTGGGTTTTGCTGGAATCGCAGTGGGTTCAGCGATGAATGGCTGTCGCCCAATTGTAGAATACATGACGTTTAACTTTTCATTGGTTGGAATCGATCAAATTATAAACAATGCAGCAAAAATGCGCCAAATGTCGGCGGGACAATTTCCTATGCCGATGGTTTTTCGTGGACCAACTGCATCAGCTGGTCAATTAGGAGCAACACACTCGCAAGCTTTTGAAAATTGGTTTGCCAACACACCAGGTTTAAAAGTAGTAGTTCCATCTACTGTTTACGATGCGAAAGGATTGCTAAAAGCAGCCATTCGTGATAACGACCCCGTTATTTTTATGGAAAGTGAGCAAATGTATGGTGATAAAGGTGAAGTGCCAGATGGCGAATACATCATTCCGTTAGGAGTAGCCGATATTAAAAGAGAAGGTAGTGATGTAACCATTGTCTCTTTCGGAAAAATTATCAAAGAAGCATTTGTTGCCGCTGACGCGTTAGCGAAAGAAAACATTTCGTGTGAAATCATCGATTTGCGAACCGTTCGTCCAATGGATTACGACACGATTATTACTTCAGTAAAAAAAACCAATCGTTTGGTAGTGCTAGAAGAAGCATGGCCTTTTGCTAGTGTTGCTTCTGAAATTGCCTATTTGGTACAAGACAAAGCGTTCGATTATTTAGATGCTCCAGTACAACGGATCACCACAGCCGATACTCCAGCTCCGTATTCACCAACCTTATTGAAAGAGTGGTTACCAAATGCTGCCGATGTTGTTAAAGCAGTAAAAAAAGTACTATATAAATAAGTAAATGGCTCAAGTCCAAAGTCAAAAAGAAAATAAAATACAAATTTTGTCAGACTTTTAACTTTCGACTAGTTACAATTGACGAACAAAAAACTATCTTTGAAACTTCATCAAACTCCCAATTGATGAAGTTTTTTTATAAAATACATATGAAATGAGCATGACTTTAAAAGGCTCGCAATTACCAATGCGTTATGCGAATTACACATGACAGATAAAAAAAATAAGCATCAACATATGAAAAGAATACCTTTTATTTGTTTCCTTTTATTGGTAATTTTTACTACTACTTCGTTGGCTCAGACTAAAATTAGTGGTGTGGTTTTGGATAAAAAAAACCAACCCATTTCGTTTGCTAACATTGTTTTCAAAGGCACAAATGAAGGAACAGTTTGTAACGAAGACGGACGATTTTATCTAGAATCACCCAAAAATCACTCAAGCATATTTATCGCTTTTGCAGGCTATGTTACCCGAGAAATTGAGCTCGCCAAGCAAGTGAATTACGAAATGAAAATCGTATTGACGTCTGAAGAAGTATTAGACGAAGTAAAAATATTTGCTGGGAAAACATCTAAAAAGAACAATCCAGCTTTGGATATTTTGAGAAAAATTTGGGAGCGAAAACGCAAAAACGGACTCAAAATGTTCAATCAGTACCACTACGAAAAGTACGAAAAAGTAGAATTCGACCTCAATACCATTGATAGTGCGTTTATGAAACGTAAGATTTTTAAAGGAATGGAATTTGTTTTTGACAAAATCGATACTTCAAAAGTTACAGGTAAAACGTATTTACCGATATTTATCAACGAAGCGATTTCAGATGTGTACGGCGATAATAAAATGGCTAAAACTAAAGAAATTCTCAAAGCCAATAAAAACTCGGGTTTGAGTAATGGTGATGGCGTAAATACCTTTATCAAAGACTTGTACAATGATTATGATGTGTATGATAATTACTTAAACTTTTTTGATAAGAGTTTCACGAGTCCGCTTTCACGTTCCGGAATCGACGTGTACAACTACGTTTTGTCTGACAGTTCCTTCATCGATAACAAATGGTGCTACAACATCATTTTTTATCCTAGACGAAAAAACGAATTGACGTTTAAAGGTGATTTTTGGGTAAACGATACCACTTTTGCCATAAAAAATATTAATATGGCTGTCACCAAAAGCGCCAATATTAACTGGGTAAAAGACATTTATTTAGAACAAGAATTTGAAGTAGTCAACGATTCGGTGTTTCTTTTAACGCGCGATTATTTGATGTCTGATTTTGCTTTGAATAAGAAAGAAACGTCAAAAGGAGTTTATGGCAAACGAACTTCTTTATATCGCAATCACAAATTCAACGAAGAAAAAACCGAAAAGTTTTACAAACAAGAAGTCAATTTTGTCGATTTGACCGCTTACAATAAAGACGATGCGTATTGGACTGAAAACCGGTTCGAAAAGCTCAACAAAGACGAACAAGGAATTTATAAATTAATTGACACTTTAAAAACGGTAAAAAAATTCAAGCAGATTTACAATGTTGTTTCGATTTTAGGAAGCGGTTATGTCGAATTTCCGTCTCTTAAACTTGATTACGGACCTATATTTTCTACATTTGGTTATAACGAAGTGGAAGGAATACGTTTACGTGTTGGCGGTAGAACTTATTTTGGTTCCAATGATCCGTGGCGTATTCAAGCCTACACGGCCTATGGTTTTGAGGACAACAAATTCAAATACGGTTTATCCGGAAAATGGATGTTTGATAAGAAAAACAGAATCATTATTTCAGGTGGAAACCGCCGCGATATCGAACAAATTGGTGCTAGTTTAACCACAACCAATGATGTTTTAGGACGAAGTTTTGCCTCTTCAAGTTTGTTTGCAAGTGGTAATAACGGAAAACTAACCAACATCAATTTGTCTACGCTTGCTGTCGAAATAGAACCTGTACGAAACCTAACCATTCAAACAGGCTTTTCGTACCGAACACTTGAATCGGCTTCGGCTACTTTTTCACTCGATTATTACACCGATGAAACGCAAACTGCTACAAAATCCGAAGTAAAACAGTCTGAATTTAATGTTCAAATCCAATTTACACCCAATAAAAAAGTCGTGGGTTATGGTGTAGAACGCCTCAATGTTGACAATCCATACAGTCACTTTTTTATCAATTATAGTCAAGGTGTTAAAGGGGTTTTTGATAGCGATTTCGATTATCAAAAAATCCAGCTATACTACAAACAACCCATCATCATCGGACCTTTAGGAAGAACCAATGTCATCATGGAACTCGGAAAAACCTTTGGTCAAATTCCACTAGGGTTAATGAGTATTATTCCGGGTAACCAAACCTATTTTAGTATCGAAAACACGTTTAATAATTTAAATTTCTACGAATTTGTAGCCGATGAATACGCAACTTTTCAGTGGAATCACGATTTTAACGGACGCCTTTTTGCACGAATTCCGCTAATGCGCAAACTCAATTGGCGTGAAGTGATAGGTTTGAAAGCCGTGTACGGAACCGTTTCCGACAAAAGTCGCGCCATCAACGCATCGGGCTTGACCTACATTTCTCCCGAAAAACCGTATTGGGAATATAGCGCCGGAATTGGTAATATTTTCAAAGTATTCCGACTTGAATGCAGTTGGAGAGGCAATTACCGCGACGTACCCGACACGAATAATTTCACGATAAAAGGCTCGTTTGGATTTCATTTTTAGAAGCCACTTCCAGCTATCCGTTGCAATCTTTTTATCGTCAGATCAGGTTCGCTTAAAATCGAGTAAGCAGAAAATGATAAAAAGGATTTTCACTTCTATCTGGGCTAAACTTTAAAGTATGCAACAAACTATCGATTATTTATCTGGAAAAGATGAAAAACTAAAATTCATTATTGAAAATTTTGGTTCTCCCATCATTCAAAAACGAGACGAAGGTTTTGCTTCGATGTGTCATATTATTTTGGAGCAACAAGTTTCTATAGCATCGGCAAAAGCCTGTTATGATAAAATAGCGAAATGGTTTGTCTCCATCACTCCCGAAATTATTTTAAACGGCACAGACGAAGAACTCAGAAGTTGCGGTGTTTCACGCCAAAAAACGATTTATTTAAAAGATTTAGCGTCCAAAGTAATATCTAAGGAAATCGATTTCGCTTCGTTTTACTCCAAATCGGAAGCGCAAATTCGTGCCGAACTCATCACTGTTAAAGGAGTTGGCAATTGGTCAATCGAAGTGTATTTGATGTTTTGTTTGCAAAGTGAAGACATTATTCCATTAGGAGATATTGCTATTAAAAACACTATTATCGAATTGTACGAACACCATTCACCTGAACAAATGCTCGTACTTTCCGAAAATTGGAAGCCTTATAGAACTATGGCTTCTTATATTTTGTGGCATTATTATCTTAAGAAACGAAATAAAATGTAGCAATTATAATTTTCTACTGCGTCTTTCCAACGCATGTGGGAATCCACTAAAAATAAATTAACCTTTTTTTGTAAATAATTTTTGGTCAAGACTGTATTTCCCAACTCCAGTAAAAAGCAAGCCAACATAAATAGTAAAATACACAAAAGCATCGTTGAATTTATACCCGTGTTCGCCATTCTCCAATATCGAACCTGGAAAAATAACCAAGAAAATATACGCCATACAAAACGCTAACACAAACAAACTAAAGCGTGAAAATAGTCCAAGAATTATAAAAACACTACAAAAAAACTCGGCAAAAACAGTCAATGCCAAAGGAACTGTGCCTTTCATGCCTATGAAACTTACATTCTTTGCCCAAAATTCATCCACAGCCATTTCGTTAAAATGAATTAATTTTTGATAGCCAATAAAAGCCATTAATAAGCCGATAATTAATCGAATGAGCAACAATCCTAAGTCTTTGTTAATAGGATTGGCCGAAAATAACTGAAGTTTTTTCATAGAATTTTTGGTTTTAATATTTAATAACAGCAATCTAATGGTTAGGTAACTATACAAATTTAACATATTTATTTTTATAAAATCGAACAAGTTGTTTTAGTTCTTAAAATTTTGTTATTTTTGCACGCGATAAAATTTATAACAAACATTTTATATTTATGGAATCAATGATGATTTATGTGCCAATAGTTATGGCATTAATAGGATTGGCTTTTATGGCAATCAAAAGATCTTGGGTTTTAAAACAAGATGCTGGTGATGGGAAAATGAAAGAAATTTCAGATTACATCTACGAAGGTGCCTTGGCTTTCTTAAAAGCAGAATACCGTTTGCTAGCTATATTTGTTGTTTTGGCAAGTATCGTCTTAGCTGGAATTTCTTTTGTAGTTCCAACCACACATATATTAATAGTTGTGGCCTTTATTTTTGGTGCTTTCTTTTCAGCATTAGCTGGAAACATGGGTATGAAAATCGCAACAAAAACAAACGTTCGTACTACACAAGCAGCGCGTACTAGTTTACCACAAGCCTTAAAAGTTTCTTTTGGTGGTGGAACCGTGATGGGATTAGGAGTAGCCGGTTTGGCCGTATTAGGTTTGACAGGTTTCTTCATTATATTGTTTCAGTTTTTCATGAAAGGAGTTTGGACTTCAACTGAAGACATGACTATCGTTCTTGAAACTTTAGCGGGATTCTCTCTTGGAGCTGAATCTATCGCTTTGTTCGCTAGAGTAGGTGGCGGAATTTATACGAAAGCTGCCGATGTTGGTGCTGACTTAGTAGGTAAAGTTGAAGCAGGTATTCCTGAAGATGATCCACGTAATCCAGCTACAATTGCGGATAACGTTGGAGATAACGTTGGAGACGTTGCAGGAATGGGTGCCGATTTATTCGGTTCGTATGTTGCAACCGTTTTGGCTGCAATGGTTTTAGGAAACTACGTAATTAAAGATATGGGTGGAAGCATTCAAGATGCTTTCGGCGGAATTGGTCCAATTTTACTGCCAATGTCAATTGCAGGTTTCGGAATCTTATTCTCTATCATCGGAACAATGTTGGTTAAAATTTCGAGTGATGATGCTAAAGAAGCACAAGTGCAAAAAGCATTAAATATTGGAAACTGGGTTTCTATAGTTTTAACAGCAGTTGCTTGTTATTTCTTAATTGATTTGATGTTGCCAGAAACTATGAAAATGTCATTCTTCGGAGAAGGATTACAAGAAATTTCTTCAATGAGAGTATTCTATGCTTCTTTAATCGGATTATTTGTTGGTGGAGCTATTTCATCTGTAACTGAATATTATACAGGATTAGGTACAAAACCAGTTTTGGCAATTGTACAAAAATCATCAACTGGAGCAGGAACCAACGTTATCGCTGGTTTAGCGACTGGAATGATTTCTACATTTCCAACAGTAATTTTATTTGCTGCAGCAATATGGTCAACTTACGCTTTAGCAGGATTTTACGGGGTAGCATTAGCGGCTTCTGCTATGATGGCAACCACAGCAATGCAATTAGCTATTGATGCTTTCGGACCAATCTCTGACAACGCTGGTGGAATTGCTGAAATGAGTGAATTACCAAAAGAAGTGCGAACGCGTACCGATATTTTAGATTCAGTGGGTAACACTACTGCTGCCACAGGAAAAGGTTTTGCAATCGCTTCAGCTGCATTAACTTCGTTAGCTTTGTTTGCTGCGTATGTAACGTTTACCGGAATTGATGGTATTAATATCTTCAAAGCGCCAGTCTTGGCTATGTTATTCGTTGGTGGAATGATTCCAGTAGTTTTCTCAGCATTAGCGATGAACTCGGTTGGTAAAGCCGCTATGGATATGGTATATGAAGTACGTCGTCAGTTCAAAGAAATTCCAGGAATTATGGAAGGAACTGGTAAACCAGAATATGGTAAATGTGTGGAGATTTCTACCAAAGCTGCTTTGCGTGAAATGATGTTACCAGGTATTTTAACTATTGGTTTCCCTATTGCAATTGTTCTTTTAGGTAAACTAGTTTACGGAGATAACAACCAATTGATTGCTGAAATGTTAGGTGGTTATATGGCTGGAGTTACTGTTTCAGGAGTTCTTTGGGCAGTGTTCCAAAACAACGCTGGTGGAGCTTGGGATAACGCTAAGAAATCATTTGAAGCTGGAGTTATGATAAATGGTGAAATGACGTACAAAGGTTCTGATGCTCACAAAGCAGCCGTAACTGGAGATACTGTTGGAGATCCATTTAAAGATACTTCAGGTCCATCAATGAACATATTAATCAAATTGACGTGTTTGATAGGATTGGTAATTGCTCCAATTTTAGGAAATGGTCACTCAGAAGGTACTGCATCTAAAAAAGAAGCATGTTGTGCATCTTCAGATATGAAATCATGTTCAGTAGATATGAAATGTGACATGTCAAAAATGGCAACCATGACCAAAGAGGAATGTGCTGCCATGTGTGATGAAAAAGGATGTACCGCTGAAGAAAAAGCACATTGTTTGTCAATGTATGATGCCGATGGTAAATTCAATGGTAAAGTTGAAAAGAAAGAAGTAAAGACAAAAGTAATGATGGAAAAAGGAGCAGACGGAAATGTAAAAGCTACGGTTACTACTACCTTAAACGGACAATCTACTACCCAAACTATTGAAGGTACAGAAGCTGAAGTAAAAGCAAAAGTAGACGCTTTGTAATTTATAAATATATATTTAAAAAAAGCCTTCCATTTGGAGGGCTTTTTTTTATACGTAACATTCTTTTTTTTTCTTATTTTTATAAAAAATAATTACATATATGAAAAAGATATTTTTCTTCTTATTGCTATTCACAACTCTTGGATACTCTCAAACAACACTGCCACTCATTCCACATCCAAAAGAAATGCAATTAGGTTCAGGAAACTTTACCATAAATAAGGCTACTTTTTTTCTTTCAAAGGATAAAAACAACAATGAAATCGCTTTGTTTAATTCGTTTCTTTTAAACAAGTATGGGTATGAGTTAAACGTTGAAACAAAATCTAAAAGTAACGACAATAGTATTTCTATTAGTGTCGAGAACCCTGCTGACACCACTTCAGAAAAATACGAATTAACCATCACTCCAACGCAAATAATTATTAAATCAATAGGGAACAAAGGTGTTTTTTACGCTTTTCAAACTCTGATACAATTGCTTCCTGCTAACAAATTTAAAGAAGCCGAAGCGCCTTGTCTTACCATAAAAGATGAACCCAAATTTAAGTGGCGCGGTATGCATCTCGATGTGAGTCGCCATTTCTTCGCTGTCGATTTTATAAAAAAATATATCGATTATCTCGCCATGTATAAAATGAATACATTTCATTGGCACTTAACAGACGATCAAGGATGGCGTATCGAAATTTTGCAATATCCAAGATTGACGCAATTGGGTTCCATTCGGTTTAAATCGATGATTGGACATTATAGCGAACAACGTTTTGACGACAAAACCTACCGCGGTTTTTACACTCAAGAGGAAATAAAAGACGTGGTTGCTTATGCGCAACAACGGCACGTGACCATTATTCCTGAAATCGAGATGCCAGGTCACGCTATGGCTGCTTTGGCTGCTTACCCACAATATTCCTGCACAGGTGGGCCGTTTGATGTAGGTACGAAATGGGGAAATTATGACGATGTATTTTGTCCGAAAGAAGAAACGTTTCAGTTTCTACAAGAGATATTGGATGAAGTAATGGTATTATTCCCATCAGAGTATATTCATATCGGCGGCGATGAATGCAGTAAAGTGCGATGGAAATCCTGCTCCAACTGTCAAGCATTGATGCAAAGAGAAGGACTAACCGATGAAATGCAATTGCAAAGTTATTTTATTACCCGTATGGGGCAGTTTTTAAACGCCTATGGTAAAAAGTTAATTGGTTGGGACGAAATCTTAGAAGGTGGTTTGGGTCCAAACGCAACCGTAATGAGTTGGCGTGGAACTGAAGGGGGAATTGTAGCAGCCAAAGAAAATCATGATGTAATAATGAGTCCTGGTTCGCATTGTTATTTTGATCATTATCAAGGTGATCCAAAACACGAACCGCTCGCTTTTGGTGGTTACGCTACAGTAGAAAAAGTATATTCTTTTAATCCTATTCCCGCCGAATTAACTGCAGAAGAAGGAAAGCATATTTTAGGTGCTCAAGGAAATGTTTGGACCGAATACATCAACACACCACAAGAAGTAGAATACATGGCGATGCCCCGTATGGCTGCTTTGTCCGAAGTGGTATGGGGAACGTCTAAGCCTAGCGACTATGCCAATTTTCAAACTCGATTAATCAAACATTTTGACGTGTTAGACCGAATGAGCGTTAATTACAGTAAATCAATTTTTCAAATTACGTCCAATGTAGCTCCTGCTAAAACAGGAAAAGGAGTCGAATTTACTTTAAAATCGGCTTACGGAAACAAAGGGGTGTACTATACAACCAATGGAGATGCTCCCTCGTTGCAATCAAAAGAATATGACGGCCCTTTCATTATAACAGAAAGTAGCACCTTAAAAGCGGCTTATTTTGAAGGAACAAAACAAAAAGGTGTTGTTATCGAACAACCTGTTCTGATCACACAATCAACTGGAAAAGCAATAACGCTTGTTACAGCGCCACATCAGAGTTATGCTATTGGGGGTAAATTTACTTTAGTAGACGGTATGCGTGGCAGCATGCAAAAATTCAGTCGCGATTGGCTGGGTTTTTTAGGAAATGATTTGAATGCTACAATCGATTTAGGGGTTGTCACAACTGTTTCTAAAGTTACCGTTGATGTACTTCAAAGCACTGGAAGTTGGATTCACTACCCCAAAAGTATTGAAGTTTTCCTATCTAATGATGGTGTTAAATTTAAAAGTGTAAAATTGGTTTCTGATAAGGAAATTTCAAATCAAAAAGGTAGTGTTGTCATGCCTTTTCCCAAAGAAAACGCCAAATTTATAAAAGTCATCGCCAAAAAAATAGACAAAATTCCAGTTGGATCTCCAGGTGAAGGCTCACCAGCGTGGTTGTTTGCAGATGAAATAATGGTAGAATAAATGACAGATCGTAGAAATTTTATTAAAACGGCTGCAGCAGGCTCGATTGCTTTAGCACTTCCTTCTTTCGCCCGTAAAGATGAGGTACAATATATTCCAAAGGGTAAAGTCAATAAACCTATTGTTATCTCTACATGGAACTTTGGCGTACAAGCCAATGGTGCTGCATGGGAAATTTTAAAGAATAATGGACGCGCTTTGGATGCTGTTGAAGCTGGAGTGAAAATTCCCGAAGGTGATTCCAACGAGAGAAGTGTTGGCTTTGGCGGAAGACCTGATAGAGACGGACGAGTAACACTCGACGCGTGCATCATGGATGAGTTTGCTAATATTGGATCAGTGGCTTGTTTAGAACACATCAAACATCCCATTTCTGTGGCAAGAGCCGTAATGGAAAAAACACCGCACGTCATGTTAGTTGGTGATGGTGCATTGCAATTTGCTTTATCACAAGGATTTAAAAAAGAAAATTTATTAGTAGAAGCATCCGAAAAAGAATGGAAGGATTGGCTCAAAACCAGTCAGTATAAACCCATTGCCAATATTGAAAATCACGATACCATCGGAATGATTGCTTTGGATAGTAATGGGAATTTATCAGGAGCCTGCACCACAAGTGGAATGGCATTCAAAATGCACGGACGAGTGGGCGATTCTCCTATTATTGGAGCGGGTTTGTATGTAGACAATGAGATTGGCGCAGCAACAGCTACAGGTCATGGAGAAGAAGTTATACGGATTGCAGGTTGTCATTTGGTAGTCGAACTGATGCGTCAAGGCAAATCGCCTCAAAAAGCGTGTGAAGAAGCCGTTAGTCGGATTGTGAAATTGACCAAAAGTCGCAATAAAAATCTCAAAGACATTCAAGTCGGATTTATAGCTTTGAATAAGCAAGGTGTATATGGTTCGTATTGCATTCAAGGCGGATTTAATTATGCTGTTAACGATAACTCAGGCAATAAATTAATTGATGCCGACTATTTTTTAAAGTAAACTTACATAGCCTTATATTTTTTTATATGGTTTTAGCAACTAAACTCGAAATCGCCTGTTTCAATTTAAATTCAGCGTTAATCGCCCAACAAAATGGTGCAGATAGAGTTGAACTTTGTGACGGATTTGATGTCGGAGGAACAACACCTTCTGTTGCAATGACACGAAAAGCTAGAGCATCCCTAACTATCGATTTATTTGTGATGATTCGACCAAGAGGTGGCAATTTTGTGTATTCGAAGGAAGAGTTTCAACAAATGAAAACCTCCATTAATGAACTTAAAAAGGAAAAAGTTGATGGTTTTGTTTTCGGAATTTTAAAAGAGGACAATACAATTAATAAAGAGCAAAATTCTGAACTGATCGCTTTGGCAAAACCATTTCCGTGTACCTTTCATCGTGCGTTTGATGAAGTCTCAGAAGCTTTCCAATCCTTAGAAGATACTATCAAATGTGGCTTTCAAACGATTCTAACCTCAGGTCAAATGCCCTATGTTGAAACAGGCGTTGATAGCTTAGCCGCTTTGGTAAAAATGGCCAATAATCGAATTGTCATAATGCCCGGTGGCGGACTGCGTTCGTCAAATTGTAAAAGTATCCAACAAAAAACAAAAGCCAACTATTTTCACTCTTCTGCAATAACAGATGGAAATCAAATGGCAAATCCCATAGAAATAATCGCATTACTATCCAATCTAAAACGATACTAAATGTCTGTAAATGCCTTATATGGTTCTTCTTTAAAACTAATTTATTGTATACTATTACTTGGTACTGTAAGTAGTTTCGCTCAAAATACAACACGTAATTTAAGTTCAGAAAAATGGACTTTCAAAAAGAAATCAGATACCAATTGGTTAGCGGCAAAAGTGCCAGGAACGGTGCATACCGATTTGTATTGGAATAAAGTAATTCAAGATCCTTTTTTTGGTGCGAATGAAAAACAATTGCAATGGATTGAAAATGAAGATTGGGAATATCAAACCTCTTTTATAATTTCAAATGAAGAATTAGCCAACGAAAATTGCTTATTACAGTTTGATGGATTGGATACGTACGCCGAAGTTTTTTTAAACGACACCAAAATTTTAATAGCAGACAACATGTTCAGAAGATGGAAAGTTGCTGTAAAAAACCAGTTAAAAGTCGGAAAAAATGTACTGCGAATTGTTTTTGCCTCAGCCGTTCAAAAAGGTAAAGAAGAAGCTAAAAAATTGACCTATATTTTACCAGGAGACGAAAAAGTCTTCACACGAAAAGCACAATATCAGTTCGGCTGGGATTGGGGACCGAGATTCGTTACGGCTGGAATTTGGAAAGAGGTTCATTTGCAATTTTGGAATAAAGCAACACTTTTAAATGTAAAACATTTTCAAAAATCGGTCATCGATAAAATGGCGCAATTGGAGTTTAGTGCTACAATAGAAGCTAACAATAACGGAAACTTTGAATTAAAAATTAACGACAAAAGCGTTACTGTTAAATTAAAAAAAGGAATAAACACAATTGTTGTACCCTATCAAATTGAGCAACCAAAACGATGGTGGCCTAATGGACTAGGAGAACCTTATTTGTATTCTTTTGTTGTCGAATTATCGTGTAATAGTAAAAGATTAGCACAAACTCATTTCAAGATTGGCTTACGTACCATCGAATTTATTCAAGAGAAAGATGCAATTGGTAAAAGTTTCTACTTTAAAGTCAATGGTGTGCCCGTTTTTATGAAAGGAGCAAATTACATTCCGCCCGATAGTTTTTTACCAAGAGTCTCCGATGCCGCATATAAAAGTATTGTAAAAAATGCAGTTGATGCCAATATGAATATGTTGCGCGTTTGGGGAGGAGGCGTATATGCTGATGCTATTTTTTATGACGAATGTGATGCCAACGGGATTTTAGTTTGGCAAGATTTTATGTTTGCTTGTGCGATGTATCCTGGTGATGCAACTTTTTTAGAAACAGTAAAAAACGAAGTAATTGACAATGTAACACGATTGCAAAACCACCCGAGCGTCGCGCTTTGGTGTGGCAATAACGAAAGTGATGAAGGATGGAAAAATTGGGGCTGGCAAAAACAATTTAACTATACCCCAGATCAAGAAGCTTTAATTTGGAACGATTATAAAAAATTGTTTCATGAAGTAATTCCGAGAACTTTAGACAGTTTGCTTCCAAGTAATGAAAATCGCTATTGGCCTTCTTCACCGTCGATTGGTTGGGGAAAAAAAGAAAGTATGTTAGAAGGCGATTCACATTATTGGGGTGTTTGGTGGGGAATGGAACCTTTTGAGGTCTATGAAAAAAAAGTAGGACGATTTATGAGTGAATACGGTTTTCAAGGAATGCCAAGCTTGGAAACTTTTCAATCTTTTGCCAATAAAGTTGATTTGAATTGGGATTCCGAAGCGGTAAAAAACCATCAAAAACATCCTACAGGTTATCAAACTATTACAACATACATGGAGCGTGATTATAAACTTCCAAAATCGTTTGAGGATGTTGCGTATGTTTCGCAATTACTTCAAGCAGACGGAATGAAAACAGCGATAGAAGCGCATCGCAGAGCCAAACCCAATTGTATGGGGACGTTGTATTGGCAACTTAACGATTGTTGGCCAGTAACATCTTGGAGTTCTGTGGATTATTTTGGACGATGGAAAGCTTTTCATTATCAAGCCAAAAAAAGTTTTGAGAATGTACTAATTTCTATGCACCAAGAAGCGGAAACATATAAAATGTTTGTCATCAACGATGATTTAAAAGAACATAAGGGAGAGCTGGTTTTAGCGATTATAGATTTTAGCGGAAAAAAACTTTTGGAAATAAATGAGTCTGTCACTGTAGCAGCCAATTCTAGTTTGGTATATTATGAGATTTATAAGAGTGATTTAAAGAACACTTCGTTAGAAGAACTAATAGTAGTGATGTCATTTACATCGGCAACAAAAATAACGAACGCTAACTACTATTTTGTAAAGCCAAAAGATTTAAAATTGAGTAAACCAACGATTACAATCACGCAAATTAATCCAACTACAATTGAGCTTACTTCCGATGTTTTGGCAAAAAACGTTTTTCTATCGGGCAAAGATGTTTTTTTTAGCGATAATTATTTTGATCTACTTCCCAATCAAAAAGTACAAGTTACACTTTCCAAACCAGAACAGAATATCGTAATTAGATCTTTATTTGATACAATAAACTAAACAAATTACGAATTTATTCCAATAAAAAAAGGTTGCCATTTCTGACAACCTTTTTGTGTAAATTATTCTAAGTCTAATTTCTCTTAATCACTTTAACGATTTTCGATTGGTCATCTGAAGTTACTTTAACAAAATAAGTAGCTTCAGCAAATGGAGCTAAGTCAACTTGAACGTCAGTCTCATTTGTTTTTTTCGTCAAAATCACTTGACCTAACATGTTTATCACTTGAATTTCAGTAATCGTTTTAGAGTACGAAATGTTCAAGGTAGATGAAGTTGGATTTGGATAGTATGCAAAATTTAAACTATCAAAATCATCATTACCTAATGTTACAGTTACCGTCACACCAAATGGTGTACTTGCACATGTTGCAACAGTATTAACTGCCCAATAAGTAGCGCCGTTTGTTAAAACAGTAGTTGTTGGTAAAGGATTGGTTCCTGATTGCGCATCAGCCAATGAACCATACCATGTAACAGCAGTTGGATTTACAACCAAATTAGCGATAGTTGCATCATTTAAAGCAGCAACTGAAAAAGATTGTGTAGCACTTCCTGTTGGAGTTGCAGCTGTGGTAATGGTTAAATTTAAAGTTGCAGTATTACAACCAACTACATTAGTAAGATTGGTTTGACTTGTTGTATAAGTAACCCCGTTAGCTGGCCAAGTGTAAGAATTACATGCAGTAGTAGTAACGCTTCCGTTTGTAGTACTTGGAGTAATGGTTAAATTTAAAGTTGCAGTATTACAACCAACTACATGAGTAAGATTGGTTTGACTACTAGTATACGTAACGCCATTAGCTGGCCAAGTATATGTATCACATGCGGTTGTAGTAACACTACCATTAGTTGTTGCAGGATTTATTGTAAGGACACCACTATTTTGAGTAGTTCCGTTCCAAAAGCCGTTAGGATATCCACCATATTGCCATGTTGTACAAGAACTAAGTTTGTATCTAAATGTGTAGTAATAAGTTCCAGCAGTTAATGTATTGCTAGTTGTAAATTGGTATTCGTCATCATTACAAGGGTAACAAAGTGATGCAGCATTGTAAGTGGCTGTTGACCAATTTGTCCATGTTGATGGATCAGCAGAACCACCTGCAGTACTTAATCCAAATTCAACATCGATTCCAGCTCCTTGTAATGTTTGGCTAACATCCGTGATTCCTGCTTCATAAACACGTCCATAAGCAGTCAATGTTTGTCCTTCACATAAGGTTTGTGTATCAGGGAATTGAAGATTAGCATAATCAATTGCTTGAATAGTTAAGTTCAATGTAGCCGTATTACATCCTGTTACAAACGTAATACCAGTTTGATTAGTAGTATATGTAACGCCATTAGCAGGCCAAGTATAACTTCCACATGCAGTTGTTGTTACACTACCGTTTGTTGTAAGCGGATTTACAGTAATTGTCAAAGTAGCAGTTCCCAAACATTGACCCGTAACAGGAGTCGGTGTGAAGGTATACGTTGTCGTTGTTGTATTGTTTAAAGCAGGTGCCCAAGTTCCTAGAATACTATTGGTAGAAGTTGTTGGTAAAGCTGCTAATGTTTCTCCTGCACAAATAGCAGCCACTGTATTAAAAGTCGGAACAGTTAAAGGAGTTACAGGTACTGTTACTGTTGTAGTAGAAGAACATCCTGTTAATGTACTAGTAACTGTTACAGTAAAATCGGTGTTCGCATTCAAAACACCTGTATTTGTAGTTTGAGTAGTATCGCCATTACCCCATAAGTAAGTAACTGGTGGAGCAGGATTGAGTGTTACATTAACTTCATTAGCTGTCATTCCAGCGATAAGTGCTTGTCCGTCTGCAAGAGTTATTCCGTAAACTGGTATAGTTACAGTTGGAGCGGTTCCTCCTGGGATTATAACACCAGCAACATTGTTGTAAATAACAACAGCTACTGCACCAGCATCTTGAGCATTTTGAACTTTAACGCTAAAAGCACAAGTGCCACGTTGTATTAATGCAATTTTTCCATTTAATGAACCTGGAGTAAAAGGATCACACCCATTGGTTATGGTGTTGATTAATGAACCTGTTAATGGGGTTGTAATAGGAGTGCCAATAAGACCAGCATTCATGCTGAATGTTTGTGAACTTGTACTGATAGTTGGAGTAGCATTGTTTACATTCGCGGATAGTACAGAACTCGTTCCTGCACAAACAGGGAATGGGTTAGCCGAAAAAGTTACTATTGGAAGCGGATTTACAACTATAGTCATTGTAGATGTTGTTGCACATTGGCCAGCATCAGGTGTGAATGTATACGTAGCTGTAGCTGTATTGCTTATTACTGGACTCCAAGCACCTGTTATAGCGTTGTTTGATGTAGTTGGTAAAGCTGCCAAAGTAGCACCTGAACAAATTGGTGCAACTTGTGTAAATGTTGGCACTGTTGGTTGATTTACCGTTATGGTCATTGTTGCTGTTGTAGCACATTGTCCAACAGTTGGAGTAAATGTGTAAGTGGTTGTAGCTGTATTGTCAATAGCTGGTGTCCATGTACCTATAATACTATTAGTTGATGTAGTTGGCAAAGCAGCCAAAGTAGCACCCAAACAAATCGGAGAGACTTGAGTAAATGCAGGAGTTACCTGAGGAATTATAGTCAAATCTAAAGTTTCCGTAAAACAAGCTGGCGCGACAGCTACACTTAAGTTATTTATTGATACATAACGATTCACAGCAGGTGCAGTTGCAACTGGTGTAATAGTCACGCTACTAATAGATGAACCATTAAAAAATCCAAAATAATCAGTGACAGCACTTACAGCTTGGGTGTCTGTAGTTCCGTTTGAATAAGCAATGGTAATCGTACCAGCAATTACGTTGTCAGTTATGTTGGTTACAAAATAATTTCCAGCAACACCATATACTGGAGGCGTGAATGTCATTGTTAGTGGTTCATTTGGCGAATTCGTACCTACAAATGTTCCGCTAGAATATAAACCGCCTGGAGCACTGAAAGTTACACTGGTACTACCAACAGTTACGCTTGCTGGAGGAGTTTGTGGTAATCCGCTTAAAGCATTAGTTGATACAACAGCTCCATTTGCTGCTGCTGTACTAGCCCAAGTTGAAGCATTATTGAAAATGCCACTTTGTAATGTTCCTGGAATTGTATAAACACCACTAGTTGTATAGGTTACACCATTTTCACTCCAAGTGTAGGTTCCACAAGCGGAAATAGTTGTTGTAACATTGGTGCTTGGATTAACCGTGATGGTCATAGTGGCTGTTGTGGCACATTGACCAGCATCTGGTGTAAAAGTATATGTAGTTGTTGTAGTATTGTTTAATGCTGGAGACCAAGTACCTGTTATAGCGTTGCTTGATGTTGTTGGTAAAGCAGTTAAAGTTATTCCTGAACATATAGGGGCTACTTGAGTAAAAGTAGGAGTAATGCTTGGATTTACTGTGATAGTCATTGTGGCTGTTGTAGCGCATTCTCCAGAATCGGGAGTAAAAGTATATATGGTTGTAGTGGTGTTATTTAATGCTGGAGCCCAAGTTCCTATCACGCCATTGGTTGAAGTTGTTGGAAGTGCAGCCAAAACATCGCCACTACAAATCGGGGTAACTTGAGAAAATGTAGGAGTTACTGCCGTAGTAGTGCCAATCGTAAACGGAACTGAAACAGGAGTTGTACATGTACCACTCCCCGTTATGCTTAAAGTATGGGCACTTGTGGATAAACCAGTAATGGTAAATGCACCACCACTTGTTAAAGTAACAGGAACAGCGGCTCCTCCATCTAAAATATAAGACGCTGATAAATCAGTAGGAATAGGCGACATTGTTATAATAGCAATTCCATCGTTAAGTCCAGTACAAGATTCTGGATTGGTAGCAGCACTTCCTGTAGAAAAACAAATATTTGCGGGTCCTAAAACAATGCTGTTTGGATTTTCTAATGCAATTGTTGAAGTGGCAAGTGATATTGGAGTTGAATTTGGGTTTCCATTACAATATACGGTAACTATGTTAAGTGATATTCCTGTTCCACCAGTAGAGAGTGTCAATTGTGCAGGAAAGTTACTCCATGGAGTGCCTGTATTTGTTATTCTAAATCGTGCAAATTTCAAATCTGAATTGGCAGGCAAAGGTATTGCAACAGCTTCTCCAACTGGAGGTGTGTTTGTCCATCTTGCTTGTTGTGATGCAATGGTAAGATTTGGAGCTAAGTTAGCGATACCAGAAAAGTTTCCAGTTGCAGAAGGTTGTTCTACTACTGTTAGTGTTCCGGTTGTTAACATACCAGTAGGAAAACGAACATTTCCAGCCAATGCCGATAACTTGATGCTTGTAGATCCGGTATTTCTAACAAAAACATCGTACTCTAGTGTGGTGCTAGTTTGGGCTAAGTTTTTAATGCTCAAGGTTAACTGATTGCCTGTACAAGCTTGAGAAAAACCGCTAAAAGAGAACATAATCAAGAATGCAGTCAATAGTGCAATTCTTAAATTTTTAATCTTACTTCTTGTTTTCATAGGTATTACGTTAGTTAATGTGTTTAAATTTCCATGTGCTTTCGATAGAATAAATTCCTATTCGATACAATTATAATACTAGGCGAAATTTTACTATATGTGAAAAAGTATACTTCCTACTGTAGGAGGTACAGCATTTTTTAAAATTAAAAAAGGAAGATGTTTTTATCTGAAGAGTAAAGTATTGCCATAGTTTTTATTAATTCGTGACCAAATTAATGTTAATTTTTTAATTTACCTAAAGAAAGCTAAAAATTAACGGTTAAGTAATGTTTTATAATGTATTCTAAATAATTTGTTTGACTATCACTAATGAAATCATCGTTAAAAAAGACCATTTATTTCAGCATCAATTCGATTAATGATAGTTCCTAAATCTTCTGGGTTATTAACGAAATCCATATTATCAACATCAATAATTAAAAGTTTACCTTTATCATAGGTATGAATCCATGCTTCATAACGTTCATTTAATCGACTTAAATAATCAATAGAAATAGAGTTTTCATAATCACGTCCTCGTTGGTGAATTTGTGAAACTAAATTCGGAATCGAACTTCGTAAATAAATCAACAAATCAGGCGGAGCAACTAAACTTTCCATCAATTCAAATAAAGAGGAGTAATTTTGAAAGTCCCTGTTAGTCATTAAACCCATCGCATGCAAGTTGGGAGCAAAAATATGAGCATCTTCATAAATCGTTCGGTCCTGAATGATTTTTTTTCCACTTTCACGAATTTGTAGCACCTGACGAAAACGACTATTTAAGAAGTAAATCTGCAAGTTAAACGACCAGCGCTCCATCTGATGGTAAAAATCATCCAAATACGGATTGTCAACTACGTCTTCAAAATGGGGTTCCCATTTAAAATGCTTTGCTAAAAATCGTGTTAAAGTAGTTTTTCCTGCGCCAATGTTTCCTGCTACTGCTATATGCATTATGGTAGTATGATTTTATAATTTGTAATTCCTTGGGTGGTAAAAATAGATAAAATTTGGTTTTTGTAATAAAAATTTTTAAAGGAATTCTCAACAATTTCAATTTTGTATTCTTTATGTGTGTTGCGGTCCAACCAGTATAGCGCATTCGCTTTAAAATAAACAATAGCGTTGTTGTCTAAAAGTTGTAATCCAGTCTGATTTTTAAGTAAACCATTAGTTGTAGTTCTTCCAAATATTGAGCAAGAAAACCATTGGTTGTTGGTATCTATCCAATGAAAATAATTAAAATCAGTTTGATAAAATAACAGGTTTTCTTTTATGGGAACACCTAAGCTCTTGTAGGTATTTGTAGCCATGTCGTACAATCCAATTTGTTGATCAATTGAATTGTAAATCCAAAGTTGATTTTGCCCCGACATTCCTGTTGCAGAGACAATAATTGGCGTTTCATTTTTAGAAAATTCAATTTTCTGTATTTCGTTCATTTGATTGTCTAACAAAACAATTGCATTGAATTCTTCATAAAATACTAACACTTTAAGCGGATTAATTAAATCTACTTTTTTAATTTTACCAAGCGAAATGTTTTGATATTGTTGTATCCCGTTTTCATTTCTTTTTACAAGCACATTGTTTTTTAAAAAAAAATAATTTCCAAAACCATCGGTTCCAACTAAATCATCAGCTTCAAAGTTTATGCTGTCTAATTTTGTTGTAATAATAGATTGTGATTGACAAAAGGAATGACTAAACAACATAACAAAGTACACTATTTTTTTTAGTGTTAATGTAAGGTTATTTAATATGTCGTAAATAGTCGACTTCATGGTTTGGCTAAAGTACACCAATCCATTTGAACTTTCATCTGCTATAAAAAAAAATATTTAACAAATCTTTGGTAACATATTGCCGATGGAATCGTCATATTTGTTCTATTATTCAAAAAAATATTAAATTAATATGAAAAATATTGTTTTTACTTTTTCCCTTTTTATTGTTTTTATTACTGCTAACGCCCAAAAAGATTTTCAAGGAATGGCAGTATACGAGTCTAAAACAAGTACTTCTGATTTTAAATCGCGTTTGTCTGGAAACAAAGATATCACACCCGACATGCAAAAAATGATTGAAGATCGAATGAAAAAAATGTTTGAGAAAACGTTCATCCTAAATTTCGATAAATCAGCATCCATTTATAAAGAAGAAGAGAAATTAGAAGAGCCAGGACAAAGCGGTGGTATGCGAATGATGGCTTCTTTTATGGGAGGCGGTGGCACTTACTATAAAAACACAAAAGAAAAAATCTACACGGTTGATAAAGAGTTTATGGGAAAAGAATTTTTAGTAAAAGATTCCCTAACCACCTACAAATGGAATATGGAAAGTGAAACGCGTGTTATTGGTGGTTATACTTGTTACAAAGCAACCGCAGTAATTCCGGCAAGTAAAACCGATTTCAGAAATTACCGTCCTAAAAAAGAAGAAGATAAAAAAGAAGAAGATAAAAAAGAAGAGCCGACCAAAAAAACCAACTTTATGGATGATATCGATTTGCCAAAAGAAATTACAGTTACCGCTTGGTATACACCAGAAATTCCTTTAAGTCAGGGTCCAGAAGGCTATTGGGGGTTGCCTGGATTAATTTTAGAAGTTAACGATGGAAAAACTACTATTCTATGTTCAAAAGTGGTTATGAATGCGAAGGAAAAAGCAGAAATCAAACAACCATCCAACGGTAAAGTCGTGACGCAAAAAGAATATGACGACATTGTCGTGAAAAAAATGGAAGAGATGAGCGAAATGAATCAAGGTCAAGGGAGAGGCGGTATGCAAATACGTATGGGACGATAAGTATGAAAAGAATCTTCGTCTTAACTTTAGTATTGGTTTTTATTGCTGGTAATGCACAAGATTTCCATGGCAAAGCGACTTATTTTTCAAAACGGATATTCAAAAAGGGCGTTGAGGAAGTAGGCGTGAAATCCGATGATGATGAAATGTTAAAAAATACTTATGAAGATGCCCTGAAAAAAGCCTCTGAAAAAATCTTCCTGCTTAGTTTTAATAAGAAAGAAGCGTTGTATGAAGAACAGGAAAAGTTAGAAGTTCCAAGTGCGAAAGAAGGAGGAGTTTCAGTAAGTATAAGGTTTTCAGGTCAAGGAAAGAAGTATATCAATATTCAGGAAGGAACTAAAATAAGTGAAGATGATATCATAGGCAAGGAGTTTTTAATTGTTGAAACACTACAACCTTTTGAGTGGAAATTAATTGAGGAGTCAAAAAAAATAGGAGAATATACTTGCTTTAAAGCCGAAGTTGTGATTCCAGTTTCTGATAGCGAAAAAGAAGAGTATGCAGCCTGTCAAAAAAAACAAGAAACTAAAACATCACTTTTTAGTATGGATGAACCTAAGCCTAAAAAAATAACGGCTTGGTATACTACAGATATTCCAGTTAGTTTGGGTCCAGTCGGTTACTGGGGTTTACCAGGCTTGATTTTAGAAGTTAGAGATGATGAAATGATTATTCTATGTTCAAAAGTTATAGTAAGCAACAATGCAACTACTACAATAAAAGTTCCAAATACAGGAAAAAAAGTCTCACAAGTAGAATTTGATGCTATACACAAAGCCAAAATGGAGAGTCTTGAAGGAGGAAACGGCATATTTCAAACTCGCGATTAATAATTACAAAGTCATCACATGAATAAATTTCTATATGTTTTTTTATTTTTTTCTACCCTATCTTTTTCTCAATCAATAAAATTTGACGGAATCGTTGCCGAAACTAACGGTGCTCCTCTCGAAATGGCCAATGTTATGGCGGTAAATCAAGCCACTAAAGCGGTCGATGCTTTTAGCATAACCAACGATAAGGGAAGATTTCAATTGGCTTTGAAAGCCAACGCGTCGTACAGTATTAAAGTAAGCTATATCGGATACAAACCCCTCGAAATTACGCTAAAAACGACTACAGAAAATATTAACAAAGTCCTTTCTTTAGAAGAAGGAACAATGCTGGAACAAGTCGAAATTGTGCGCGAAATGCCAGTTTCCATAAAAGGAGATACTATTGTATACAACGCCGATTCGTTCAAAACAGGAACTGAGAGAAAACTTGAAGACATCTTAAAAAAACTACCCGGAGTCGAAGTTAATGCCGACGGTGAAATAGAAGTCGAAGGCAAAAAAGTAACCAAATTAATGGTCGAAGGCAAAGATTTTTTTGATGGTGATACCAAACTTGGCGTTAAAAATATTCCGGCAGATGCGATTGATAAAATACAAGTACTGCGCAATTACAACGAAAATTCAATCCTAAAAGGCGTTGAAAATAATCAGGATAATTTGGCGATGAACATCAAACTAAAATCGGGTAAAAAGAATTTTTGGTTTGGTGATGCCATGGCCGGAATTGGTGTCGGTCATTCCGATGAACGTTACATCATCAATCCGAAGTTATTTTACTACAGTCCAAAATACAGCATCAACCTCATTGCCAATTTCAATAACATTGGCGAACTTCCTCTTACCATCAACGACTATTTTAAATTCACAGGTGGATTTAGAAATATGATGGGAAAAGGTGGTTCAAGCTTCAATGTCTCAAGTAATGATCTGGGCATTTCACTTACACGTAATAATCGAGCCAAAGAAATTGAAAGCGAATTTGGTGCCGCTAACTTTTCGTACAATCCAACAAAATCATGGACATTAACTGGGTTTGCTATTCTTTCAAAATCGATTACCGATTTAGAAACGATATCTACCAATAATTTCTTGCGACCAAATTCAGGTGAAGTTTTATCCACCGAAAAAAGAAACGACATTGCGCATCAAAATAGCAATTTAGGGTTATTCAAATTGAGTTCGTTGTACAAACCAAATGCTAATTTTCAAATGGATTATGATGTTTTGACCAAATACTCAAAGCAAGACGAAAATAATAATTTGTTGAGAGAAACCATTTTTAATAATTTTTCCACTTCAGAAACTATTGACACCTACAAAGAACAAGAGCCAATTTCTGTTAACCAAAATTTGAGTTTTTACAATACAATCAATGAAAAAAATATTTTGGCGCTCGAAATGCAACACTTGTATCAAAACGAAGATCCGTTTTACAACGCTAATTTAGAATCGCGACCTTTTAGTTTTCCGGGCTACAATACCTTACAAAATCGAAACGACATTACTCAAAATCGTTTTGTACAAACCAATAAAATCGACACGAAACTAGATTATTATTACGTAATCAATCCAAAAAGTAACATCAACGTAACGTTGGGAAATACGTATTCGTACCAAAGTTTTGATTCGAGCATCTTTCAAACGTTGGATAACGGAACCATCAATAACTTGAATTTTGCATCCAATACTAATGACGTAAAATACACTTTCAACGACATATTTCTTGGATTACATTATAAAATATTATACGGAAAATTCACGATTACACCCGGATTGAGTTTGCACAATTACAACTTAAATAACCAACAATTGGGAAGCAGTTACAAACAAAGTTTCAACCGATTGTTGCCCGATTTTTTAGTCCTATATCAAATCAAAAAAGCAGAAACCTTAACGTATAACTTTTCGTTTAGAAATAATTTTACCGACATTAAAAATTTAGCTGAGGGTAATGTTTTTAATAATTACAATAATTTATCCAATGGTAATCGAACACTTGAAAACGCCATTGCTCAAACACATTCATTAGCTTACGTAAAATATAACATGTTCAATTTTGAAAGCATTTTTGCTACTGTAAATTACACACGAACGCTAGATGCTATCAAATCTAAAGTAGATATCGATTTAGTGAATCAAACATCAACGCCTTTTAATTCGCCCTTTGCCGATGAAACGATTTTCGGAATTGCCCAATACGGCCGTTCGTTTTTAAAATACTACAAAGCTAATTTTAGTACACGATTAACGTGGTCAAAATTCAACAACATACAAGTGCTTCCTATTACCAACGAAGAAGTTTTAATCACCAACGAAAGCTTTTTGCAGAGCTACACATTTAAAGCATCTACTAATTACAAAAATCTGCCGAACTTAGAAGTCGGTTTTGAATACACTATAAACGATTATCCGAACTCCAAATTTATCAACGAAAAACCCTTTGCTCGATTGGATTATTACTTCTTAAAAAGTTTCTCTTTTGTGGCAGAATACGAATACAATCATTATTACAACGATGACAAAACATCAGATAATGAATACGATTTCTTATCGGCAAGTTTGATTTATCAAAAAACAAAAGATTCGAAGTGGGAATACAAAGTCTCAGCCACCAATTTGCTCAATACGACTTCCTTAAACGATGATAGTTTTTCGCAGTTTTCTACGCGAACGTCGCAATATACGGTTCAGCCGAGGTATATCATTTTCAGTTTGAAGTATAATTTGTAGCCAAGAACCTGCTGTACGCTATATCTTTTTTCCGCTTTGCTCCAAAAAGGATGCCGCTTCCATCAGGGCTATTTCTTCTTTTGTCTTTACACAAAAAGTAAAAAACACTGAATCCTCCTCATACCATTTTATTATCTATTCACTACAGAATTATCTTAGAAGGATTTTCGCCGCCGCGAAGCAAGTCGAAAATAAAATATAAACTTCAAAATTGGTTTTGGCTTTCGCATCTGCAGGCGAGTGTCAAATATTCGAAGTGTCCGTAAAAATGAAAAGCTGTTTGAGCGTAGCGAGTTCTTTTCATTTCGGAAACAAGAATAAATTTGACCGCCGAAGATGCATAGCCTTGAATTTTTGTTTCTTTTGTTTCAAGACAAAAGAAAAGAATAAATACAAAAGCCTGTTCATTAATGAACAGGCTTTTTATTAATTAGGTTTTAGAAATTTTATATTCCAAAAGCAGCTTTCACTTGATCCACAAAATCCAATTTCTCCCAAGTAAACAACTCAACAGTTACTGTTTTATGATTACCACCTGGAGCAGAAAATGTTTTAGTTACGGTTTGTGGCGTTCTTCCCATATGACCATAAGCAGCCGTTTCACTGTAAATTGGATTTCTCAATTTCAAACGTTGCTCAATAAAATACGGACGCATATCAAAAATAGCTTCTACTTTTTTGCTGATTTCACCATCGGTCAAATTCACTTTCGAGGTGCCATAAGTCACTACATTAATGGAAGTTGGTTTTGCCACTCCAATTGCATACGAAACTTGTACTAAAACTTCGTCACACAAACCAGCAGCAACTAAGTTTTTAGCAATATGACGTGTAGCATATGCAGCACTTCTGTCTACTTTACTTGGGTCTTTTCCAGAAAACGCACCACCTCCGTGAGCTCCTTTTCCACCATAGGTGTCTACAATGATTTTTCTTCCTGTTAAACCAGTATCTCCGTGTGGTCCACCGATAACAAATTTACCCGTTGGGTTAATGTGATAGGTAATTTGGTCATTGAATAAATGTGCATATTGCGGATATTTTGCTTTAATTCTCGGAATCAAAATACCAACTAAATCACTTTTGATTTTAGCCAACATTTCTGCTTCAGGAGCAAAATCATCATGCTGTGTAGAAATTACAATCGCGTCAATACGTTGCGGTTTGTTATCATCAGAATACTCTAAAGTAACTTGAGACTTAGCATCCGGACGTAAATACGTAATTTCGTTATTTTCTCTTCTTAAATTGGCTAATTCAATCAACAAAGCATGTGATAAATCCAACGCCAATGGCATGTAATTTTCCGTTTCATTGGTGGCATAACCAAACATCATTCCTTGATCACCCGCACCTTGCTCTTCTTTACTCGCTCTATCAACACCTTGGTTGATATCTGCCGATTGCTCGTGAATGGCTGATAAAATTCCGCATGAATTGGCTTCGAACATATATTCGCTCTTAGTATAACCAATTTTTTTGATAACATCTCTAGCAATTTGCTGAACATCTAAATAGGTGTTCGATTTTACTTCACCTGCAAGAATTACTTGGCCTGTTGTAACTAAAGTTTCGCAAGCGACTTTTGATTCCGCATCAAATGCTAAAAAATTATCAATTAATGCATCAGAAATTTGATCTGCTACTTTGTCTGGATGTCCTTCACTCACCGACTCCGACGTAAATAAATAAGCCATACTGTTGTATTTTTTAAATTAAAATTTACAAAAAAAAATATGAAATCGCAGTAAAAAACTAAAGAAGAAAAGTTGCTTTAGCATTTTTTTACGAGGTTGCAATCAGTTCAAATTTTTCCTCTTGTATTTTCGTGTGCAAATGTAATAAATCATTTTAACTATAAAAATTTTTTTTTTGGCACTAAAAGGTTTTACTTTTGTATCCATAACTAAAATATTCTATTTAATATGAAAAAAACATTACTTACTTTATCTATGATTTTGACATTAGGTCTTGTGCAAGCACAAGTTATACTGTCTGAAAATTTTGACGTCGCTCCACCAACAACTTGGACAATGTTAAATTTAAGCACACCAGCAGGAACAAACCCATTATGGTTTCAAGGAAATCCAACTGATCCAGATCCGCTAGTCTCAGGTCCTTTTGATTCCTTTGCGGGAGCTCCTAATTCTTACATGGGAGTTAATTTTAATTCAGTTGCTGGTAACAATACCATTAGCAATTGGATTTTTACACCTGTAGTAAGTTTGCAAAACGGAGATATAATTTCTTTTTACACTAGAACTACAACTCCAGGAGCAACCACTTTTCCAGACAGATTACAAATGCGAATTGGTGCTGCTGCTGCAGCTAATCCGGTAGGAAATACTGGAGTCGGGGGGTATACAACTCTTGCTGTTGAGGTAAATCCAAATTTAACAACAACTGGATATCCTAATACTTGGACTCAATATACTTACACTGTTACTGGATTGCCATCGGCAACACCTAGTAAAGTTGCTTTTCGTTATTTTGTAACTAGCGGAGGTCCAACTGGAGCCAATTCTGATTATATCGGAGTGGATACCTTTTTAATTAATCGTCCATTAAGTACAGCCGATTTCTTTACCACTAATTTTGCTATGCATCCAAATCCAGTGAAAGATGTTGTAAACATTACTGCTAAAAATGGAGCGTCTATCGAATCTGTACAAGTTATAGATATTAATGGTAGAACAGTAAATCAAACGACTGTAGGTAATGATACGGTACAAATTAATGTTTCTAATTTAAATTCAGGGGTATATTTTGTAAAAGTACAATCGGATTTAGGTGTTGGAACTTCAAAAATCATTAAGAATTAATAGCTTCGAAATACAATTTAAAACCCACTTTTTTAGTGGGTTTTTTTATGAAAAAAAAAAGAGAAAATAAATCAAATTAAGTTTGTGCCAGTTTTATTTGCATTACTCTAAAAGGTTGCTACTTTTGTGACTAAAATACTGTTTGAATTATGAAAAAAAATTTACTTTCTGTTTTATTATTAGTTGTAATTGGTGTTTGTAAAGCGCAAAATTTAATAACTGAAAATTTTGATGTTTTTCCAGCAACTTGGATAAAAGTTAATACAAGTGTTCCAGCTGGTGCAAATCAATGGGGGCAGGCATCCACTAATCAAATCACCTATTTTGGAGGCGGAACCGGAGCTTACAACGGTACAGCAGCAACTTCTTATGCTTTCGCTAATTTTAACAGCACAACGGGAAATAATACTATTAGTAATTGGTTGATAACTCCAATTGTTAGTCTTATTGATGGTGACGTAATCAGTTTTTACTCGTCAAAAGGTCTTAGTGGTGGTACGAATGTTTATGCCGATAATTTACAGTTGCGAATTAGTCCTAATGGTAGTACTGCTGCAAATCCAGTGGGACCAACAAGTGTTGGAGATTTCACAATATTAGCTCTTGATATCAATCCCACTTTATCTACTAGCGTATATCCAAATGCATGGACATTATATAGTTATACTGTAACCGGATTGCCAGTAGCAACCTCATGTAAAATAGCATTTCGCTATTTTGTGCCCAATGGAGGTCCGCTAGGAACCAATTCTGATCAAGTGGCCATCGATCAATTTTCGGTCGACCGTACATTAAGTACACCTGATTTCTTTGCAAACAACTTCACAATGCATCCAAATCCTGTAAGCGATGTTTTAAACATAACTTCCATAAATCAAACGACTATCGAATCAGCTCAAATTATCGATATCAACGGAAGAACGGTACAGCAAATGCAATACAATACCAATACAATACAAATTAATGCATCCAAATTAAGCGCTGGTGTTTATTTTGTTAAGATTCAATCTGAATTGGGTCTAGGAACTTCTAAATTCATCAAGCACTAAACTGTTCAAAACAAATGTAAAACCCACTCAAAAGTGGGTTTTTTTATTTTTACCAAAACAGTTGCAAAAAACAATTCTATGTTATTACTTTGCAGTGTTCATAAATTTATTGATTGTTATCACGAAAGCCCGAGGGAATAGACCCGACGAAAGCTTAGCAACCCTACCCCTGTAGAAGGTGCTACATTCTAGTTTAAAGCAATTTAAGCAAAGATAACCACGAGAATATTCTCACTTTCCACGATAACATATTTTTTTTAAGAACTTTCTGAATTTTCAGAAGCTATTCCTGCTATGCGTTGCAATCTTTTTCTCGTCAGTTCGAGTTCGCTTAAAAAACGAGTATCGAAAACCGAGAAAAAGGATTTCCACTCCTATCAGGGCTAGTTACTATTCATTTTTAAAACAAACTTTGTGAGCCTCCGTGAAAATCTCTGTGAGTCTCTGTGTAATAACAATTATGTCAAAAATACAACAAGCCATCCAAGAAAGAATTCTTGTGCTCGACGGCGCCATGGGAACCATGCTGCAACGCAACAATTTCTCGGAAGACGATTTCCGTGGCAAGCGTTTCAAAGACTTTCCGCATCCGCTAAAAGGCAACAACGATTTGCTATCCATCACCCAACCCGAAGCCGTGAAGCAAGTCCACCGCTTGTATTTTCTAGCAGGAGCCGACATAGTAGAAACCAATACCTTTTCTGGAACCACCATCGGAATGGCCGATTACCATCTTGAAGATTTGGTTTACGAACTCAACTACGAATCGGCAAAAATTGCCCGCGAAGTGGCCGACGAGTTTACCGACCGACCTCGTTTTGTGGCTGGTTCCATCGGACCTACCAACCGAACAGCAAGTATGAGTCCCGATGTCAACGATCCAGGTTATCGTGCCGTAACCTTTGATGATTTGCGCATTGCATACAAACAACAAGTAGAAGCATTGATTGACGGTGGTTGCGATGTTTTATTGGTAGAAACTATTTTTGATACACTCAACGCCAAAGCGGCACTTTTCGCTATAGAAGAAGTTAAAGAAGAACGCCAATTCGATATTCCGATTATGGTTTCTGGTACGATTACCGACGCATCAGGTCGCACCCTTTCTGGGCAAACCGTAGAAGCTTTTTTAATATCCATTCAACACATCGATTTGTTGAGCATTGGCTTCAACTGCGCTTTGGGAGCCGACCAACTAAAGCCGTATTTAAAACGATTGGCGCACAACACCCAACTCAATATTTCGGCACATCCCAATGCTGGATTACCCAACGCATTTGGTCAGTACGATCAAACGCCAGCCGAGATGCAAGCGTTAATAAAGGAATATTTACAAGATGATTTAATCAACATCATCGGTGGTTGTTGCGGAACAACACCCGAACATATCCAAGCCATTGCTGAAGTGGCATCTCAATTCAAACCGAGATAAATAGTAGAAAATCAACCCTTTTAAGGTTCTAAACCCTAAAAGGGTTGTATAAGTTGAAAAAAAATAAAATGTCAAGAACAAACAAAATAAATTTACAGCTTTCTGGTTTAGAGCCGCTTTTTGTAAATGAAGAATCCATCTTTGTTAACGTTGGCGAACGAACCAATGTAACAGGCTCTCGAAAATTCCTTCGATTAATCAAAGAGGAAAAGTACGATGAAGCACTTTCAGTAGCTCGCGACCAAGTCGAAGGCGGTGCCCAAGTCATCGATGTTAATATGGATGAAGGCATGCTCGATGGCGTTTTTGCCATGACCAAATTCTTAAATCTGATGGCAGCCGAGCCTGATATTGCTCGTGTTCCGGTAATGATTGACAGTTCCAAATGGGAAATTATTGAAGCCGGACTCAAAGTCATTCAAGGAAAAGGTGTCGTAAACTCGATTTCGCTCAAAGAAGGGGAAGCCACGTTTATTCATCACGCCAAGTTAATTAAACGCTACGGAGCTTCAGTAATTGTGATGGCTTTCGATGAAAACGGTCAAGCCGATACCTTCGAACGACGCATCGAAATTTGCAAAAGAAGTTATGATATTTTAGTCAACGAAGTTCATTTTCCTGCGCAAGACATCATCTTCGATCCCAATATATTTCCGGTAGCAACCGGAATGAACGAACACAAATTAAATGCCCTTGATTTTTTCAGAGCTACGAAATGGATTCGTGAAAATTTACCGTATGCCGGAATTTCTGGTGGTGTGAGCAACGTTTCCTTTTCATTTCGAGGCAATGATAGAGTTCGAGAAGCAATGCATTCGGCTTTTTTGTATCACGCTATTCAAAACGGAATGACAATGGGAATCGTAAATCCCGAAATGCTCGAAATTTACGATGAAATTGACAAAATATTACTCGAACATGTCGAAGACGTTCTGCTCAACCGAAGAGACGACGCCACAGAGCGATTACTCGATTTAGCCGAAACTTTTAAAGGTGATTTCAAAGCCAATGAAAAAGCAATTCAAGAATGGCGCAATTATCCAGTGCAAGAACGATTAACGCATTCACTTGTAAAAGGAATTGACGAATTCATCGAAATTGACGTGGAAGAAGCAAGAGCCAATTCTGATAAAGCCATCGAAGTGATCGAAGTCAATTTAATGGCCGGAATGAATGTTGTTGGCGATTTGTTCGGAAGCGGTAAAATGTTTTTACCACAAGTAGTCAAATCGGCTCGTGTTATGAAGAAAGCTGTTGCGTATCTTTTGCCATTTATCGAAGCTCAAAAAGACGGAAAATCATCTTCGGCAGGAAAGGTGTTGATGGCTACAGTAAAAGGAGATGTGCACGATATTGGAAAAAATATTGTTGCTGTAGTTTTAGGATGTAATAATTTCGAAATCATCGATTTGGGCGTTATGGTGCCGCCCGAAAAAATAATTCAAGCTGCCGTCGAACACAACGTAGATATTATTGGATTGAGCGGATTGATTACACCTTCGCTCGACGAAATGGTGTATTTGGCCAAAGAATTGGATAAATTAAATATCAAAATTCCGATTATGATTGGCGGAGCTACCACCTCTCGAGCACACACTGCCGTGAAAATCGCACCCGAATACAAGCAAACCGTCGTTCACGTAAACGACGCATCAAGAGCGGTAACGGTTGCCAGTAATTTGTTGCAAGCCGAAACCAAAGAAGGTTACGTGAAAGCCATTCGTGAAGAATATGATAAACTTCGTGAAGGCTATTTGAACCGAAGTCGCGATAAAAATCACCTCTCTATTGAAGACGCTCGTAAAAATAAATTGCAATTGGATTGGGACAACTTCTCGCCATTACAACCCAATTTCATAGGTGTCAAAACTATAGATGTAGCCCTTTCTGACTTGGTTGATTTTATCGATTGGACACCGTTTTTTAGTTCGTGGGAATTGTATGGAAAATATCCCGCAATTTTAACCGATGAAGTGGTTGGCGAACAAGCCACGCATTTATTCAACGACGCACGGCAAATGTTGCAGCAAATTGTCGACTACAACTGGTTGACCGCCAAAGGCATCCTCGGAATTTTCCCAGCGAACACTGTAAATGATGACGATATTGAAGTGCAACTTTCAGCTTCCAACGTCCAGCTTCTAACTTTACGACAACAATCTCAAAAAACTGCTGGTGCGCCTAATATTGCTTTAGCCGATTTTATAGCGCCAAAAGATACCGAAAAGCAAGATTACATTGGTTGTTTTTGTGTGACTACAGGTTTTGGAGTAGACGAAAAAGCAGCCGAATTTGAAAAGCAACTCGATGATTACAATTCGATTTTGGTCAAAGCATTGGGTGATCGTTTGGCTGAAGCTTTCGCCGAATATTTACACTTGCAAGTCCGTAAAGAAATTTGGGGTTATGCTTCCGACGAAAGTTTGTCCAATCAAGATTTAATCGATGAAGAATACAAAGGAATCCGTCCCGCGCCAGGTTATCCGGCATGTCCCGACCACTTAGAAAAACCAACTATTTGGAAGTTACTGAATGTCGAGCAAGAAATAGGCGTGACCCTTACCGAAAGTATGGCCATGTGGCCCGCTTCATCGGTCTCTGGATATTATTTTGCAAATCCAGAAAGTAAGTACTTTGGACTCGGAAAAATAAAAGAAGATCAAGTAATTGACTACGCTAAGAGAAGAGGAATTTCAACAGAAAAAGCAACAAAATGGCTTTCGCCGAATATAGCAGATTAAAAACAGTTGTCAGTTCTCAGTTTTCAGTTAGTATTGAAAACAGACAACAGACAACGGACAATTAAAAATTATGAAAGTAACCCAACACATCGAAAACGCCAACGGACAACCTTTGTTTTCTTTCGAAATATTACCGCCTTTAAAAGGACAGAACATTCAATCTATTTTTGATAGTATCGATCCGTTGATGGAATTCAATCCGCCATTTATTGATGTGACGTACCATCGCGAAGAATATGAATTTAAAGAATTGCCAAGTGGTTTGTTACAAAAAAAGGTAGTAAAAAAACGTCCAGGAACAGTCGGAATTTGTGCTGGAATTCAGAATAAATACGACGTTGATGCGATTCCACATATTTTGTGTGGTGGCTTTACCAAAGAAGATACCGAAAACCTATTAATCGATTTGGATTTTCTTGGCATCGATAATGTAGTGGCTTTGCGTGGCGACGCGTTAAAAAATGAAACCTATTTTAAACCCGAAAAAGACGGTAACGAGTTTGCAACTGATTTGGTGTTGCAGATTAACAATTTGAATAATGGAATTTATCTCGACGAAGATTTGCAAAATTCAGCGTGTACCAATTTTTGCATTGGTGTAGCAGGTTATCCTGAAAAACACATGGAAGCGCCGAGTTTGGACAGCGACATTCATTTTTTAAAACAAAAAATCAAAAACGGCGCCGATTATATTATTACGCAAATGTTTTTTGATAATAAAAAGTTCTTTGATTTCGTAGCTAAATGCCGTGCAGCGGGAATTACCATTCCGATTATTCCGGGTTTAAAACCTATTGCGAGCAAGAAGCAACTGAACTTGATTCCGCATCGCTTTTCAATCGAATTGCCCGACGATTTAATTATGGAAGTCGTGAAAGCCAAAGACAACGATGTTGTAAAACAAATCGGAATCGATTGGTGCATACAGCAAAGTAAAGAATTGGTAGCTGCCGGAATCCCGGTGATACATTATTATTCGATGGGAAGAGCCGAAAACATCAAAGTGATTGCAACGGCTGTTTTTTAATGGTGATTTTACAAAAGACAAGTTCAATCTGTCCTGAGGCTTAGGGACGAATTGAAGAGAAAATCCTTTTGACGGTTCTCGATACTCGCTTTGCATGCGAACTCGAACTGACGGGAAAAGATTGTAGCGAAAAGCGGGAAAGACGAAACCAAAAAAGCCCGAACCTTTCGCTTCAAAACCTTAAAATTTTCATCCTAAATATATTCTGCTATATTTGTGGACTTAAAACATATTAATGCAGAAATTTTACTTTTTACTTTGCATGGTTTCTTTGGTTTCATTCGCCCAAGAAAATAAAGACACCAATGCTTTTGAAATCAATTATTTAAAGGGAAATGTGTTGCCTCACACACCCGATTTGAATCACTTGACTGGACATCCCGATGCATTAATGTTAAGTTTTTCAAGACAAACACACGGAAAAAAAGAATGGCATACGGCCTACAATTTTCCTGATTATGGAGGTTATTTCCTGTATCAGAATTTTAATAATGCTATTCTTGGCGATAGTTATGCGGTAGGAATGCATTACAATTTTTACTTTTTCAATCGTCATTTGCAATTAAAATTGGCGCAAGGTTTTGCTTATGTAACCCATCCGTATGACAAAGCTGATAACAGTAAAAACAAAGCTTTTGGGTCGTCAATTGTTGATAATACCAACATTGGATTATCATTCAAAAAGGAAAACATCATCGATAAATTTGGTATACAAGCTGGAGTGCTTTTCACTCATTATTCTAACGGACGTACTAAATCGCCTAATAGTGGAATTAATACCTATTTGCTTAATCTCGGAATCAACTATGATTTTGATGGTGATGTGAAAAATGTTAAGGATACTATTCAAAACAAAAAGAGCTATCGTGAACCTATTCGTTATAACATCGCTTTCCGTTCGGGTATAAATGAAAGTCCAGTTATAGGTAGCGGACAACATCCATTCTATCATATCAGTTTTTATGCCGACAAGCGATTGGGACGAAAAAGTGCAATTCAATTCGGAACTGAACTGTTTTTAACGGAGTTTTTTAAGGATTTTATACGTTACAGAGCCAATGCCTACCCTGAAGAAAATATCAATCCGAATACTGATTACAAGAGAGTCGGACTTTTTGTAGGCCACGAGTTGTTTGTAAACCGAATTTCTCTTGAAGCTCAAATGGGATATTACATCTATGAACCTTATAAAAACGATATTTCGGTATACAATAGAGTCGGAATGAAGTACTACGTGACCAAAAAAATATTTGCAGGATTTACTATAAAAACCCATTTGTTTTTGGCAGAAGCCTTAGAATTTGGAGTAGGTGTCCGACTTTAAAAAATTAGCATATGAAAAAATACATACTACTAGTAAGTTTATTTTTAGCAATTATTTCGTGTGAAAAACCAAGCGAATGTGTTGAATCGACAGGAGCCATTATTACCAAAGAAGTGGCCGTAACTGCTTTTAACAGAGTAGAGGTTTACAAAGGTATTGAATTGATTGTAACTCAAGGGCCAGAATATAAAGTCGAAGTGCAAACAGGAGAAAATTTAATGGAGAACATTGATGTCACCCAAAACGGAACTGTTTTGTCATTGAAAGACAATACTACATGTAATTGGGTGCGCGATTTCGGACAAACAAAAGTGTACATTACAGCGCCGAATATTGAAGAAATTTACTCTAAATCGGAGCGAAATATTAGTTCCAATGGCGTTTTAACGTATCCTATTTTGCGGTTGTTTTCACTTGATAGCGACGGAGATGGTGTAGAAGGAGCAGGTACTGGTGATTTTTTTATAAATATTAACAACGCACAATTGGTAATTATCAATAACAACGTGTCGCGCTATTATATTTCGGGTCAAACAGGTGAAGCTTTGCTCAATTTGTATGCCGGTGACGGCCGAATTGATGCGCAAAACCTTACCGCACAAACCATCAAAGTTTACCATCGCGGTTCTAACGATATGATTGTACGTCCGATTCAAAGTATTACAGGAAAATTGGTAAGCACCGGAAATGTTGTGTTGATGAATAATCCGTCGGTAGTAAATGTTGAGCAATTATACCAAGGTCAGGTAATTTATAATTAGAAGCTACATCTTGCTATTCATTCCAAGTTTTTTAAATCTAAATACTGTCAATTAAGCACTTTCTAATTCTTAGAGGTTTTTTCTCTAAAAATCGCTTCCAAGTTTTTGCTTTTCAAACTCAATTGTAGTGTTTTTAATCCGTTATTTTGAGCAAAATCAAAAACACTCGAACGCGCATCGCTTTCCGTTTCAAAAGTCAGTTCCCATACATTTTCATGTGTATTTCTGTACGAAAGTAAATTCGGAAATTTAGAAAAAAGCGTTTCGTCAATCACTTTGTCAAATTCGACCTCAATCACTTGTTCTTTGATTTCGGAAACCAATTTGTCCAATTTTTTATCAGTTACAATTTTGCCGTTGTCAATAATAATCACACGGTCGCAAATCGCTTCCACTTCTTGCATAATGTGTGTAGATAGGAAAACCGTTTTGTTTTTGCCAACGTTTTTGATCACGTTTCGAATTTCAACCAATTGATTCGGATCTAAACCTGTAGTCGGTTCATCCAAAATCAACACATCTGGATTGTGTAACAAAGCTGTTGCTAAACCCACACGCTGGCGATATCCTTTTGAAAGTTGTCCAATTTTTTTATGACTTTCTGCTGATAATCCAGTCAATTGAATAACTTCTTCAATACGTGATTTGGCTGTTTTATAAACATCAGCATTAAAAGCCAAATATTCTCTCACATACAAATCCAAATACAACGGATTGTGCTCGGGCAAATAGCCAACCGAAAGCTGTACGGCTTTTTGATTGTCGTTTACATCATGTCCGTTCACCAAAGCCCTACCTTCATCCGCATTGAGATACGTCGTGAGGATTTTCATTAAAGTCGATTTTCCGGCGCCATTCGGACCCAAGAACCCTACAATTTCTCCCTTTTTTACCGAAAACGAAACCGAGTCCAATGCTTTTTGAGTGCCGTAACTTTTGGATATATTTTGAACTTCTATTGACATGATATGATATTTGAAACAAAGGTAATAAATACTAAAGGATTTTTGAAACCTAAAAAGGATAACGAGAAATGGTAAATTTTATGATTTACGAAAACGTTTCCGCAACTTTTTTACTTCACTTTTGTAAAACCTATATATTATTTTTCTACATTAGCAAAACACAAAAACCACCAATGTCAAAATTTGTAACGTATTATAACAATTTCTCATATTTCTTTTTTTGGAAAAGAAAGGGATTGGTATTGTGTTATATTAAGAAATAAATTAAGTACAACATAAATAGACAATCCCGATGTAAATCGGGATTTTTTTTGACTAAAATTAAACCATCAAGATAGTAAAGTTCATTAAGCGATATAGAACTTAATTTTCTTTATCTCTTAATGTTTGAAAAACAATATGGAAAAAAAGATAGCAATACATGGCATTAAAGGGTCCTTCCATCATCAAGTAGCGCTAGAATATTTTCAAGAAAATGTTCAAGTAAACGAATGTTTGTCGTTTGAAACACTCGTTGCTAGTTTGATAAACAACCATTCGCAGTTGGCTGTTATGGCAATTGAAAACTCGATTGTAGGCGCTATCATTCCCAATTATGCTTTAATTGATAAGCATGACTTACACATTATCGGCGAATATTATTTGGATAGTATTCAAAATTTAATGGTGTTAAACGGACAACAATTAAACGAAATTCAGGAAGTACATTCGCATCCTATGGCGTTATTACAATGTATGGATTTTTTAAAAAAGCATCCGCATATCAAACTCGTTGAAGACAAAGATACTGCAGAAACTGCGCGTCGCATTCACCAAAACAAACTAAAAGGAATCGCGGCTATAGCCAGTAAGACAGCCGCTCAATTATATGATTTGACCATTGTCGCACCCGAAATTCAAACGATAAATAACAACATGACGCGGTTTTTTATTTTGAGCACAAAATCCAATTCAAAAGCAAAAGAATCCATAAACAAAACTTCCTTAAAATTTGAATTGGATGATACGTCCGGAAGTTTGGCGACCGTTTTAAATGTCATGACCAATTGCAAATTGAACTTCACCAAGATTCAGTTGATGCCAATAATCATCAAGCCATTTTGGTATTCTTTTTTTGTAGATGTGGTTTTCAAAAAGTACAAGCACTATGAAAAAGCAACCCAAATTCTCCAAATTATGACCAATCATTTTAAAGTCTTGGGCGAATATGAAAATAAGTTAATACGTTGATTCGTCATTTGGTTATTTGAAACTATTTTGTTCCAAATACCCAAAAACTAAATACCCAAATAGTTATGATAACAACTGCCAATAGATTACACACTGTAGAGGAATACTATTTCTCAAAAAAATTACGCGAAGTCAATCAGTTGCTTTCTGAAGGCAAACCCATTATAAATATGGGAATAGGTAGTCCCGATTTAGCACCCGATGCGACCGTTATTGAAGCGATTCAAAACGCTATGTTTGATGCAAAGGCACACGAATATCAAAGCTATCAAGGCTTGCCCGATTTGCGTAAAGGAATGGCTAATTTTTACCAAGAGCATTTTGGTGTAGTATTAGATTTTACTTCAGAAATTTTACCTTTAATGGGCTCCAAAGAAGGCATCATGCACATAGCCATGGCGTTTTTAAATGAAGGCGACGAAGTGCTTATTCCTAATCCGGGTTATCCAACGTATGCATCAGTAACCCATCTTGTTCAAGCAAAAGCGGTGTATTATGATTTAAAAGAAGCAACGAATTGGCAACCCAATTTTGATCAATTGGAGCTACTCGATTTGTCGAAAGTAAAACTTATGTGGGTGAGTTATCCCCACATGCCAACAGGTGCCAATGGTACTTTAGAGTTGTATCAAAAACTAATTGCCTTTGGCAAAAAACACCACATTTTAATTGTAAATGACAATCCGTATAGCTTTGTTTTAAACCAAAATCCGCTTTCAATTTTGCAAGTAGCTGGCGCAAAAGAAGTAGCGCTAGAATTAAATTCGCTTTCCAAAACCTACAATATGGCAGGTTGGCGTGTAGGCATGGTGTGCGGAAATTCGAATTTTGTCAACGCTATTTTAAAAGTAAAAAGCAACATGGACAGTGGTATGTTTTATGGCATACAAAAAGGTGCTATTGCCGCATTGCAATTGGGAACCAGTTGGTTTCAAAGTCAAAATGAAGTGTATGCCAAAAGACGCAATTTGATGTTTGAATTGGCCGAAAAATTACAATGTAAGTTCCATAGAAATTCGGTCGGATTGTTCGTATGGGCAAAACTTCCCAAAGAAATACAATCTGCTGAAGTTTTTATAGATAAAATTTTGCATGAAAAGCATATGTTCATCACACCGGGAACCATTTTTGGCAGCAATGGCGAAGGCTATATTCGGTTTTCTTTATGTGTGAAAGAAGAAAAAATAAAAGAAGCAATTTTGAGAATTACAAATTAAAATATAGTGTGAAGTTTTACCTCAGATTCACAGATTTTTAATTTTTTTTCTATTCTGTGAATCAGTGGCAGAAAACCTTTTTAAAAGTTTAAGTAAGAGGCACTGAAAACCTATAGTTTTAATTATATTTTAGAACATCAAATTATGAAAGTAGTAATTATAGGATTAGGTTTGATAGGAGGTTCGATGGCGCTCGACATTAGATCGATGTATGACAAAGTAACCGTTCTCGGAAGCGACTCAAACGAAAAACATTTGGAAGAAGCACTACATTTGCAACTTATCGACCAAAAGGCATCTGAAGAAGATTTAATTAATGCAAATTTAATTATTGTAGCTGTGCCAGTTGATGTGGGTTTAGTACTTTTACCTCAAATTTTGGATGCGATAAGCGATAATACGCTGGTTTTTGATGTAGGTTCGACCAAATTACCCATTTGTGAATTGGTAGCAAATCATCCGAAAAGACGCAATTTTATGGCAACGCATCCAATTGCAGGAACCGAATTTTCGGGACCAAATGCTGCCATTAAAGGATTGTTTGAAGGAAAAACAAATATCATTTGTGAAGTAGAGAAAACAACGTTTAAGTTGCAACAACGAGCGATGGAATTGTTTCGAAAATTAGGATTGCGAATTCGTTACATGGACCCAAAATCCCACGACAAGCACATTGCATACGTATCCCATTTGTCGCACATCAGTTCCTTTATGCTCGGTAAAACCGTTATCGGAAAAGAAAAATACGAGCAAGATATTTTTGATATGGCGGGTTCTGGGTTTGAAAGTACGGTGCGATTAGCTAAAAGTTCTCCAGCTATGTGGACGCCTATTTTTAACCAAAATAAAAAGCAAGTCGTCAAATCATTGAACGAATACATTCTGAATTTAACTCATTTTAAAAACTTACTCGAAAACGATAATTTTGAAGAAGTATATAATGAAATGGAAAATACGAATCGAATTAAAGAGATATTAAAATAGCTATAAGCTATAAGCAATAGGCAGTGAGCAAATCAAAATGTAAATGGTTGCTTTTCGCATAAGGCTTACAGCTTATAGCCTACAGCTAAAAATTATGGAAAACAATAAAGAAATGAAAACGTGGTTGAATGATTTTCACTTATCACATCCATTGGTCATTGCCGGACCATGTAGTGCCGAAACCGAAGAGCAAGTATTGAAAATTGCACACGAGTTGAAAAATTCGGATGTGAGTATTTACCGCGCTGGAATTTGGAAACCTCGAACACGTCCGGGCGGATTTGAAGGTGTTGGTGCTATCGGGCTCAAATGGCTTCAAAAGGCAAAAGCCGAAACAGGTTTGTTAATGGCTACCGAAGTCGCCAATGCAACACATGTCAAATTAGCTTTGGAACACGATATTGATGTGTTGTGGATTGGCGCCCGAACCACCGTAAATCCGTTTGCAGTTCAAGAAATTGCTGATGCTTTGGCTGGAACCGATAAAATTGTATTGGTGAAAAATCCGGTGAATCCTGATTTGGCGCTGTGGATTGGTGGTGTTGAACGTTTGTATAATGCTGGAATAAAAAAATTAGGCGTAATCCATCGCGGATTTTCAACCTACGAAAAAACAAAATACCGAAACATTCCCGAATGGCAAATCGCCATCGAATTGCAAAGTCGTTTTCCCGATTTGCCTTTAATTTGCGATCCATCACACATTACAGGTAAACGAAGTATGATTCAGGAAGTGTCGCAACAAGCACTCGACTTGAATTACGACGGACTTATAATCGAAACACATACCGACCCCGACAATGCCTGGAGTGACGCCGCACAACAAGTAACACCAACGGTTTTAAAACAAATTTTTAAAGATTTGAAAGTTAAAAAAATTACCGTGGAAGAAGATGATTTTAATACCGAAATGATAAAATTGAGAGCCAATATTGACATTGCCGACAGTAAGTTGTTGGAAATTTTAGGCAACCGAATGAAAGTTGCGGAACAAATTGGAGCGCTAAAAAAAGCTAAAAATGTTGCCGTTTTACAAAACAAAAGGTGGAATGAAATTTTGGGTAAAATGATACTCGATGGCGAAGAAAAAGGGTTGAGCGAAGAATTTATTCTCAAATTGTTTAAAGCCATTCACCAAGAAAGTATTTCGCACCAAGAAAAAATTATTAACCAATTGTAATGGTGAATCGTAAATTAGAAAATGCTACTTTTGTCATTCATAATTTATAACTCATAATTCATTTTGATCGGATTAGTCTACAAATCTACTGGAAGCTGGTACACTGTTAAAACAGCAGACGGTACTTTTTTGGAATGTCGTATCAAAGGAAAATTCCGAATGAAAGGTATCAAAAGTACCAATCCAATTGCTGTAGGCGATGTGGTCGGCTATGAATTGGAAGACACCACCGATGTCACAACGGGAACTATCAATGCAATTCACGATAGAAAGAATTACATCGTTCGTAAATCGGTTAATTTGTCAAAGCAAACACACATTATTGCCTCTAATATTGACTTGGTTTTTCTTTTAATTACCATCAATAATCCGCCAACAACCACTAGTTTTATCGATCGATTTTTGGTTACCGCCGAAGCGTATGGTATCGAAGCCGTTTTAGTTTTTAATAAAATTGACACCTTTGATGATGCGATGATGGACGAGCAATTGTATTTGCAACATGTGTATCAAGAAATTGGGTATACGTGTTTGCGAATTTCATCTACCGAAAAGAAAGGATTAGATACTTTAAAAACGATGATGTTAGGAAAAGCATCCATGTTCTCAGGTCATTCAGGCGTTGGTAAATCGACTTTGGTCAATGCATTAGAACCTTCGTTGCATTTAAAAACCAAAACCATTTCGGAGCAAAGTAAACAAGGACAACACACCACCACTTTTGCCGAAATGTACGATTTGAGTTTTGACGCAAAAATTATTGACACACCTGGAATTAAAGGTTTCGGAATTGTCGATATGGAACCCTCAGAAATTAGCGGTTATTTCCCAGAGTTTTTTAAATTACAAGACCAATGTAAATTCAACAATTGCTTGCATAAAGAAGAGCCAAATTGCGCCATCAAAAATGCCTTAGAAAAAGATGAAATTGCTTGGTCGCGTTACAACAGTTACCTAAAGATTTTAGAAGGTGACGACGAACACTACCGACAAGATACGTATAATGATGATCGAGTGGCTAGTGATGAGAGTAGGAAATAATTGTGAATTGAGAATTGTGAATGAAGACCGAATAAAGTGTAAAACAAAACCATTTTATTTTAAGAATTGTAAAATTTTCTAATCAGAATTTAAATAAAATCAATAAAATTCCAGCAACAATTAGCATCCGACCCATTAAAAATCAAAAAAAAGTATAAATTTCTCCAATAATTCACCATTTACAATTCACCATTATTTTGAAAGCCGTTATCCAAAGAGTTTCGCAAGCATCAGTTACCATCGAAGGTAAGAAGGTCGCCGTTATTTCATCGGGATTACTCATTTTAGTAGGAATAGAAGAAGCCGATACTCAAGAAGATATGCTGTGGTTGACTAACAAAATTGTCAATCTTCGTATTTTTGCTGACGAAAATGAGGTAATGAATCGGTCGGTAAAAGAGACTGATGGAGAGGTTATAGTAGTGAGTCAATTCACACTTCATGCTGCTACAAAGAAAGGCAATCGTCCGTCGTATATAAAGGCAGCTAAACCTGAAATTGCCATTCCGTTATATGAAAAATTTGTTACTCAAATGGAACTCGAATTGGGTAAAAAAGTGCCTACAGGACAATTTGGAGCCGATATGAAAGTGGCGCTTGTAAACGATGGACCCGTAACTATTTTGATGGATACAAAAAATAAAGAGTAATTTATAATACTAAGAAAATTCTTTTATATTTGATAAAATTTGATTTTATGAAAAAGGTCTTAATGTACGGCATTGTATTTATTTTTTCGATTGCTGCCTTTTCTCAAAAAACAGATTATTCCATTGCTTTAATTCCGGATAGTTTAAAATTGAATGCTAATGCTGTAGTGCGATTGAGTAAAATACAAATTACTATTTCTTCCCAGAAAAGCATGTCAACAAAAACGATTAAGGCTATTTCTGTTCTGAATGAATTGGGTATGAGAAGTTTAGATTTGTCTGAAAATTATGATAACAATAGTAGTATCAATAAAATAGAAGCAACTATTTATAATGCTGCTGGGAAAGAATTGAATAGTTATAAAAGAAGAGATTTTAAGGACCAAAGCGCTACAGATGAAGGAACAATATTTTCTGACAATCGAGTTTTATTTTTAGATTATACCCCCGTTAATTATCCATTTACTGTAGTTTTTGAGAGTGAAATAGAAAATAAAACTACGGCTTTTATCTCTTTTTGGAGTCCTTTAGAAATGTATTATGTAAGTGTAGAAAATGCTTCATTTACAATTAATTTTAAACCTGAGTTAGGTATTAAAACGAAAGAACTCAATTTTTCTAATAACTATAAGATAGAAAGGACAGAAACAAGTTCTTCTATCTCCTATTCTTCTAAAAATCTCACGGCTAAGAATTATGAATCGTTGTCGCCTAGATTTGATAAAATTTTTCCCAAAGTAATGTTCGGATTGACTTTATTTAGTTTAGAAGGAGTGAATGGAACAGCAAACTCATGGAAAGAAATAGGCAAATGGTTTTATGATGAAATACTTACAGGAACTACTGAGTTGTCAAATGAAACTAAAGCTAAGGTTAAAAGTTTAGTGGGAGAGGAAAAAGATCCCATTAAAAAAGCCAAAATAATATACAAGTATGTTCAAGACAAAACCAGATATGTTAGTATTCAGGAGGGAATTGGTGGCTGGAAACCTATGCTTGCAAAAGATGTAGATAAATTAGGATATGGCGATTGTAAGGCATTAACCAATTATACAAGATCACTTTTAAATGAAGTAGGTGTGGTCAGTTATTATAGCAGACTCTATGGAAATGCTAGCAAAATGGAAATTATTCCCGACATTGTTTCTTTTCAAAGCAACCATGTAATTTTAGCCATACCCAATGATTCTAATTATATTTGGCTTGAATGCACCAGTCAGGACGATCCTTTTGGGTATCAAGCCTATTTTACTGACGACAGACAAGCGCTTGTCATTAAGCCAGACGGAGGCGAAATTGTACAAACAAAAATATATATAGACAAAGAAAACACACAAAATAGTAAAGGAAGTTATTCGATTTCAGAAAAAGGCGATTTTTCTGGTAATGTAACTATCATTTCAGAAGGAACACAATATACTCAAAAAGCACGAATTGAAAAATACCAACCCTCAGATAAAGAAGCATTTTATAAAGATTATTGGGATAACATCAATAATTTAAAAATAAATAAAATTACATTTAATAACGATAAAGAAAAAATAGCCTTTACCGAAAATGCTGAGCTTAAAGCAATGGGTTACGGAGTTGTAAATGGCAATAGTATGATGTTTGCGTCGAACGCTTTTAACCAAAGTATAACTATTCCGCAACGTTATCGCATAAGAAGTAATCCGTTAGAAATTGAACGTGGCTTTTTAGATACTGATGAAATTGAAATTACATTACCCGAAAATTTTACCATAGACGCTAAACCAAATAATTATACAATTAAAGACAAATTTGGAGAATACAAAACAGAACTTGTTGTAGTGAGCGAAAACAAATTGCGCTATAAAAGATCCTTTTTGTTAAATGAAGGCGTATATGATAAATCGGAGTATGAAAATTATCGAAAATTTTGTGAGCAAATAGCAAAGGCAGATAATGCCAAAATAGTACTGATCAAAAAACTCTAGCAATGAAATCAACCAACAACCAACAACCAAAAACCCATTTTATATGTCTTTTTGTAAAGAAAATACTGATTCTTTCACTCTTTTTACCCTTTCAATTGCTATCCCAAAAATATGAGTTGGGAAAAGTAACAGTCGAAGAGTTAAGTGAAAAAGTACATCCAAAAGATAGTGCCGCAGCAGCAGCGATTTTATTTAACAAAGGTGATGTGAAATATGAATACACACAAGATGGTGGATTTCAGATGCTTGTCAAGGTGATGTATAAAATTAAAGTTTATAAAAAGGAAGGCTATGATTGGGCAAATCATTCAGAAGAATATTATATCGGTGGAGGTGTAAAAGAGAATGTCATTTTTTCTGATGCAGTTACCTACAATTTGGTCGATGGAAAAGTTGAAAAAACCAAGTTGAAAAGCAATGGTGAATTTGATGAAAAAATAAATAAGTTTTGGGGTAGAAAAAAAATTACAATGCCGAATGTTAAAGAAGGTTCTATAATTGAATTTCAATACCTCATTAAAACCGATAGAATCACTAAAATACCTGATTGGGATTTTCAAACTTCTATTCCAGTTAATTACTCCGAATTTAAAACCTACATTCCAGAATACTTTGTGTATAATCTAAACCAAAAGGGGTTTTTATTTCCCAAGAAAGCAGTCGATTCGAAACAACGAACTATTGACTATTCTTATGTCAAAGATTTTGATGCTGGAATGGCTGGTAACAATACTGCAACCAATCGTGTTAATAACACACTCGATTTTACCGAACAAATTACAGCGCACACGCTAAGCGATATACCAGCTTTAATTGACGAAGCTTTTGTGAATAATATTGGTAATTATACAGCAACACTTTGTCATGAGCTTTCTGTTTTAAAATACCCTAATTCACCAATTAAATCACTATCTACCGATTGGGTTACCGTAACAAAAAATATCTATGAAAATGAAAATTTCGGAGATGAACTTAACAAAACTGGCTATTTTGAAGAGGATGTGAAAACAATCCTAACAGGCTTAACTTCAAATGAAGAGAAAATCGCGACGCTCTTTAATTTCGTTAAATCAAAAGTAAAATGGGATGATTTTTTGGGTTACTATTGTAATGAAGGAGTGAAAAATGCTTACAAAAAAGGAACTGGAAATGTAGCCGAAATCAACTTGATGCTTACTGCCATGTTGCGTCACGCCGGAATTCAAGCTAATCCCGTTTTACTTAGTACACGATCAAATGGAATCGCTTTATTTCCCAATAGAACCGCATATAATTATGTAATTAGTGGAGTGGAAACAGACAGCGGACTTATTCTTTTAGACGCCACAAATAATTATGCCTTGCCTAATGTTTTACCCATCCGCGATTTGAATTGGGTTGGACGAATGATACGAAAAGACGGTTCTTCTGCCGAAGTAGATTTAATGCCAAAAGCAATTTCCAAAGATGTTGTAAATCTTATTGCAACGATTTCAAGTGATGGTAACATTGAAGGTAAAGTGAAAGAACAATATTTTGATTATAACGGATTTGTCTTTCGTTCACAAAACGGAAATTTAAATACAGAATCGCAAATTGAACGACTCGAAAAAAGACATAAAGGTAGTGAAGTAAATGAATATGTTTTGACTAATACATCAGAGTTGACGTTGCCTGTAGTTGAAACCTACAATTTTAATCACACGAATAGTGTTGAGATTATTGGAGATAAAATGTATTTCTCTCCATTGTTGTTTTTTGCGCTAACCGAAAATCCATTTAAACAAGAAAAAAGAGAATATCCTATCGATTTTTCGTATCCAACACAAGACAAATACCTTGTAAACATTACAATTCCAGATGGTTATGCTGTTGAAACATTGCCACAATCTGTTTCTGTACCCATGAGTGATACTAATGGTTCATTAAAATACATGATTAATAACAAAGAAAAACAAATCCAATTATCGGTTACTTTAGATATTAATACAGCCATAATTTCATCCGATTATTATACAGAATTGAAAGCATTTTTTGCCGAAGTGGTGAAAAAAGAAACGGAAAAAGTAGTGCTAAAAAAAATATAATATGAATTTAAAAGCCTCACAACTCGAAGTAGACAACTGGATTAAAAACCACGGTGTTCGCTATTTTAATGAACTCACCAACATGGCGCAACTCACCGAAGAAGTGGGTGAAGTAGCCCGAATTATTGCCCGTCGTTACGGCGAACAATCGGAAAAAGAAAGTGACAAAAATAAAGATCTTGGCGAAGAATTGGCCGACGTGGTTTTTGTAGTATTGTGCCTAGCCAACCAAACCGGAATTGATTTGCAAGCTGCCTTTGATAAGAAAATGGATATTAAAACCAATCGCGATCACGATCGTCATCAAAATAATGAAAAATTAAAATAAAAATACAAATTTGTCATTTCGACGAAGGAGACCCTAGACCTTTACTCAAACAGGTGAAGCAAATCTATTAATCTTAATCACTTGATGAGATTTCTCCTTCGTCGAAATGACAAAAAAAAGAAAAATGAATCTACTTCTACAACATAACTCACAATTCACAATTCACAATTCACAATTAAAAATCACCGGTTCCAAATCCGAAACCAATCGATTGTTGTTGCTCCAAGCCTTGTATCCCAATATCACTTTAGAAAATATCTCCAATTCAGATGATTCTCAAGTGATGATAAATGCTTTAAATTCACAATTAGCTTCGCTCGATTCGCCTTCAACTCGGGTCACAATTCACAATTCACAATTAATCGACGTACATCACGCCGGAACCGCCATGCGTTTTCTCACCGCATTTTTTGCTATTCAAGAAGGACAAGAAGTAATTTTAACAGGTTCGTCCCGAATGAAAAAACGTCCCATTAAGATTTTAGTCGAGGCATTACGGCAACTCGGAGCCGAAATTTCGTACCTAGAAAACGATGGATTTCCACCCATAAAAATCATTGGAAAAAAACTTACAGAGCATAAAGTCGCGCTTCCAGCCAATATCAGCAGCCAATACATTTCGGCACTTTTATTAATCGCACCCCAACTTGAAAACGGATTAGAATTAACATTGGAAGGCGAAATAACGTCCATTCCCTACATCAAAATGACATTGGCCTTGCTCAGTGAAATTGGAATCGATTCGTCATTTATTGAAAACAAAATAGTTATTAATCGACAACCAACAACCAACAACCGACAACTCATAACCATCGAGTCCGATTGGTCGTCAGCTTCCTATTATTATTCCATAGTCGCACTTTCAAAAGTCGGAACACAAATCACTCTTTCAAGCTATAAAGAAAATAGTTTGCAAGGAGATGCAGCTTTAGTGGACATATACAAAAACTTCGGAGTGGAAACGATTTTTACTACTAATTCCATTTCACTTTCAAAAACGACAACCCACAACCCACAACCTACAACCTATAACCTAAACAACTCTCCCGACATTACACAAACCATTGCCGTAACCTGCTTTGGATTAGGAATAGGATGTCATTTAACTGGTTTACACACGTTAAAGATAAAAGAAACTGATCGTTTGGAAGCGTTAAGAAACGAACTCACTAAATTAGGCGCTTTAGTTTCCGTTACCGATTATAGTTTGACTTTAGAACCGCCATCTTCTGATTTCGAAATGGCGACCAATGTTAAAATCAAAACCTATCAAGACCACAGGATGGCCATGGCTTTTGCTCCATTGGCATTAAAAACAACACTTATTATTGAAGAAGCAGAAGTGGTCTCAAAATCCTATCCGACTTTTTGGGATGATTTAAAAAGTATCGGTTTTCAAATCTCAGGCACTCCTTAACTCAGGCACTTAGGCACTACTTTAAAATAAACGTCAAAACACTTGACAACGCCTATCCCACCATCGTATATTTGCACACGTATAAAGTATAGAGTATATCACTCATAACTTATAACTTATAACTCATAACTCCTTCAAATGAAATTATCTCATTTTCAATTCAATTTACCAAACGAATTATTGGCTGAATTTCCAGCAGAAAACCGTGACGAATCACGTTTAATGGTTATCGATAGAAAAAAAGGAACTATCGAACACAAAATGTTCAAAGACATTATCGATTATTTCAACGACGGAGACGTAATGGTCATCAACAATACCAAAGTGTTTCCAGCGCGAATGTTCGGAAATAAAGAAAAAACCGGAGCGCGTATCGAAGTGTTTTTGTTACGCGAATTGAACGCAGAGCAACGCCTTTGGGATGTTTTGGTTGATCCAGCTCGTAAAATCAGAATTGGAAATAAATTATATTTTGGCGACGATGATTCGTTAGTAGCTGAGGTAATTGACAACACCACTTCACGTGGAAGAACGTTGCGATTTTTATACGACGGTTCGTACGAAGAGTTCCGAAAAAAATTAACCGAACTAGGTGAAACACCTATTCCAAAATACATCAACCGCGAAGTAACCGAAGAAGATGCCGAGCGTTACCAAACGATTTATGCCAAAGAAGAAGGTGCCGTAGCGGCTCCAACTGCTGGTTTGCACTTCTCAAAACACTTGTTAAAGCGTTTGGAAATTAAAGGAATTGACTTTGCCGAAGTTACACTTCACGTAGGTTTAGGGACTTTCAATCCGGTGGAGGTCGAAGATTTATCCAAACACAAAATGGATTCCGAAGAGTTAAAAATCACCCAAGAAGCCTGCGATATTGTTAACAATGCCAAAGCTAGAAAAAGCAAAGTATGTTGCATCGGAACCACCTCAATGCGTGCCATTGAAAGTGCCGTTTCGTCTCAACGTACCTTAAATCCGTTTGACGGCTGGACAAATAAATTCATTTTTCCACCACACGATTTTAGCATTGCCGACAGCATGGTAACCAATTTTCACACACCAAAATCAACACTATTAATGATGGTTTCGGCTTTCTGTGGACATGATTTAATGAAAAAAGCATACGAAGAAGCTATCAAAGAAGGCTACAAATTTTACTCGTATGGTGATGCAATGTTGATTTTATAGCCATAAGATTTAAACAATAAGCAAATAGAAAATCCCATCTCATTGTAAAAATGTGATGGGATTTTTTGTGGCAAATGGTTTGGTCATTTTTTGGTTTCCCTTTTCCTGCTTTCCGTTTCAATCTCTACGATGATTTTCACTGCAATCAGGGCTATACAGTCAACGTTTTTCAAAAAATAAAATCCTCTGTGAGACTTTGTGTTTCTCAGTGAATCTCTGTGTAATAGTTTTGTCAAAAATAGGTATGTCAAAAATAAATCAAATCTCAAACAAAATTATCTTTAGTCTATTTTCTTTTTTCTAAATTTACGCCTTTAATCAACCACACAATGACTTTCCAAAACACCCTCGAATTTGCTCAACAACTCGACGCACAAGACGAATTGCAATCCTACAGAAACGAATTTATTTTTCCACAACACAACAGTAAAAACGTGATTTATTTCACCGGAAATTCACTTGGTTTACAACCCAAAAGTGCCAAAACCTATGTCGATGAAGTGATGAACGATTGGGCAACTCACGCTGTTGAAGGACATTTTTATGTCGAAAAACCTTGGTGGGATTACCACGAACGTTTCGCAGCGCCATTGAGTACGATAATAGGGGCAAAGCCTTCAGAAGTAACGGTAATGAATACGTTAACGATAAATTTGCACTTGCTAATGGTGTCTTTTTACCGTCCAACAAAAAATCGTTATAAAATTATCTGTGAAGAAAAAGCGTTTCCTTCTGATCAATACATGTTTCAATCGCAAGTCAATCACCACGGATACCAACCAGAAGATGCGATTGTCGAAATCAAACGACGCGAAGGCGAACATAACATTCGACTTGAGGATATTGTAGCAAAAATTGAAGAAGTCGGTGATGAATTGGCTTTGGTATTATTTGGCGGTGTAAATTATTATACAGGTCAAGTTTTTGATATGAAAACTATCACAGAAGCTGGACATAAAGCAGGCGCAATAGTAGGATTCGATTTAGCACACGCAGCAGGTAATATCAAATTGGAATTGCATGATTGGAATGTCGATTTTGCCGCCTGGTGTTCGTACAAATACATGAATTCGGGACCCGGAAATGCTTCGGGTTGCTTTGTACACGAAAAACACCATCAATCTAATTTGCCACGATTTGCAGGTTGGTGGGGACATAACAAAGAACGTCGTTTTAAAATGGAACCGAATTTCGACCCAGTTCATGGAGCTGATGGATGGCAAGTAAGTAATTTGCCCATTCTTTCACTCGCACCCTATTTGGCTTCGGTCGAAATGTTTGCCGAAGTCGGAATGGATAAATTAATCGCTAAAAGAAATCAAATTACTGCGTATTTAGAATTTATACTTCATGAAATTGACAAAGAAGTCGATAGTTCATTCGAAATTATTACGCCTTCCAATCAAGAGGAAAGAGCCTGTCAATTATCCGTTTTTCTTCATGGAGAAGGCAGAAGCTTGTTCGACTACTTAATGAAAAATGGCGTAATTACCGATTGGCGCGAACCCAATGTGATTCGATTAGCACCTGTTCCGTTGTATACGTCGTATGCCGACATGTATCATTTTGGACAAATTTTAAAACAAGGAATTACAACCATACATAATTAAAATAAGAAATTCAGTTTCATAACTACTTAGTTTATCAGCCTACCAAATATGACAAAAGAACATATCATCCAAAATTTTGATCCTTCACAACCCGGTATAGCAGATGCTACTATTTTCGGATTGCCTTTCACAACTGAACAATCAGAAATCATTATTATTCCAGTGCCATGGGAAGTAACTGTTAGTTATGGATCAGGTGCATCTGAAGGTCCACAAGCTATTTTGGAAGCCTCTTTTCAAGTCGATTTGAACCATCAAGATTTTCCCGAATTATGGAAACTCGGTATGTTTTATGCGGACATTCCATCCCGATGGAAAACAAATTCGGATGCTTACAAAAAAATGGCTCAACCTATAATTAAAGCATTGGAAGAGGGTCAAGATGTATCGCAAATGCCTTCGCTACAAGCCGATTTAAATACTATAAATAAAGTCTGTCGCAATGTGCATTCCGAAGTTAAAGAATTGGTTTTACATTGGATGAATCAAGGAAAAAAAGTGGTGTTGTTAGGTGGCGATCATTCTACTCCGCTGGGCTATTATGAAGCATTGGCAACTAAACATGATGATTTCGGGATTTTACATCTTGATGCTCATATGGATTTGCGTATTGCGTATGAAGGGTTTACTTATTCACATGCCTCAATAATGTACAATGCATTACAAATTCAGCAAATTTCTAAAATTGTACAAATAGGAATTCGTGATTTTTGTGAACAAGAAGTAGAAGTGGTAACCAATGAAAAAGGTAGGATTCTAATTCACACTGATTCCGATTTAAAAGCAGCCACTTTTGAAGGTAAATCATGGCAACAGCAATGTGATGAAATTATCGCTTCATTACCGCAAAAAGTATGTATTTCTTTTGATATTGATGGGATGTATCCTTGGTATTGTCCTAATACAGGTACGCCAGTTCCTGGGGGATTTTCTTTCGAGCAAGCGACTTATTTATTTAATAAACTAGCTGAAAGCAATAAAGAAATTATAGGTTTTGATTTGGTAGAAGTAGCTCCTGGTGAAAACGATGATTGGGACGGAAATGTGGGTGCTCGAATGCTATTTCACATGTGTGGCGTACTAGCTAAAAATAACGGACTTGCAGTTGGACAAAAAATTGAATTTTTAAAATAAAAAAAACGGCTAAAAATTGAATTTCAGCCGTTTAATAAATTGGATATTTAATTATTTTTTAATAACGCGTATTGCTTTTTGTGCAACGCCGTCAATTTCTGCTATTAGCAAATAAACTCCATGTGTTAGTTTAGAAGTTTCAATTGAAGTGCTTTCTTCGAAATTAGTAAGCGTAGTTTTGTTCACTAATTTCCCATCCACACTGTATAAATTCACAATAGCAGAAGTTGTAGAAAGGTTATTTACTTTAACTACTAATTCATTTTCAAACGGATTTCCTAACACTGAGATAGCATTAGAGAAAACAAATTCTTCTCCGCTTAAACCAGTATAAACAATTGACCAAGATGTAATTTCACCAACATCACCCACACCGGTGTCATAAGCATTAATTTTCCAATCACCATTAATTTGTACACCATTTAAAAAAGTAGTTAAATTACATAATGAAATGGCAGCTGGGTATGTAGTTGTTCCTGTAGGGGCATAATTCCCTGCAGGAACTGGATTTGTTGTAGGAACAGGAGTAGCATTTGCACTATTAAAACTTAGGGTATTAGCTCCAACGAAATCACTTCCACTTCCACAACCAGCATCAGTTGTAGATGGAATTCTTTTTATTAATGCACAATTTGTTCCAGCTGGAGTTTCTAAAACTGCAATAACATCTCCTACCCATACATGAGTTAGATTTAAATTAATTGTCAAAGTTGTTGGATCAGTAATTATAGCAGATATTGGAACATTTATTGAACTGATTCCAGGAGCACTTGGATTTGTTATACTGTTTCCACAAACTCCAGGAGCTACTGGATCCGGAATAACAACTGTAGTGTTATTCGTATACGTCTGTGCTTGCATTAAAGCACTTACAAACAATGCAGATAAAAGTAATTTTGTTTTCATATTATCGATAATTTATTGGTTACTTGAATAAAAACTGTTAAATATAGCGAATATAAGAAATTGTATTTAACGATTATAATAAAATTTAAATAAATTGTATTATTTTAGCATATAAAATGAATAATTTCATTTGAGCTATAAAAAAAACCGACATGATTATATAAATTTGAATTTAACAGATTGATGCCACTTAGGAAAGTAGTTCACCCTAAAATTATGAAAATTACGTATTTAATAATACTATCTTTTGTTCTTTTTTCCTAATGAAAATCAAAAAATAAATTGAGATTCAGCAAGCCAAGAAATCAAGTATTGTTTCAATGAAATGGGCTATCTTAAAACAGAGAGTTATTGATTCTATGACTATTGAAACAACTAAAGTTGATGAGCAAAAGCAAAAAAAAGTGGTAATTATCAAAATGCACCTAGTACAAAAGCGACAGACGTAGATAAGAAAAGAAAAGTTGGAGTAGAGCAGCAAAAGGCATTGTAATTGAGGACTGAGTAAGCACCATAACTGGCGCTGCAGTTAGTAAGAAAATGGATACGGTGCTGTAATTGTTGAGCTTGCTCGAGCTATAATTGACATTGAGAATAAGAAAATGGAATAGAGAATCAAGAACCAAATTAATATTGACGGTTTATTATGCAAATAACAAACCGTTTTTTTATTGTCTAAAATTTGTTGTATTATTGATATGTTAAACCTAACTATCAATGAAAAAAGTAAAAAAAGCAGCTATTATAGTATTAAGTATTCTTGTCTTATCTGTGATAGCTATCTTTGCTTACACTCTTTATTTAAATCCAAAATCAGAAGGTGAAATTACCTTACAAAACATCAAAATGGAAACAACGGTTTATTTTGATGAGTACGGCGTGCCTCATATTTATGCTAACACACAACAAGATGCCATAACGGCTCTAGGATATGTACATGCACAAGATCGATTATGGCAAATGGAACTTATGCGTCGTATCGCCCCGGGAAGATTGTCTGAAATTTTCGGATCGAAAGCTTTAAAAAACGATATTTTTTTTGCAGGAATTGGCATCGATGAAAATTCAGAAAATGCCATAAGGCAATTGGATAAAAATTCGGAAGCTTATCAATTAGCCATAGCCTATATTAATGGCGTAAATCAATACATTGAAGAAGGGAAAACACCTTTAGAATTTGAATTAATAGGCATAAAAAAGGAAAAATATACACTTAAAGATGTATATAATATCTTTGGATTCATGTCGTTTAGTTTCGCAATGGCACAAAAAACGGATCCTTTATTGACCGATATTCGGGACAAATTCGGAATGGAGTATCTCACCGATTTTGGTTTAGACGGTTCCTTAGTCAAAACGCAACTCAAAAATTATAAGCAAAAATCAAACGAGTATGCTCAAATTGCAAAATCGGTTGCTAGTTTGTTGGATAATTCTCCAATTCCGCCTTTTATTGGTAGTAACAGTTGGGTTATTGGAGCGCAAAAAACCAAAAACGGAAAAGTCATTTTTGCCAACGACCCACACATTGGTTTTTCGCAGCCTTGTACTTGGTATGAAGCGCACATAGTAACACCGAATTACGAAATGTATGGTTATTATTTAGCCGGAACACCCTTTCCGCTTTTAGGACACAATCGCGAGTATGCATATGGGTTAACGATGTTTGAAAACGATGATTTGGATTTCTTTACAGAAGAAGAGAATCCAAAAAATTTCAATCAATTCAAAACAATTGACGGTTTCAAAAACTATAGTATTCGGAAAAAATCCATTAAAGTTAAAGACAGTACAGCTGTAATTTTAAATGTTAAAGAATCGGTACACGGACCAATAATGAATGGTCTTTTAACGACACTCACTACCAAAAAGCCGGTAGCCATGTCGTGGATGTACACACAAGGAAAAAATCAAATTCTTGAGGCGGTGTATTCGCTTTGTCATGCGAAAGATGTAACCGATTTCTACACTAAAATTGAACTTATTCATGCACCCGGATTGAACATCATGTACGGTGACGCCAAAAACAATATTGCATGGATTACTGCAGGTAAATTGTATAAATTAGACCCGTCGGTGAATCCGAATTTTATTTTAAACGGAAGCAATGGCATTGAAGATAAAAGAGAATTTTTACCGTTTTCAAAGAATCCTTCCTCCATAAATCCGCCGTGGCATTACGTTTATTCCTCCAATAATCAACCTGAAGCAGTAGATGGCTATTTGTATCCAGGCTATTATTTACCAGAGGATCGCGCCAAGCGAATCACTTCCTTATTAGAACCAAAAAACGATTGGACAGGCGCCGATTTGCAAAAAATGATTGTTGATAATACCTCTTCTGTTTCAGCAGATTTGGCGAAGAATTGGTTGACACTAATCGATGAAAATAGTTTAAAAAATAACGAAAAAATCGCCTTTTCACTTTTAAAAAAATGGACAGGTTCTAATAAAAAATCCGACATAGCGCCAACGCTCTACAACAAATGGCTGTACTACTATCTCAAAAACACCTTCCAAGATGAGTTGGGTGAAGCCGATTTTAATGCGCTTTTAGGAACCCATATTTTGAAACTAATGATTGCTGGGCAAAGTGTCAACGAGGCATCACCATGGTGGGATAATATACAAACAAAAAATAAAAGAGAAACGCGTTCCGATATCATGAAGCAGTCGTTTTCTGAAGCCATCACATCTTTAGAAAAGCAATTAGGAAGTACAGTGGCATCATGGACATGGAACAAAGTACATACTTTAGAACACCAACATCCTTTGGGGAAAGTTTCGGCTTTGCGGGGGTATTTCAATGTAGGAACCTTTGAAGTAGAAGGCGCTAGTGAAGTAATCAATAACTTAGCATTTACGTTGTCTGATAATGGGCAATATGAAGTAAAAGCTGGACCATCAACACGTCGCATTATCGATTTTTCGGATGTCGAAAATAGTGTAAGTATTTTGCCAACCGGACAATCGGGAATTGCATCAAACAAACATTATGATGATCAAGCCGAAATGTATGTACAAGGAAAGTTTCGAAAAATGAAAATGAACAAAAATGAAATCATCGCTACGTCTACCAAATTGGTATTCAAACCGAAATGATACAACTGATTTTGTCATTCTGAGGCACCAAGAATCTCTAAAATTCTAAACCATCTTGATTGAATTCCAAATTGCTTATTTAAAATATACATGAGATTCTTCCTTCGTCAGAAGGACAATATTGGGAAAAATAAATTAAATTTGCACCCGAGGCCGTATGGCCGAATTGTAGGTAATAAAAACCGTTTACACCATATAAATGCAAACTCCTCAAAAAATTGCCGTTGTTGGTTCTGGATTAGTCGGAACATTATTGGCAATTTATCTTAAAAAATTAGGACACACCGTTCATGTTTACGACCGTAGCGCCGATATTCGAACGGTTGAATTTTCGGGACGTTCTATCAACTTAGTCATGTCCACTCGCGGTTGGAAAGCCATGAAAGATGTTGGTTTAGAAGAAGAAATTCTCAAAATCGGAATCCCAGTCGACAAACGCGCTATTCACACACAAGACGACAAACTCCATTACCAATATTATGGCAAAGAAGGTGAAGCTATTTTTTCGCTCTCTCGAGGTGTTTTAAATCGACGAATGATTGATTTGGCCGAAGCTGAAGGTGTCGAGTTTTTCTTTGAATACAAAATTTGGGACGTTACCTTGTCGGATGCAACTTTGCACATTGGTGAAACCGAAAGAGGTGAGTGGTCTGATTTAAAATACGACAAGGTTTTTGGAGCCGATGGCGCGTTTTCTAGAATTCGCCACCGCATGCAACGCCAAAGTATGTTCGATTATTCGCAAGAGTTCATGAAAATGGGTTATAAAGAATTGCACATTCCTGCCAATCCAGATGGATCACACAAAATCGATAAGAATTCGCTACACATCTGGCCTCGTGGCAATTTTATGCTTATGGCGTTGTCCAATTTAGATGGAACATTTACTTGTACGTTATTCATGCCATTTGAAGGAGAAAATTCGTTCGATCAATTAAAAGACGAATCAAGTTTGGTTGCTTTTTTTGCACATCATTTTCCAGATACCAAAGAAGTAATACCCGATTTAGTGCGTGATTTTTTCAAAAATCCGACCAGTTATCTGGCTATTATGAAATGTTATCCGTGGACGTTTGAAGATAAAGTGGCTTTGATTGGCGATTCAGCTCACGCTATCGTTCCGTTTTACGGTCACGGAATGAACGCCGGTTTTGAAGATATATCTATTTTAAACGAAATGATTTCGCTTTATGGCGACGATTGGAAAACCATTTTCTCAGAATATGAAAAATCGCGCAAACCCAATGCCGACGCTATTGCCGAACTTTCCCGACGCAATTTTGTCGAGATGAGTGCCAAAACTGCTGATGCAACTTTTTTACTTCAAAAGAAAATAGAAAAATGGTTTTCAGACAAACATCCGAGCAAATGGATGCCGTTGTACAGTCGTGTTACCTTCAGTTTGCAACCCTATTCTGAGGCCTTAGCGATAGGGGATTTTCAAAATAAAATCATGGATGAGGTGATGCAAATGCCCAACATCGCCGAAAAATGGAACAGCGAAGAAGTTGAAAATAAAATCATCGAGTTGTTGCAGTAATTTTTGAAGCTTTTTCCAGTTTTCCGCTACAAGCTTTTGCACCTTTCAGGTTTTAAAAACCTGAAAGGTGTAAAAGGATTTCCACTACAACCTGCCTGCCAGTAGGCAGGTCTGGGCTAGGATTATTCGGTTTCCCGATTCACTTTATTAAAATCAAAAGCGGGTGTGCAAATAGCAATGTATTCGCACTGTTCTTTAAACGGATTGGAATATTGGACTCGCATATTGGCTTCAATTTTTATCGATTGTCCCGCCCCTAAAATTACTTTTTCACCTTCAATGATAAATTGTTTTTTACCCGAAATAATATAGGTGTATTCTTCAAATTCAGGTATTTGAAAAGGTTCGCTCCAATGCGGAGGTGCTATCATGTGCGCAATCGAAATCGCAGTATTTCCTGTAGTGGGAATGCCGTGATGTTCTTCTATTAGTTTGCCATCAGTAGTCGGAACCACAAAAGGTGATTTTTGTATAAAGTATTTTTTCACAACAAAAGTCTATTATTTATATTCTATTCTCTGTTTTCTATTTCTTAAAAAGTTTTCTATTTTTTAAAAATTTTCATCAAAATACCAAAAACACCACGAATAAAACTGGCACTCGTAACGACTTTTGTAACCGATTTTCCGATGACTTCAGCGGTACTTGGTTCTTTGCTTTTGGTTTCTTCTACCTGTTCTTCATCAGCATGAGCGACAGCGCTTTCGATTTTTCTGTTCAATATTTCATAGGCACTTTCTCGATCAATTTCTTCAGCGTATTTACGAACCAATTTGGATTTGGTATTTATTGCTGCAATTTCACTTGCCACTAAAACATCCATTCGGCTCATCGGAGCGCGCATCATAGTCGCTGCTAAAGGCGTCGGAATTCCTTTTTCACTGAGTGCTGTTACAAATGCTTCTCCAATTCCGAGCGCGGTTAACACCTGATCGGTTTTGTAATATTCAGAACTTGGATAATTGTCGGCAGTTTGTTTGATGGCTTGTCTGTCATTGGCTGTAAAGGCTCTCAAAGCGTGTTGGATTTTCAATCCGAGTTGTGCTAAAACCCCTTTCGGAATGTCCATTGGATTTTGAGTAACAAAGTAAACGCCAATTCCTTTTGAACGAATGAGTTTGATGATGGTTTCAATTTGATCGAGTAGTACCTCGCTTGCTTCGTCAAATATCAGATGCGCTTCGTCTATAAATAATACCAATTCAGGTTGTTCGACATCACCAATTTCGGGCATTTGTTGGTAAATTTCAGCCAATAAACTCAGCATAAAAGTCGAGAATAATTTGGGTTTGTCTTGAATGTCAGTCAAGCGAATGATGCTCACATAGCCTTTTCCATTTTCGTCAATCCGCATCAAATCATTAATTTCAAACGATTTTTCACCAAAAAAGAAATCACCACCTTGTTGTTCCAATTCGATTATTTTTCGCAAAATGGTTCCTGTAGTTGCCGTTGAAATTTTTCCATATTCTTTACTGATTTCGTCTTTTCCTTCTTCAGTAATATAGTTGAGTACTTTTTTGATGTCTTTCAAATCTAAAAGAGGCATTTTATGATCATCACAATATTTAAAAATAACAGAAACAACACCTGATTGCGTATCATTTAGATCTAAAATACGTGAAAATAAAACGGGTCCAAATTCGGATATTGTTGCCCGCAATCGCACACCATCTTGAGCCGAAAGCGTCATCAATTCCACTGGAAAAGAAGCTGTGGTATACGGAATGTTTATTTTTGCATGACGCTCTGTAATAAACGATTTTTCTTCGCCTGGTTTAGCAATTCCAGAGAAGTCACCTTTAATATCCATCATCAAAACCGGAATTCCAAAAGAAGACAATTGTTCAGAAAGGACTTGAATGGTTTTGGTTTTACCAGTACCAGTAGCTCCGGCTATTAATCCGTGACGGTTTAAGGTTTTCAGTGGAATTTTAACTTGGGTTTCACCAATAGGCTCTCCATTAAAAAGCGCTGCGCCCAAATGAATACTACTTCCTTTAGAAGTATATCCTTCGTTAATATGTTGAATAAAAGTTGTTTTGTTGCTCATTTTTATGGAATTGGATTTTATTACGAACTTTAGTAACGCAATATACTCTTTTTTGATTACTACTTTTATATAGATATTCTGTCAAAAATTAAAATAGTTATCAACAAGAGTGCACGAAATGCGTATGTTAATACGTTATACAGTAAAGAGTAAATTAAGATAATGAATTAATTACAAACAGTTTAATTATTTCGGCAAAAAAAATGAGCAACAATTAATTGAAATGTTGAAAAGTCTACAAATTAAGTAAATGTTATAATTAGTAAAAAAAGTTTTTTTATTTCAACTAAAAAATTAAATTTGCTCCTATTCAAGTTTATTAACAACTATAAAAACTAATAAATTATCTTAAACTATTAAAAATTTTAAAAATGGCAAACGTTAAAAAAGAAAAAGGGTCAAACGGCGGAGGAATGATTACAGGTGTTATCATCGTAGCTTGTGTTATTATTGGAACTATTGTATGGAAATTCCTTATGGGTGCAGAATCCAATTTTGAAGGAGGAGATCCAGAAAAAGGACATCCATTAAACACATTAGGAATGGTATACAAAGGAGGTTTTATCGTTCCAATTTTGCTAGGGATGTTGTTGATGGTAGTAGTTTTCTCTATTGAAAGATATTTTGTAATCGCTAAAGCAGCAGGAAAATCTAGTTTAGATGGTTTTATGAATAAAGTACAAGGAAATATTTCATCAGGAAATATTGAAGATGCCATTGATAATTGCGATAAACAACAGGGTTCTGTTGCCAATGCAATTAAATCAGCTTTAGTAAAATATCAAGATGTTAAAAAAGAAGGATTCAATAGTGAAGAAGCATCTGAAATGATTCACAAAGAAATCGAAGAAGCAACTACATTGGAAATGCCAATGTTAGAAAAGCACATGACAATACTTTCAACACTTGTTTCTTTAGGAACACTTGGAGGATTACTTGGAACGGTATCTGGAATGATTAAAGCTTTTGGTGCGTTAGCTAGTGCAGGAACTCCTGATCAAGCAGCACTTGCAACGGGTATTTCTGAAGCACTTATTAATACGGCTACAGGTATTGCTACGTCGGCTTTAGCTATTGTAATGTACAACTTTTTCACATCTAAAATTGATACTTTAACATATTCAATTGATGAAGCAGGAACTACAATTGTAAATACGTACAGAAGATTAAGAGGGAGTTTAAAATAATAATTTTTAATTGGTTTTGTTATTCAAAATCAATTAAAATAATTTAAAAACAGATGGCAAAAATAAAAACAAGACAAAATGCGGCATCAATTGACATGACAGCAATGTGTGATGTAGCCTTTCTTTTGCTTACTTTCTTCATTCTTACTGCAACTGCGAAACAACCAGAAGCTCTCCCAGTTGTAACGCCTGCCTCTACAGTCCAAACCAAATTACCAGAAAAAGGGTTAATTACGTTAACAGTTGGTAAAGATGCAGACAAAAACAAAGTTTTTTTAGGAATTAAAGACCGAGATCTTCGTACAAAAACGTTAGAGTTAATGTCAGATAAATATCAGATAAAATTTTCTGATAACGAAACTGCTCAGTTTGAACTAATAGAAGAGTTTGGAGTTCCAATTCAAGATTTGAAAAGAATCATAAAATTGAGTAATTCTGATAGAAATAAAGCAGGTGTGCAGGCAGGTATTCCTTTAGATTCGCTTGATAATCAATTGTTTGATTGGATTTATACTGCTAGACAGGCCAATTCAGAATTAGACCAAATGGATGGCAGAGGGCAATTAAAGTTTGCAATAAAAGGAGATGGGCAGCAGGAATATCCCCAGATTAGGAAAATTATGGATATCATGCAAGATCAAGATGTTAATAACTTTAGCTTAGTTACTGGTTTGAGGGCAAAGCCTAAGAACTAGTAATTAAAGATTCAGAAAATTTAAAATTTAAAAATATACAAGATGGCTGAATTAAATACTGGCGACGGTGGCGGCAAAAAAGGCGGTGGTAAGGTAAGAAGTAAAAAACAAAACTCTAAAGTTGATTTGACAGCAATGGTAGATTTGGCATTCTTATTAATCACTTTCTTTATGCTTACCACATCGCTATCTAAACCACAATCTATGAGTTTGGCTATGCCGGCTAAAGATAAACCAAACGATCCAATTCCACCTAAACCACTTCCTGTAGATCAAAGACGAACAATAACTGTGATTTTAGGGGAAAATAATAAAATGAAATGGTATCATGGTTTGTTGGATGCCCCAGAAGTTGGAGGTAAACCTCAAGATGCAGGTTATGGGAAAGATGGAATCAGACAAGTTTTACTTGAAAAAGTTAAATCGGTTCCACAAGTTACCGGAGATCCGGAAAAGGGATTGATAGTTATTATTAAACCAACAAAAAAATCAAACTACAGAAATTTAGTTGATATTTTAGACGAGATGGCTATTTGTGATGTTAAAGTATATGCGATAGTTAATGACTTTTCTCCAGAAGAAAAAAAGTTAGAAGACGAAATGTCTAACAAATAAATTAAATAAAGATGAAATTAGATTTATTAAATAATAAATGGTTAGAACTCGTTTTTGAAGGAAGAAACAAAAGTTATGGTGCATACAATTTGCGTAAAGAAAACACTAAAACTAATGTTCGTGCTTTAATAATTGGTGCATTTATTTTCTCTTTAGCTATAGCTACACCTTTATTGATTAGTTTGTTGCCTGATTCTTCGGATGATCAGACTTTAGACCAAACAATAACAACTGTTAAGTTGCCACCTAAAGAAGAAAAACCAAAAGAGGACTTAAAACCGCCACCGCCACCGCCACCCAAACAAGATGTTGTTAAGTTTGTGAAGCCTGTTGTTGCAAAAACGGAAGATATCAAAGAAGATCCACCACCAATCGAGAAATTGGAAAATAAAAATCTTGGAAAAGAAGATATAAAAGGAGATCCAGATGCCGATTTAGCTCCAGCTCCCGTTGGTAATGGTCCAAAGGAAGTAGTTGAAGACGATAATAATATCTACAACTCTGCGGGTATCGAAGTAAAACCAGAATTTCCAGGGGGAATGGATAAATTTCTTAAATGGGTTGGGAATAACTATACTCCACCTGAAGAAGATGTAAAAGGAAGAGTTATTGTTTCTTTTGTTGTTGAAAAAGATGGCAGTCTAACAGATATTAAAGTTTTAAAGGACATTGGTTATGGAACAGGAGCAGAAGCTCTTCGTGTGTTGAAAAAATGTCCAAGATGGACGCCAGCTGAACAAAACGGAAAAAAAGTTCGTTGTTCTTATCAATTGCCAATTAGCATTGTTGGAGGCTCTGAATAATGTTACAAAATTTTTTACATAAATTTCAGAAGAAATCGCTTAATGAGCGATTTCTTCTATTTATAGGGTTGCTGTTTTTTTTGATATATTTAACATTAGGAATAGTCATTATTTTTTGGGAAAAACTTCCTTGGAAACTTCCAACGGCCTACCGAATTGCTTTTGGAGTTTTATTAATAATGTATTCTTTTATTCGATTTTTGCGTTTATTCAATTCTAATAAATAATAATGAAAAAGTATTTTAAGTATATTCTTTTTGTATTCTTACTTGTTGTAGTACTTATTTTTTCTTGCAATAAGAAAGATTTTAATGAACCTAAAAGTGATACCATAATTGAAGGTCAAACTAATATTTTGGTAGATGAAACCTTATTACCTATTATTGAAGATCAATTGGCTGTTTTTGAAAATAGTTATAACACAAAAATAACTTTATTGCCTCAGTCAGAAAAGGAAAGTATTTTATCTTTGACTAATTCAAAAGCTGATATTGTTGTTTTATCACGTAAGTTAAACAAACAAGAGCTTACTATTTTTAAACAAAAAAAAATTAAACCAAAAACTACAGCTTTCGCTATTGATGCAATAACATTTATAAAAAATAAAAAATCAAATGACACCTTAATAGCAATTGAAGAAATTATTGACTTTATGAAAGGTGATAAAAACAGTATAAAAGGATTGGTTTTTGATAATCCAAATTCAAGTACGGCGCGTTATTTATGTGAATTGGCTGGAATTAGCGTCTTGCCTCAAGAAGGTGTTTTTTCGTTTGAAACCAATGAAGACGTAATCAATTACATCGCAAAAAATGAAGGAATGGTTGGGGTTGTTGGTCTCAATTGGTTGTACCAACCTAAATCAGAAATGCAGAAAAACGTTGACAAAGTTGCTATTATGAGCGTTAAAAATGGTAACAGTAAAGATTACGTATATCCAAGTCAACAGAATGTGGCTAGCAGAAAATACCCTTTGGCACGTGTTTTGAATATTGTCAATTGTCAAGGATACGAAGGATTAGGTATGGGATTTGCTTCATTCATCGCCGGAGAAAAAGGACAACGAATTATTCTAAAATCTGGACTTGCTCCAATCAGAGAGCCTAGTCGAAACATCAGAATAACAAATAAATTAGAAACAAAATAGAACTTTAAGACGATTAAAAATAAATTGAGATGAAAAAATTTAAAATTTTCTGTATGGCTTTGATGGCAACAGCCGGAATAGTCCAAGCACAAGATGTAGATCAGGCAAAAAAAGCAATTGATGCAGAGCAATACGAAAAGGCAAAAGCAATGCTTAAAAGTATGATTCAAGCAAAACCTCAGGATGGAAAAGCTCCTTTTTTATTAGGAACAATCTACTTGAAACAAAATATTGAGGATTCTGCTAAAATTGCTTTTAATAAAGGAATTGCTGCCAACGATGGTGCTAGGTTTAATTCTATTGGATTGGGTCAAATTGATCTAGAAAACGGGAATGCCGCCGCCGCAAAAACCAAATTTGATTTGGTGATAAAAGATCTAAAAAAGAAAGACATAGAAGAGTATGTGTATATAGCGAAAGCATATATGAATGCTGAAAAGCCTAATTATAAAGCAGCTATTGAAGTTTTAAACAAAGCAAAATTGGCTAATCCAAATACTGCTGATGTTCAATTGGCTCTTGGAGATGCATTTTATGGTGACAAAAACCAAAATGAAGCCTATGCTGCATACAGAAGTGCGTATACTTTAGACAGTTCACTAATACGAGCAAAAATGCAATTGGGAGTTTTGTTAAAAGGTGCAAAAGCCTATACCGAAGCAGTAAAAGCCTATGATGAAGTTATTAAAATTAATCCTAGTTACGGTCCGGTTTTTAGAGAATTAGCGGAAACGTACTACTTATGGGGAAATAACGAACCAAGAAAATACAATGAGAATATCTCAAAAGCATTGGGTTATTATGAAAAATACATGGGTATGACTGATTATTCATTGACTTCTCGTATGCGTCACGCCGATTTTTTAATCTTAGCTAAAGATTACAAAGCGCTTGAAGTAGAAGCGGAGCAAATGAAAAAATTAGATAAAGTTAATCCTAGAATCTTGCGTTATCTTGGTTACGCTGCCTATGAAAATGGTAATACAGAGGGAGCCATTTCTGCACTTAACGATTTTATTACCAAAGGAACTAATAAATTAATTGCTAGAGATTATTTGTATTTGGGATTAGCAAAGCTTAAAAAAGCCACAGCAATTGCTACATCGGTTGATCAAACATTACTAACTGCTGCTATATTAGATATTAAAAAAGCAGTTGAGTTGGAACCAACAATGGTTAACGATTTGAATGAAGTAGGTAAAAATTATTTTACCCAAAAAATGTACGGTGTAGCTGGAACTATTTTCGGAATTGCTATCACCAATTCAAATTCTAAAAATTATTTAGAAGATAATGTGTATTACGGACTTTGCGTTTATACAGATAATAAATCAAAAGACGCTGCCTTAAGAGATAAAGTAGCTTTAGGCAATGCCGATGTTGCTATGGATAATGTTTTAATTGCAAATCCAACGTATCAGGAAGGATTATTATATAAGGCACGAATCAATAATTTACTTGATCAGGATGAAATCATGGCGGTTAATTATCAAAAATATGTTGATATGGTGCTTTCAAAGGGTGAAGAAGAAGCTGCCAAAAGCAAAAAGAAAATTACTGAATCGTACAATGCTATTGCGGCTCATTATGCCAATTCAGATAAGGCAAAAGCAAAAGAATATTTTAATAAAACTTTAGCTATAGATCCTGCTGATTCTTATGCTTTAGAATCTTTGAAAATTTTAAAATAAGCAATAAGAATTCAATAATTTTTTTAAAAAACTACCTTAGTTAATAGGGTAGTTTTTTTTGTCAAATGTTAAATTTTTGTAAGAAATTATTGTATTAAATAATAATTTGTGTAATTCGCAGTTTATAGTAAAAACTAACCTAACCTTTCATGCACAAATCAGTACTTACTGCACTATTACTTTTTATAGTAGGATTCACTTATGCTCAAAAAACGTATAGCTTAAAAGGGAAAGTAATTGACGAAACTACAAAATTACCCATTGAATCTGCAACTGTTTATCTCTCTTCGGCAAAAGATTCGACGGTTATCGATTACACTATTACCAATAAGCTAGGTAATTTTGATCTTAAAATTAAAAAAGTTGATGATCCAGTATTTTTAAAAGTGTCCTTTGTCACCTATCAAGAGCACAAAGAAGCAATCTCAAAAATTTCTGCAGATAAAGATTTTGGAATTATCGCAATGAAAGAAAGAATGACCAATTTAGATGAAGTCATCATCAAAAATGAAGCGCCTCCCATACGAATTAAAAAAGACATGCTCGAATTTAACGCATCTTCTTTTAAAGTGCGGCCCGATGCCAATGTTGAAACACTACTCAAACAACTTCCAGGACTCGAAATTGACGAGGAAGGTAAAATTACGGTTAATGGAAAAGAAGTCAACCAAATCCTTGTCAACGGCAAACCTTTTTTTGACAAAGATGGGAAAGTCGCTTTGCAAAATCTACCGTCCGATATCATCAACAAAGTCCAAGTAACGGATACCAAAACAAAAAAAGAGGAAAATACAGGAGCTGCAGCAAGTTCCAATAATGCCAGTATCAATTTAACTATTGACGAAAAGAAAAATAAAGGTTTTTTCGGAAAAATTATGGGAGGTTACGGCTCTGATAAACGATATGAGAGTAGCATGTTGCTCAATTATTTTAAAAATCAAAGAAAAATAAGTGTACTCGCTTCTTCCAATAATATCAACGCCACCGGTTTTTCGATGGATGAAGTTTTTGATAATATGGGCGGCGGTCGAAATCGAAGTGTATGGGTTAACGACAATGGTTCGTTTGGAATTAATGGAAGACGTTTTGGAGGCGGAAATGGCATTACACAATCCAATTTAGTGGGTATAAATTATTCTGATGAATGGATCAAAGATTCGGAAGCTTCGCTAAGTTATTTCTATTCTGGAGCCAATACCAAAAATGACAACCGAACGAGTAGTACCAATTTTTTGCCTTCCGGAAATTTTATCACCAATTCCATTTCGAATACCAATGAAGACCGATATGTGCACAATGCTAGTGCGGTTTTTGAATACAAAATCGACTCCACAGCTACGGTAACGATAGAACCTAATTTCACAAAATCCAATAATAAAAATAGGGCAGTTAGCCAGCAACAGTCGTTGGACGCAACAAACGATTTATTAAACGAAAGTTCTTCGGATAATTTTTACGAAAATGCAATGAACAGTTTTGCGAATACCTTCTCTTTTACCAAATCGTTTAAAAAGAAAGGTAAATCAATAAGTTTGGTGTTTGAAAATGAAAATGCTAGTACAACGGAGGAAGAAAACATCAAATCAAATACTATTTTTTATCAAGACGTTGTCCCCAACGACAATCGGAACCAGTTTAATACCTCTAAAAATACAAGCGAAAAGTACACCACAGAATTCGAATTTTTTCAACCTATTACCGATTCACTTCAAGTGAAGTTGGGAGTAGAATATGTAATTGATAATAGAAAAGACAGAAGGGATTCGTTCGAGTTTGACCCAGTTAATCTAGGATTTATTTTATTTAACGATGCACTTTCGAATAGCTTTAATTCATACGAAAACACAATCACACCTAATACAGGCTTGGCTTACAATAAAAGCAAGTTCAATTTTAATTTGAACGTTGGAACTACGATTATTAATTATAATACCGATTCGAATTATTTAAATGTCAATACCAATTTGACTAACGAATATATATTACCTTACGTCAATTTGTATGGCGGTTATCGTTTTTCAAAATCTAAAAATCTTTGGGTAAATTACAATTATGAATACAGTTTGCCGTCTGCAAGGCAACTGTTGCCTGTTGAAGATTTAGCTAATCCGCTCAATACTATAATTGGAAATTCTAATTTGGACATCAACAAACAACATGGTGTTTATTTATCGTACCGCGATTTTGATTACGCTACTCGTTCGGGTTATGGTTTGTATACAGGAGGTAATTTTTACGACAGTCAGATAGTGTCTTCTGTGACTTTTGATGACAACAGAAAACGAACAACGACCTACACCAATGTTTCGGGAACGTATAACTCTTGGTTGGGAATGTATTGGAACAAATCGATTAAAAAAGAAGGATATAAATTTAGATATGAATTGCGTGTAAACAATAATTTCGGATTGTCTAAAGGTTTTACAGACGGGCAATTGTACAGTGCCAAATCGTATAGTTTTTCTCCAAGAGCTAGTGTTACTTATGAGTATGGCGAATTGTTAACGGTAAGTCCGTCGTACAATTATTCATTTAACAATACTAATTTTACCAATTATGTAATTGAATCGGCCAATAATTTTAACCACAGATTTAATGTACAAGTCACCAGTTTTTGGCCCAAAAATTGGACATTCGGAAATGATTTTGGCTACAATTACAATTCCAATATTGCTGAAGGGTTTAAAAAAGATTTTTTCTTGTGGAACACTAGCCTGTCGTACAGTTTTTTCCAAAAACAATTAATGGCTAAAGTAAAAGTGTATGATATGCTAAATCAAAATCAAAGCGTGACTCGAAACATCAATGCGACTTCAATCCGCGAGGAAGAAAATACGATTTTAAAGCGTTACATAATGTTTTCGCTAACCTTCAAACTCGACAAATTTGCGAATAAAGAGAAAAAATCTGGCGGAATAATGATGTATTAATAAAAAAATGCCTCCTAATAATGAAGGCATTTTTTTTATATTTTAAATACTAATTTTCAAAACATAAAGTTTTGCATGTAATTTACAATTCACAATTCACAATTCACAATTCACAATTTATAATTCACAATTTATAATTCACAATTCACAATTCACAATTACCAATCCCCACTAGCACCACC
>CANLLR010000007.1 GCA_947491985.1 Flavobacteriaceae bacterium | reverse complement strand
ACGTTCAGATATTTCTTAATTGATTTAGATAAATAATATTGCACATACAACTATATACATATGTGTTTAACAATTGTCCTAATGCTATAAAAAATCCACCTCAACAAACTCCACCATTTTCTTTTTTATATATAATTTATACTGATTTGGATCAGCTAAAAATAAATTATGATTATGAAAAATAAATCCCATTTGCAGACAAGCTTTTTAAAGTTCTTGCTTGAGAAGTACGAGAAAGAACTTCAAGAACTAACTGATGAAGAATCCAATATTCCAAATAAAAAAGTAGTTGATGATTTTGATAAAATAATCAATGGTGATGAAGCACAAGAAGAAATTCAAGATGAGGTGCAAGAAGAGCCGGAAAACGATGATGAAAACATAGAAGACCTCATCAAAGAATACATATTATTGGAAAAAAAATACAAACTAAAATCAAATGGTTACATTCCTATTAAACGAAAGTAAATACTATGATATTGAAACGATGAGGTTTGTTTTACAAGTTCCCAAAGCAAAAATTCAATACTTTTAGTTTTTTGGGGGGAAATCGAAAAAAAATAGTTTGTTAAAATTACAATTATAAACCATATCAGATAAGGTATAAATCTTTGAGTTAAATCAGGCGTCTCCATTTTTGAATTATATAATTAACGATTTACAGTATATATTTGTTTTAATCAAAAAAAAATTTTTAAATTTAAAAAAAAAAATCGATTTAACAGTTTTGTGCTCCCTATATTTTGAAAATCTGTAATGAAATTCATGTTAAATTAACCGGAGAAAAAGTGGCAAATTGTTATAAAATATAAAAACACCCCAAAGAGTTTAATTTTTATTGTAACAGTATTAACTATCAATTAAATTTAATGTGATGAAAAGATATATAGTTTATTTTCTATTAATAAGTTACAACTTGATAGATGCTCAAGTAGGAATTGCAACTACAACACCCGAGGCAACACTTGACATTAAAGCTAAAACACCCACCGGTATCGCTACAGAGGTTGACGGAATTTTGATTCCTAGAGTAGACCGACAGCGTGCACAAAGCATGACCGCTATTCCTACTTCTACCATAATTTATGTAAACAGCATTGCAACTGGTACTGCAACAGGAATAGCTGAAAACATTACTACTACCGGGTTTTATTTTTGGAATGGAACGGCTTGGGATCCGATGAAAGGAGGCGATAATACGCTTGATATGGCCTACGATGAGGGTGGTCCTGGTGCAGGAAAAATTATTACTGCCGATCAAGGGGGAGTAGAAATTAAAGGTAGTAACTCTACTATATCTAACGGTTTGCTGGTTACCAATACCAACGGCACTCAAAATACGTATACACAGCTCGGGTATGTGGGGACTTTAGCAGGTAACACTTCCGTTTTTGGAGTTAGGTCTCTTGCTAGAGCAACAGCCGCTACGGGTTTGTATGATGGGCCTATGGGGGTTTATGGTTTGGTAGAACCGCTTTTTGCAGGAGGTACAATTAACCTTAATAGCACAATAGGTTCATCAAACAAAGCAGCTGGGCTTTTTGGAAGTATTGCAACCACTACAGCCATTTCAGGCAGTGCGCAAGATATGGTTGCAGGAGTTGTTGGCTATACAGGGTTGCATAATGCGGGCGGTAGTGCCGTAACAGGTTCTAGGTTGTATAGTGGACTTTTTGGCGGTAATGGTCGAATTGTGGGTTTGTGGGGGGAAAACTCTGCTTTTATGGAGTTTTTACCGAAGTGGCAAGTACAAAACTACGAAACTGCAGTGCTTGGCTTTTACAATACTAATGCCAATGGCGGAAACAATGGAAGCGATATTGGAACCGGAGATGCTTATTTCTCTATAGAGACCAATATTACCAATAGTACAAGTAAAAATTTGGTATTACAAAGCAGAAGCGTAGGAAATGTTGGGGTAGGAACTGCTAATCCGCTTGACAAATTACACATTAGTGATGCCACAAGTGCAAATACAGCTTCATTGAGAATTAGTGGCTTATCGGCAACTTCGTTACTTAGCAATGCTACCACAGATGTTATGGTAATGGCCGACGCAAATGGTTCCTTACGGCGCGCTAATGAGAGCACAAAAGATGCCTGGTACACCACCGGTAATGCTACCTCGGCCTTACGCAGTATTGGAACTACCTCTAACCAGCCGTTTCAGTTTATCAGTAACAATGTTGCTCGGGGGCGTGTGAATTCTACAGACGGTTCGTTTGTTTGGGGCGCAACTGCCGCTCCTCCTAATAATAGCTTTTCAGTAGTATCGTCGTTAACCACGCCTTTTGCTGTAAATGGTTACTCTTCTAACAATGGGTCAGGTGTTTGGGGCGAGGTTGGGGCGGCTAGTACCACAAATTTTGGAGCAGTGCAAGGTGTTTACGCGGGCAGTGGAAACGGACCTGGTGTTTATGGCAATTATACGGGTACAAATACTTCAGCAACGCGAGCAGGGGTATATGGTGTAGTAAATCAAGCTGCAGCAAATGCGGGTGGTGCAGGTGTGTATGGGTACAACAACATTAGTAGTGGAAATCAAAGAATGGGTGTTTTAGGTAGCTACAATACTAATGCTTTTGGAGTCGGTATTCATGGGCTGGCTTTTGGCGGAGGGTTACTAACGGGAAATAATGACGCTGCTGTAGTAGGATGGAGAGCTAATAATGCTAATTATAGTGGTTATTTTAACGGCAATCACGTTATTGTGAACGGAACCAAATCTGGGTCGGTTCCTACTACTAGAGGGAATCAATTGTTGTATTGTATGGAAAGTCCAGAGGTCTGGTTTGAAGACTTTGGTAACGGCCAACTGATAAACGGAACGGTAGATATACAACTTGACCCTCTGTTCCTCGAAACAGTTTTAATTGATAATGAGCATCCTATGCACGTTTTTGTTCAAGTTCAGGGTGAATGTGAAGATGTGTACGTGATTCCCGATAAAACTAAATTTACAGTTAAAGAAAAGCATAACGGCACGTCAAACGTTCGCTTTTCATACCGATTGGTTGCCAAAAGACTCCATTTTCCCGATCACCGATTTGGTAATGATCCTGTTTGGGGCCCAGGGGATACCCGAATGTATTCTGAGCGCGCACCAAAACGCCCGGTAGATTATCATGAAATGGTAAAACAAGATCAGGAAGACAAGAAAAATTGGAAACCAACTCCGAGTCCGGCGGTCACATATCCGGATCCAACGCAGAGCGAAGTGCGCAGAATAAAATAATGGTACTAAACCATAAACTGTGTAAGTACCTAATTTACAATACATTTATTATATAAAATTAATGTCACTGCATTTAGATTGCAAAGATAGGCTGAAAAGTCGAAAGACGAAAGACGAAAGTCAAAAGTTTTTGATGCTTTGATAGTTGAAATTTATTCCTTTTTTTAGACTGCTCACTTAAACTACTCACTGTTCACTAACATTTGGTTGCCAAAAATGTTTTTCAAAATCTACAATCTGATTATCAACCACTTCAATGCCTTCATTTTCGAGTAGTTGTTGCATTAAATTCGTACCATCAAAATGGTGCTTACCTGAGAGCAATCCGACACGGTTCACTACGCGATGCGCTGGAACGTCTGCTAAATTGTGTGCTGCATTCATTGCCCAACCAACCATTCGCGCGGAACGAGCCGTTCCTAATGTTTTTGCTATAGCGCCATAAGACGTAACTTTCCCAGAAGGAATTTGGCGAACGATGAGATACACTCGCTCAAAAAAATTATCGTTTTCGAATGTTTTTTTGGGCATTTAATAATAGTGTTTCAGTATGTTAAAAAGTGTGAGCAAAGCAATTAATCCGGTTATAATACCAATAATTTTACTCATGTTTTGTGCAAAATATTCCGCTTTAGATTTCATTTTATTGAAAAAGACTACATAGAAATAAAAGACTACAAACGAGCCAATAACAATTCCGAAAATCAAACTGAAATTCTGCATTTGTTCATAGGCAAAAATATTGTATGATGCCAGCGTTATGGTGACTAATGCGTAATATGGAATTGGGAAAAAATTGATAGCCGAAATGATCATTCCCATCAAAAAACGACTGCGTTTGCTTTTGATTTTTTCTGCCTCTTCGCTTTTAATCTTAGGAGCTTTGGCAAACTTTAAAAAGTAAATGGTCAAAACCACAAAAATCACAAACCCGATTTCTCTCAACAACACAATAACTTCGTCATGTTTGTCGATGTACTGAGCAAAAATTACCGAAAGATAGGTTTGGAAAAATACGATAATCAAGGCGCCAAGTAGAAACATCATGGCACGTTTTCTGCCATCAATTAAACTGATTTTGGCAGCGGTCATGTTTACAATTCCCGGCGGGAGCACGCCCACAATTGCAGCTAGAAAACCAAAGAAAAAAGGAAGTAGTACATTCATTGTGAACTGTAAATGTAAATTGTATAATGTATGCTGTAAACTGTATTTTGTAAAATAAAATAGAATTAACTGACTATTCTTTATACATCTTTACATTTACAATATTCAAAAGAACCTATTTAATTTTGAAACGAATATACGTAATTGCCTTGTGTATTTCCAAATATTGTTTTTCATAAAACGTTTGAATTCCGATTACTTCATCGGGTGCACCTTCGTTTCTATATACGTTGTGATTGGAGTACAGCACTTCGTGACCTTCGCCATGAAGGACACCTAAAGTGTAGCCGTGCATGAATTCGCTATCTGTTTTTAAATTTACAATTCCGTCTGGTTTGAGGATTTTTTTATACAAATGTAGGAATTCCGAATTGGTCATTCGGTGTTTGGTACGTTTGTATTTTATTTGCGGATCGGGAAAGGTAATCCAGATTTCATCGACTTCGTTTTCGGTAAAAATATGATTGATAAGTTCGATTTGCGTACGAACAAAAGCAACATTATGTAGTCCATCATCAACCGCTGTTTTGGCTCCGCGCCAAAAACGAGCACCTTTGATGTCGATTCCAACAAAGTTTTTGTCGGGAAAACGTTCGGCCAACCCCACAGAATATTCTCCTTTTCCACAACCCAATTCGATGATGATTGGATTGTCATTTTTAAAAAATTCGGCATTCCATTTTCCTTTTAAAAGAAATTCATCTCCCACTACTTCTTCACGTGTGGGCTGAAATACATTTTCGAATGTTTCGTTCTCTTTGAATCGCTTTAATTTATTCTTACTTCCCACAAATTTATTTTTTTTGGTCTAATTTATCTTAAAATCTTGGTTGTAAAATTAAGGAAATAAAGAGCATTACAAATAAAGTTTTTATAATGTTTAAGTAACCTTAACAATACAGCAAATTACTTCATTTGTAAAAACAATAGCTCTTGAAAAAAAGAAAAGTAGAGGTAGTCGTTATTTCCGACATTCATTTGGGCACTTTTGGCTGTCATGCTAAAGAATTACTGCATTACTTATCTTCGATAAAACCCAAGATACTCGTTTTGAATGGTGATATTATCGACATTTGGCAGTTTCGAAAATCGTATTTTCCGTCCAATCATTTAAATGTGATTAAGAAAATCATTTCGATGAGCACCAAAGGAACTAAGGTATATTACCTTACGGGAAATCATGATGAATTTTTGCGAAAATTTACCGATTTGCATTTAGGCAACATCAATTTGCTCAACAAACTCGTGTTAAATTTGGATGATAAAAAAGCATGGATTTTTCATGGAGATGTATTTGATGCTTCGATTCAACATGCGAAATGGTTAGCAAAACTTGGCGGTTGGGGTTATGACATGTTAATTTTAATCAATCGCTTTTTAAATTGGATTTTAGTTAAACTGAATAAAGGTCCGTATTCGTTATCGAAAAAAATAAAAGACAATGTAAAATCGGCAGTGAAATTCATCACTAATTTTGAAAATGTTTGTATTGAATTGGCCATTGAAAAAAATTACGATTATGTAATTTGCGGACACATTCACGAGCCAAAAATTGCCTTTATTGAAAACGAAAAAGGTAAAACAGTATATTTAAACTCTGGTGATTGGATTGAAAATCTAACCGCCTTAGAATACAACAATAAAAAGTGGAAATTATACCACTATAGTGAATCTGAACTAATCACTGATGAAGAGGATATGCAGTTTGAATACGAAAATAAACTTGCGGAACAATTTATATCCGTATTAAAACAACACTAATGACAAAAAATATTTTGGTTGCACCATTAAATTGGGGATTGGGACATGCAACGCGTTGCATTCCAATTATTGCTGCATTAGAAAACCATGGTTATACACCGATTCTAGCTTCTGATGGGGTCGCATTAGCATTATTGAAAAAAGAATTTCCGCACTTATTGGCTTTAGAATTACCATCTTACGACATTAAATATCCAAAGAAGGCAAGGAATTTTATGTGGAAAATGCTAATGAATACTCCAAAAACATTGATAGCAATGGAGTCGGAAAAAAAAAGAGTTCATAAATGGATAGCAGAATATCAATTAGACGGAATTATTTCTGACAATCGTCTGGGTGTTCATAGCAAAAAAGTTCCTTCGGTTTTTATTACTCATCAACTAACGGTTTTATCGGGGAAGACTACTTGGCTTACAAGTAAATTACATCAATTTTATATAAAAAAGTTTAATGAATGCTGGGTTCCTGACAGCAAAAATATTCCCAACCTATCTGGTAAATTGGGTCATTTAGAAAATACAACTCTAAATATTAAATACATTGGAGCTTTGAGTCGTTTGCAAAAACAAGAGATTCCAATAATATACGATATAATGGTTTTGCTCTCTGGACCTGAACCACAACGTACACTTCTAGAAATGAAAATTATAGAAGAATTGAAAGAGGCAACAGAAAAAATTGTTTTTATAAAAGGAAAAATTGAAGCTATTCAAACGGTTGAGCAAATCGGAAATATAACATTTTACAATTTTATGCAAACCAAACAATTAGAAAAAACACTTAATGAGAGCATGATAGTACTATGCAGATCGGGTTATACTACAATGATGGATTTGGCGAAACTAGAAAAAAAAGCACTTCTTATTCCAACTCCAGGCCAATTTGAACAAGAATTTTTAGCGAAAAAATTCAAACAAGAGGGAATATTACCGATGGTCAAACAAAATAGATTTAAAAGGGAGGCAATTTATTCGGTTTCATTGTATCCAGGTTTACCCAAGGTAGCTACAGCATCTGATTGGTTGGACTTATTCAATCTTTTCAAGGGTAAATGAGAATTCAGAACCTTTGCCAAACTCACTTTCTACATAAATTTTTTCATTGTGCCCTTCAATAAGATGTTTCACAATTGAAAGTCCTAATCCTGATCCACCTTCACTGCGTGCACCGCTTTTGTCCACTCTAAAAAAGCGTTCAAAAAGACGAGGAATATTATGCTTTTCAATGCCTTCGCCATTATCTCTTATCCGTACTATAATTTTATTTTTTACCAAATCCTCAATAGATACTTCTGTAGTTCCGTTTTCTTTGCCGTATTTTATCGAATTCATAACCAAATTGGTAACCACTTGTTGTATTTTTTCTTTATCAGCAAATACGGGGACAAGTTTGTTGTATTTTCGGTCAAACATCAAAATAATGTTTTTTTTATCGGCTTGCATTTCGAGTAAATCGAATACATTTTGAATCAATTCGACGATATTAAAACGGGTGAAATCCAAATTTAAATCGCCCATTTCTAATTTAGAAATCATATCTAAATCTTCAACTATATAAATCAATCGTTCGACTCCTTTTTCGGCTCTTTCCAGGTATTTATTTCTTAAATTTTTATCTTTCATCGCACCGTCAATTAGTGTAGAGAGGTATCCTTGAACTGTAAAAAGTGGTGTTTTTAACTCGTGTGATACATTCCCCATGAATTCACGTCGGTATTCTTCACGAACCTTGAGCGTTTCTATTTCAAGTTTTTTATCGGTTGCGAATTTTTTTACTTCTTTGGTAAGAGTTGCCATGTCAGTAGTTATATGTTCTGCTCTAAAACTGGTAGAATCGAGTAAAGAAACATCGTCGTAGATTTTTTTTACTCTACGGTAAATAAAATGTTCAACTCGATATTGTAAAACAAAAAATGCAAATACATAAATGGTTAATGAAAAAAGGATACAAAATTGCAGAGAAATTGTAAAGAAAAAATACAACAAAAATACTATTAAACCTGAAGAAAAAAGGGTAATATATAGTGAGGAAATTATGGCGAAACGGTAAGATTTTTTAAATATTATAGACATTTTGTAAAAGTTGAATTTCTATTTCTTTTTCGAAATAAAAATCTGTACCAATATATAAAATTTACGCTTCAAATTTATATCCTACACCTTTTATTGTTTTAAAAAAATCGTCGCCAATTTTTTCACGAAGTTTGCGAATATGCACATCGATGGTTCGTCCACCCACAATGACTTCGTTGCCCCAAACTTTATCTAAAATTTCTTCTCTTTTGAATACTTTTCCTGGCTTAGAAGCTAATAAATGAAACAATTCAAATTCTTTTCTTGGCAACACAATTTCGACACCGTCCTTAACAATTTTATATTCTTCTCTATTAATTTCGATGCCACCAACGTTTAGTGTTTCAGAAGCACTACTCGCTTCATTCTTTAATCGACGCAATAGGGCTTTTACCTTACTAATTAACAATTTTGGCTTAATTGGTTTTGCAATGTAATCATCGGCTCCAGCATCAAAACCAGCTACTTGAGAATAATCTTCACTTCTTGCGGTTAAAAATGCAATGATAACGTTGGCCAGTTCAGGAATTTTGCGGATGTTTTCACACGCTTCCATGCCGTCCATTTCAGGCATCATTACATCCATTATAATAAGTTGTGGCAGTTCTTTTTTTGCTGCTGCTATTGCTTCTTTACCATTGCTCGCAGTGACTATTTTATATCCTTCTTGGGTTAAATTATATCCTACAATTTCGAGGATATCTTGTTCGTCATCCACCAATAGAATTTTAATTTCTTTTTTTTTCATAATAGCAAAAATTAGCCGCTTTGCGATGGTAAATATAATAATATAAAGATAGTAAAATTTGGCTTAACCATAATTTAATCTGTTAACATTTAGATAATAATAATAAAACATAATGATAAGATTCGAGTAACTTGAACTTTACAAAGCCGCAGTTACTTTGCATCAAATTTTTAATTAAACGCAACAATGAAAATTAAATACTTACTAATTACTATTTTATTTTGTTCCTTTTCCTTTTCACAAACGAAAGGAACTGTTAAAGGAATAATAACCGACAAGGAAGTCAACAATACTCCTTTAGCTTTTGCAAACGTTTCTGTAAAAAATGCTTCAATTGCAGTTACCACAAATGAAAAAGGAGAGTATAGTATTCTTATCGCACCTGGAGATTATATCCTTGTTTACAGCTACGTAGGATATGAAAATATTGAAACTCCTGTAAGTGTAAAATCAGGCGAGACAATTCAGGCCAATATTTCACTTGGATCAGGTGGTTACAAATTAGAAGATGTTGTGGTAAAAAGTGTTAAAAAAAGAAATACTGAAACTGCTATAATGCTTGAAATAAAAGAAGCAAAACAAGTTGTAAGCGCTATAAGTGCTGAACAAATGAGTAAAGGAACTGACGGAAATGCCGCTCAAGCCATACAAAGAGTTCCAGGTATAACTATTGTAGACGGAAAGTTTGTAATGATACGAGGATTGAGCGAGCGTTACAACAATGTACTAATAAATGGATCAATTGCCCCGAGTACCGAAGTAGACAAAAGAACCTTTTCATTCGATTTAGTGCCGACAAGTTTATTAGACAAGATGGTAATTTATAAAACAGGAAGTGCCGATAAACCAGGAGATTTTGCTGGTGGTGTAATTAGTCTAACAACTGCAGAAAGCACAAATGAGTTCACAAAAGTAGATTTAAATTTTGGATACCGTTCAGGAACTTCTTTTGAGGACTATGTTCAATCAGAAGGATCAGATACCGATTTTATTGGATTGGATAATAGTTTTAGACCATTGCCGTCTTCATTTCCAACAACAGCGCAACTTACTAACAGTGCTCCTACTTCTCTATTAAGAGTAGATGCTGCTCGTTCTTTACCTAACAATTTTGACACCACTAATAGAGACGCTTTTCTAGATAGTGGTATGGGATTAAGCTTGGGTAGAAATATAAAAGTTGGATCAAGAAAAATTTATTCTGTCAATGCTTTAAGTTATTCAACAAACTATCAATCGTATGAAAGAAGTTTCAGACGTTACAATTTTTTGAACGCAGGTGAAACTAGGCCAACAGACTGGTTTGTATTTAATGACAAAACCTATCAACAAGAAGTGCGTTTTACTGCTTTATCCAATTGGATGTTTAAAACAGCTAAATCAAAATTTACATTCAAAAACTTGTTCAATCAAATTGGTGAAAACGAAACTACTATAAGAGATGGTGTCAATTTTAATCAACAAGCTAATAACAATCAAAGAAATTATTTGTACGGTTACAAAAGTAGAAGTATTTACATGGGCCAATTGAATGGTGATCATAAGTTGAATGAAAAACATAGTTTTGATTGGGTTATTGGTTACAATTATATTCAAGAAAAAGAACCAGATTTAAGACGTTTTAGAACTTTTCAAGACGTTAGTACTCCAAATGCCAATTATACCTTTCAAGACCCTTCTTCTTCCAATTTATTTTCTGGAAGATATTACGGCGATTTAAGAGAATTCAGCGCTAACAACGGAGTAAATTATACCTATACTTTAAAAAGAGATACAACAGATGAAGAATTTGCTCCTATTAAATTTAAAGTAGGTTACTTAGCCGATTACAAATTTAGAATATTCAAATCGAGATACGTTTCGTACATCTTAAAAGATTATTTAACTGCTGCTAGAAAAGATGAATTAAGAAACTTACCACTTTCTACAATTTTCAGTAACGAGAACATCAACAACCAAAACGGTTGGGTTATTGAAGAAGGTACAAAACCAGATGACTCTTATAAAGCAGAAAATACATTGGTTGCAGGTTATATTAATGCTGAATTACCATTTGGTAAATTTGATATCAATGTAGGTGTTCGTTTAGAAAACAACAATCAAAGTTTAAGAGCTTTTTCAAACGGAAACCCAGTTTCTGTTGACAAACCGGTGACTTCGATACTACCTTCATTAAACGTAGGTTATAATTTTAATGAAAAATCATTGCTGCGGTTTGCTTACAGCAGAACGGTTAACCGTCCTGAATTTAGAGAAATTGCTCCGTTTTTATTTTATGACTTCGAATATGAAGTGTTAAAATTTGGTAACGAAAAACTTGAAACTGCCACAATTGACAATCTTGATTTTAGATACGAATGGTATCCTAATCGTGGGGAAACAATTTCTATTGGTGGATTCTTCAAGAAATTTGACAATCCGATTGAGCAAATTATTCAAAGAACTGCTGAAGACCCTTCTTTTAATTTCAAAAACGCAAATAGTGCCGTTACTTATGGTGCAGAAATAGAGTTAAAAAAATCGATGAAAGATGTTTTTGATAACGCAATACTAAAACGCATCTCTGTAAATTTAAATGCTTCGTACATTTTCTCAGAAGTTGATTTAGGAACTGCTGCACAATCACAAGAGAGCAAGAGAGCTTTACAAGGGCAATCGCCATACATTATCAATGGTGCATTAGGATATGAAGATGAAAAAGGATTAAGCATTAACTTATTATACAATCGTTTTGGAAATAGAATATTTTCTGTAGGTGATGATGCTTTTAATACGTATTATGAAATTGAAAGAGATAATCTAGATGCAACTATTTCTAAAAGATTCGATAAATTCAAAGTGAAATTAGGCTTTCAAAACCTTATAAATGCTCCTTATAAATTAATGGAAGATTCTAATAGAGACAATAAAATTGATTCTGCCAACGACAACACAATTTCTTCTTACAAAAGAGGTGTTCTTTTCTCATTAGGACTTTCCTACAACCTATAATTCAAACAACTTAAATTACATTTAAAATGAAAAAATTATTTTTATTACTTCTTATTTCAAGTTTATTTACTTCTTGTCTTAAAGATGACTTAACATTCGGTACGGATGGCGATTCAGAAAATTTTGTAGTCCTTTCTGGAGATTTACAAACACAAACACTTACAAGAGGTGTTCGTTATTTAATTAAAGGACAGGTATTCATAAAAGACGGCAAAACCGTTACCATTGAACCAGGTTCGGTAATTTTTGGTGACAAAGCAACTAAAGGAACTTTAATAGTGTCACCTGGAGGTAAACTGATAGCCGAAGGAACAGCTTCACAACCCATCGTATTTACGTCTTCTCAAACTGTTGAATCAAGAGATCGAGGCGATTGGGGTGGAATCGTTGTTTTAGGTAAAGCAACAGTAAATCAAACCAATCCTGCCATTGAAGGAATTAATCCTCCGGTAATTTATGGTGGTACTGATGACACTGATAATTCAGGAATTTTCAAATATGTACGCGTAGAATATGCTGGAATCGAATTAACACCGAACAACGAAACGAATTCGATGACATTAGGTGCAGTAGGAAGTGGAACTATTATGGAATACTGTCAATTATCATATGGTGGTGACGATGGTTTTGAATGGTTTGGCGGAACAGTAAATGGAAAATATTTAATTTCACTTGGTATGTGGGATGACGATTTTGATATCGACTTTGGTTACAGAGGAAGAGTACAATTTGCGTTGGCCGTACGTTATCCAACGTTTGCTGATCAATCGGGTTCAAATAATATTGAAGCAGATAATGGTCCGAATGATAATGTAACTGCATTTTTAACCGAAGGTGTACTATCTAACCTAACTGCAATTGGTCCAAGATTAACAAACAGTCAAGTTATCAATGCCAATTATCAACATGCTGTTGATTTGAGAAGAAGAACTGCAATAACCGTTGCTAATTCAGTTTTTGTTGGTATGCCAAGAGGAATTAGAATGAACCAACAATCGGTCTTTGATAATTTTAATACTGGAACTGGTAATTTGTTAAATAATGTTATGTCAGCTCCCGCTTCCACTTTTACCGTCGGAACAGGAATGACAGCTAATGCTACAAGCTTACAAAATTATTGGAATGCCAATGGTAATACTACTATTGCTGGTGTTGATTTTGAAACTCCTGTTACAGGAATTTATGCAACCTTAGGTTTTAATTTAAATATTTTTTACGGAAATAGCACACAAAACTTTTATCCACAAAATCCAAGTTTTGAAGTAGCAAGCGGAACATTGACTAGCGGAGCTTCTTTTACACATCCAAAATTAACTAATCCGTTTTTCACAACAACTACTTATAGAGGAGCTTTTGGAGCAACAGATTGGACGGCTACTTGGGCTGAATTTGTTCCTAACTTAAAAGCCTATTAAAACATATATTTTATTTATTTTTGAAGAGTTTAATCGTACTGATTAAACTCTTCTTAATTTTATATGATCATGAAATACGTCTATTGCTTATTCCTCTTATCATTGATTTCTTGCAAACAAGATCCAAAAAACATTTTACCTAAAACATATTTAACACCAAACCAACAAGAAGATTTTAAATTCAAAGTGGTTAGATATATCGATAGGTTACCAAAATACGCAACCAACTCCAATAAATTTGACTCCATCTTTGATCAAGAGTATAAGAAAATGGCAGTAAATAGTGAACTCCTATTTTATTTTAAAGACGAACTAAATACTATTTACTTTGCCATTTCAAAAATTGCACCAAGTATAAAATTAAAGAAAACCGCTACTGTTGGTCGGATAAAATATAATTCTAACGATTCAATTGTTTTTTATGAAGAAGTTTTGAGAACATGGAAAATGGAACCAAAAGAGTTACAACAAAAAACAGAGATGCTTTTTAGAAAACTAATTGAAAGCGAAGATCTTTCTCCCTATTATACTAAAAATTCGAATCCCGAATTTTATATAGAATTTCCAGACGAAACAACGTATTATGATACCATAACGCGAAAATGGAAGAGTAAATAAAGTACACAACTATAGTTGTAAGTATAGCATAAAAAAAGCCCATCTATTGATGGGCTTTTTAAACTTTAAACTAATTTTAATTCTTTACTAAAACGGCATTTTGACTTAAATTTTTAACTGCAACTATTCGGTTGTCAGTATAGTCAACTTCTGTTGTGATAACTTTGTTAGACATATACATCCACTTCCCTGATTTCACTCCGTTTGTATATTCAGCAATTGCTTTTACATTTCCGTTAACATCATACGATGTCCATTTGCCATCCAGTTTGCCATCTTTAAAATAACCAACTTGTTGCACACTTCCATTATCATGGTAATACGTTGCTTTAACCAATTGACCTTCTGCTTCTAAAACGGGTGTATTATCTTGACTAAAAACAAATCCAGATACCATCATTACTACAACTAAAAGATACTTTTTCATAATTCCTTGAGGTTTTAATTAATAATTCGATAACAAATATACACTTTATTTTACAATAAAAAAACTTTTAGTTAACAATTTAATAACATTGTTTAACTATTAGCTATGAATTTGATTTTTAAAGTCTCGTTAATTTTCTTTATTTGGTATGGTATTTGAAATATTTTTTTTACTTTTGTTTTAACCAAATTGAACTCATGACAAAAAACTACTTTTATATTATACTTTTCTTTTTTTGTTTGGCAACCACAAATGGTATAGCTCAAGAGAACAAGCCTGCAACAAAATCGCAAGAAACAACTATTGATGGATTAAGTTTTTATCCTAATCCCGTTACTAATGGTAAAGTATATATCACATCGAAACTTAACGCAGACAAACAAGTAGCCATTTTTGATGTGTTGGGCAAAAAAGTATTGCAAACACTTCTTACTTCTAAAGAATTAAATGTTGCTTCACTAACTCCTGGGGTTTATATTATTAAAATTGAAGAAGGTGATGCATCAGCTACTAGAAAATTAATTATCAGATAGTTAAATCTTTTTATTTAACCTTTTTTTTACTTTAGATAATTTTTAATTCTGAAAATTGTCACTATCTTTGCGACTTAATTTACATTTAAAAAAACATGAAAAAAATTTACTTATTAATTGCAATTTTAACAATTACAACATCATCATTTGCTCAGGTTGTAATTAGTCAGGTTTATGGTGGTGGTGGTAACAACGGAGCAGTATACACTCATGACTTTATTGAACTTTTCAACCGTGGAACTGTAGCACAAAGTTTAAATGGATGGTCTATACAATACACTTCAGCAGCAGGAACATTAACTGCACCCAATAACAACTGGTTCATGACACCACTTCCAAATATAACACTACAACCAGGACAATATTTTCTAATTCAGCAAGCTGCGGGTGCAAATCCAGGAACCGCTTTGCCAACACCAGATTTAAATGGAATAACTGCTGCAACAACAGGAAGTGATGGCGCTGCTGTAACAGTTGGTATTGCAATGAGTGGTTCTAATGGAAAAGTGTTACTAAGCAATAGTACAACTCCAGAAACTACAATAAATCCTTCTGGTGCTAACGTAATTGACAAAGTGGGTTATGGTACAACTCCAACAGGCTTCGAAGGAACTGGGCCAACTGGAACTGCATTAACAAATACAACTGCAGCACTACGAAACAATGCTGGATGTACTGATACAAACAGTAATTCATCTGACTTTACTTCTGGAACTCCAGCTGCGAGAAATACCGCAACTACATTAAACGTTTGTAGCTTGGGCATTAACGAAAGTGCTATCTCAGGTTTGTCAATTTCTCCAAACCCAGTGAATAATGGTGTTTTTTATGTAACTACTGATGCCAATGCTGAAAGAACAGTTACTCTTTATGACGTACTAGGAAAAAAAGTATTTACTACCACCACTTCTGAAAATGCTGTAAATGTATCTGGACTAAACGTTGGTGTTTACATGGTTCAAATTACTGAAGAAGGTAAAACAGCTACTAAAAAATTAGTTATCAGATAACAAATTAAAATTATAGTAAAAAGCCTTAACGAAAGTTAGGGCTTTTTTATTTTCATTACTTTTGTAAACAATAAAAAACAACCTTTGATTTCTCCTCACGACATCTTCACCATTTCCAATCACAAGCAATTTGAAAAAATAGCGTTGAAAGTGTTTCGTTTTCAATACGAAAACAATAGCGTATATCGAGAATTTTGCGAGTTGTTAAAAGTCGAAAAAGGAAGCGTAAAATCGCTGCAGCAGATTCCCTTCTTGCCCATACAATTTTTTAAAAGTCACGACGTGGTATCGTCATCCGAAGCGATTCAGAAAACCTTCACCAGCAGTGGCACCACCGGAATAACAACCAGCAAGCATCGCATTACTGATATTTCTTTATACGAAGAAAGTTACCGTCTTGCTTTTTCAGTGTTTTATGGCAACATTGAAGATTATGCCGTTATAGCGCTACTTCCCTCCTATTTAGAACGTGAAGGATCATCGTTAATTTACATGGCAAACGATTTGATCGAACGTTCCAACAATGAAAACAGTGGTTTTTATCTTCATAATTACGACGAACTGATTTCCAAAGTAATCGAGCTAGACAATTCAGGGCAAAACGTATTGTTGATTGGGGTGACGTATGCCTTATTGGATGTAATAGAGAAACAAAATTTTCAACTAAAAAACACCATCATCATGGAGACAGGCGGAATGAAAGGCCGTCGTAAAGAGATCATCCGGGAAGAATTGCACACGTTACTATGTAACGGATTTGGTGTTTCCAACATCCACTCTGAATACGGAATGACCGAACTGCTATCACAAGCCTATTCCTTCGGTAATGGTGTTTTTGAATGTCCGAATTGGATGCACATTCTAATTCGAGATACTGAAGACGCTCTGACATACGTCTCCAACGGAAAAACAGGCGGAATAAACGTAATCGATCTAGCGAACATGAATTCGTGTTCGTTTATCGCAACACAAGATTTGGGTAAAAAATTCGACAATAACTCTTTTGAAGTTTTGGGTAGGTTTGACAATTCAGATATCAGAGGATGCAATTTGATGGTGATTTAAACCACTCGCAACACAAAATAATTCTTCTTCCCACTTTGCAACAACACAAACTGATTATTAATCAAATCGTTTGTTGTCAATTGAAATTCCTCTATAACTTTTGTTTTATTAACCGAAATAGAATTGGCACTCAACGCGCGTCTCGCCTCACCATTCGATTTAAAAAATCCCGATTTTTCATTCAAAACTGCCACAATATCAATGCCGTTTTCTAAGTCATTTCTTGAAATTTCCGCTTGCGGAACGCCATCAAAAACATCCAAAAAAGTAGCTTCATCCAATTGCTTCAAATCGTCAGATGTAGAGTTCCCAAACAAAATACCCGAAGCTTCTATGGCTTTTTGAAGTTCCTCTTTTCCGTGAACCAAAGTCGTTACTTCTTCCGCCAATCGCTTCTGCAACACACGCAAATGTGGTGCTTCTTGATGCTCTGCAATCAAAGCATCAATCGTGTTTTTATCTAAAAAAGTAAAAATTTTAATGTATTTCACCGCATCTACATCGGTCGTATTCAACCAAAATTGATAAAATTTATACACCGATGTTTTATCGGCAGTTAACCATACGTTGCCCCCTTCTGACTTTCCAAATTTCGAACCATCGGCTTTAGTAATTAAAGGCGTTGTCAAAGCAAATGCTTTTGCTTCTGTATTCGGGTTCATACGACGCACCAACTCAGTTCCGGTAGTAATATTTCCCCATTGGTCGGATCCTCCCATTTGCAATACACAATTGTAATACTTGTGCAAATGGTAAAAATCATATCCTTGAATTAATTGATAGGTAAATTCGGTAAACGACATGCCATCACCAGCTTCCCCTGACAAACGTTTCTTAACCGAATCTTTTGCCATCATGTAATTTACCGTGATGCGTTTTCCAACTTCGCGAGCAAAATCGATAAACGAAAAGGTTTTCATCCAATCGTAATTGTTCACTAAAATCGGCGCGTTTTTAGCATCCGAAGTAAAATCTAAAAACACCGACAATACACTTTTGATTCCCGCTACATTTTTTGCCAACTGCTCTTCATTCAACAAATTTCGTTCATCTGATTTACCTGAAGGATCGCCAATCATTCCGGTTGCACCACCAACCAAAGCTATCGGTTGATGTCCAAAGTTTTTCAAATGCAACAGCAAAATGATCTGCACCATACTTCCAATATGCAACGAATCGGCCGTAGGATCAAACCCAATATAAGCGGTTGTCGCTTCCTTGAGCAATTGTTCTTCGGTTCCGGGCATACTGTCATGGTACAATCCACGCCACTTTAATTCTTCAACTAAATTCTTCATGGTATTTCTAAATTTGCACAAATATAAACTAATTAGATAATTTGAAAATGAGATAATTTAATAATTGTTAGTAGCGAATTTCTTAGGCTTTGTCAGCCATCCATTTTCCCGCTTTACATTGCAATTTCGCTGCGCTACATTTCCATTTCAATCGGGGCTAGTAAAACAACTAAAGGCGTACTTTTATCCAATCTAATTCGCTAAAAATCGAACAATCTCATTATCTTTACCAAATGGTATTAGTCACAGGCGGAACCGGTTTAGTAGGTGCACATTTACTACTTCATTTGCTCGAAAACGGCGAAAGTGTTCGTGCTATTTTTAGAAATGAAAAGCACATTTTAAAAACCAAGTCGCTGTTTAATTATTATCAGAAAAACGATTTGTTTGATCAAATCAAATGGATAAAAGCCGATATACTCGATATTCCTTCTTTAGAAATTACTTTCGAAAACATCCAATACGTTTACCACTGCGCGGCAAAAATATCTTTTGATCCAGCTAATGAAAACCAACTCCGAAAAGTCAACATAGAAGGAACCGCCAATATTGTTAACTTTTGCATCGACAAAAAAGTAACGAAATTGTGTCATGTCAGTTCTATTGCTACTTTGGGCGATCTTGCACAAAACGAATCAGTGCTATCGGAAACAACCGAATGGAATCCTGAAAAATTACACAGTGATTATGCCATTTCGAAATACGGTGCCGAAATGGAAGTCTGGCGCGGACAACAAGAAGGTTTGGATGTCGTAATCGTAAATCCGGGTGTCATTTTTGGTCCGCACTTTTGGAACCAAGGCAGCGGTGCTTTTTTTACCACCATAAAAAAAGGAATGCCTTTTTACACCAAAGGTTCGTCAGCTTATGTTGCCGTAACCGATGTGGTGAAAATTATGCATCAACTAATGCATTCCGATTGCAAAGGCGAACGGTTTATTGTTATTGCAGAAAATCGAATTTACAAAGACATAATCTTCACTATTGCAAGTGCCATTCATGCTAAAAAACCCAAAATAGAAGCCACCCCTTGGCTATTAGCTGTCGCATGGCGAACCGATTGGTTATTGTCTAAACTTTTTCAAACACCGCGAAAAATTAGCAAACAAGCAGCAAACTCATTACTAAGTACTGAAATAATTTCAAACGAAAAAGTAACCAACTATTTGAAGTATTCTTTTGAAAATATAAATGAGTATATGACTCGAATTGCGGTCGATTTTAATCTTCAAAAATGAGTGTATTAACCAAAATCCGAACCACTTCTGACAATGACGATTTTAAAAATCTGGTCGTTTTGTTGGATGCTTTTTTAAAAATTACTGATGGCGATGACCATGCGTTTTACGACCAATACAATCAAGTTGACGCGATAAAAAATGTAGTCGTGATTTATTCGGCCGATGAACCGATTGGTTGTGGCGCTTTTAAAGCTTACGATTCAACAACGGTAGAGCTAAAACGAATGTTTGTCAAAGAAGAATTTCGTGGCAAAGGCATAGCGTCTATTCTTTTAACCGAATTGGAATTGTGGGCGAAAGAAAACCATTTCACCCATTGTATTTTAGAAACAGGAATCAGACAAACATCGGCAATTGCACTGTATTTGCGCTCCGCATACAACGTCATTCCCAATTACGGTCCTTATGAGAATGTCACCGAAAGTGTTTGTATGAAAAAAGAAATTTAAAAATCTAAAGTATGAACAACACCAAAATATTCAAAATGTCCTTTGCCAGCTTATATTCACATTACATCAATAAAGCCGTGCGAAAAGAACAAACCAATGGAAGTGTTGATGAAATTATATTTTGGCTCACGGGATACAATGCTCAAACATTGCGGCAACTGCTCGATAACAACACTGATTTTGAAACTTTTTTTGCAGAGGCTTCAAAACTAAATCCGAATGTTTCTAAAATTACTGGGTTATTTGTGGATGTCGTGTAGAGGAAATTGAAAACGAACTCATGCAAAAAATTCGCTATTTAAACAAGCTTATTGACGAATTGTCGAAAGGAAAAGCAATGGATAAAATTCTGAGAACGAAGTAATTTAAGTTGTGAAAATAGATCAACTCAATTATTTAACGATACCTTCTTCTTGATTTACTTCTAAAGGTTTTCCGCCGTTTGCTTTCATGTTCTCTTCGTTCAAACGGGTTCTAACTTTCTCATACATTTTTTTGTAATTGGCAATATCAGCCGCGTAGTATTTTGAGTTGGCAGCAAAAGTAACACTGTCAACTTTATATTTTTTCTTTAAAAATTCACCTGCAGTAGGAAAATTACGTTGTGTATTTAAACCTTGTGACTTCATAGCGTCTAACAATGCCAAATCGAAAATAATAGCTACCATCTGATTTTCATCAATCAAATTTTTTGGTGTTTCCACTGCCGATTGCTTGCAACTTACAACCACAAAAAAAAGCACCAGAACAGAAAACAATAATTTTTTCATACGTATTTTATCTGTCAAAAAGCAAGCGTTTTCCAACGCGAATGTCTTTGAAATTAAAATTGTGATACGCCAATTGTCCGTTTACAAAAGTATGCGTGACTCTCGACTTAAAGTTAACTTCTTCAAAAGGCGACCAACCGCATTTATAAAAAATATTCTCTTTTTTTACGTTCCATGGCAAACCAGTATTGACAATGGCTAAATCGGCATAATAACCTTCTTTTATAAATCCACGTTTTTCGATTTTAAAAATCTTTGCCGGATTGTGTGCCATTTTTTCAACGATTTTTTCAATCGAAATTTTACCTTGATGATAGGCTTCAAACATTGCTACAACGGCGTGTTGTACTAATGGTCCGCCAGAAGGAGCTTTGGTATATACCTGATTTTTTTCTTCCAAAGTATGAGGCGCATGATCGGTGGCGATTACATCTATTGTATCATCAAGTAAAGCTTTCCACAAAGCGTCTCTATCGGTTGCCGATTTTACGGCTGGATTCCATTTAATCAAATTGCCTTTTGTAACATAATCTTCATCTGAAAACCACAAATGATGAATACATACTTCGGCTGTGATTTGCTTTTCTTCTAAAGGAATTTTATTGGTAAACAACTCCAATTCTTTTGCTGTAGACAGATGAAAAACGTGCAAACGAGCTCCAGTTCTTTTGGCCAATTCAATAATTTTTACTGTTGATTTGTAACATGCCTCAACACTTCTTATTTCAGGATGAAATTTTACGGGAATATCGTCACCATATTCTGCTTTAAATCTTTCCAAATTTTCTTTAACTGTAGTTTCATCTTCACTATGAACTGCAATTAACAATTTAGTATTGGAAAATATTTTCTCTAAAGATTCCGAATTATCCACCAACATATCACCTGTAGAAGATCCTAAAAATAATTTTAAGCCCGCTACATTTTTTGGATTTATCTTTAAAATTTCTTCCAAATTATCATTGGTTCCACCCATCATAAAAGAATAATTGGCAAAAGACGTTCGTGATGCAATTTCGTATTTTTGTTCAAGCAACTCTTGCGTCACCGCATTTGGAACCGTGTTGGGTTGTTCGATAAATGACGTGATTCCACCAGCAATTGCTGCTCTACTTTCGGTAGCAATGGTTCCTTTGTGGGTTAATCCTGGTTCGCGAAAATGGACTTGATCGTCGATGGCGCCTGGAATTAGGTAATTCCCTTCGGCATCAATCACTTGGCAATTGGAACTTTTATGGCTGATACTTTCAGCAATTTCGGTAATAATTTCGCCTTCAATAAGAACATCGCCTTCATAAATTATTCCTTCGTTGACTATCTTCGCATTTTTAATTAAAACGGTATTCATACTTTCTCTCTTCATCTTTCTTCCAAAAATTGGAAAAAAATATTTATAATCGGTTAAAAAACTTTTTGATGCGTAACGATAAAACGCCAAAAACGGCTTCTTTAATTATCGAACCACTCATTTTTGACTGTCCTTTGGTTCTGTCGGTAAAAATTACAGGAACTTCCTGAATGACAAATCCTTTCGAAAAACTTCGGTACTTCATTTCGATTTGAAAAGCATAACCAATAAACTTTATTTTATCGAGGTTGATACGCTCTAAGGCGTGTCTTTTATAGCAAATAAAACCTGCTGTTGCATCCATAATTTTCATTCCAGTAATCATTCGCACATACACAGAAGCAAAGTACGACAATAAAACGCGGCTCAAAGGCCAATTTACCACATTTACTCCTGTAACATAACGCGAACCAATGGCAACGTCGGCGGTATCAAAATGACACGCAGCATACAATCGTTCTAAATCGTTTGGATTGTGCGAAAAATCAGCGTCCATTTCGTATATAAATTCATAATCTCGTTTCAAAGCCCATTTAAAGCCATGCACGTATGCGGTTCCTAATCCTGATTTTTTTTCTCTTTTTTCTAAAAATAATTGTTCTGGAAATTCATGTTGAAGTTCGAGGACTTTAGCTGCTGTTTGATCAGGAGAATTATCATCAATTATCAAAACATGAAATGACTTTTGCAATGAAAATACTGCTCTAACAATACTTTCAATGTTTTCAATTTCGTTATAAGTAGGAATAATTACTACGCCGCAATTCATAAATCAAAGAATAATTAGATGCAAAAATACTCATTTTATAACTTTAGAATCTTAATAATAGTATAATACTGTTAAAGAAATAAATTTTAGTAATTTTACGCCCAATGATAGCAATTGAATTACAACTTCGAACGATAGAAAATAAAGACTGGGCAACCCTTATTTTTTTGGCTACCTTTGCCATGATTGTAGTAGCAAAATCAGTTTTTGAAGCACGATTTTACGATTTTGTGCGATTAGTTGTTTCTACTAAATACCTAAAAATATATAAAGATAGTTCGCATTTGTTGAGTGGCTTTAATGTGTTGCTCTTTGTAGTCAACATCGTATCACTCTCCTTTTTTATCCAAATCGTGCTGCATCATTTTGGTTACGGATCAAAAACAGATTGGGTCCTTTTTGTTCAAATTTTTACATTATTAAGTGTGTTTATTCTTTCTAAGTTTCTAGTTGAAAAAATCATTGCCGAAACTTTTAACATTGAAGAGCTTATCGAACAATTTAATTTGCAGAAGGTAACGTATCGAACCTACATAGGCTTGCTTCTTCTACCTGTAACTATTTTGCTGTTTTATAGTAATTATGCATCAAATTCGATTTATTTAATCATTATTTCTATTTTATTGGTTATAAATGCCATAACCTACTTACTTTCTTTAAAAATTTATCAAAATTTAATAATACCGAAGTTGTTTTATTTTATTTTGTATCTTTGCGCACTTGAAATAGCACCATACTATTTCATTTATTATTTGATTACAAAAAAATAGAAGAGAAGAATGTCAAATTTGAAAGTGAAAACGATTTTGGTCTCACAACCAGAACCTAAGGTTGAAAATTCACCTTATTTTGATTTACAGCAAAAACACAAGGTTAAAGTTGATTTCCGCTCTTTTATCCACGTAGAAGGCGTTAGCGCAAAAGACATTAGAGCTCAAAAAATTGATCTCAATAATTTTACCGCAATCATATTAACAAGTAAAAATGCTGTTGATCATTTTTTTAGAGTTGCGGATGAAATGCGTTACAAAGTCCCAGAAGATTTGCGTTATTTTTGCCAGTCGGAAGCCATTGCTTTTTATCTTCAAAAGTACGTAGTGTATCGTAAGCGTAAGATTTATGTTGGTCAAAAAGATTTTGCTGACATGTCGACGCTCTTCAAAAAATACAAAGATGAAAAATATTTGCTACCTGCATCCGACCAATTAAATGCTGATGCACCAATTACTTTAAACAATTTAAAAATCAATTGGACACAAGCCATTTTTTACAAAACGGTCATGAGTGATTTGTCTGATTTGGCAGATGTATATTACGACGTTTTGGCTTTCTTTAGTCCCACTGGAATTAAATCATTGTTTAAAAATTTTCCAGATTTTCAACAAAATAACACTCGTATTGCTGTTTTTGGAAGTACAACTCAAAAAGAAGCTTTGGAACATGGATTGCGAATTGATATTTTAGCGCCAACTCCAGAAACTCCTTCAATGACAATGGCCTTAGAAAAATACATTGCTGAAGCCAATAAAGGAAAATAATAATTCTATTATAAAATAAAAAAGTCCCGATAGTATCGGGACTTTTTTATTAGTCAAAATACTCTATTAAGGTGTTCTTTATAATTGCGGACCTGCTTTTACTAAGTTTAGTCCTTCAGTATTATCGGTATATTGAACAAAGTTTTTGATAAATCGCGAAGCCAAATCGGTTGCTTTCGTATTCCAATCTGACACATCAGTATAGGTATCTCTTGGGTCTAAAATAGCCGAATTTACATCATGTAAAGAAGTTGGAACTTCGAAATTAAAAGTTGGAATAATTTTAGTTTCTGCTTTTTCAATGGATCCATCTAAAATGGCGTCAATGATGGCACGTGTATCTTTAATTGAAATACGCTTCCCCGTTCCGTTCCAACCTGTGTTTACCATGTAGGCAGCTGCCTTGTGTTGCTCCATTTTCTTTACCAATTCTTCTCCGTATTTTGTAGGATGTAAAGACAAAAATGCTTTTCCAAAACAAGCTGAAAACGTTGGTTCTGGTTGTGTAATTCCTCTTTCTGTACCTGCTAATTTAGCAGTAAATCCAGAAAGAAAATAATATTTAGTTTGCTCTGGTGTTAACTTTGAAACTGGCGGTATGACTCCAAAAGCATCTGCTGTTAAGAAAATAACTTTGGTTGCATGACCTGCTTTTGACACTGGTTTTACAATATTATGAATGTGATTTATTGGATAAGAGACACGTGTGTTTTGTGTAACTGAACCGTCTTTGAAATCAATTTTTCCATTGACATCAACCGTTACGTTTTCTAATAACGCATCTTTCTTGATGGCTCCAAAAATATCCGGTTCGTTTTCTGCACTTAAATCGATGGTTTTTGCATAGCAACCGCCTTCAAAATTAAACACCCCTTCATTATCCCAACCGTGTTCATCGTCACCAATTAATTCTCTTTTTGGATCCGTAGATAATGTCGTTTTTCCTGTTCCTGACAATCCGAAGAAAACAGCCACGTCGCCATCTTTTCCTTTATTTGCTGAACAATGCATTGAGGCAATTCCTTGCAATGGCAAATAATAATTCATCATCGAGAACAACCCTTTTTTCATTTCACCACCATACCAAGTACCGCCAATAATTTGTATTTTCTCGGTTAAATTAAAAGCTACGTAAACTTCCGAATTTAATCCGTGTGCTGCGTAATCTTTGAAACTTGTTTTTGAACCGTTCATCACGATAAAATCGGGATCACCAAAATTTTCAAGCTCGGCCTCTGTTGGACGAATGAACATGTTTTTAACAAAATGTGCTTGCCAGGCCACTTCCATAATGAAACGGACTTTAAGTCGTGTGTTTTCGTTGGCACCACAAAAAGCGTCTACAACAAACAACCGTTTACCAGAAAGTTGTTGTACCGTTGTTTCTTTTAATGCATTCCAGGTTACTTGAGAAATGGGTTTATTGTCGTTGACCGCTTTTTCTGAATTCCACCAAATTGTGTTTTCAGTAATAGCATCTTTCACGATATATTTGTCTTTAGGAGATCTTCCAGTAAACTCGCCTGTCATTACATTGATAGCGCCAAGCTCTGTAAGTTGACCTTTTTCGAAACCCACCAAAGTAGGAGCTAACTCTTCATTATATAAAAACTCAAAACTTGGATTGTATACTATTTCTTTTGTAGTAACAATTCCGTATTTTTCCAACGAAATCGATTTCGTAATTTGAGCGAAGTTATTCATAAAAAATATTATATTCAATTACTAATTAAGACTGCAAAGTTAAAAATTAAATTTTAGATACGACCGAATTACTTAACTTTTATCTTTTTTCTTTACAACTGAAATGCTCAATAAAATCCAAGCCGAAATCAAAAACAATCCGCCAATTGGAGTAATAAAACCGATGGTCTTGAAGTTAATACCCGTTACATCCATTGTTGCTAATAAGTATATAGAGCCTGAAAAAAATAGAATTCCTAAGAAAGTCAACATCAAGATTGTCTTTTTTACTTTAAAAGAAAGCTCCGAATATATTCCCACAAAAAGCAAAAATAATGCATGATACATTTGGTATTTCACACCCGTTTCAAAAGTCGCCAATTGCTCTAAAGACAATACCTTCTTAAGCGCATGTGCTCCAAAAGCTCCTAAAACAATCGCTGTCATTCCGAAAAAACTAGCCGCTAAAATTATTTTTTTGTCCATTCGCTATAGAAGTTAAAATAAAACACAAATTTATCTGTTATGTAATGAAATAGAAAGTATTCTACGCTTTTTTTTGTTAAAAAACAGCGGTAATACCCATTTTAAAAATTTATATTTGCACCTTAATTTTTTTGCATGAAAAAGATATTCTTATACAGTATTTCGATTTTAATCTTCTGTTCATTTGCATCAGATAAAAACGCAGCTATTCCTGCTGGAGAAAAATTAGTTTATGTAGGCTCTTACAACATGAGCGGTCTAATGACGCAATTGGCGCAAGTGACACTTTCCACCGAAACCGTAAATACTTCAAAAAGCACCTTTTTACATTTGAATTGTGAATTGTCAACGTATACCAAATGGGACAAGTTTTTTAAAATTCGAGATATTTACGAATCATATGTAGATCCAATTACACTATACCCTAGCTTGTATAAACGAAGTATCGATGAAGGGGGTTATACTAAAAAAGAAAAATACATTTTCAAAGGCAATTCGGTTACTAGCACTGTTAAAAAAAGAAACAAACCCGAAACCACTAAGACTTTTACTATTGGTGGTTCAACGCAAGATGTGGTATCTATTATGTACAAATTACGAAAGATGGATTTATCCAAAATAAAAACCGGGCAAACACAATCGTTTACCATCGTTTTTGATGAAAAACAAATTCCAGTTACCGTAAAATTATTAGGAAACGAAACGATTAATGCTGGTAATTTAGGTCAGAAAAATTGCTATAAATTGTCTATCGGAGCCAAAACCGATGCCTTAAAAGGAAAGGACAAAAACCTAATTTGGCTTACTGCCGATGCAAAAAAAATTCCCGCTTTAATGAAATTTAGTATTCCCGTTGGCACCGGACAACTTACTTTATCCACTGCTTCTGGTAGTTAAATTCCAATGTTATGAGAAAACTATTTTTAATTTTAGCCATCGTATTTTGTAGTTTCGGAATCGTCTTCTCGGTGTTGCCTTTAGGCACTTTAGCCCTTTTACCTATAGGATTAGGACTCATTTTTGCTTTTCTTGCTTTTTCAAAATCACAAGATTTACAAAAAAAATTACCCAAATGGCTCATGATGGTTGCCTTACTTTGTGTGGTTTTTGTTCTCGGAAAAACATTTCTCATTAAAGACGAAGTAGCAGTAGACACCCAATTTGAAAAAGAAAAAATCGAAACCAAACAAGAAGCACAAAAGGATTTGGAAGAATTAGAAGGATTAGAATAATTTAAACGTCCTTTTAAAAATTTCTTTAGCTTTGCATCCTATTTAGACACAAACCATGAGAAACATTCTTATCATTGGCGCTGGTCGTTCAGCTTCATCCCTTATACAGTACTTGCTTTCAAAATCAGGTGCCGAAAATTTACACCTCACCATTGGCGATTTGGATGTAGCTTTAGCTCAGAAAAAAACCTATAATCATCCAAACGCCACTGCAATTGCCTTCGACATCAACAACGAATCGCAACGTCACGAGCAAATTCAAAAAGCCGATATCGTTATTTCGATGTTGCCAGCTCACATGCATATTGAAGTCGCTAAAGATTGTATTACCTATAAAAAACACATGGTTACCGCTTCGTATGTTTCGGATGCCATGCAAAGTTTAGATCAAGTTGCCAAAGACAACAACCTGATTTTTATGAACGAAATTGGTCTCGATCCTGGAATTGACCACATGAGTGCCATGAAAATTCTTGACGAAATAAGAGAAAAAGGCGGAAAAATGTTATTGTTTGAATCGTTTTGTGGCGGATTAGTCGCACCCGAATCGGACAACAATTTATGGAATTACAAATTTACTTGGGCGCCGCGAAATGTAGTTTTAGCCGGACAAGGTGGTGCAGCCAAATTCATTCAAGAAGGAAAATACAAATACATTCCGTACCACAAATTATTCCGAAGAACTGAGTTTTTAGCAGTAGAGGGATATGGTAAATTCGAAGGCTACGCCAACCGCGATTCACTAAAATACCGCAGCGTTTATGCCTTAGATAACGTACTTACTTTGTACAGAGGAACCATTCGTAGAGTGGGTTTTTCAAAAGCTTGGAACATGTTTGTACAACTCGGAATGACCGATGATACTTACATCATGGAAAATTCTGAAACCATGAGTTACCGCGATTTTACCAACTCATTTTTACCTTTTCACCCAACGGATTCGGTAGAAATCAAAACGCGTTTAGCTCTCAACATCGAGCAAGACGATATCATGTGGGACAAATTATTAGAGCTCGATTTGTTCAATCCAAATAAAAAAATCGGACTCCAAAATGCCACACCTGCACAAATTTTAGAACGCATCCTCAACGATTCCTGGACGTTACAACCCGACGATAAAGACATGATTGTGATGTACCACAAATTTGGCTTCGAACTTGACGGAAAAGAACAACAAATCGATTCCAAAATGGTCTGCATTGGCGACGATCAAACCTACACTGCCATGGCCAAAACTGTCGGTTTACCGGTAGCGATAGCTACTTTGCAAATCCTCAACGGCAACATCAAAACGCCTGGCGTACAATTGCCAATTCGTAAAGAAGTTTACGAACCCATCCTCAAAGAACTTGAAGACTACGGCGTGATTTTCAAAGAAACCGTAATGCCTTATATTGGGTACAATCCGGATAAATTGGTGACTTCGAATTAAAGTGGCTGAAAAAACTGAGTTCCTAAGTTTTTATTTGAAGCAAGAGGTTTAGACCTTTTTGGCTTCCTTTATCCTGCTGCTTTTCCATAACTTTTTTCAAAAGGTTATTCCCTTGCATCAGGGCTAGACAGAAAGGTCTTTTGCGAACTTTGCGCAATTCTATACGTCTTTTCGGTTAAGTTACTTTCAATTTTATACAAAATTCTTACTTTTGCTTTAAATTCACAACCAATGAAAATAAACCAACTACAAATCGAAATCGACGGAATCGATAAGGAAATTCTTCGCTACCTCATGGAAGATGCTCGAAAACCCATTCTTCAAATTGCCAATAAAATCGGTATTTCTGGTGCGGCCATTCACCAACGTTTAAAAAAACTAGAAGATGCTAATGTAATTTCGGGTTCCAAGTTCATTGTCAACAACAAAGTCTTAGGTTACAAAACCATGGCGTTTATCGGAATTTATCTCGAAAAAGCCGCGAGCAATTCGGAAGCTGTAAAAGAACTCAAAAAAATTCCAGAAGTCCTCGAATGTCACTATACAACAGGAAATTGGAGCATTCTCATCAAAATCATCTGTCGCGATAACGAACATTTAATGCAACTGCTCAATAAAAAAATCCAACCGATTGATGGGGTTTCACGAACCGAAACTTTTATATCTTTGGAACAGCAAATTGAACGACAAATTCAGTTGTAGCAAACAATTGTCATTTCGACCAGCGGGAGAAATCACATGATCGAAATAGCATGATGGGATTGCTTCGCCTGTTCGAGTAGAGCTCCCGGGTCATCGTCCCTCGGAATGACAAAGTATCCAAATAAAAACTTAGTATATTAGTAAATGAACCTCAACAAATTCACCAAAGAAACCGTAACCATTGCTTTTTACATCGTTTATATTTTACTCGCTGGTTTGTGTTACGAACTTTTACCTGGCGATACCAAAACACCAAACATGGGTGTGTTACTGTTTTTCTTGCTTATTCCTATCGGACTTACATATGCCTTGGTACATGCTATAAAACATCTAAACTCAAACGTAAGCTACGTCAAATGTTTTTTAATTCACGTTACGGTGTGGATTTCAATTATTGCTTTTCTTACAAGTTACAAGCAATAAAAAATCCGTCTTGCAAAAACAAAACGGATTATCTTATTGTGAAAGATTGTAGTTAGAGTTAGTCTCTTCTTCCCAAAATTTGAAAAGCCCAATACAGCAAAGAAGCTAAAGCTCCCAAAGCAGCTACCACATAAGTTCTAGCGGCCCATTTTAATGCATCTTCGGCTCCAGCATATTCTTGTTGACTTAACATGTTTTTGTTTTTTAACCATGCTAAAGCACGGTTACTCGCATCGTATTCAACTGGCAGTGTTACAAAACTAAACGCTGTTGCAATCGCCATTAAAACCAATCCTGCAACCGCAACATACAAACCAATTGAGGTTCCTTTTGAAGCGATTCCTAAAATCAATCCTCCCATAATTAACCATTGCGACATGGTGGATGAAATGTTCACAACAGGCACCATTTTAGAACGCATTGTAAGCCATTGATACGCTTGAGCGTGTTGCACTGCGTGTCCACATTCGTGTGCCGCAACCGCAGCAGCAGCTGCATTTCTTTGGTTGTAAACACCTTCACTTAAATTGACCGTTCGATCTGCTGGATTATAGTGATCGGTCAATTGTCCTGGAGTAGAAATCACTCGAACACCTAAAATACCGTGATCGGCCAACATTTTTTCTGCAATTTCTGCACCCGACATGCCGTTGCGTAAATTGAGTTTCGAGTAAAATTCAAATTTACTTTTCAGTTTGGAACTCACCAACCAACTAAAGAGTGCAATGAATCCAATGATTAACATATATTTTAAATCGAAAAACATAGTGATATAGTTTAAAAGTTATTGTTATTTACTTGCATCAAATTGTAAGCCAAAGTTACACAATGACAATTTGACATTTTTAATTACCGACAAATAGTTATAAATGCTATCAATTCGTGGGTTTCATAATAGGTAAACGAAACAGAAATAATCTCATATCCTTCGTTTGTTTTCTTATTAAGAAATTGTTCCACTTCGTTGGTTAGTTCATCTTTCATACTCGAAAAACCTGCTTTTTTACTTAGCGTATGAACTTCGTGCTTTTTCATCGTTGTTGGTTTTTTGACTGTTAGACGTTGAAAAGTAAAAAAAGGTTACAAAAAAACCTAAATTCTTAACAAATTTAGGCTTCCATATCGAGTAAAAAAAATATTACAACAACGTAATCCCAAAAACGAAACGGTCATTACCGCGTTCATTTACACTGTTTACCACGGTACCATAATCGGTTCCCCAGCGGCCACGTGATATACCAAATTCATAAGCCGCATTCAAACGCACTTGATACTTTGTGTTTTTAAAAAAATAGGTAGCAATAGACGGACCCGCATAAAACATTTTATTTTTCAAGCTTACATGACCTGAGTTAGTATTCGGATTCAAATCGTTCAAATCGATGATATTATTTTGCGAATACACATCCAATCTACCTCCTGTAAAAGCCAAATTCAAACCGGCTGAGAAAGCAAATTTTGTTTTGTTCACTACATTATAGTGCACTCTTCCACGAGCTACATAGGCAACGTATTGACTTTCGTTTCCGTTTCTTTCTGGACGCGCATACATCAATCCTAATTCGGTATCAACCGACACTTTTTTTCCAAAATAATTAATTCCAAGAGTGAACTCTGGAAGCGTACTGTTGAGTGATGCCAATCCTTGACTCTCCAACAAGTCATTAATTCTGAAATCCATTACTTGAGCGCCAATACCAATAGTCGTATTGACTTTTACATTTTTAAAATAAGTAGAGTCTTTAGAGCATTTACTCATTTTTTCTTTCATCTGACCAAAACCAGACATTGAAACACTGAACAACAATAATAAAGCGATTTTTTTCATGTTTTTATGATTTTATTACAAATTTACTTTTGAAAATTCACGCTTCAATACATTTTAACATTTTGTTGTTAAAAGTTGAAGCTACTGCAATTGTTTGTTTACTAGTCCATTAAACCGATAAACGAAACTCCAAAGCCAATAAAATATCCGTTAAAATCTTTAGTTTTGGCAAACTCTGGATTTCCAAATACTTTTCGATATTTTGCTTGTGTAGTAACGTAAACATCAGAAAAATTATTGTTCTTTAGTACTCGAAAAGAAGCAGTTACTCCAGGTTCGATGGTATAAAAAAGGTTTCTGGCTTTGGACACAGGCACCTCTGTCGAACCAAATTCATCGTACACAATTTGAGTCTCTGAGCGGTCACGAAGATTAACAATTGCAAAGCCATTGTTAAGAGTAACACCCAATCGAACATCATCTTGCTGCACAAAATCGTATTGATTGAGCCAACCGAAACTAAAATATATGACGTCGGGTTCGTAAGCACCAACAGCATAATCAGTACTTACTTTTTTGGAAGTAGCGGCAAAATTGATTCCAGTTCCCCATTTTTGTTTGATATAATATTTGACATCCATCGAAAATCCGAAGAAATTGCGATGCAAAATAGGTGATGAAAATCCAAGTAAATCAACCGCAAAAATATCGGGTTTTTTTGGTGGCGCTCCGATGTCTTGAGCAGAATTGGCAAAAAATGAAAAAAGAAAAACAACTAAAAAAAAGTACTTTGTTTTCATAAGCGAAGGGTTTTTGATTTAAAAACCAAATCAAAGAGTTTGCCATCACTTTGCTTTTAAAAAACTTTAACAAAAAAACCCGACATTGCCATCGGGATTTTACTTTTTTTAGAATTAATTAACCTACTAAATTGATTACTTTTCCAGGAACTATAATCACTTTGTTTGGTGTGCGACCGTCCAATTGTTTGAGGGTGCGCTCGTCGGTCATAACAATTTCTTGAATTTGCGGTACGGTTAAATCGAGCGGCAATTTGATGGTAAAACGCATTTTTCCATTAAACGAAACTGGGTATTCCTTTTCGCTTTCTACCAAATATTTTTCTTCGTAAATCGGAAAAGCAACCGTCGAAATAGATCCTTCATGACCCAATTGACTCCATAATTCTTCTGCAATATGCGGTGCATAAGGCGAAATTACGACCGCCAATGGTTCTAAAATTTTTCGGTGATGGCATTGTAATGTCGCCAATTCGTTGACACAAATCATGAACTGCGATACCGACGTATTGAACGAAAAGCTGTCAATATCTTCAGTTACTTTTTTGATGGTTTTATGCAACGATTTGTACATTTCGGCTGTTGGTTCTTCATTAGTAATATTCAAACCTGTGTTGTCGTCAAAATACAAACGCCATAGTTTTTTTAAGAAACCGGAAACGCCCGTAATTCCAGCCGTGTTCCAGGGTTTGGCTTGCTCGAGTGGTCCTAAAAACATTTCATACAAACGCAAGGTATCGGCACCATAATCATTGCAAATATCATCGGGATTGACAACGTTGTATTTGGATTTGGACATTTTTTCGACTTCGCGACCAACCATGTATTTGCCGTTTTCCAATATGAATTCAGCGTCTTTATAATCAAAATATAATGGGTGATTTTTGAACGCTTCTATGTCTAATTCGTTAGTAATGTCATTGATAACAGTTAAATCAACGTGGATTGGATGTACTTTTTCATTAGCAATTAAACCTTTTGAATATAGCTTTTTTGAATCTTCACTACGATACACAAATGCACTCATCCCCAAAATCATTCCCTGATTAATCAATTTTTTAAACGGTTCTTCCGTTGGTGCAAATCCTTTGTCTTTTAAAAATTTATTCCAAAAACGCGAGTACAATAAATGACCTGTTGCGTGTTCGCTTCCGCCAATATATAAATCAACGCTTTCCCAATACTTGAGCGCGTCTTTGCTGGCAAACTCCTTGTCGTTGTGTGCATCCATATACCGCATCCAATACCACGAACTTCCAGCCCAACCGGGCATGGTGTTTAGTTCTAAAGGAAAAATTGAAACATTATCAATATTTTCATTAAAATCAACATCATTTGTAATTATATTCCAAGCCCATTTTGAAGAATTTCCCAACGGCGGTTGTCCGTCTTCAGTAGGCAAATACTTTTCTACTTCTGGCAAAACAATCGGTAAATATTGCGCATCGATCATTTGCGGTAAGCTATTTACATAATACACCGGAAACGGTTCGCCCCAATAGCGTTGACGTGAAAAAACCGCATCGCGCAAACGGTAATTGGTTTTGCCTTTTCCTTGCCCTATTTTTTCGAGTGCTTCAATTACTTTTTTAGCGCCGTCTTTATAACCCAATCCGTTTAAGAAATCGGAATTGACCAATTCAAATCCGGTTTTGTCGCCATAAGCCGCTTCTGAAATATCTTGGTTAAAAATATTTTTGATAGCTGGCATTCCGTTTTGGCCTTTGAAAAAATTCGCAAACGCATAATCTCGCTCATCGCCACATGGAACTGCCATTACAGCGCCAGTTCCGTAACCCGCTAAAACGTAATCGCCAATCCACACTGGAATTGGTTCTTTGGTAAACGGATGTTCCGCATAAGCACCCGTAAAAACTCCAGAAATGGTTTTAACATCGGCCATTCTTTCACGTTCGGAACGTTTGGCCGTGGCTTCCACATAGGCATCAACCGCTGCTTTTTGTTTGAGTGTTGTAATTTGCGAAACCAATTCGTGCTCGGGAGATAAGGTCATGAAGGTTACTCCGAAGATAGTATCGGGACGAGTGGTGAAGACTGAAATAGTTGTAGGTTGTGGGTTGTGGGTTGTGGGTTGTAGATTAAATGTGACCATGGCTCCTACACTTTTCCCAATCCAATTGCGTTGACTTTCTTTGATGCTTTCGCTCCAATCAATCGTTTCTAAACCTTGCAACAAACGCTCGGCATAGGCAGAAATTCGCATCGACCATTGTGTCATTTTTTTACGAATTACTGGGTGACCACCACGTTCAGAAACGCCATTTACAATTTCGTCATTGGCTAAAACAGTTCCGAGTGCGGGACACCAATTGACTTCAGTTTCGGCTAAATACGTTAATCTGTATTGTAATAGTCTTTTTTGTTGTTCGTCGGAAGAAAAACTAGTCCAATCAGCAGCTGAAAATACTTCGATGGTATCATCACAAACCGCATTGACATTGGCATTTCCTTCAGTTGAAAATATCGAAATTAAAGTCGAAATATCTTCGGCTTTATCGGTGTCGTTATTGTACCACGAATTGAAAAGTTGAATAAAAATCCACTGTGTGTGCTTGTAATAGTCGGAGTTAGACGTACGCACTTCGCGACTCCAATCGAATGAAAATCCAATTTTATCCAATTGTTCGCGGTAGCGTGCAATGTTTTCACGAGTGGTTTTTTCTGGATGTTGTCCTGTTTGAATGGCGTATTGCTCTGCAGGCAAACCAAACGAATCGTAACCTTGCGGGTGCAATACATTAAATCCTTTGTGACGTTTGTACCGCGCTACAATGTCAGAAGCAATATAACCCAGCGGATGTCCTACGTGCAAACCCGCTCCTGAAGGATACGGAAACATGTCCAACACATAATATTTAGGTTTAGCTCCACTCAGTTCGGCTTCGCCTAGGGCATCCAAGTTATTGGTGGCAGCAAACGTTTGATTTTCTGCCCAAAAACGCTGCCATTTTTCTTCTACTTTCTCGTGAAAATATTTCATTCTCTTATTTTATTGTTTCTATATTGTCAAAAACCACGTCTCATGTTGTAAGAAATTACTTTAATTAAAAATAGCGAAAAAGTGACCAAAGTTAATCGAAAGTTAATGTCTGTGCAATTGCTGGCAAATTTACGTTTCATTACACTAAAGTCAAAACTTTAAACGTTATAATCTGTAAGAACCAAATTTCTTTTTTATTTTTACGGCTTAAATTACAATGTATGGCATCTAATTTCGATAAGTTTCAAAAACGTAGGGTAATTACTTCTTATTTTTCAGTGGTTTTGAGTGTTTTTCTAGTATTGTTTTTACTCGGATTACTTGGACTTTTCGTTATCAATTCGAAACGTTTGTCCGATAATTTTAAAGAAGATATTGTTATGACCGTTTTCTTTAAAAGTGACGCCAACGATACTGTTTTTAAGGCTTTTGACGCCGAAATGAAAACAGCAAAATTTGCCAAAGACTACAAATTTGTATCGAAAGAAGCGGCAGCCAAAGAACACGAAAAAGTATTTGGCGAGAATTTTATGCAGTTCTTAGGTGCAAATCCGCTTCAAAACTCCTACGATATTCATTTGAAAGCCGAATATGTTACCAACCCAGGATTTTCAAAAGTAGAACGAAAATTGCGTCAAAATCCGATGGTGGCCGATATTGTTTACGACAAACAACTGATCACTCTAGTAAATGACAACGTGCAAAGAATAAGCATGTGGATCTTAATAATCAGCGGGTTGTTTGCCTTTATTTCGGTCTTACTCATCAACAGTTCGATGCGTTTGTCTATTTATGCCAATCGTTTTATCATTAAAACGATGCAAATGGTGGGAGCCACTAAATCGTTTATCCGAAAACCATTCATTAAACAAAGCATTATTTTGGGATTGATTGGTTCGGTATTAGCTATTTTGGCATTGATTGGTTTGTTGTTTTACATCAACATCAATTATCCAACCATGGCTATTTTTAGCGACATCGAATTGACCATTGGCGTGCTCTTATTGGTATTACTACTTGGAGTTTTGATAACATGGATTAGCACGTATTTTGCTACCCAACGATTTTTGAATTTAAGAACGGACGATTTGTATTAGACAAAAGAGAACAGAAATAGAGTATAGAAGATAGACTAAATAACAACATATGAAAGCAAACGAAAACAAAAACGGATTTTTATTTGAGGGCGTAAACTATAAAATTTTACTTATCGGATTGGCAGTAATTTCACTCGGATTTATTTTGATGAGTGGCGGAGGAAGTGAAGACCTTAACGTTTTTAAAGAAGTCGAATTGTTTAGTTTTAGACGCATTCGATTGGCGCCAACTATGGTGTTGTTTGGTTTTGGAATTACGATTTATTCGATTTTTAAAAATCCTAAAAAATAGTGTTCCATTCTCAGAATACGTTCTTAAACAACCCATTCTAAAGACTAAAAATGGATTATATACAAGCGATTATCATTGCCATTGTAGAAGGTTTGACCGAATACTTACCGATTTCTTCTACAGCACACATGATTTTTACCAGTTCTTATTTCGGAATTCAAAATGACGATTTTGTGAAATTGTTTCAAGTCGCCATTCAATTCGGAGCCATTTTGGCGGTCGTAGTTTTGTATTGGAAGAAGTTTTTCGATTTTAGAAAAATCAATTTCTACATCAAACTCATTTGCGCTGTAATTCCGGCGCTGGTTTTAGGAAAAATATTCGATGATAAAATCGACGCATTACTCGGAAATCCAATTCCAATTGCAATTGTTTTGATAGTAGGTGGTGTCATTTTACTTTTTGTAGACAACCGTTTCAATCATCCTACAGTAGCCGCTGAAGAAGATATTTCTATAAAAAAAGCTGTCGCCATAGGATTTTGGCAATGTTTGGCGATGATGCCCGGAACGAGTCGTTCTGCTGCTTCGATTATTGGTGGAATGCAACAAGGTTTGACTCGAGAAACGGCTGCTGAGTTTTCGTTCTTTTTAGCTGTTCCGACCATGTTGGCAGTAACAACCTACTCGCTTTTTTTAAAAACCTATGAAGTTACACAACTCAAAGGATACGAATTGTTAACCCAATCTAGTGAGTACATGAAATTATTTTTTATAGGAAACATAGTCGCTTTTGTAGTCGCTGTTTTGGCAATTAAATTTTTCATTGGAATCATCAAAAAATACGGATTCAAACCTTGGGGTTATTATCGAATTGTGGCGGGAGTTCTTTTATTGACATATTTTTCTTTAAACAAATAACCCTTGAAAACAGCCGATGATTTCTTAAACGGTCAAATTATTTTAATTGACAAACCTTTGAAATGGAGTTCGTTTCAAGCGGTAAATAAATTGAAATACCTTTTAAAACACCACTACAATTTACCTAAAAAGTTTAAAATCGGTCACGCCGGAACCTTAGATCCGCTAGCGACTGGTTTGTTGATTATTTGCACCGGAAAATTTACCAAAACCATTTCAGAGATTCAAAGTCAAACCAAAGAATACACCGGAACCATTACCCTTGGCGCAACGACACCTTCGTATGATTTAGAAACCGAAGTAGATGCAACGTTTCCAACGGAGCATATTACAGAAAATTTAATTCAAGAAACTACGAAACAATTTTTAGGTGAAATCGACCAAAAACCACCTGTTTTTTCAGCCATTAAAAAAGACGGAAAACGTTTGTACGAACACGCTCGTGCGGGAGAAGAAGTTGAAATTGCTTTTAGAAAAACCACCATTTATGAATTTGAAATCACGCGTGTAGATTTGCCCAAAATCGACTTTCGAGTGCAATGCAGCAAAGGAACTTACATTCGCTCGTTGGCTTTTGATTTTGGAAAAGCATTACAATCTGGAGGTTATTTATCGGCTTTGCGACGAACAAAAATTGGAGCGTATGATGTTGAAGTTGGAGTAACCCCTGAAGTTTTCGAGCAACATATTATGACATCAAGTGCATAATTTCCTTCTGTATACTAATTCCTTTATCGGCTAAATACCATTTTTGCAAGGCAATTTTTGCAGGCTCGTCAACCACTCCGTGTTGCGCTTTATAATCCAAAATAAGTTGTTTGGCTGCTGTTGGTCGCGGTCCGAAATGATTCACCACTTCTCCTGTTTCTTTATCAATTACGATCAAAATCGGAATCGACTTGGTTTCGTTAGTCAAAAACATGTTCATCACTTCTGGATTATCGTCACGCAATACAATTCGAAAATCAATTTTATCAGATACTTCCGCCATTTTATTGATAACCGGCAAAATTTGTGCAGCATCGCCACACCAACCTTCAGAAATGACCAACCATATATATATTTTTTCAATATTTTTAAGAAAAACGCACACTTCGTCCACCACCTGAATGGTTTTATCCAATCGGTGCAATCGCGCTTCATTTAATTCAGAATAATGCAACAAAGCGTCGGATTGCTCATGTCCAGTAACTTTATGGTCTTTCAATAAAGCGGTAATCAGGTTTCTATATTTTACATACGAATAACTGTTTTCGAGACTTTTTTTAAGAATGGCTTCCATTTTAATGTTTTAAAGTACAAAGTTACACATCCGTTGTAGAAATCTTGGCAAGAAATGTTACACAACTTCATTTTTGGTAAAAATAAAATAAGTAAATGTTTATATTTGCATCACTAAACAGACAACTTCTAAGAAAAAATAAATGGCAATTAAGTACAAAAGAATTCTTTTAAAATTGAGTGGCGAAGCTTTAATGGGCGACAGACAGTACGGAATTGACCCAAAGCGTTTGGCAGAATATGCAGATGAAATTAAGCAAATACACGACAAAGGTGTTCAAATTGCCATTGTAATTGGAGGAGGAAATATTTTTAGAGGAATTGCTGGCGCAAGCAACGGAATGGATCGCGTTCAAGGCGATTACATGGGAATGCTAGCAACGGTTATTAACGGAATGGCTTTGCAAGGTGCTTTAGAAGACAAAGGAATGCTTACTCGTTTGCAAACCGCATTAAAAATCGAAGCAATTGCCGAACCGTACATCAAAAGAAGAGCGGTACGACATTTAGAAAAAGGACGAATTGTTATTTTTGGCGCCGGAACCGGAAATCCGTATTTTACCACCGATACTGCCGCTGTTTTACGTGGCGTTGAAGTCCACGCCGATGTGATTTTAAAAGGCACTCGTGTCGATGGTGTATACAATGCCGATCCCGAAAAAGATGCTTCGGCTGTAAAATTTGATTTCATTTCTTTTGAAGATGTTTTGAAAAAAGGTTTGAACGTCATGGACACAACGGCTTTTACGTTAAGTCAGGAAAATAAATTACCTATCGTGGTTTTTGACATGAACAAACAAGGAAATTTATTGAGAATTTGTGAAGGCGAAAATATTGGAACAGTAGTTAATATATAAAAAAGTGAGCGGTGTTCAGTGTTCAGTTTGCAGAATTTGACTGAACACTGAACATTGAATACTGAATACTAAAATTTATGGAAGAAATTGAATTCATATTAGACAGCGCAAAAGAATCGATGAATGGTTCTGTAGACCACTTAGAAAAATCATTTTTAAACATTCGTGCCGGTAAAGCCTCACCACAAATGCTAGGAAGTGTTTTTGTTGATTATTACGGATCGCAAACGCCGTTGTCGCAAATTGCCAATGTAAATGTTCCGGATGCGCGAACAATTACTATTCAAGCTTACGAAAAAAGCATGTTACAACCCATCGAAAAAGCGATCATGGTTGCTAATTTGGGTTTTAATCCGATGAACAATGGCGATGTCATCATCATAAGTGTTCCGCCATTAACAGAAGAACGCCGTCGTGACTTAGTAAAACAAGCTAAAGCCGAAACAGAAGACGCTAAAATCGGAATTAGAAATGCCCGAAAAGATGCCAATACCGACATCAAAAAATTAGAAAAAGAAGGAACTTCCGAAGATGTTTGTAAAACAGCCGAAGAGGAAATCCAAAAGCTCACCGATGCCTTCATCAAAAAAGCCGAAGAGCATTTGGTGCACAAGGAAGCCGAAATTATGAAAGTGTAACGCACTTCATTAAAACTATACTAAAAATCTGTCTTTCAGCTGTTTTTTTTAAAGAAGCATAAGGAGACAGTTTTTTTTATGCCTATTTTTGTGGGGCAATTAAAAAGCGAACATGCGAAATTTTTGGATTTATCTCTTTCTTATTTATTGTAGTTGCACTTTCTCGCAAAAAATAATGCAAGGTCAAATTATCGATTTTGATTCTACTGTTCCCGTTGCATTTGCTAAAATAGCCTACAACAACAAAATAATTGCCGCCGATTGGGAAGGAAAATTTTCCATCGAAATAGTAAACAACAACAAACCACTTGTTTGTTCGTACAAAGGCTATTACGACAAAAACTATTATTTAAGCAAAGACGCGACTTTTTTGCTAATAAAAATGATCCGTAATGAAGTTTTAAAAAAAACCGAAATTTATTCAGACAATGAAGTCAATCTGCTCATAAAAAAAGTAATTGACAACAAACCTAAAAACCAACCCGAAAAAGCGCTTTCCTCTTTCGAATATAATAATTACGAATACCTTTTAGTAACGGCAAATCCCGATTCTATTACCAGTAAAATCGACACCATTGTTAAGAAGCGTCTTTTTGGCGGACGTAAAATCAAACTCGATTCGTCCAATTATCGGTACAAAAAATTCATAGAAAAACAGCATTTGTACCAAATTGAAAAAGTGAATCAGATTCAACACAACCACAAAGGCACCAAAGAAACCGTAATTGCCACACGCATGTCGGGGTTGAAACAATTGGTATACGATTACCTTGGATTAAAAATGATATCGTACTCAGTGTATGATAATCCGATGCACATTATTGAAATTCCAATCATCAATCCGCTATCGAGTGTAGGTAGAAAAATGTACGTTTTTAAAGTGATTGACACCTTACAAATTCAAAACAGATCCGTTTACAGTGTGTATTTCCAACCGAAAAAACCAAACTCAAATGGCTTGCGTGGGTTGTTGTATGTAGATGCCGAATCATTTGCTATTGCAAAAGCATTTTACCGAATTTATGGTGTTGCCAATATTAATGCGACGTATTCGTTTAGCTATTTAAAAGAACACGGAATTTGGTTTCCCGAAAAGCGAAGTTTTACTGTAATAAAAGGAAATAATTCTGAAAATATCAAACTACTTGGTGCGACAATAAAATTCGATGCATCCGCTAAAGAACGCTTAAAAGTAGATGCTTCCGATCAAACGTACATAAAAATTGAATCGGTTCCATATGATGTAAAAATAAACCAACCCGTTACTTTTAAAGATCCAAAAATAAAATTGGAAGTGATGGAAGACATCATGAAAAAACCCGAATCGTATTGGAATTTCTTCAAAAAAGATACAGTTGATATTCGAAAAATCCCAACATATGCTATTTTAGATAGTATTTCAAGAGTCGAAAACATCGAACAAAAATTAGTTTTCGGAAAAAAAATCATCAACGGTTTTATTCCGTTTAAAATTGTCGATATCGATTTAAAAAGTATCATAAAATACAACAATTACGAAGGATTCCGATTGGGAATTGGTGGCGTTACCAATGCCAAATTATCATCGCAATATAAAATCGGTTTCTTTGGTGCTTACGGATTAAAAGATCGTGAATTAAAATATGGTATCACACCATCTTATTTACTAGATAAAAAAACCAATTCATGGCTCAGTGTTTCGTATTCTGATGACTTGAATGAAATTGGCCAAATTTTATTTGCTACGCAACAAAAACGTTTCCGAATTTACGATCCGCGCCCAATAAACATTTCTACTTTTTATAATATCAAAACCTATTCTTCCTTTATAGAGAGCAAATACATTCCGAAAGTAGAAGCCTATTTTGGTATTTCTAGAAGCGAAATTCAACCGCTTTTTGATTATATCTTTTTGACAAAAGATACGATGTATAGCAATTACACTATGACAACGGCACAATTGTCATTACAGTGGAATCCGTTTAGTGGTTACATGCAAACGTCTACTGGGCGAATCGAATATGAAAAGCGTTTTCCGAAATTTTCATTTCAATACACCAAATCGATCCCGAATATGTTAGGAAATGATTTTAATTTTTCGAAAATTGATGTTAAAATCGCACACGACATTCCGTATTTATCGGGACAAAATTCTTCGTTTATTTTTCAAGCCGGAATTGCAACAGGCGATATTCCGATTACGCATTTGTACAGTATCGCGCCAAATAATTTAAATAGAGAAACCTTGTTACAACGAATTACTTTTGCAGGAAAAAACAGTTTTGAAACGATGTATTTCAATGAGTTTTTCTCGAATAATTATGCGTCGTTTCAAGCGCGTCATACGTTTAACCGAGTAAGAATTGCATATAAAATCAAACCCGAATTTTCGATTGTGACGCGGTTGGCCTGGGGAAATATGGACAAACCCGAACAGCATCAGAATTTTGAATACAAAACACTTGATAAAGGGTTTATTGAAAGTGGTGTCGAAATCAATCAAATATATAAAGGCTTAGGATGTACTCTTTTTTACCGTTATGGCCCTAACGGATTGCCGCGTTTTGAAGATAATTTAGCGTTAAAAATTGCCTACGTTTTAAATTTGGGAATTTAATTAATTCTCTGGTTTCGGCTTAATAATTAAGGTTGACGGCACATTACTTAACCAAGCAGGTTGCGAATCGACTAAGTTCTTCCAGCTCTCCAAACTAATCATCATTAAATCTTGTTTGGCAAAAAAGCCCGCTTTAAATTCACTTTCACTTTCGATAGCAACGTTGTCTGGGTATTTGTTTTGCAAATACGCCATGGCTTCTTCAAAAGAGGGCATGTTACTTTTATTGTTAAAGCTTAAGAACGTAATTTTCGAGTTGTTGTTATAGATTAATTTTTTAGCATACGAAGTTAAAAACAAATCATCATTGTTGAAAATCGGAATGTAAACTTCGTTCACCGCGTGTAAATCTTTGTCAATTAAGATGCCAAGCGGATTTTTACTTTTGGAAATTATCAAACGTGTTCTTTCGTCAAAAGGCGAATTTTCGAACAAGCCTTCCTTTCCAGTGAACTTATCCAACAACCGATCAGGATTAATGATTCGAGTGGTAAAACCGAGTACTTTTCCCAACAACGAGCCTTCAAATATCGATTTACCAAGTCCTACTAAAACCAAATCATAATCGCCACGCGTCGCAATGTCAGCAATGTCCGTTTCGATATCAACGGCTGCTTTAAAAATGGTAGTAATTTCTTGATTCAAAACTTTAGACTCTTCATAAATGGGTTCGAAGGTTTCCTTTTCGTATTCTTCCATATTGTAAGCGTGCATTTCGTCGCTTACTATAAGATGCATCGCAGTAATATTGGTGTTCGATTCTTGCTTTTTGACAAAACTATTGGCCAATCGCAACAACGATTTTCCTTTTTCATTATTTCCGAAAGAAATTAAAATTTTAAATTTAGAATTTAGCAAATCTTTTGGCAATAGCAAATCTTTCGATTTGAAAAAGTAGTTGATAGTATCCAATGCTGGACCTGTCATGAACGTGGTTAACAGAGCCATAATTACCATCATCGTAAAAATTTTAGGCGACAAAACACCCAATTCATACCCAATGTTCAACACAACCAATTCCATCAAACCGCGTGTATTCATTAAAGCGCCTATAGTTAAACTATCGCGCCAATTCTGACCCACAAAACGCGCCGCTAAAGCACTTCCGACAAATTTTCCGATAACGGCAACTAAAATAATTACGCCTGTTATTTTCCAAAGGTATATATCGTTGATTAACCCTATTTCCGTTCGTAATCCTGTAAAAACAAAAAACAACGGCAATAAAAGAATCACGGCAACGTCTTCTACTTTTTCGATAAAAATATTTCTAATTTTTGCAATATCGGGCATGATTGCGCCGGTCATAAAAGCACCAAACAACGCGTGAATTCCGATAATTTCTGTTAAATATGATGAAATAATCAACGTCAATAAAAAGATAGCCACAACCGGTTTACTAATACTGTCTCGATTCGAATACAAATCGCCGACCTTTTTTAAGAACGGTTTTACCAAATACAACATCGCTAAAACATATACCAAAGCCATTGCCATGATGTAAAGAGAGCTTGCAAACGTTCCGGCTTTTACAATTGCAATAACGGCTGCTAATATGCACCAGGCAGTGATGTCGTCGGCAGCTGCGCACGTAATAACTATCGTTCCTAATTTTGTTTTATGAATGCCTCGTTCTTGTACAATTCGTGCTAAAACTGGAAACGCAGTGATGCTCATGGCAATTCCCATGAACAAACTAAACGATAAAAACTCGACACCTTGTGGCGCAAATTGATGGTAAATAAAATACGACAATCCCATTCCCAATGCAAACGGAAACACGATGCTGGCGTGACTGATAACAACAGCTTCTTTCGCCTTGTTTTTGAGTACTTTCAAATCGAGTTCCATTCCAATGACAAACATAAAAAGGATCAATCCTATTTGACTTAAAAATTGCAAATTACCAAGTGATGCTGCAGGAAATAACAACGAAGAATATTCTGGAAAATACATTCCGACGAGCGATGGACCGAGAAATATTCCGGCTATAATTTCACCAATTACCGATGGTTGTCCAATCTTTCTAAAAATCCAACCAAAAAAACGCGCAACAATAATAATCGTGATTATTTGCAGCAAAAGAATGGCTAATGGATGTTGTAAATTATGTTGTAACGATGTTAAAAACTGTTCAAGTAAGGTGTCATTTGAAGACGGCACAACCACTTCTCTGCCAATTTCTAAAGCTTTTCCTTTAGAAACAATCCAATACATCAAAGCAGTAAAACCTCCGGTTACAACCAAATAAAAAATAGTATTTTTTAAATTCTTCATACCCAACTGACTCTTTTTAAAAGCAGTTACAAATATGAGAAAAACTTCATCATAAATTGTCAGATTGGTGTATTTTTAATGTAAATTTTAATGAGCCAATAATGATGCGAATTGACCTTCAAAACTTAACGTTGCGTACTGTTGTTTTAAGAGGTTTTGATTACCTTTGCACTCGTTTTGAAATCTTCCAATGAAAAAATTATTAGGTATCGGTTTTTGGGAATTTATTGCTCGGATAATCCTTAGGAATAGAATTGTTCTCTTGTGCTCGGTTATTGTTATGACCGTTCTATTTGCTTTTCAATGGAAGGATTTGAAATTTACGCATACCGAAGCCAATTTGATTCCTGCAGACGACAAAGTAAATGTAGACTACAATCTCTTTCTTAAAAATTTTGGTGAAGAGGGAAATATGATTGTTATTGCAACAAAAGATAAAAAATTATTTACGCCAGATGTGTATAAAAAGTGGCGTGAATTAATGGCCAGCTTGCAATCGGATAAAGAAATTGAGTTAGTCATTTCGGTCGACAATCTTCAAAAACTAACCAAAAACGATGCGTTACAAACGTTTGAATTACATCCTTTAGTCGACAAAACTAAAATTCAAAATGAAGTGTATTTGCAAACTGTCAAATCCGATTTGTTCACTAAAATGCCTTTTTACGAAGGATTGTTGTTCAATAAAAAATCGGGTGCTATTCGTTCTGCCGTTTATCTCGACAAGAAAATTGTTAATACAATTACCCGAAAAGAATACGTTTTAAAGACGTTTATTCCTAAAATTGACAGGTTTGAAAAAGACACTGGCGTTGATTTGCATACATCGGGAATGCCTTACATTCGTACCTTAAACGCAAAAACGATAGTAGACGAAATTGGACTGTTTATTGGTGCTGCCTTGCTCATTACGTCGTTGATTTTTTTCTTTTTCTTTCGTTCCTTTAGAGCCACACTTATATCTCTTGTTATTGTAATCATTGGTGTAATGTGGTCGTTTGGTATTTTAGCCTTGCTAGGATATGAAATCACCGTTTTAACCGCATTGGTTCCGACTTTAGTTATCGTAATCGGAATCCCGAATTGTATTTTCTTTATCAACAAATACCATCAAGAATACCAAAAGCATGCCAACAAAGCCAAAGCGTTACAGCGCGTAATCACCAAAACCGGGACAGCAACTTTAATGACCAACTTAACAACGGCGTTTGGTTTTGCAACATTTATAGCAACCAACAACACGTTATTATCCGAGTTTGGTGTAGTGACATCAATCAATATCATTGCCATTTACTTGCTTTGTTTGATTATTATTCCGATTTTCTTCAGCTACATTCCGTCGCCTATTCCTAGACATTTGGGTCATTTAGAAAGAGAATATTTAACTTCTTTCATGAATTGGATAATTAACACCGTAAAATTCAATCGAGTTGGCGTATATGTTACCGCAGTAATTTTGTTGGTTTTTGGAATTATCGGAATTTATGAAATACGAATTTCGGGAAGCTTAATCGAAGACATGCCCAAGAAAACAGCCTTTTTTGATGACATTCGATTCTTCGAAAAAGAGTTTGACGGGGTAATGCCATTGGAAATCATGATTGATACCAAAAAGAAAAACGGTGCGATGCGATTGACCAATTTACGCCGTATGGAGGATTTGGAAGAAACCATAACCGACATTCCGGAACTTTCAAAACCATTATCGATTGTAGGCGTCGCCAAAAGTTTCAAACAAGCGTATTACAACGGAAATCCCGAATTTTTCGCATTGCCAACCTCACAAGAAGAAGCGTTTATTTTACCCTACATCAAAAATTCATTAGACAAATCGAAAGGAAATCAGTTCAAAAGTTATGTCTCTAACGATGGAAGTGTGGCACGAATTACGACGTTCATTAAAGATGAAAACGGCGAAAAAATGGATGCCATCGAACAACAACTTCGACACAAAATCAATAAGCTTTTCCCTTCGCCCAAATACAATGTCATCATTACAGGCAAAGCATCCGTATTTCAAAAAGGTACCAAATATTTACTCGACAATTTGTTATCGTCGTTGCTTTTTGCCTTTTTAATAACGGCGGGTTTGGTGGCCATTATGTTTCGCTCTTTCAAAATGATTTTGGTTTCTATTATTCCGAATTTATTGCCGTTGATTATGACCGCTGGATTGATGGGATTTATGGGAATTCCTTTAAAACCGTCAACTATCTTGGTTTTCGGAATTGCTTTCGGAATGTCGGTAGACGACACCTTACGATTTTTGGCACAATACCGATTGGAATTGTCACGAAACGAATGGCGCATAAAAAAATCGGTTTTTGCCACTTTTGAAGATGCTGGAATTAGCATGTTTTACACCTCTATCGTTTTGTTTTTTGGATTCTCGGTATTCATGTTATCGAGTTTTGGTGGAACAATTGCATTAGGTGGCTTGGTAGCTTTGACCTTGTTTTTTGGAATGTTGTCGAATTTGGTGTTGCTTCCATCATTGGTTTTAACATTGAATAAAACGCTTGCTAACGAACAAGAATTTATTGCGCCAACCATCGACATTTTAGAACACACCGACGAAGAACTAGACGCACTAGAAAAGAAAAATAATTAATTTATATTTGCATTATAATTAGATACAAAATGAAACATACAAAGGTTAAAGACTTACTCAACAGTACCAAAACACTTCATGAAGTAAATGCAAAAGGATGGGTAAGAACTTTTAGAAATAATCAATTTATTGCGTTGAACGATGGTTCGACCATTAACAATATTCAATGTGTTGTCGATTTTGAAAACACACCCGAAGAAACGTTGAAAAGAATCACAACGGGCGCTGCTATTTCAGTTATTGGTGAATTAGTAGAAAGCAAAGGCGCGGGACAGAAATACGAAATTCAAGTGTCGCAATTGGAAATTTTGGGCGATTCAGATGCGGAAAAATTTCCGATGCAACCCAAAAAACATTCACTAGAATTTTTACGTGAAAACGCGCATTTACGTGTTCGAACCAATGCTTTTGGAGCTATCATGCGCGTGCGTTCGGTGTTGGCTCATGCTGTCCATACTTATTTCCAAGAAAAAGGCTTTGTGTATGTAAACACGCCAATTATTACCGGTTCGGATGCTGAAGGTGCTGGCGAGATGTTTAAAGTGACTGCTTTGCCTTTTGATAACACACCTCGAACTGAAGACGGAAAAGTAAATTACAAAGAAGATTTCTTCGGAAAAGAAACGAATTTAACGGTTTCAGGTCAATTAGAAGGCGAAACTTTTGCCATGGCATTGGGTCAGATTTATACCTTCGGACCTACATTTCGTGCCGAGAATTCAAACACTTCGCGCCATTTGGCCGAGTTTTGGATGATCGAACCCGAAGTGGCTTTCAATGACTTGAACGACAATATGGATTTGGCAGAAGATTTTATCCAATTCGTAATTAAATATACGATGGACAAATGTCAAGACGATTTAAAGTTTTTAGAAGGACGTTTATTAGAAGAAGAAAAATCGAAACCTCAAGCTGAGCGAAGTGAAATGGGGTTGTTGGAAAAATTGAATTTTGTATTGTCAACCAATTTCAAACGCGTTTCGTACACAGAAGCAATAGACATTTTACGTGAATCAAATCCGAATAAAAAGAAAAAATTCAATTATATCATTAACGAATGGGGCGCCGATTTACAAAGTGAACACGAACGATATTTAGTAGAAAAACACTTCAAATGTCCCGTGATTTTATTTGATTATCCAGCCAACATTAAAGCGTTTTACATGCGGTTGAACGAAGACGGGAAAACCGTTCGTGCCATGGATATTTTATTTCCAGGTATTGGTGAAATCGTAGGTGGCTCTCAAAGAGAAGAGCGCTACGAAGTATTGCTTGAAAAAATGAAAGTCCTCGGCATTGATCAAGAAGAATTATGGTGGTATTTGGATACACGCCGATTTGGAAGTGCTGTTCATTCGGGCTTCGGATTAGGATTTGAGAGATTGGTGTTGTTTGTAACGGGAATGAGTAATATTAGAGATGTGATTCCGTTTCCACGTACACCACAAAATGCAGAATTTTAAGAAGTTGATTTGTTAATTTAGTTATTTGTTGATTCGAGGATTACAAATAACCAAGTTACCGAATAACAAAATAAACAAAAAATGCTTAAACAAAACTTACAGTTCAAATTATCGCAAAAATTATCGCCTCAACAAATTCAGTTGATGAAGTTAATTCAATTGCCTACGCAAGCATTTGAACAACGTTTGTTAGAAGAAATGAATGAAAATCCGGCACTCGAAACCGGTAAAGACGAGGAAGAAATATTCGAAAAAGACGAGTTTGACAACAATGACGAATACGATGATTATGAAGGCAGCGAAAACATCGATGCAGAAGACATCAACATCGACGAATATTTAAGCAATGACGAAACTCCCGATTACAAAACGCAATCCAATAATTACAGCGACGATGACGACGATAGAGAATCACCATTGTCAGCACCTGTAAGCTTTCACCAAGATTTAATCAATCAATTAAATACTTTTATTTTAAATGATTCGGATAGAGAAATTGCCGAATTTTTGGTAGGAAGCATTGATGACATGGGTTATATTCGCCGTACCATTCAAGACATTGTCGACGATATGGCGTTTACGCAAGGAATTTATACTGATGAAAAAACAGTAGAAAAAGTCCTTCATATTGTGCACGAATTAGAACCTTCGGGCGTGGGTGCACGCGATTTACAAGAGTGCTTGTTGTTACAATTGAAACACAAAACACCAACAGAATACGTTGCTTTGGCCATCAATATCATTGAAAACCAATTTGATGCTTTTACCAAAAAACATTACGATAAATTACTTCAAAAATATAGTGTTTCTCAAGAGCAACTTAAAAAAACCATTGAAGAAATAGAAAAACTAAATCCAAAACCAGGTGGTGCATTTACCGGAAACAATAAAATGACCGAACATGTCGTGCCCGATTTTGCCATTCGAATTATCGATGGTGAGTTAGAGTTGACGCTTAACGGAAGAAATGCCCCTTCGTTGCACGTTTCTAAAGATTACCAAGAAATGCTGCAAACGTACAAGGATTCGCGTGATAAATCGCATTCGCAAAAAGACGCTGTGCAGTTCATTAAGCAAAAGCTTGACTCAGCAAAATGGTTTATTGACGCCATCAAACAACGTCAGGAAACGCTTTTTGTTACGATGAATGCCATCATGCATTTTCAAGAAGAATTTTTCCTTGACGGTGAAGAAACCTCAATGAAACCGATGATTTTGAAAGACATTGCCGACATGGTTGGTTTGGATATTTCGACCGTTTCGCGAGTTGCGAATAGTAAATATGTTGATACGCCATATGGCACCAAATTGATTAAGGAATTCTTCTCAGAAGCGATGAAAAACGACCAAGGAGAAGACGTTTCGACACTCGAAATTAAAAAAATACTACAAAACGTAATTGAAGCCGAAGACAAACACAAACCACTTCCCGACGATCAATTGGCTGATATTTTAAAAGAAAAAGGCTATCCAATTGCGCGTCGAACCATTGCCAAATATAGAGAACAACTCGATATCCCGGTGGCGAGAATGCGGAAGAAGATGTAAGAATATAAAAAAAGGCGAACTGTAAGGTTCGTCTTTTTCATTTATACCTTTTGGATAAAATGCTGTTTTTTAAAAATGTACAGAAAAACTGTAATTTTTATTAAAAACCACTCGCTACTTTTACACTATAACAAATTAAATCGTGAAAATAAAATGCGGGCGATGCATAAGATTAGCCATCTTAAAAGGCGAAAAATGCTTTTCTAATTTTTTGATTCCTTACTAATAGAAACCTTTTGTTCCTTTTATAAATGTTAGTTATGTAACAAATTGTACGACCAAACTAACCCAAAAAAACAGCCTTACTTTATTATGTTTTCGACGACACAGAGTAGGATTGTAAATAATTAAAAATTATATAATCATGAAAAAATTAGTATTTGGCTTAATTGCTATTATTTTATTTTCGTTAAACGGAAATGCTCAAAGAAACACTCAAGAAAGTGTAAGATTACAATTAGCGAACGCAATGTTTTCATTCACTAACTCAATGAAACCAGCTTATGCAAAAGCAAAAGACTTTAACGATTTTGAAAAAATAGTTTGTGGAACCTGGCTTTCAAAAACTACTCAAGAAGGACACGCATTATTACAAGCATCGTATAATTTAATTGCTAATAAAACTACAGATGCCGCGATAATAAAATCGTATTCTGGCAAAGAAATGGCAGCAGTTACTTTATTACACAATGAAAATTTAAAAAAAGATATAAAATCTTCTGGAATTGAAATTTTTGGAGGGACAACTGGAGATTTTAATCCATATACAACAACAGTGCTGAGAGGTGATGGAGAAGGATGCAGATGGTGGCAGATTGCATGTTGGTTTAGTGAGATTTTTGGACCTGTAAATGGCCCTAAAATTTTAGATGCAGTTGTTATAGCAATCCTAACACTCTTTTAATAAAAATAATTTAAATGGTACACATCATTTGCATGTGTACCATTTCAAAAAAAACTTCTATGAAAAAAATTATAATTATTATTCTATTTCTATTTATCGCCATTAGCTGTAATAGTTATAAAGTTAATTTAGCTTTCAATCTGATGGGGATTTATAATGATACTGCTAAACTAGATAAGTTGAAAAACAATAACAAAGAAGTGGTGTTTATACCAATTCATCATATCGGTACAAAACCATTCTATGCTGAGGTTAAGAAAAAAATTGATTCATTAGAAAATTTGGGATTTCATTTTTATACTGAAAAGATAAAAGGAGATGTTAAAGATACTATAGCATTATTGAAGTTAAGAAAGTTTTCTGGAATTCCATTCTCTAAAAAAAATTCAGGTTATATAAAAATGATTGATTCCATGTACAACGGTAAGGTTAAGTATAAAAAAGAAGTAATAGACCAGCCATCGTATTCAGCCTTGGGAATTGATTCTTTAAAGAGCAAAAATGTTGATGTTACAATTAATGAAATGATTACTTACTATGAATCCAAATATGGAGAAATTAAGTTAGAAAAATGCGATTATGAAAATCCAAATAATAAAAAATCTAGTTGTAAAGTAAAACCTGTAGATAAAAAGAAAGGCGATGATGCTATCATAAATTTTAGGAATAAGCATGTTATTGAAGAATTGCTAAAAGATAAAAATGATAAAATAGTTATCGTTTATGGAGCAAAACACTTCATCGGTATTAAAGAAGAACTTCTAAAAATAGGATACAAGTAATTAATAGTATATTACGTAAAAAAACTTCTTAGTTAAACTTCACAAACAACAAAAATCCATGAGAAACAAGCTCCTGCTTGCAATGCTAATTACATTGCCCTTACTTTCTATTGCCCAAACTGAACTAAAAGTTAGCACCGATTCTCGTGGCAGAAGTTGTGCCGGTGGTTTAGGTTTGTGTCGTATTTCGACCAGTTTAGAAATGCAAAAAAACAATCAAGAAAGCAAAACAACAGCTTTAAAATTAAATGATTCTACCATTCAGTTGGTGTTTGCTAAAAGTTTACTTTCTGAACAAGAACTAATAAGTTTGTGTAACAAAACACTTGATAAAATTCTTCTAACCGATTCCATTTATTTTATTCAAGAAGACGATTTTATCATTGACTCTCAGCTATTACAAATGCTAAATATTGATTCTAAACTCAATATAGTAAAAAAAGGGAGCTATCCTATAGAACTTTTTGACGACAATATCAAAGTTACCTTACCATTATCAAAGCAATAGTTTATTTAAAATTATTTTTATGTAACGAAAACAGACAAAATGAAACGATTAAAAATCATCATCTCAATATTTCTTCTTCTTTCGTCAAAAAGTGCATTTTCAGCTACTTATGATGGAAAAGATCCAAATGAAATATGGTCAGAAATGATTTTAGAAATAGTCTACATTCACACTAATTATGTATTGAAAACTGATATAATTCAGTCAAAAATTCAGTCAATCAATGAAAAAATTGCTCTTGAAAACTCTGTTGAACTGAGACTTAATCTACTCATCGAAAAAGATGCGTTGAAAGACAACTTAGCGATTCTTAAATTGAAAAGCGAATCCGATATTTCCAAAATACGCTATTTGAAAGGACTACAAATTATTAGAATATTGTATGATAAGACCTTAAGTTTGGATCATCATTTTTCGAGTGTTCGAACTTTTTCAGAAATCAACAAAATGGCAAATCCCAATCAGTATCCCGAATTTGATAAACTTAAAGAGCTTGTTTCAGCAAAAAAAGACAAAAAGACTGGTTTTGATTTAACCGCGATTTTAGGCACAAACACTTTGGTTTCTGTCGTAAATACATTCACAAATCTAATGGTTTCTAATCTTTCAAAAGAGGATAAAGAAAAAGAATTGGCCAACATAGAATGCATTTTAGATTTTACGCTACGGATGCAAAACGATTTAAATACCATCTATTTTGAAACATCTTTTCTTCAAAAAAGCAATGAAAAAATTAAAGAAGACATCGAAATTTTATTTAAAGAATATACCAAACCAATTGGTTATCAAAACACTCTAGACAATTGCAGAAGCAATGATGATTGGGATACTTTAACTCAAAAAATGAACGAATACTTAGTAAAACAAAAAACAATTCAAGGTCCAATGTTGCAAAAAATGATGGTTAATATGGAATTTCCTGTCGATCGATTAATCCAATTTATTGGTCAATACAATAATTTCATTGAGCTTGGTGGAAAATTTTATGAAAAATTCAAAATCATTCTTAACAGTTATGAAAATGAAAAACAATGTGAATCGAAATTACCTCTTGAATATAAAAAATTAAAATCAGACATAGATGTAGCTATTGATAAATTCAACAAAGCCTATAAACCAGTCGAAATTAATGGCTCTAAAATGAAAGAACTTTTGTATGGATTGAATGAATTTGAGTGATAAAATAGCACTTATTTCATATATTTGCTTTCAATTATTTTACTTTTGAAAAAAATCCTGCCTTTTTTTTCCTACCTCTTTCATCCTATTTTTATTCCACTAATAGGAACACTTTTGTACTTGCTTTTTAACGATACCTATTTCACGAAAGGACAATCGTATTTATTAATTTTTCAGATAGTAATCATTACTTTTTTACTACCGCTTTCGTTTTTTTATTTGCTGCGAACCTTCGGAAAAGTCGATAATATAATGTTATCCGACATAAACCAACGCAAAATTCCGCTTTTAATGCAAATGGCTTTAACGGTAGTTTTACTCACCGAAAGCATTACGATGGATCGGTTTCCGGAATTGTTTTTTTTCTTTTTAGGCGGTTTGATAAGTACTTTTATAGCGTTTGTTTTGTTATTTGTTAAGCTAAAATCGAGCATTCACATGATTGGAAGCAGCGCCGTTACTTTTTTCATCATTGGGCTGAGCATTCACAATCAAATAAACATCATGTATCTGATTGCATTTTCCTTTTTTATCACGGGTGTCATTGCTTCCTCTCGCATAGAAATGAAAGCACATACTATTAAAGAATTGACTTTTGGTTACTTGGTGGGACTGCTACCACAATTGAGTGTGTGGTATTTTTGGTTATAAAATGTAAAACATTAATCCAATATTCAACGCATGCATTTTTATGGGTTGTTCCTCAATCGCAGCCGATTTAAATACGGGATTCAATCCATAATAAACATAGGCGTTCCAAGTGTTCCAACCTGCTGTAATATAAGTTCCATATTGTAGTGCATTCAAATCAGGATTGCCACTTTGCTGGTTAGAGATTCCAGATCCTTCAAACTTGTATTGATCTGAAAACAAATAACTGACTTTAAATCCGGTATAAACGCGCCAAAACTTATGACTTTCTGCTGTTGACGTTCGCCAGCGAATTTCAATAGGCAAATCGACATAATGAAAATTCTGCTTGTTCTTACTGAATTCGCCAGTTATAATGTTGTATTCGTTTTTTCCATTCACCGCCGAAATCCTTAGGTTGTGATTTAATCCACTATAACTATATCCTAAACCTGCTGCAATTGACCAAGTGCGATTTTTATTAATGGGAAAATCACGAAGAAAACCCAAACTTAATCCTACTGAAAGTTTATTCTGATTGAATCCAGATGGGATTTTCTGCAGATTACTAAACGAGAAATTAAAATAAAACTGATCTTCTCTATAAAGGGAATCCACCGCTTCAAAATCGATTTTTTCGTCTTGCGCAAAAAGACCTAACGTCATGAAAAAAGACAGTATGAAAAAGTAAAATCGCATGGTTTTAAGTTAGAAAATTATAGCAAACGCTTAAAGCGAAAGTACATCTTTTAGTCGATTAAACAAAATGAGATTTTTTAACAATCTAGGATAAGATAATGCTGTAAAGCAGCGAGGATTAACTGCGTTGATCCCACATAGGGAAAATCTGTCTATAAAAACTAGCCATTAGCAAAGGCTGTTTTTCTATTTCTAAAATAGCCTTTGAAAGAAATTTTCATGCTATTTTAGAAATAGAAAAACCGAAGCATAACTTCGGTTTTATCGCAGAGGAGATGGGATTCGAACCCACGATACAGTTACCCATATACAAACTTTCCAGGCTTGCTCCTTCAACCACTCGGACACCCCTCTAATTGGAATACAAAGAACAATAAAATTTAGCAATAAACAAAGGACAAATTAAACCATTTCGCCTCGCAAAGAAGTTTCAAAAATAGTTTTGAAAACATTGGGTGCCACATTTTGGCCAAGCAAATACATAAGTTTCGTAATGGCAGCTTCAGTAGTGATGTCTTTCCCAGATATAACGCCAATTTTTTTCAATTGCGTACTGGTTTCATATTGTCCCATGCTGACACTTCCGCCTGAACATTGGGTAACATTAATAACGTGAAGTCCAGATTTGATTGCTTTTTTCAACAATTGTATCAACCAATCTTCAGTAGGTGCGTTTCCAGAACCGTAGGTTTCCAAAACAATTCCTTTTAAATTCGGAATCGCCATAATCGAAGATAAAACGATTTCATTTAATCCTGGAAATATTTTTACAATCACTACATTGTCTTCCAATTGCTTGTGAACCACTAATTTTTTGGACGACTTTTTGTCAAAAAACAAATTCGAATTCACATTCAAATGCACTCCCGATTCGGCCAAAGCCGGATAATTGGGTGATGCAAAAGCGTTAAAATGTTCGGAGTTAATTTTGGTCGTACGGTTACCTCGGTACAATTTATATTCAAAATATAAGCCCACTTCTTGTACAACGGGTTTCCCTTTTTGTTGCAATGATGCAATTTGTATCGCCGTGATTAGATTTTCTTTAGCATCCGTTCGCAAATCGCCAATAGGTAATTGAGAACCCGTAAAAATTACGGGTTTTGCTAGATTTTCGAGCATAAAACTCAATGCAGATGCTGAATAGGACATCGTATCAGAACCATGAAGCACCACAAAACCATCAAACTTGGTGTAATTTTCCTCAATACTATTGGCAATTTGAACCCATCGTTCTGGATTCATATTCGACGAGTCAATCGGTTTTTCGAAAGAAATAGTTTCTATCAAACAATCCAATTGTTGGAGTTCAGGAATTTTTTGGAGTAATTTTTTAAAGTTAAATGCCTTTAACGCACCCGTTTCAAAATCTTTCATCATACCAATGGTACCACCAGTATAAATAAGTAATATGTTGGGTTTAGACTGCATTGTACTTAAATTTATTAACCACCGGATTGGCATACATTGCTAAAAAACTTTCGCGTAATGTTTCATTCGAGCTGTCGATTTTCATTTCGAAGCGGCGTTCAAATAGCGACTTTTCGTTTTCGGTATATAAGTGACTAAACTGATTGGTAGTATTCAACAAATCATAGGCGATGTAATTGGTCGGCCATAATTTGTAAGATTGCAAAATAGAGTCGTCAATTACTTGAGCAAGGGCTTGTACTTGTTTGTTGGTATTGTCGTTTTCTGCTTGAATCACATCCAATTCATTGTCTAAAACTTCACCTACATGGATGTGAATGCGCTTTTTTTGACCAATTATCCCACTCAATAACGTAATGAAATCCTCATTTTTTTCTTTGATATAAATTTCATCGTTGGCTTCGGCTAAAATTTGTGGCATTTTCAAAGCATCTGTCGGATCGTATTCGTACGAAATAGAAACAGGTACAATTTTAATTTTTTTAAAATAATCCAATACATTTTTTTCGTCCGAACCCATTCCAAGCATTTTTAAAACACCCGAATGTGTTGCATCATTGCCGTCTTTAGTGCGTCCTTCACGCTGTGCAATCCAAACCGAACGATTTTCTCGTAACAATAATTGAGCAATGTAATCCGACATTAATTTGGAACTTTGAAGTAATTCTCTTGGAGGTAAACCCCGTTGGACTAGGAAATTTCGATTCAATTTGGAAAGATTTAAAAGAAAATCTTTCTTTACTAAATTATCGCCAATGGCGGAGGCTGTCATTACCAAACCGTGATCAAACAAGCAAACGTTCAATAATGAGGTATCTAAAATAATATCCCTATGATTGGAAACAAAAAGGTACGATGTGTTTTTTTCTAACTTTTCGAATCCAGATGTAGTTAATCCTTCTGATGATTTTTCGAGTACTTTTTGCACCGATGCGTAAATAAAATTACATTGAAAATCGCGAATGGAATGGGTTTTTCGCAATTGGTTTTTCCAGACCTCATCCGCTACATCAGGAAATGTAAAACTCATGATGGCCTTCATCATTGGATGATTCAATGCATCGCAAATGGCTGCATTAACTTCGGCATCATAAAAGGGACGAATGGAGTCGAATTTTGACATTCTTTGAATTAAAATTAGTGCAACAAAAGAACAAAAATTTTCTCAATTAACGTTTACATTAAATCCCAAAAATAGCTTTAGAATTTTGGGTGGTTATTTCAGCAATTTCAGCCAGTGGAAGTTGGTAAATTTCAGCTAATTTTTGAGCTACCAATTGCAGGTAACTGCTTTCATTTCGCTTGCCGCGATGTGGAGCCGGAGCCAAGTAAGGCGAATCTGTTTCTAAAACAATGTGCTTCAAATCGATTTGATTTAAAAACTGATCTATTTGCCCGTTTTTAAATGTGGCTACGCCTCCTATTCCTAGTTTCAAATTCAAGTCGATAGCTTTTCTAGCCTGACCAATATCGCCTGTAAAACAATGAAAAATGCCAAACAAATCAGCACTTCTCTCACTTTCTAACACTTCAAAAACTTCATCAAAAGCATCTCTACAATGAATGTTGATGGCCAATTGGTGCTTTTTGGCCAATTGAATTTGGCGTTTGAAAGCATTTTTCTGAATGTCTAATGTCGTTTTATCCCAATACAAATCGATTCCGATTTCACCTACCGCATAAAATTTATTCTTGGACAATTCAGTTTCCACATGCAACAATTCGGCTTCAAACGTTTCGGGTTTTACATAACACGGGTGCAATCCCATCATTAAAAAAATATTTTGAGGATACTGACTTTCTAAATCGTACATTTTTTTGGTGTAGGTCGAGTCGATGGCGGGAATAAAAAACCGCGAAACCCCAACATGTAAAGCACGTTGCATCATTTGATCACGATCGTCTTGAAACTGGGAAGAATATAAATGAGTGTGGGTGTCGGTGAGAATCATTGTTGTTTTTTGAACCACAAAAGTAGCAAAAGAAAACAAAGGCACATAAGAAAATTACTCATATGCCTTTAGAAAACTTTGTGCTTTTTGTGTTTATTTTACTCCAAATCACCTAACAATTCCTGTGCCTTATCATAATCCTCGGCATCGGCTGGAATTTGCTTTAAGTAAACTTTGCACTCCTCCACTTTCTTTTGCTTTAAATTGGAAAGGGCCAAATACCAAACAGCTTTGGTTTTATATACGGAAGTGCCGTCTTTTAAATTTGTCAAGAAAATTTCCGCTTTTTGATAATCGTTAGTTTCTATCAATGCTATCGCGTAATAATATTGCAATTCGGGATTGGTAAGATTCGGGATTTTTTCAAAAGCCAAAACCGCTTTTTTATATTCTTTGGCATTAAAAAAATCTTGTGCTTCTTTTAAATTAACATCTGCATCGCTTCGTTCGACAAAAACCGCTGCTTCGTGTTGATTGAAATCACCGTATTGTGGATCATTTTGGTTAAAAAATAGCGTTCCAAATACAAGTGCAATCGATGCGGCTACAGCATAATACCATGGTTTAAATTGAATGACTTTGGTCTGCTTTTTCTGATGCGTCTCGTTTGAATTATTTTCTTGGGTTTGTGAAAAATGTTCGTTAGAAATAACATCCAAATTCATTTTAAACGCCAATGTTTCTGCCGAAAATGTAGTGTGTAAAAACTGTGAAGTTTCTTTATAAACAGCAAAACTTTCACGGAAAGACGCATCGATTAGCAAGCGTTCTTCAAAGAGTTTTTTTTCGTCGGTAGGCATTTCGTTACTCAAGTAACTTTCAAAAGCCATGTAGAGTTCTTCGTTCATAACATTAGTAATTTACAGATTTAAATCTGGGTGATTTTTGTATCATTTCTGTTAATTGACCTGTACAAAGCGACTTTTTCTTACGAACATAACCATACGTTACATTGAGTTTTTCGGCTACTTCTTCCATAGTTTTTGTGACAAAACTAAGTTGAAGTACCTCCTTGCATTTGTCTCCTAATTTCTGAAACATTTCGTCGAATAACGATTGCTTTTCATCAAAAACTTCGGTTTGAAAAGTCATTTCTTGAACAGATTCATCTATAGATACATTTTCATCTTGTAATGTTACCTCTTTATTGGATGATTTTTTTATTTCATTGAGCCAACGTCTTTTACACAATAAAAAAAAATAGGCGTCAAACGGACACGTGAGTTGCAATCCGTTGGTTTTGGCTTGATTAAAAAGTGTGATGAGTACTTCTTGAATCACATCTTGTGCTTGATCGTCATCACCACTATTGGTTCGGATATAGTTTTTGACTTTCGGGACAAATTTTCTATAAATCTCACGAATGACATTCGAATTGTTTTGAACTAATCCGTCAATATATAATTGATCGGGATGTACTTTTTTTTCGGTCATAACTACCTTATTTGTTAGCTAATGTAAAAAAATAAAACGATTGGGGTAACAAATTGTTCATGCTTTTGATATAGTAATGAAACGTTTATCAATCGCTTTAAAAAAAAGTACTCAAAAAAAATAAAAATTAGGGGTAACAAAATAAAACATCAATTGATATAACAGTATAAAACAAATAATAATAATTTAAAAACTTAGAAATCATGAAAAATCAAATTAAAAACATCGGACTTTTATTTTTAGCTTCAATAGCATTAACGAGTTGTACCAACGACGACGGACCAGAAAATACCATTTTCAGACCTAGCACTGGCGAATGGTTTGCCTTAAGAGACGAAGCCTTAAACAACATCACACAATCGTTTACACTCACTGCAGGAACTGGAGTTGTGACGTTCACAACAGCAAAAGGCGTACAATTTACCATAAACGGAAACTGTTTGACATTAAATGGAAATCCGGTTACCTCAGGACAAGTAGCCATTGAATATGCCGAAGTTTTCGACCAAGGAACAATGCTTGTAACCGACAAAACTACCATGGGGAAATTACCAAACGGCGATATGGCTTTGATTATTTCAGGTGGTGAATTTTACATCAACGCCACACAAAACGGACAACAATTGGATATTACATGTCCGATGCAATTAACTATTCCAGCAAGTTTAACTGGCGGATTACAAACTGGGATGTCACTTTGGGATGGAACCATTGATGCTGCTGGAAATTTAGATTGGGACGAACAAGACGCAGCAGGCGCTCCACAAGGCAATGGTGTTTTTGGAGAAGGACAAGGAGCCAATGCGCAATATCTCGCTTTTTTAAATGATTTCGGTTGGACTAACGTAGATCGTTTTTACAGCGATCCACGACCAAAAACAACCATCTTAGCGCAAGTTCCAACGGGTTATAATTTTGAAAATAGTGGTGTGTATTTGCATTATGATGGTGAAGGAAGTGCTTTGGCAAAATTGGATACGTTCAATGCAACAACCAATCAATTTTCTGAACATTATGGTCAAGTGCCAATCGGCTTGCAAGCACACGTAATTTTTGTCACCGAAGACAATGGAAACTACCGATACGCAATCAAATCGGTCACCGTTGCCGCAGCAGATGTATACATTTTTACAGATGGCGAAACCACTGTTGGAACCGAAGCACAATTAATAGCAGCGATCAATGCATTGCCTTAAATACAATAGTTTGGTTAATTAGTTTGGAGAAAGTGGTGGCAAGTTCACCACTTTTTCCTATTTTTATAATTCCTAAGCAAACCCTTTGATTATGAAGAAATTAAAAATACTACTACTCGTTTTGCTTTTCTTTCATCCCAAATTTATTGAAGCCCAGACTAAAGTAAAAGACACCCTAACCCGCAGAGCCACTATCGGTTATGATAAAAAAGGAAATTTGGTTTCGTTTAAGCCTGAAACGCCACCTTTAATTCAGGTGGCTGGAGCTCCAAAAGCGAGTTACAGTTTCTTTTGGGAAATGGGCGACGGCAGTTTTAGCAAAGATATCGAACCTAAAAAAGTATATAAAAAGAAAGGCGAATACAAGGTGAACCTCTCCGTGACCAACAATTACGACAATGGTAAACCGCCCAAAACACGTCCGAAAATAGTTGCCATCAACGAAATAGAAGATCAAAATTTTCATGATATTGCTTCTCTTGGCGACAGTATTTCATTGAAATTATTCAACAATCGCGAACCCGTTCCAGAGGAAGAAATGGTAGTGGTGTTGAGTTATCAAAACCTGTTGAATTACACCGCGAATGGCAAATTGTACCTTTTTTACAATGACAAAGAGTTTAAAAATAAAAACTTCGAATTGCTCGAAACCCGTTCGCATTTTGGCGAAAAAGAAACCATCGAAAACGGTGTTGCTTTTGCAAATGAAATAAACAATTCTTATCAAAATATAGCTTCCGCAGATGGTAATCCGATTTCGAAAAACAAATTCGAAAAAGAGGAAACCAATTTAGAAATGACCTTGGCCGAAAGCAAAGCGCTTTTCAGCGATGTTGCTGTTTTTGAGTTTGATGGTATGGATGCTGCAGCCACACGCAATCTGTTTTTTACCTTCAAAACAACGCCCGAAATGATCAAAGATACGAGTGCCACAGTAAAAATGCGTGGTGTTTATGTTCCCGATAGAAACTACAAAAACCACAAAAAGAAAACCCTCGAAATGGAGATTGTCACGTCACACGATCCCAACAAAATGTCGAGCAATGGCACCTTAATGAATTATCGTTTGGTGCGACTCAAAACATTAAATTTCAAAACCCGTTTTCAAAATGATGGCGAAGGTCCAGCGCGAATGATTCGTTTAGAAACCGATATTCCGGATATGTTTGATAAAAGGACGTTGAAGATTGTCGATTCGTATCCAAAATGTCCCATTTGTCCAAAAAATGAGGAAATTACCTATAGTTGTTTGGATACCATCATCAAACAAAAGCAAATTCATTTTACTTTTAAAAACATTTATATTCCAGGAAGCCAACAAAAAAATGTCACCGAAAAAGATTCGACCAAAGGTTTTGTAAAATACACTATGAAATTTGCCAAGGATTTTCATAAGCAAAAAACCCGAAGCAAAACCGCTATTATCTTTGACAAAAACGAACCTGTAATTACCAATTATGCAGTAACGCGATTCAAACCCGGAATTTCGATTGGAGCCAAAACGGGTTACAATTTGTTTCCCGATTTAGAAAATTCGAAAAGTTATTTTGTCGCAGCTACCCTTTCACCTTACAAATCGTACCGTTGGTATTGGCAAGTCGAGTTGCAAAACAATTTGCATACGTATGATGCAGAAAGAACCGTTACTGATGAAATTGTCAATAACAACAACGGAACCATTCCGCAATTACATCGGCGGTTTTTTGAAAGTGATTTTGAAATTTACAATGTAGAAGTGCCTCTTTTAATTCGGTACAATATCAATAATTACATCGGAATTGGTGCTGGAATTCAAGCCAACATCAACATCTCACAAAAACAAAACACATCTGAAAAAGAAGAAATTTACGAAGGACCAAATGATAATTTTTTGGTTTCCTCAAGAGAAGAAAATGATACTGTAAAAGAAACGTTTACCGGATTTAAGTCGGGTGTTTTATTTGACTTCACCGCAGGTTTCTCCCGAATTGGTCCAAGTGTTGGGGCACGATATGTGGTGAATTTTGAAAAAGATTTTAATTATTGGCAGTTGTATGCCATTTGGAAATTTTAGGATTTTTTAACCACATAAGTCACAAAAGAAAATATAAGCCACATAAGTATAATATGAATATTACAAAAACGTATCTCAACGATTTAACGTATCAAATAAATGGTGCGGCAATTGAAGTCCATAAAGAACTTGGAGCAGGATTGTTAGAAAGTGTTTATCATAAATGTTTAAAAAAAGAGCTCCAGTTTAGAGGGATTTCTTTTGAATCTGAATTTTTAGTTCCCATAAATTTTAAGGGAATTCAACTTGAAACGGAATTACGATGTGATTTACTAATTGAAAAATGTATCGTTATAGAATTAAAAGCTATAGATTCATTGGCACCAATTCATCAAGCACAAATTCTTACTTATATGAAATTATTGAAAGTCCCAAAAGGAATTCTCTACAATTTTCATTGTGTAAATTTATTTAAAGAAGGTCAAAAAACTTTTGTAAATGATTATTTTAGGGATCTTTCTGAATAAACTTTGTGACTTTTGAAATCTTTTGATTCTTATGTGGTTAATTTTTTGAAAAACATAAGTCTATTAAGAAAAAACTTTGTGCATTATGTGTTTAAATTAAAACAACCGTTACTTATTTTTGAATGAAGAAAATTATACTTTTCTTTTTTATTTCTCAATTGATTTTTTCTCAAGGTCCAACAACTTTAGAAGAGAAAATCTATGCTTCTGTTGATGAATTTGCTGCTCATCCAAACGAAAAAACATTAAAAAAATTAAGCGTCGCCGAAGCTACTTTTAAACCCAAATCGAAACCCGAATTACTTGCTTTGGTCATCTTAAAATGCAACAAAGCGTATTATGAAAATCAATTTGGACAGACGCAACAGGCCATTTTGAGTTATGAAAAAGCGTGGCAATTGTATCAAAAAAACCACTTGACAAATTACGATATCGTTGGATCGTGCTTGCAACCTTTAGGCAATTTATACACCATTATTGGTGATTATGACAATGCCGAAAACACCATAAAACAGTATTATTACATTGCGAATACTGCAAAGAATTCTCCTGAAACTTCCGCTCAAAAATACGCTGCAATACTCAACTTATCCAATGTATATCAAAATACTGGACGAGTGAAAGAAGCTATCGATTTACTCGAAAAAACCATACAATCTGAAAAAATAACGACCCTTCAAAAAGGTGTCTTATACAACAATTTGGGAAATAATTTTTTCCTTTCCCAATCCATTGATAAAGCCAAAAAAGCCTTTGAAAATTCGATTCGTTTATTGCAATCCGACGCTTCTCAATCGGAAACCGTATCCAATGCGTATCGCAATTTAACGACTATTTACAGTCAACAGCAAAATTTTAAAACGGCCAATTCCTATATGGAAAAGGCGGTCACACAATTTTTCATTGTTCCGAATGCAGCCCCACGAAAACAAGCCAAGTTGTATTACGATATTGCTTTACTACACTTCCAGCAACAGCAATTTTCACAAGTAGAAGTAAATTTAAAAGCACTTTTTAGCGTTTTGATTCCGAATTACGCTACGACAAAATCAACACTTCCCAACCCAAATACCTTGTATGCCGAAACCGTTTTATTGGATGCTTTCGATTTGCAAGCCGAATTGTTTTTGGCGCAAAACCAACCCAAAAAAGCGTTACAAAGTTACCAATTGGCGTTTCATATCGAAGCCTTATTTGCCTCGATGTTGGTGTATGAAAATTCAAAAATCATTCACCAATTGCACAACAGAAACCGCACCGAAAAGTGCATCAGTATCTATTATTTGCTTTATCAAAAAGAAAAGAAAAGCCACTACATTGAAACCGCCTTTTTATTGGCAGAAAAAACCAAATCGGCCGTTTTAAAACAATCGCTTTTGGCATCCAAAACACAATCGAGATCGGAGAAATTAATTGTGCAACAACTTCAAAATTGGAATATCATTATTGTAAAAGAACAGCAAAAATTAGACAATGCTAACATCACGAAAATCAACGAAGCCATAAAAAAACAAAATGAATTGATGCTTTTGTTGAAATCGAACGAAGCAAAAACGACTGCCGAATCCAACAAAGGAGTAGATTTAAAAAAAGTATTTTCCAAATTGGAAAAGGACAAAGCCGTGATGGTCGAATACTTTATTGGAAACGAAAATAGTTATGTATTCACCCTTCAAAACAACGCGATACAGCTGCAACGCCTTTCCAAAACAGTAGGGAAAAGTTCGGAAATTCGCGACTTTCTTTCTTTTTTTAACGAAGCCAATGCTATAGCGAATAACCCTAATGAATTCAATCGCCAAGCCAATGTAGTGTATACTTTATTACAACTTCCGAAAAGTAAAACCACTAAAAGCCTCATCATTGTACCGGATGGAATTTTGAATTTTCTTCCGTTTGAAGCTTTAATCACCAAAAAATCGACGACAACCAACTTTGAAAAAATGCAGTATTTAGTGCATGATTTCAAAATTAGCTACACCAATTCGGTCGAATTTTATTTGAATACCCTTCCGTTTCAGCATAAAAAAGAAACCGTTTTGGGTGTTTTTCCCATTTTTGAAAATACCGATTTAGAACTGGCTTTTTCTAAAAACGAACTTACCAATTTAAAAGCAACTTACGAAGGGAAATACCTAGACAAACACCTTGCTACTTTCGAAAATTTCAGACTAAATAGCTCCAATTATTCGGTGCTTCATCTCTCAACACACGCATCCTCTGGTGATATTTATGAACCTGCGAGCTTGCAATTTTACGATCAAAAAGTATTGTATTCAGAATTATATCAACTGAAAATGCATCCCGATTTGGTGGTGTTGAGTGCTTGTGAAACGGGAGTGGGAAAACTATTTAAAGCTGAAGGAGCGATGAGTGTGGGACGCGGATTTCAATTTGCTGGCGCTCAAAATTTATTGTTTTCGTTGTGGAAAGTCAACGATTACACCACCTCGGTTTTTATGGAGAAATTTTATGCAAAGGTAAAAAAAGGCGATTCGTATACTGATGCCAATTACAACGCAAAATTGGAGTTTCTGGCTGATGAAAAAATTCCGAATGCCAAAAAATCGCCGTATTATTGGAGCGCTTTTGTGTATTATGGAAGTGTAGAGCATAAAGAATCAAATCCTTATTTTCTTTACATCGGATTACTATTTGTTCTATTCATTAGCTTATTTTTGTTATTCAGAAAATTTAAAAAATAGTTGTGCTTTATAACCACATAAGTCACAAAATAAAATCAAAGACATATAATAGAATTCCCTTTTGTGATTATCATAATTCTGTGATTAAGAAAATTTAAAAATCTTTGTGACTTTTTAAACCACATAAGTCATAAAAGAAAATCAAAGACACATAGAAGAATTTCCTTTTGTGTCTTATGTGGTGAAAATAAAATGAAAGACTTTCAAAAAACTCTCAAGAAAAACAAATACAAAAAAATCAATTTTAAGGTTTCTAAAACCCAGCATTTGTTGATTAAAGCGCGCATCAATGGCGTAAAAGGCAACTTTATTCTCGATACTGGCGCCAGCAACAGTTGCGTTGGGTTTGAAAGTATCGAAGCGTTGCAACTCAATGCGTCAAAATCGAAAACAAAAGCGTCAGGTGCCGGAGCTACCGGAATGTTTACCCAACTTGCCAAAGACAACACCTTGCAATTGGGACGGTGGAAAGACACCGAATTTCATTTGGTGATTTTCGACTTATCGCACGTTAACGAAGCCCTTACACAACACAAAGCAAAACCCGTGCAAGGCATTATTGGCGCCGATGTCTTATTGAAAGGAAAAGCGATTATTGATTATTACAACCACTGTTTGTATTTAAGATAGTTGTTATTATGTACTTTTTTTATACGAAAAATACGCAATCAACGTACTCACAATCATTAAAATTCCACCCAAAACAAAAGGCGCTCCCGGAAACTGAAACGGCGCTTCTTTATGTGTGAAGTAATAAAAAACCATGCTCATCATGGGCGGACCCACAATAGCCGACGCGCTCATCAAACTCGATAAAGTGCCTTGAATTTCGCCTTGTTCATTCGCCGGAACCTGATTCGAAATCACCGCTTGCATCGCTGGTCCGGCAATTCCGCCTAAGCAATACGGAATCAAAAACACAAACATCATCCAACTTTCGGTTGCTGCAGCAAACAAAAACATACCAATGGCATACAACGCCATTCCGACATAAATACTTTTTTCATTTCCCAATCTCGGATTGATCCAACGAATTAAAACGCCTTGCACAATGCCCACTAAAAGTCCAACGGCTCCCAATGAAAGTCCAACCATTCGTTCATCCCAATTGAATTGGTACATCACAAAGTAACTCCAATTGCTGTGCACCGCATGCGATGCCACATAAAGCAAAAATATAGAAATTACCAAACCAATCAATTGCGGGTATTTTCGTAAGTTCAAAAACGCTCCAATCGGATTGGCACGCTTCAAACTAAACTCCCTGCGGTTCTCTTTTGATAACGATTCGGGTAAAATAAAATAGCCGTATAAAAAGTTCAACAAGCACAAAATCGCCGCGGCATAAAACGGCACTCTCGAACCGTATTGGCCCAACATCCCTCCCATTACGGGTCCGATGATAAACCCAAGTCCAAAAGCCGCACCAATCATTCCGAAGTTTTTCGCTCGGTTTTCAGGCGTACTCACATCGGCAATATAAGCCGAAGCTGTAGTGATACTGGCGCCCGAAATTCCGGCTATGATACGTCCGACAAAAAGCCACGTAATGGTCGGCGCAAAAGCCAACAATATATAGTCGAGTGAAAAAGCAAAAAGCGAAATCAAAATAATAGGACGTCGGCCGTATTTATCACTCAAGTTTCCTATTAATGGTGCAAAAATAAATTGCGTTATGGCATAGGCAAACGTTATCCAACCGCCAATTTTGGCAGCTTCACTAATGTCGCCGTGAATGAGTTCTTGAATCAATTTCGGAATCACCGGAATGATAATTCCCCAGCCCGTAATGTCAATCAGCATCGTAATGAAAATAAATCCGATGGCGGCTTGTTTTTGGTTTTTCATAGTATTTGTTTTTGTGGGCGTGTCACTTCGTCGTTCCTCCTTGCGTCGGGCTTTCGCTGCAATCTTTTTTTGGTTTGTACTTCGACAAGCTCAGTATGACAAACCAAAAAAAGGATTTTCGCTCTATCCCTCACGCGAACACACGAGCATAGCGAATTGGCGAAGCCAATAAACAAAAAATCCCGTTCTGATATCGAAACGGGAATTAATTTATAACGATTTTGATTTACAATTCCAATGCTCTTTTTACATTGCCATCCATCAATAACTCTTCTGGTTTTTCTAAGGCCTCCTTCACGGCTACTAAAAATCCAACCGACTCGCGTCCGTCGATGATTCGGTGATCGTATGACAAAGCCACAAACATTACGGGAGCAATAACGATTTGACCGTTTTTCACAATAGCTCTTTCTACTACATTGTGCATGCCTAAAATTCCAGATTGCGGTGGATTGATAATTGGTGTTGATAACATACTTCCGAAAACACCTCCATTTGAAATGGTAAACGTTCCGCCTGTCATTTCATCAACTGTAATTTGTCCATCGCGAGCACGAATCGCCAAACGTTTGATTTCGGCTTCTACTCCGCGGAAAGATAAAGTTTCTGCGCTTCGCATTACAGGTACCATCAATCCTTTCGGACCAGAAACCGCTACCGAAATATCACAGAAATTATATGAGATTTTCTCTTGACCATCGATCATCGAATTCACATCTGGGTACAATTGCAACGCTCTGGTTACCGCTTTGGTAAAGAACGACATGAATCCCAATCCCAATCCGTGTTTGGTTTTAAATTCTTCTTTATATTGTTCGCGCAACGCATAAATCGCAGTCATATCGACTTCATTAAACGTCGTCAACATCGCGGTTTCGTTTTTCGCCGACACTAATCTTTCGGCAACTTTACGACGCAACATTGATAATTTGGTGCGTTCTGAACCACGGTTGCCACCCGTTGGGGTTCCCATCGACGGCACTGCATTTACCGCATCGTCTTTAGTGATTCGTCCTCCTTTTCCTGTTCCTACAACGTCAGTAGGCTGTATGCTTTTTTCGTCTAATATTTTTTTGGCTGCTGGCGATGGTGTTTGCGCTGCATACGTTTTAGCTACTGCTGGAGCTTCCACTTTTGGAGCTTCCGCAACTGGTTTTGCCACTTCTTTTGCCGCTTCTTTTGCTAAAGCTGAAGCATCGACTACTGGTTTAGCAGCACTTGTATCAATCAAACACACTACAGCACCAACAGCAACTGCATCGCCTTCTTCTGCTTTTAGTGTGATGATGCCGCTTGCTTCAGCTGGCAATTCCAACGTCGCTTTGTCGGAATCCACCTCAGCAATGGCTTGGTCTTTTTCTACATAATCGCCGTCTTTAACTAACCAAGTTGCGATTTCTACTTCTTTAATCGATTCGCCTGGAGACGGAACCTTCATTTCTAAAATCATAGTTCTATATTTTAGTTTATCTTATTGATTTAATTTTGGTTTACTTTAGACTATTTGATTTGTACCTGACAGCCAATGGCTGTCCTCCTTTTAATTTCAAATATTTCTAAAATCATTGTATGTTTATTTTAAATGATGAATTTTATATTTTAAAATCTAAATGTCTTATTTTGTGTTTATCCTTAGCCCTGATTGCAGTGAAAATCCTTTTTCTCGGTTCTCGATACTCGCTTTACAAGCGAACTCGAACTGACGAGAAAAAGATTGCAACGGAAAGCGGGATTAGCTCCTGAATAAATTCTTATCAAAAACCATTCGAATCGCATCGGCATGACGACGACGGTCACGCATATGGCTTCCTGCTGCCGGAGCGGCGTACGCTTTTAATGAGGCCAATCGCCATTTTACCAAATCGAAATTCATCAACATAAAGCTGTAAGCGCCCATATTTTTTGGCTCTTCTTGTGCCCAAACGAAATCGTCGGCGTTCGGATATCCTTTAATAATTGCTTCCAATTGTTTGGTTGGGAACGGAAACAATTGCTCGATACGAACCAAAGCTATGTCATTCCGTTGTAAATTTTCGCGCTCGGCTACAATATCATAATAGAATTTTCCGGTGCAGAACACTACTGTTTTTACTTTTTTCTTGTCTACTAAGTTATCGTCAATCGTTTCTTGAAATTGACCATTGTACAATTCCTCTTGCGTGGAAACGCATAACGGATGACGTAACAAACTTTTTGGTGAAAACACCACTAATGGTTTGCGAAATTTGGTTTTCATTTGACGACGTAACAAGTGGTAGAAATTGGCTGGCGTCGTACAATCGGCAACGTACATGTTATGACGTGCACAAAGTTGTAAATAACGTTCCATACGCGCTGACGAGTGTTCAGCTCCTTGCCCTTCGTAGCCGTGAGGCAACAATAAAACAATTCCGTTTTGGTTGTTCCATTTGTCTTCACCGCACGAAATGTATTGGTCAATCATGATTTGTGCGCCGTTCGAGAAATCACCAAATTGCGCTTCCCAAATGGTTAAGGCATTCGGATTGGCTAAGGCGTAACCGTAATCAAATCCTAGAACCCCATATTCAGAAAGGAACGAATTGAAAACGTTGAACTTTCCTTTTTTATCTTTTAGCGAATTCAACAGAATCACTTCTTCTTCGCTGTCTTCTACTTTTACTACGGCATGACGGTGTGAAAATGTACCTCGTTCTACGTCTTGTCCAGAAATTCTAACATCATAACCTTCGGTCAATAACGAACCATAAGCCAATGTTTCTGCGGTTCCCCAATCGATAATATTGTTATCATACATGGTTTTTCGGTCGTTGACAATCTTCGAAATTTTACTGATAAATTTTTTATCTGAAGGAAGGGTGGCAATTTGAACTGCAATTTCTCCTAATTTCTTTTTATCGAATTGAGTGTTGACTTTTTTTAACATTTCGTCATCTGAAACTTGCACAAATCCGTCCCATTCATCTTGCATAAACGGCGTGATGATGGTTAAATCTTTCTTACGTGATGCGGTAAGATTATCGTCAAGTTTGTCTTTGTATTCGTTTTCTATCTTGTTGATATAGGCAGCATCTACAATTCCATCAGTAATTAGTTTCTCAGCATAAATATCTCTAGGGTTGCGATGTTTGGCAATGATTTTATATAAAACAGGTTGCGTAAAACGAGGTTCGTCACCTTCATTGTGACCGTATTTTCTATAGCCTAATAAATCGATAAACACGTCGCGGCCAAATTCCATTCGGAAATCTAAGGCAAACAACATGGCATGAACCACTGCTTCGGTATCGTCGGCATTGACGTGTAATACTGGCGACAAGGTAACTTTGGCCACATCGGTACAATATACAGAAGAACGCGCATCTTGGTAATTGGTTGTAAAACCCACTTGATTGTTAATCACTATATGAATTGTACCACCCGTTTTGTAGCCATCCAATTGCGCCATTTGCACAATTTCATATACAATTCCTTGTCCCGCTACAGCTGCATCACCGTGAACGGCAATTGGCAATACTTTTGAAAAATCATCTGGAAAGTATTTATCTTGTTTGGCTCGAGCAATTCCTTCAATAACAGCTCCCACCGTTTCTAAATGCGATGGATTGGGTGCTAAATTGATGTTGATTTTTTTACCCGATTTAGTTTTTCGTTCTGACGTTAAACCCAAATGGTATTTCACATCGCCATCAAAATATTCTTTATCGTAATCTTTTCCGTCAAATTCAGAGAAGATGTCTTGTGTTGCTTTTCCGAAGATGTTTGCCAAAATATTCAAACGACCACGGTGTGCCATTCCCATTACGAAATGTTCTACGCCTTTTTCGGCCGCTGATTCAATTAAAGCATCTAAAGCAGGAATAATACTTTCGCCACCTTCGAGTGAAAAACGTTTTTGACCTACATATTTGGTATGAAGGAAATTCTCGAAAGAAACCGCCTCGTTTAATTTTCCGAGAATGTGCTTTTTTTGCTCTGGGTTGAAATTAGGAAGGTTATCGTTGATGTTGATTCGGTCTTGAATCCACTGAATAACCTCTGGTTTTCTCATGTACATGTATTCGATACCGATGTGTTGGCAGTATACATTTTTAAGATGATCTATAATTTCTTTAAGTGTTTTTGGCTGATGCCCTAATATTTTGGCTGCATCAAAAACGGTATTTAAATCGGCATCGGAGAGTCCGAAATTAGCTAAAGCCAAATCAGGCGTATAAATTCTTCTTTCCCGAACGGGATTAGTTTCGGTAAAAAGGTGGCCGCGTGTACGGTAGCCATCGATTAATTTCAAAACGTTGAACTCCTTTTGCAGTTTTTCAGATGCCTGACCGTTATCAGAAAACGAGCTGGTATATTGTGCTAATTGCTCACCTGCATTTTGGTCATTAAACGTTTCCATTCCAAAGTCGAAACCTTGAAAAAACGCTCTCCAACTTGGCTCAACGCTGTCTGGATTTTGAGTGTATTGTTCGTATAAATCGGCAAAAAATTGAGTATGTGCTGCGTTTAAAAAGGAAAACCTATCCATATTTTTTGTGTAAGAAATCGTGTAACTATAAAATTAACACAAAAGTAAAATAATTATAGCTAGCTGCCAATGTTTTTTATACTTTTATAACAGGAATTTAGGATATTAATATTATGGAGCAGCATTGTTTACAAAAAGTAATAACGCCTTTGTTATTCGTTTTAATTTTTGGAACTTCTTTTGAGTCAAAAGCACAAAACAACCCACAAGCAGAACCTAAAAGTAGTTTTTGGCAAAAAGTGCAAATTGGAGGTGGATTGGGACTCGGATTTGGCTCGGGTTTTACTAATATCTCCGTAGCTCCAAGTGCGATTTATAATGTAAACCAATACGTTGCTGTGGGAGCTGGATTGCAATACAGTTATTTGCGGCAACGTGATTTTTACAATTCGCATTTGTATGGTGCTAGTGTTATCGGATTGTTCAATCCCATCGAACAAGTGCAGTTATCAGTCGAAGTAGAACAATTGCGCGCGGATGTGAAAACCGATAACGCTTTTTACAATGGCATTTCTGATAATTTTTGGAACACTGGATTGTTTCTAGGCGTAGGTTATCGCATGGAAAATGTGACTATTGGTGCGCGTTACAACATTTTGTTTCAAGAAGACAAAGGCGTATATGGCGATGCATTGATGCCTTTTGTGAGGGTGTATTTTTAGAGACGCTGCGCTTTAGACTGTTAGAAATGTCCTTCGGGTTATAGAATTTAGCTGCCCTATTTTAGAACTTTTTCTGATTTTGAATAGAGATTTTATTTATGCTAGAGGAATTTTTCAAAGCCGCAAGGCGTCTCTAAAGTGAAGCTCAGAGTAACGTCTCCATAGCCAAAGGCGTTTCTTCAGATAAGCGTTTCTAAAATCGATTCCGATACCACACCTTCATCCATTCTCTTTTTAACAACAAAAAAACAACTTGTTCGGATAGTTCTAAAATATCTGAACCGTCTAATTTTTTAACCTGATCTTCGGGAACATCAATAATGTAAAGTAAATTCAAATATTCAGCGAATTTATATTGAATTAATCGGTAGATTTTTTCATGCAATTGCACTTTTAATTCGTGAGCGGAAGTACTATTGGGTATGTCGACACCTTCATTGGCCAAATTGAAATCTTTGTTAATTTGTTCTATTAGTTTTTGGTACAATTCCTCCTTTTCGGCAGTTTGTAACAATTCATCGGCAGATAGTGGAACAGGAAAATTCATTTATTTTTAGCTTAATTCAACTTTGCTTTTCCAATAGCTTACTATTTTCGCCAAGATGACATCGCCACCAGCATAGAAAAAAACAGCACCCATAGGCGGATTAACTGTAGGAATAATGCCAAAGGATTTCGGTTCCCATGTCCAGCAATTAAAATACGTTCCAACCAACTCTATAAAGATAACGCAATGTGCAATGGCGTAATAGAGATTTTCCCATTTTTTTCGCTTCATCAATACAAAAAATAACCCTCCAAAAATAAGTGAAAAAACATCGTTTAAGACCAATCCAATAACTAGAAACAGTAATGAAAATGTTATGAAAAAAACTTTTTTAAGTAGCTTTTCATGGATTTTAAAAAAATTTGTTTCGGCCAAAATAAATCCAGAACCATAGACAATGGAATGACCAAAAGGCACATAGATAGGAATGTCAGAAGTTCGGTACGCGTACATCTCAAAGATTTTACAAAAAATAAGTTCGCCAATATAAGAAAGCAACACCATACAAAATAACAACTTTCGCAAATACGCGTTAGATGCCATAAAGAACATTCCAAAATACAAAACCGCCAACACATTGGTCAAGTTTCGTCCGTCAAAATTAGTAGAAGCAAATGCAACCGAATCTATCCAAAGTGCCAAAACAGTAAAAATCGGAAAAAAATATAGCAACAAAAAGATAACCTTATGATTCTCTTGCGAAGTGTTGAAAAGAGCTGCTAACAAACGCATTACATTAAACCTTACGTCCCATTAAATTTTCGCCAAACGATTTAAGCAATTCTTTTTTCTCATTGTCGATGCTTATTTTTTGCAACGTGGCAAATGCTTTTAAAGTGTAGTCTTGGATGGCTTGTTGGGTAGCTTTTGCTGCACCTGTTTCAGTAAAAATATCTTTAACTGTTGCTATTTTATCGGCATTATCATTTGGATGAATCGAAAACAAATGCAACAATTGTTCTTTCTGATTTGCGTTAGAAAATTCCATTGCTTTTAAAAACAAATACGTCTTTTTATTTTCAATTATATCGCCGCCCACTTGCTTTCCGAAGGTTTCTGGGTTTCCAAAAGCATCTAAATAGTCGTCTTGCAACTGGAACGCGAGACCCAAATTGAGTCCGAAATCATAAATTAAATCAGCATTTTCTTGCGAAGTTTCGGCTACAATAGCGCCCATTTTCATAGCTGCTCCGACTAAAACTGCCGTTTTATATTCGATCATTTTTAAGTACTCAGGAATCGTAACATCTTCACGAGTTTCAAAATCAACATCATACTGCTGACCTTCGCACACTTCAAGTGCAGTTTTGCTAAACAATTTTGCTAAAGCTCGAAAAACTTCGGTGTTGTATTTTTCAAAATATTGGTACGCCAAAATAAGCATGGCATCGCCTGATAAAATGGCGGTGTTTATGTTCCATTTTTCATGAACAGTTTCATTGCCTCTTCGCAATGGCGCGTCGTCCATAATATCATCATGAACAAGTGAAAAGTTATGAAAAACTTCGACAGCTAAAGCGGCAGGCAATGCTTTTTTATAATCGGCATCAAAAACCTCAGCACTCATCAAAGTCAATACCGGTCGCATTCGTTTGCCTCCAAGTCCTAAAATATAATGAATAGGATTGTACAAATTTTGCGGCTCCTTGGTTTCGTATTCAGCTAACAAATAATCGGAGATGTACTGTTGGTATTGGTAAATGGAATGCATTAATTACTGGTTTCAGGTTACACTATTCAAGTGCCACAAAGTAAGTCAAAAAAACTTAAAACTTGAAAAATCAAACTTGAAACATGAACTTTCATAATGTTAAATTTATGTAAATACTTTGGAAACTATTTTTGTATTCAAAGTTTCCGTATTACATTTGCATTTGAGATTGACAATTTCTAAAAATAAAATCAATTCTTACGATGAGAGACAAAATAATCAAAAAAGCAACCGACATGTTTTTGAAACTGGGTTTCAAGAGTGTCACCATGGATGATATTGCGTGTGAGATGTGTATTTCTAAAAAAACAATTTACAAATATTTTAGCAATAAGGAAAAACTTATCGAGGAAGGAACTGAAGTGGTGCATCAAAAAATTCACAATCTGATGCACGAAGTCATTTCTAAAAACTACAATGCAATTGAAGAAAACTTCGAAATGCGAAAAATGTTTAAAGAAATGTTCCAATCGTTTGACCATTCTCCAGCCTATCAATTAAAAAAGCATTATCCAGAAATTTACGAAAGAATGATGGCCAATGAAATTGAAGATTGCAATCAAATTTTCACCCAAAATGTCATCAAAGGAATTGAACAAGGATTGTACCGTGCAGAAACAGATGCTGCTATAGCCGCAAAATTTTATTACACACTTATTTTTTCCATCAATGAAAACACGCTTTTGGAACGTGATGCTTATCAATTAGAAGGCAAAGCGCTCGAATACCACACCAGAGCTTTAGCTACACCAAAAGGAATTATAGAACTAGAAAAGCAATTATCAATCTTTACTCAATAATCAATCATCTTTCAACTATGAAACATCAAATTTTAATAACCCTGTTGCTTTTGACAAGTTTGTTACAAGCACAAAATCAAAAAGAATCGTATTCGTTTTCGCTTCAAGAAGCTATTGAACACGCTATTCAAAATAATTATTCGGCCATAAATGCGAGTCGCGATATTGAAATTGCCAAGCAAAAAAAATGGGAAACTACTACTATTGGATTGCCTCAAATTAATGGAAATGTAAATTACCAATACAATTTTGAAATACAAAAATCGGTTGTTCCTGCTGAATTTTTTGGGGGAAATCAAGGCGAATTTGCCGAAGTTGCATTTGGTACCAAACAAAATATGAGTGGTGTGCTTTCACTAGGTCAGCTCATATTTGACGGATCGTATTTGGTTGGATTGCAATCGGCGAAAACGTATTTAAAAATCTCTGAAAATGCAAAAGTAAAAACCAATCAAGAGTTAAAAGAAATGGTTGTCAATTCGTATGGCAACGTTCTTTTGGCGGAAGAAAGCATTTCAATTCTTGAAAAAAATAAAGGCATTCTCGAAAAGACTCTTTCCGACACCAAAGAAATTTTTAAAAATGGTTTGATTGAAGAAGAAAATGTCGAACAACTTCAAATTACGTTATCATCAATTAATAGTTCGTTACAAAATGTAAAACGCCAACAAAAAATAGCGTTAAACATGTTAAAGTTGTTCCTTGGAATTGAACTAGAAAACGATTTGCAACTCAAAGACAAACTAACCGATTTAGCACAAAACAACATTGATTTACAATTGCTTTCTAAAGAGTTTAACGTAACCAATTCTATTGATTATCAAATTGGTAAAAATTTGGAAACCAGTAAATTATTACTTTTAAAATTAGAAAAAAGTAGAGCATTACCTTCATTGGGAGCTAATGTTAATTTCGGATACAATGCCTTTGGAGATCAATTTCAGTTCTTTTCACAAAATCAAAAATGGCTCAACTTTTCCAATGTAGGCGTTGGTTTAAATGTACCCATTTTCAGTAGTGGCGCTCGAAGTGCACGAACACAACAAGCCAAAATCGCCTTAGAACAATCAAGAACGCAACTTACCGAAACCGAACAAAAATTAAAATTGAATTTCCAAAAAGCCAAAAGCGACTACGAGTACAGTATTGAGCAATTGGCGACTTCGAAAGACAATTTGAAATTAGCTGAACGTATCGAAAACAAAAACCAAATTAAATTTAAAGAAGGACTTTCATCGAGTTTCGATTTGACCGAAGCGCAACGACAATTGTATACGACACAACAAAACTATTTGCAAGCCTTGCTTGATGTGATTAACAAACGAGCTTCTTTAGAAAAAATACTAAACTAAACCAATACAAAAACACATTACAATGAAAAAAATTATAATTCTATCACTAACCGCACTTGTGTTGTTCTCATGCGGAAATAATGACGCCAATCAATCGGTAGACGAATTAGTAAAAGCGAAAAACGTCAAAGCATTGCAAGCTAAAAAAGTAACACTTCAAGCCGAAATGGCAAAAATTGAAGATGGTCTTGCTTCTTTAAATGTAAAAAAAGAAGAAGTTTTGGTAGCTGTTGCAGTAGTTAAAGACACTGTTTTTAGACATTATCTTGACATTCAAGGGAACATTGATACGAAAGAAAATATTTTGGTGCAACCCGAATTCAGTGGAACTTTAACCTCACTAACAGTAAAAGCAGGACAACGCGTTGGAAAAGGACAAATTTTAGGACGTGTTGACGATGCCGGAATGAGCCAGCAATTGGCAAGCATGGAAAATCAATATGCGTTAGCCAAAACCACTTTTGAAAGACAAAAAAATCTTTGGGATAAAAAAATTGGTTCTGAAATTCAGTTTCTTCAAGCGCAAACACAAATGATTTCAGCTCAAAAATCGGTTGCCCAAATGCGCGCTCAAGTTGCTAAAACCGTTATTCGCGCACCGTTTACTGGAACAATCGATGAAGTATTTGTAGAAAAAGGTCAAGTCGTAGCGCCAAGTCCTCAAGGATTATTGCGAATTGTTAACTTAAGTAATATGTATGTCTCGACTAGCGTGCCAGAATCGTACATCGGCAAATTGAAAGTCGGAACCGAAGTCGATGTTTTCTTAACTTCTCTAGGAAAAACCTACAAAGGAGAGGTACGACAAGTAGGGAATTTTATCAACCCAAACAACCGAAGTTTCGGAATTGAAGTGCGTGTTCCTAATCCAGAAAATTTATTGCGCCCGAATCAAGTTGCCAAACTTAAAATTACCGATTATGTGAGTAAAAACGCCATTGTGGTTCCGACCAACGTGATTTTGGAAGATGGTGAAAAAAACAGCTACGTGTTCACCGTGACCAACTCAAACGGAAAGACAGGAACGGCCAAAAAGATCATGGTCAAAATAGGAAAGTCGTCTGATAATGTTACCGAAATTTTAAGCGGATTAACAGCGGAAGATATTATAGTTACTGAAGGCGTAAACACGATTTCAAACGGAATGAAATTAAATTTCTAATACGTTGTCTGTTCTGAGTTGTCAGTTGTAGGTTAAAACTAATCGCAACTCACAACCTTAACTCACAACTCATAACCAAAAAAATATGAGTCATCAAAATAAAGAATTCGGCATCTCAAGTTGGGCTATCGAAAATCGAGTAACCGTATACATCTTCACGTTTTTAATTGTCGTTACAGGTTTAATTGCCTATGTAACCATGCCTCGTGAAGACTTTCCGGAAATCATCGAAAACAAAGTGTACATCTCGTCTGTTTTTCCAGGAAACTCAGCAGAAGACGTTGAAAAACTAATCATCAAACCACTTGAAAAGGAAATTAAAAACATCAGTGGTGTCGAAAAAGTTACAGCAAGTTCGTTTCAAGATTACGGAATGATTATCGCCGAGTTCAACGACAAGGTAAAAATTGAAGACGCTAAAATAAAAATCAAAGACAAAGTTGATAATGTGAAAGCCGATACCGATTGGCCCAATTTGGACAACGGAAGTAAAGTAGAACCTAGCGTTTTCGAATTGAACATTTCAGAAGAAGTGCCTATTTTGAACATCAACTTAAAAGGAAATTATACTACGCAACAACTAAAAAAATACGGTGAATTGCTTCAAGATGATATTGAAGAAATTGCCGAAGTAAAAAAAGTTGACATTTTAGGTGTAGATGATAAAGAAGTTGAAATTGCTGTAGATATTTTTAAAATGACGGCGGCTCAAGTTTCGTTTGACGACATTCAAAATGCCGTGAAATATGAAAACATGACGCTTTCGGGTGGAAATTTAATCTCACAAGGTTCTCGAAACAACATCCGAATTGTTGGTGAAATTAAAGACCCAAAAGAACTTGAAAACATTGTCGTAAAACACAATGGCGGAACGGTTTATTTAAAAGATATCGCCGTAGTGAGTTTCAAAGAAAAAGAGAAAACGACTTATGCTCGTGAAAAAGGAACCGAAGTGGTCATGCTTAACGTTAAAAAACGTTCAGGACAAAACATGATTTCTGCGATTGAGCAAGTAAAAGAAAAAATTGAAGCTGCCAAAGAAAATTACCTTCCTAAAAATTTAGATTTAAAACTGACTAACGACCAATCGTCTCGTGTGGAGCATCAAGTCGACGAATTATCGAACCACATTATATTCGGAATCATATTGGTAATGATTGTGTTAATGTTTACAATGGGATTGCGAAATTCTTTGTTTGTTGGTGCTGCAATTCCGCTTTCGATGTTAATGGCGTTTACCATTTTGTCAGCTTTTGGGTTGACATTAAATACGATGGTTTTGTTCGGATTGGTAATGGGACTCGGAATGTTAGTAGATGACGGAATTGTAGTAGTCGACAACGTTTTTGCCAATATGAAAAAAGGAATGACGCGAATACAAGCCTCTAAAATTGGTATTGGCGAAATTGCTTGGCCTGTTATTTCATCGACTGCCACAACATTAATGGCGTTTTTACCTTTCGCTTTATGGCCTGGAACCATGGGTAAATTCATGAAGTATTTCCCAATTACATTGACCATTACTTTGAGTTCGTCTTTATTCGTAGCGATGATTGTAAATGCCGCCATGACAGGAGGTTCGATGGATGTTGAAGACCGAAATATCTCTAAAAAATCACTGAAATTGTATTCGATTATTTTCGGAACACTTGCCTTGGTTTTTATCATTATCGGAAATGTTGCCGACATGAAAGCCGCCAGAGCTATTGGACATTTATCATTATTCTCCTTAATTTTAATGTGGTTATACCGCATAAAATTATACCAATGGACACAAGATTTTCAGCACAGTTTTTTTCCAAAAATGGAAGAAAAATACAAAGTGTTTTTGGCTAAAATTTTGAATGGAAGAAATGCTTGGATTGCTTTAGCTACTATTTTCGGAATGTTAATTTTTTCATTCGTTTTGTTGGGTGTTTTTCCAAGAAAAGTATTGTTCTTCCCAGAAAATATACCAAAACAAGTTATCACGTATATTGAATATCCGCAAGGAACCGACATTGACAAAACCAATAAAGCAACAAAATTTGTTGAAAATCAGGTGATTGATGTCATGAAAAAATACATCGATCCAAAAACCAACGAAAACTTCTTAGCCGAAAGTATCGTTTCGCAAGTAGGAGTTGGTGCTGGCAACCCAAATGTCGATGCGGGTTCAGCATCGGAAACGCCTTTTAAAGGAAAAGTTATTGTGAATTTCTCAGAATTTAAATTCCGACAAGGCATTAACACTTCTGAAGTTTTAGAAGAAATTCGAGCGCGAGTAAAAGGTATTGCTGGTGCCACAGTAACTGTAGAAAAAGACGCCAACGGACCGCCAGCAGGATATCCGATTAGTATTCAATTGACAGGATCTGATTATGATGCGATGATTGTGCAAGCCGCAAAAATGATTTCGTTTATCGAAAATAAAAACATTCCTGGAATCGAAAAATTGAGCGTCGATGTGAACAATCAGAGTCCGGAACTCGAGGTAAAAGTCGACCGTGTCAACGCAGGAAGTGTTGGAGTTTCAACCGGACAATTGGGATTCAATTTACGTCGTTCGGTTTACGGCCAAGAGATTTCTACTTATAAAGAAGGTGACGACGATTACAATATTGTAGTTCGCATGCAAGAAGACCAACGAAAAGACGAAAACATTTTGTTCAATCAATCGTTAACCTTCCGAAATCAAACTAACGGTCAAATGATGCAAGTGCCTATTTCTGCAGTATCAGAAACCGAAAAAACCAAAACATATAACCAAATTAAAAGAAAGAATTACAAACGTATTTTAACGGTGTATTCTAATGTAATAACTGGTTTTAATGGTGACGAAATTACTAAGCAAATCGAAACAGAATTAAAAGGATATGAATTGCCAAAAGGCATTACTTATTCGTTTTCTGGTGTGCAAGAAGAGCAAGGTAAAAACCAAAGTTTCTTAATGTATGCGCTATTTTTAGCGATGGCCGGAATTACAATCATCATTGTTTTACAGTTCAACTCGGTGTCAAAAACGATGGTGATTTTGTTTACGGTTTTACTTAGTTTTAGTGGTGTATTTTACGGTTATGTAATTGCCAATATGGATTTCGTAATCTTAATGACGATGATGGGAATTATCTCTTTGGCTGGAATTGTGGTGAAAAACGGAATCGTATTAATGGATTTCTTTGTACTGTTATTGGATAAAAAAGTAGCCGACAATAAACTAGAAAGTCACGATGACTTATCATTATTAGAAATAAAAGAAATCATCATCGAATCAGGAAAGTCGAGACTTCGTCCGGTATTATTAACCGCACTAACCGCTATTTTAGGATTGATTCCGTTGGCGATTGGTTTGAATTTCGACTTCTTCACATTGGTAACCGATTTGAATCCGCATTTTTTTATGGGCGGAGACAACGTCATCTTTTGGGGACCTTTAGCATGGACGATTATCTTCGGATTAACGTATGCTACGGTGTTAACTTTAGTGATGGTTCCGGTAATGTTTTATTTGGTGAAACGAACCAAATATTGGTTACGCGATCGAAGACACAAAAGAATGATTCTAAGTGAGAATTAAAAAAAAGGCTTCCAAAACGGAAGCCTTTTTTTATATATACAAGATACTACTTTAAAAGAATATCTAATTTCTCTAATAATTTAGGATTCGAAGGGCGCATAGCATCCGAATCAACTACTTTCCCGTTTGGATCAATTAATATGAAACGCGGAATCGAGTTAATACTAAAAGCTGTAATGAAATCTGATTTCCAATTGTTATCTGCTAATAATTGTATTCCTCCTAATTCTTTTTCTTTAACAAAGGTTTTCCATTTCTCATAATCTTTTGGAACATCTACCGAAATACTAACAAATTCGATGTTTTTTCCATGATACTTTTCTTCTGCTTTTTTCAAAAACGGAATCTCAGCTCTACACGGTCCACACCACGTAGCCCAAACATCTATATAAACATACTTCCCTTTTAAATCATCCAATTTGGTTCTTCCACCTGCGTAATTTTCAAAATCGAAAGGCGGCGAATTGGTATTGTTCAATTTTTTATTGGCCTTGCTTTTTTCGTAATATTGCTTCAACCCATCTAAATTGGTCTGTAAATCCTTTTTTTGTTTTTCAGAAAAAGCAACATCCAATTTTGATTTATCGATTAAATCCGTAAACAATTTTTGCACATCGGCTACCTTTGACGTAAACGCATCTTCATCAGAAGCTAATATTTCCTCAAAATCAACTTTCTCATTCAAAGCTGCGATTTGTGCCAAAAAATTGTTTTCATTGGCACCTTTACCTTTAAATATGATGGTTTCATCAAACTTCTTGGCATCCAACTTTACTTTTAAATCATAACCTTGTTTCAAATAAAGCTGCGCATATTCCACTCCATCATACATCGTGTACTCACCGTCAGCAATCTCAAAAGTGCTCTGAAAAACACCTTTGTCATCCAGTTTAATCTCTTTTACTGTCTGATTTTTTTTGTCTTTAATATAAATCACATCGCCATTTCGATTGGTAATTTCTGCTTTAAAACTAACCGTTTTTTGTGCAAATCCAATGCTTGCCATTACCAAGGCAATAAAAATTATAATCCTTTTTTTCATCGTATTTTTTTTTATGTTAACCCAAAGGTAATTTTTTTATGTTTTGCATCATGCATATTAACAATTATTTTATTCTACAATTCAATTTACTATTTCCTTTATATTGATAATTGTTTTTTACTTTTGCAATCGTTCTGTTAAACAGAATATTGAAAGTAAAAAATTTATTCTATGTATAGAAGTCATAATTGTGGTACATTAAATGCTTCACACATCAACAGTGAAGTTACGCTTGCTGGATGGGTGCAAAAATCAAGAGATAAAGGATTCATGAATTGGGTTGATTTGCGCGACCGATATGGAATTACTCAATTGTTATTTGACGAAAGTCGTTCGGAAAAATCGGTTTTCGAATTGGCAAAAACGCTCGGACGTGAATTTGTAATTCAAGTAAAAGGAACGGTGATTGAACGGGAATCTAAAAATCCGAACATACCTACAGGAGCAATTGAAATTCTTGTTAAAGAAATGACAATTCTCAATGCTGCATTGACACCTCCTTTTACTATTGAAGATGAAACCGATGGCGGTGAAGACATCCGAATGAAATACCGTTACTTGGATATTCGTAGAAATCCGGTGAAAAACAGTTTGCTTTTCCGTCACAAAGTCGCCATGGAAGTTAGAAAATACCTTTCTGATTTGGATTTTTGTGAAGTAGAAACGCCCTACTTAATCAAATCGACTCCAGAAGGGGCAAGAGATTTTGTCGTACCAAGCCGAATGAACGAAGGGCAATTTTATGCCTTACCACAATCGCCACAAACTTTCAAACAATTGTTGATGGTGGGCGGAATGGACAAGTATTTTCAAATTGTAAAATGTTTTCGTGACGAAGATTTACGTGCCGACAGACAACCCGAATTTACACAAATCGACTGTGAAATGGCGTTTGTTGAACAAGAAGATATTTTGAATGTTTTTGAAGGATTGACACGTCATTTACTAAAAGAAATAAAAGGAATTGAAGTAGCCAAATTCCCAAGAATTACCTACGATTATGCCATGAAAACCTATGGCAACGACAAACCCGATATTCGTTTTGATATGAAATTTGGTGAGTTGAATGAAGTGGCACAACACAAAGATTTTCCAGTTTTCAATGCAGCTGAATTAGTGGTTGCAATTGCAGCTCCCAATTGTGCTTCTTACACACGAAAAGAAATCGACGCTTTAATTGACTGGGTAAAACGTCCGCAAATAGGAGCATCCGGAATGGTATATGTAAAATGTGAAGAAGACGAAACCTTCAAATCATCAGTAGATAAATTTTACGATCAAGAAGATTTGAAAAAATGGGCAGAAATTACTGGTGCAAAAGCGGGCGACATGATTTTTGTACTTTCTGGTCCAGCCGATAAAACGAGAACACAACTTTCGGCACTTCGAATGGAATTAGCTACGCGGTTAGGTTTGAGAAATCCAGCCGAATTTGCACCGCTTTGGGTCGTTGATTTTCCATTGTTAGAATTAGACGAAGAAAGCGGAAGATGGCACGCAATGCACCATCCATTTACGTCTCCAAAACCAGAAGACATGGAATTGTTAGCAACAAATCCTGGTAATGTTCGTGCCAATGCCTACGATATGGTGTTGAACGGAAATGAAATTGGTGGTGGTTCGATTCGAATTCACGACAAAGCCACACAACAATTAATGTTCAAATATTTAGGCTTCACCGAAGAAGAAGCCCGCAACCAATTCGGATTTTTAATGGATGCTTTTCAATTTGGCGCACCGCCTCACGGTGGATTGGCCTTTGGATTGGATCGATTGGTAGCTATTTTAGGCGGACAAGAAACGATTCGAGATTTCATTGCCTTCCCAAAAAATAATTCGGGTCGCGATGTAATGATTGACGCACCATCGGTAATTGACGACGCACAATTGAAAGAATTACACATAAAAGTGAGCTTATAGCAATAAATGTCATATTCGTAACTATTTAAGAAACAACTATTTAAAAATTCAAGAATAGGTACTTTTTTTATTTTAAAATTTAGAATAATTCAAATAGTATTCTGTAAATCATTCGGTTATAAAGCTACTATTTAGAAATTATTTTAACATTTTATTTGATTTTTGCTTGCTATGTAAGAAATAAGTATATCTTTGGGCATTATTAATTTTTTTACATTACAAAATGCGCACAGGTACAGTTAAATTTTTCAATGAGTCAAAAGGTTACGGATTCATTACAGATGATGAAAATGGAAAAGACATTTTCGTTCACGCAACAGGTATTAAAGCTGAATCACTAAATGAAGGTGATAAAGTTTCTTACGAAGAAGAAGAAGGAAGAAAAGGTAAAGTAGCTGCTCAAGTAGTAGTTATCGAAGACTAATATATATTATTTTTTGATTGCCTAAATGGTCTAAACGCTCTGAAATTTTCAGAGCGTTTTTTTGTTTTAATAAATATTATTTAGAATAGGTTTAAATAAACGATTTTAACGGATAAATAACAAACGTTTATCTAATGATTTTTGAGAATTAAATAATGCAATGTATATTTGTAGCTATTTTACAAATACTAACTTTTAGAGACATGC
>CANLLR010000006.1 GCA_947491985.1 Flavobacteriaceae bacterium | reverse complement strand
AATCAAATAAAATATTAATTAACTCTATTTATTATGTTAAAAGAATTCAGAATTTTATTATGACAGGCAACGTGATTGAGTTTGCAGTTGCAGTTATTATGGCAGGTGCTGTTGGCGCTGTAGTAAATGGCTTCGTAGCCGATATTGCTATGCCAATTGTCGGAATGTTAACAGGTGGAGTAGATTTTTCTGCTTTGCAATATGTTTTAACACCAGAAGTTAAGGACGCTGCAGGTGCAGTTACTACTCCAGAAAATGCTATTCGTTACGGAAAATGGATCAATTCGATTGTTAGCTTGATAGTTGTTGGTTTTGTGATGTTTATGATTATTAAAGCGTACACTAAAATGAAAAAACCAGCAGAAGCTCCAGCTCCAGCAGGTCCAACTCAAGAAGAATTATTAGCAGAGATTAGAGATTTATTGAAAAAATAATACCGCTACATTACATATTCTAATTTAAACCGCTTCTTAATTGAGGCGGTTTTTCTTTGCTTATATTTCAATATTCAAAATTCAAAGTTGAATATTCAAAATTTTTATTTTTAACACCAATTTTAGCTACTTTTGTACTTCAAAAATGTAAAATCTAAAAACAATTTATATGAGAGTTGCTGTTGTTGGCGCAACCGGAATGGTTGGTGAAGTAATGCTACAAGTTTTAGCAGAACGAAATTTCCCTGTAACCGAATTGATTCCTGTCGCTTCTGAGCGATCAGTAGGCAAAGAAATTGAGTTCAAAGGGACAAAATATAAAGTAGTTGGAATGCAAACGGCAGTAGATATGAAAGCGGACATTGCACTTTTTTCTGCTGGTGGTGAAACATCATTAGTTTGGGCACCAAAATTTGCTGAAGCGGGAACAACGGTTATCGATAATTCATCGGCATGGCGAATGGACGCTACCAAAAAACTAATCGTTCCCGAAATCAATGCTGCTGAACTAACTAAAAGTGATAAGATAATCGCCAATCCCAACTGTTCTACCATTCAAATGGTATTGGTTTTAGCTCCATTGCATGCCAAATACAACATCAAACGCGTTATCGTTTCTACCTATCAATCGATTACAGGAACGGGCGTAAAAGCGGTGCAGCAATTAGAAAACGAATACGCTGGAGTGCAAGGCGAAATGGCGTATAAATACCCAATTCACCGTAATGCGATTCCACAATGCGACAGTTTTGAAGAAAACGGATACACCAAAGAAGAGATGAAATTGGTGCGTGAAACGCAAAAAATACTCAACGACAAAACCATCGCGGTTACTGCAACTGCTATTCGTGTGCCAATTGTTGGCGGTCATAGTGAAGCAGTCAATGTAGAGTTTTCGAACGATTTTGAAGTGAACGATATTCGTGCGATTTTACATCAAACCGATGGCGTTGTGGTGCAAGACAATACCGATACCTATACCTATCCAATGCCATTGTTCGCTCAAGGTAAAGACGATGTTTTTGTGGGTCGAATTCGTCGTGATGAAAGTCAACCGAACACCTTAAACATGTGGATTGTTGCCGATAATTTACGCAAAGGAGCTGCAACCAATGCGATTCAAATTGCCGAATATTTGGTAGCAAATCAATTGGTGTAGTTTTTAAAATCTAAAATAGTCGTTTGAATTTACAAATATTAAATTGTGTTAATTCAAACGATTTTTTAGTTTAGTTTGTTACATTTGCCTTGATGAATAAAAAGTTTACTTTATTAAGTTTTGTTTTTGGATTAACACTGTTGTTCGCAATAGTGTTGCAGTCTTTGGACTCTTTTTATCACTTAGAAGTTGCGCTTACTGAAACTAAATGTCTTCACGAAGTTCCCGAAAGTCAAGCAAATATTGTTCACGGGCATCATGTACAGGAGCATTGTTTTGTGTGTGAATTCACTTTTAATGTTTCTATTGGGACAGATTTTTATACTTCACATTTAGTAAAAAATCAACTTTATTCTACAAACTCATTCTTTTTTTATAAAGAAGCAATTCCTTTTTTCAAAGGAAGTCTTTTCTCACTGCGCGGACCACCCTTAACGTAGTTTTCTCCTAAGTTTTTTGCAGCTTCATGATTGTCGTGGATGTTGCGATGTCTTTATTTAACTACATATAATGCAGAAAAAGCTATTATTGGTCTGTTTTTTCTTATGTATTGGTACTTGCTATTCGCAGTATTCTATTTCTGGAAAAACATACAACTCACAAAACAAACTTCTTTCGGGGAGTCACATACATATTGGCTTAAAGGCTGTTTCAACTGATTTGAATGGTGTTTACTTGATAAAAAATCTTAGTAATGGAACACATAAAGTGAACGTTTCTTATGTAGGTTACCAATCGATAGATACTCTAATTACTATTTCGGGGAATACGGTATTAGATTTTTATTTAAAGCCTCGTGTGGATGAATTGACAACAGTGGTAGTTAAGAGCAAGACAAATACTTTTAATAAATCGGTTTTAGAACAAAAAATTAGAACCGAAGCTATAGAAAAGTACAGTAATCAATCGTTGGGAGAAGCATTGAAAGAAATAACGGGAGTTTCTGTTCTAAAATCAGGAAGTACAGTTATAAAGCCTATTATAAATGGACTACATAGCAGTCGAGTTCCTGTTATTGCAAATAATGTAAGGCTCGAAGATCAGCAATGGGGCGTAGAACATGCTCCAAATTTTGATATCAATGCCGCTGCAAAGATTACAGTTATTAAAGGCGCATCTGGATTACAGTTTGGTGGTGATGCAGTGGGTGGAATGGTTATTATCGAACCTACTTCGGTGATTAAAGACACCTTATTTGGCAAAACATTACTTTCACTGGCTTCAAACGGAAGAGGAGGAACTCTCAGCTCTAGCATCCACAAAGGAAATGTTAAAGGCTGGAGTTGGAACGCCTTAGGTACGTATCGGTATTTCGGAGATAAAACGTCGGCTGATTATGTGCTTTCCAACACTGGAAATAGAGAAACAAATTTTACTGGAGACGTAAAGTATACTGGAAAAACATACAATACTTCAGTGTTTTATAGTTTGTACAATGCCAATCTAGGAATTTTAAGTGCTTCTCACATTGGAAATGTTACCGATTTATACAATGCCATAAAAAACAAGATTCCGTTTGTTATTAATGATTATACGTATACTATTAATAATCCGAAACAAGAAGTGCAACATCATATAGCCAAGTTTAATTACACGCGTTTTTTTAACGAAACATCCTCTGTTGACTTGCAGTATTCTTTTCAATTCAATAAACGACTTGAGTTTGATGTTCGAAGAGGCAATTTCAACGAAAAGGCAGCAGTTGATTTACAGTTGAAAACACATACTGTGAATATCAATTATAAAAAGCTGTATCACGATTGGGATATAAAAATGGGTGGTTTGGGTTTGTTTCAGCAAAATCTTGCGAGTCCAGAAACCGGAATACGTCCTTTAATTCCGAATTATGATAAACTCGATTTTGGAGCGTATGCCATTGCTAGTCATAATTTTACTGAAACCTTAATTTTTGATGCAGGTGTTCGCTATGATTTTTCTTCCATTAAAGCCACCAAATATTTTTTTAAATCGAGGTGGATTGAAAGAGAGTATAGTCCACAATTTGATGCCTTTATAGTAGGAGAAGAAGGAAATCAATGGTTAGTAAAACCTAACTTTGTTTTTCATAATTTTTCAGCAAGTACTGGTTTACATTTTGATTTAGAAAAGGAATGGGATGTGTATTTCAATCTGAGTTTGGCCACTAGAAATCCGAATCCATCAGAGTTCTTTAGTGACGGATTACATCATTCTACTGGAATAATTGAGTTAGGTGATTTGAGTTTAAAAAAAGAACAATCCTATAAAATTGCAACAACAATTCAAAAAAAGTGGACTACCTTTTCTATAACACTTAATCCGTACATTAATAGTATTAACAATTATATTTTTTCACAACCTGCAAGCCCTGTTGGTTTTGAAACAACCACACGAGGAGCCTTCCCGGTTTGGGAATACAAACAAACCAATGCTTTATTGTCTGGATTTGATTTTGATGTGCAATGGCACGTTACTTCTGATTTGGATTATCGATTTTCATTGGCTTATGTGAATGGAAAAGACGTAACTAGAGACGATTATTTAATCGATATGCCGCCTTTAAACATGTACAACGCAATCCGATTTACTAAGAAAAAATGGAGATCACTTTTGGTGGAGTTGAAAAGTGAATTTGTATCCAAGCAAAGGCAATTTCCAAATAACAATTTTACAACCAATATTGTTGTAAACAATCAGATAACGCCTGTTGAAGTCGACATTAGTTCTTCACCTGCTGCTTATCATTTAGTCCATTTTTATGCTGAAGTAAAAGCAATAACAACAAAAAATACAAGTACAACAATTGCTTTTTCAGTTCAAAACATGTTCAACACAAAGTTTCGTGACTACTTAAACAAGCAGCGTTTTTTTGCTGATGAAATGGGTAGTAACATACAATTACAAGTAAAAATAAATTATTAAAACCTTAAAAAAACACAAAAAATGAAAAATGTAACTACAACCATGTTATTCGTATTAATAGGAATTGGATTTTCATCTTGCAGCGACAGTGACAATGTTGTTCCAGTAAACGAAGAAGAAGTAATCACCACAGTAATCACCACTTTGACAGGTGGAGGTCAAATCGTTACTTTACAATCTAGAGACTTGGATGGTGACGGTCCTAATGCTCCTACTATTAACGTTTCTGGGAATTTGATTGCTAATACTACCTATACAGGCACTGTGACTTTTTTGAACGAATTGGTTATGCCTGCAGATGATATTACTATAGAAGTAGAGGAAGAAGGTATCGATCATCAATTGTTTTTTCAGCCAATACCAACCTCAATTGGAACGTTTACCTATACTGACACTGATGCTAATGGAAATCCAATTGGGCTACAATTTACATTGGTGACAGGAAATGCTGTTTCAGGATATGTAGTAGTTACTTTGCGACATGAGCCTAATAAATCGGCTGCGGGTGTAGCAACAGGAAATATTGCTAACGCTGGTGGAAATACCGATGCAGAAGTTTCGTTTCCAGTTATAGTAAACTAAGAAAGTAAAAATTTTAAAAAAGAGGTTGCTTATTTTCATAGGCAACCTTTTTTTGTTTGTAATTTATCTATCGCCGTCTAATAAACGTCCAAGTCCGCCCAGTAAACTTCCTTCTTCTTTAGAACCGCCGCCGCTTCTAGGAGCAGAAGCAATGATTCTATCGGCTAATCGACTAAAAGGTAACGATTGAATGTACACCGTTCCTGGTCCGCGTAACGTAGCATAAAACATGCCTTCGCCACCAAAAATGGTGTTTTTGATGCCGCCAATAAATTCGATATCGTAATCGACATCTTTGGTAAAACCGATGATGCAACCCGTGTCTACTTTTAATACTTCGCCAGATGCTAATTCGCGTTTGGCCAATGTGCCTCCGGAGTGAACAAAAGCCATTCCGTCACCTTCTAGTTTTTGCATGATAAATCCTTCTCCACCAAAAAGACCGCGACCTAATTTTTTTGAGAATTCAATTCCGACAGAAACGCCTTTTGCGGCACATAAAAACGAATCCTTTTGGCAAATGAATTTTCCTTGAAATTGCTTCAAATCAACGGCGATAATTTTACCAGGATAAGGCGAAGCAAAACAAACTTTACTTTTGGTGTTGTTTTGATTTAAATAGGCCGTCATAAACAAACTTTCGCCTGTTAACACACGTTTTCCTGCGGATAAAAGTTTTCCAAAAACACCGCTTTGTTGATCGCTTGAACCATCGCCAAAAATCGTTTCCATTTTAATGCCGTTGTCCATCATCATAAAACTTCCGGCTTCGGCCACTACAATTTCTTGAGGGTCAAGTTCTATTTCAACGTATTGCATTTCTTCACCAAAAATTTGGTAATCTATTTCGTGAGCTTGCATAATTTCTGTTTTTAAATTTTAAAATAAGTTGTGTGTAAGAGACTTTTGTTACAGAGGGCTTTCATTTTTTTACAAGCCGCATTTGCGACTATGTTAAAAAATTATAAGTATACATATAGAATATATAAACAATTTATTATATTTTTACCATAATACTAACCAATAAACTAAAATTTTATGAATTCTCAATTTACAAAAATCGTTAGAATACTATTGGGTTTAATCCTTATTGTTTTTGGAATGAATAAACTTTTGCCAGAAGCCTTTATACCACTTCCTGAAATGCCTGAAAAAGCAGGCGATTTTATGACTTCGTTAGGAGCAACGGGTTATGTTTTGAAAACTGTTGGAATTATTGAGATTGGTATTGGTGTTTTATTATTGTTTAAAAAATGGGTAGCTTTTGCGCTGATTGTATTGGTTCCGATTTCGTTAAATATTGTTTTGTTTCACATATTTTTAGACGTTTCCAGAATTGGAGGTGCTTTATTAGTAGCGATTTTAAACGGAATTTTAATTTACAAACATTGGACACAATACAAGTCTTTGTTCTTATAAAACAAAGAAAAGACTTTATTTTTAGGTTATTTTAATATTCTATGCTGCCTACATAACGCATTACGCGTACAATTTTACTTTTTCTTCTTTCAATATACGAACTGGAGTTGGTCGCTTTGAATTTTCGTGGATTGGGTAAAATAGCTGCAATTCCAGCTGCTTGAAAAGGTGTTAAAGCGGACGCATCTTTTTTAAACCAATGTTCACTTGCAGCTTGTGCGCCATACACACCATTTCCCATTTCGATACTGTTCAGATACACTTCCATTATGCGTTCTTTTCCCCAAATGAGTTCGATTAAAACGGTAAAATAGGCTTCTAATCCTTTTCGGATGTAACTTCTGCCTTGCCACAGAAAAACGTTTTTAGCTGTTTGTTGTGAGATGGTGCTTCCGCCTTTTAATTTTTTTCCTTTATTGTTGTTTTTGAATGCTTTTTGCATCGCTTCAAAATCGAATCCGTTGTGCTTTAAAAAGTTACCGTCTTCGCTTGCAATTACAGCTTTTTGGAGGTTAGGTGAAATATTTTCTAAGGGTTCCCAATCGTGACTACAAATCATTTCTTCTCCGTCCAATTTTTGATCAATGGCACGCGTAATCATTAAGGGTGTAATCGGAATCGGCACCCATTTGAAAACAATTACGGAAAGAGTAGAAAGTCCGAAAAACCAAAGAGTAGCTTTCCATATAAAGGTTTTTAACTTTTGAAAAAAAGATCGTTTTGTTTTTGAGGTAGTTTTTTTTGTCGCCATTTATAATAATTCTGCTAATTCTTGTCCAATAATACTTCCAATTGCTACACCCATTCCACCCAAGCGAACTCCACAGAATACGTTTTCAGACAGTTGGGATACAATCGGATTTTTACTCGAACCCATTCCCATAATGCCACTCCATCGATGAGCTATTGTAAAATCGTGATGTGGTAAAATTACTTCTTTTAGCAATTGTTCCAACCGGTTTTGGATTTTTTCTGTTTGATGAAGCTCGGTGGTGGTCTCCCCTTCAAAATCTAAATTTCTTCCGCCACCTAATAAAATTCGGTTTTCAAAATTTCTAAAATAATAGTAACCTTTATCAAGATGAAACGTACCTTTTATATCTAAATTTTCAATGGGTTCGGTAATTAATACCTGTGCACGAGCTGGTTTCACAGCATTATTGGTTAATTGTGAGGCAAAACCATTGGTTGCAAAAAGGAGTTTTTTAGTTACAAACGAAAAATTGTTGACAACCACTTCCACACCTCTATTAGTATCAGTAAATGCGGTAACTTCAGCTTGATTTAAAACTAAAATGTTTTTCGAATGCGCTTCTTTTAAAAGTGCTTGCATCATGTTACCCGTATCAATTTGTGCTTCAAAAGGATTAAAAATCAAGTACTCGTGAATTCCTTTAAAATCAAACCTATCGACTTCTTTTGTAAAAACATCATTCTTAAACAAAGGTTTCAAAATGTCATTGATTAAAGGCATTTTTTGTAAACATTCTTCATAGGAGTGTTCCTCTTCTTTTAAAAATAATTCATAGCCGCCATAAGGTTTTAAATCAATTGTTCCATCTCCCAATCGCTTGCGTAATAGTTGTAATCCGCTCCAACGTTTTTGTATTAATTGGATCACTTCTTCTTCAGAATGTGATTTCAAATCGTCTAAAATTTCAGACACACTCCCAAAGCAGGCAAAACCTGCATTTTTTGTACTAGCACCTTGCGGTAATATGCCTTTTTCGAGGAGTAAAATTTTGCTATTAGGGTAACGTTCGCGAAGATGTAAAGCACAATGCAAACCAACAATACCGCTACCTGCTATTGTATAATCTACATTTGAAAACCAATTTTTTATTTCCCAAAAACTAAGTTGCATACTTACTATAAATTTTTATAAAAATAGTTTTTTTGAATATGATTGAAAACTACTAGGTTCTAAATTGTGATATGTTTAATCTTTTATGTAAATATGTAAATAATTAATAAGATAAAAGTATGCATTTCGTCGATTTGTTAATATATTTTTTTAAACATTAAAAAATTAACAGTCCAAAGTTGATAAATTCGATTACTATTTTAACCAAAAAACTATTTAATTATGAAGTACAAATTACTCTCCGTTGCGTTATTAACAATAACGAGTTTTTCTTTAGCGCAACAAAGAGATTCCTTTTGGGAAAAATCTACTAAATCAAGTATTATTGAGCTTGAAAGTAGATTAGAATTGCCCAAAACCAATCTCTTCGATTTAAATTTAAGTGTTTTAAAAACGAATTTATCAAGTTCGCCACAACGAAATTCTAATGCTTCCCAAGTTATCATTTCGTTACCCAATGGCGAAGGGCAATTCGAGCGATTCAGTATTTATGAAAATTCCAATTTTGATTTTAAATTAGCAGCCCAATACCCCCAAATAAAATCCTACATTGGTATCGGAATTGATAATCCGACGTCTACAACTTTTTTCAGTGTTTCGCCACTTGGATTTAAAGCCATGACTATAACTGCTGACAAATCAACGGTTTTTATTGAGCCGATTTCAGAAGATTTAACTACTTATTCTGTATATAGGAAATCAGATAAGAAAGCAGTTTTCACTCCTTTTGAATGTGGTGTTTTTGATCAATTGGCTTCTAATGAAAATTTACAATTGCGTCCGAATGCAGATGATTCCACTTTACGCACCTTTCGCTTAGCTGTTTCTACAACAGGTGAATACACTGCTTATTTTGGAGGGACAAAAGCGCTAGCATTAGCAGCAATAAATAACACTATGACACGTGTGAATGGTGTTTTTGAAAAAGATTTTGCTGTACGAATGGTGTTAATTGCCAATAATGATTTGGTTATTTACACCAACGCTTCGACTGACCCATATACTACAAGCTATAACAGTCAATTGCAGAGTACTTTAACTTCTGTAATTGGGGAAGCCAATTACGATGTAGGACATGTGTTCGTTAGAGCAGGAAATAATGGAAATGCTGGATGTATTGGATGCGTTTGCGTGAATGGATCTAAAGGAAGTGGATTCACAGCAAGTACAATACCAACTGGCGATACGTTTGATATTGATTATGTAGCACATGAAATCGGTCACCAATTTGGTGCCAATCATACATTTTCTATGAGTAACGAAGGAACCGGAGTAAATATGGAACCAGGTTCGGGATCGACCATTATGGGTTATGCTGGGATCACAAGTCAAGATGTACAAACAAATTCAGATGCTTATTTTCATGCTGCAAGTATTCAACAAGTTACGAATAATGTAAAAATTAAAACCTGTCAAACCAATACAGCTACTGGAAATTCAGTACCAACAGCGGATGCTGGTTTAAATTACACCATTCCTAAAAGCACTCCTTTTATGCTAACTGGAGCAGGAACTGATGCCAATGGCGATGTGTTAACCTACAACTGGGAGCAGTTTGATAATGCTGCGTCTACCGCAACTGGGGCAAGTTCAGCCGCTAGCGCAACTCGTACAACTGGCCCTACTTTTAGATCCTATAATTCGTCAACTTCTCCAGTAAGATATTTCCCAAATTTAACTAGAGTATTGGCCGGCGCAACCACAACACAAGGAACAGAAATTGTGGTAGAAGCATTACCATCTGTGGCACGAACTATGAATTTTAGATTAACAGTTCGCGATAACCGAGCTGGAGGTTCAGCCAACAATAGTGATGATACAGTAATTACAGTTAATGGAACTGCGGGGCCTTTTTCAGTAACGGCTCCAAATACAGCGGTATCCTATGCTGGGGGAAGTACTCAAACAGTAACTTGGGCTGTTGCTGGTACTACAGCAAACGGTGTAAACTGTGCTAATGTTGATATTTTAATTTCTACAAATGGAGGGACTTCTTGGTCTACCTTATTAGCGGCTACTCCAAATGACGGAACCCAAGCAGTTACAATTCCAAATACTCTTGGAATAACAAACAGAATTATGGTGAAAGGAGCTAATCATATTTTCTTTGATGTTTCGAATACCAACTTTACCATCACGGCAGGATCATCAGATACTATTGCACCAACAGCACCAACTTTATCGGCTTCTGGAATTACTCAAACGACTACCAATTTATCATGGTCGGGCGCTACAGATAACCTAGCAGTTACGGGTTATGATGTACTTAGAAATGGTGTTGTAATTGGCTCAACAACTACAGCCACCACTTTCGCTGTAACCGGATTGACAGCTTCTACAGCCTATACTTTTAATGCAAGAGCGAAAGATGCCGCAGGAAATGTTTCTCTAAACAGCAATACAGTAAATGTAACTACTCTTGCGCCAATTGTTGATACAACGGCACCAACGGCACCAACGCTATCGGCTTCAGGAACTACATCAACTACTACCAACTTATCCTGGACTGGAGCTACAGATAATGTAGGTGTTACTGGATATGATGTGTTACGAAATGGTGTTGTAATTGGTTCAACCACTACAGCAACGACTTTTGCAGTAACTGGGTTAACAGCTTCAACTGCCTATACTTTTAATGTAAGAGCCAAAGATGCAACAGGAAATCTTTCTGTAAATAGTAATATGGTTAACGTAACAACGTTAGCAAATACGGTAACTTACTGTACTTCGGTAGCTACCAATACTAATGATGAACGCATTGGAAGGGTACAATTAGGAACCATAAACAATCCTTCAACAGGAACAGCGGGTTATGAAAATTTTACAACTCTTTCAACTAATTTAGTTAGAAGCACGTCAAACACCATAACGATAACTCCAACTTGGACAGGTACTGTTTATGCAGAAGGATATGCCGTTTATATCGATTACAATAAAAATGGTGTTTTCACAGATGCAGGAGAAACAGTATACACAAGAGCGGCAACTACTGTGACGCCTGTTTCAGGAGCTTTCACTGTTCCTGCTACAGCTGCTCTAGGCGCAACTAGAATGAGAGTTAAAATGAATTACAACGCTACACCAACCTCCCCTTGTGGTTCATTTACTTATGGACAAGTTGAAGACTATACTGTTAATATTACATCAAGTGCAAGAGAAGAAGAAATGTCAAAGAATACCATTTCGTTTAACTTGTATCCAAATCCTGTAAAAGGAGATGTATTAAATATTTCTAATTTGGAAGCCGATTCAACCTACAGAATTTTCAGTATGATGGGTCAAGAATTAGGTAAAGGAACTATTGAAAATGAAGGTGTTAATGTAGGTTCATTAGCAGCGGGAACGTACTTAATTGAAGTTTCTAATGCTAACGGAGCAACGTCTAAACGTTTCATTAAACAATAATAATCAAACCATTTTTTTAAAGCCATACTGAAAAGTGTGGCTTTTTTTATGTCTCTCTCTAAATGACTTACTTTTTTTATGAATTAAATTTGCTACTTTTAACCCATCACTTCTAATTTACTATAACAATGAAGAATGCACTTTTTTTAATCGTTAGCACTATGAGTATAGCAGCATCAGCGCAACAAGTTTTGTCTCCAGAAACACTCTGGAAGTTAGGTCGAGTATCTGTTTTAGGCATTTCCAAAGATGGAAAAGAAATTGTGTATAAGGTAGCAATACCTTCTGTAGAAGAAAATAAATCCAATTCGAAAACCTATTCTATTTCAGTAAATGGTGGAATTCCATCAGAAATAACCGACACTAAAGCATTACTTACCGATAAAAACATTTCGCAAAACGGCGCTTATGTTGTATCTTCTCAAGAAGTTAAAATTGAAAAAGTGTTGGGAAAAGATTTCTATCCTGAACTAACCAAATCCGATGCACAAGTGTATAATGGTTTAGATTACCGTCATTGGGATACATGGAACAACGGCACACACAACCATGTTTTTTATGCCGAAAATAAACCAAAGGCAATGCCGATAGATATTATGCCAAGAGAGCCTTACGATGCGCCTCAAAAACCATTTGGTGGCGACGAAGATTTTATCTGGTCACCCGATAGCAAAAGCATTATTTATGTGTGTAAAAAGAAATCAGGTACCGACTATGCGATTTCGACTAACACCGATTTATACGAATATGATTTAGAAACGAAAACTACTAAAAATCTTACCGAATCCAATAAAGGATACGATACCAATCCGAGTTTTTCGCCAACTGGAAATTTAACATGGTTGCAAATGAAGCGCGATGGCTATGAAGCGGATAAAAACGATATCATCGTTCGCTTTAAAGGATTGGATATGAATTTAACAGCCAATTGGGATGGAAGTGCAGACAGTTTCAATTGGAGTCCCGATGGTAAAAAAGTCTTTTTTACCGCTGCTGTAGATGGAACTAAACAAGTTTTTGAGGTTAACTTTCCGGGCTTGACAAAAATTGCAGTAGTAGTGAAGCAAGTGACTCAAGGCGATTTTGATGTTGCCGATGTTGTAGGTTTTTCAGAAGATAATCTTATCGTGACACGAACCGACATGAACCACGCAGCCGAAATTTATTCGTATAATTTTAACAAAAAATCGTGGTTGCAACTGACCAAAATTAATGACGAAACCTACAGCAAATTGGCGTTACCAAAATACGAACGTCGTTATGTTACGACTACCGATGGAAAAAAAATGCTAGTTTGGGTCATTCTTCCCCCTAATTTTGATAAAGCAAAAAAATATCCAGCGCTTTTGTACTGTCAAGGCGGACCGCAATCACCACTTACGCAAAGTTATTCGTTTCGATGGAATTTTTCGTTGATGGCGTCACAAGGCTATGTAATCGTAGCTCCGAATCGTCGTGGAATGTACGGACATGGTGTAGCGTGGAACGAGCAAATTTCGAAAGATTGGGGCGGACAAGTAATGGACGATTACCTTTCGGCAATTGATGATGTGGCTAAAGAAAGTTATGTAGATAAAGCGCGATTGGGTGCTGTTGGCGCAAGTTACGGAGGCTATTCTGTGTTTCAATTGGCTGGAATTCACAACAACCGTTTCAAAACATTCATCTCACATTGCGGTGTTTTTAATTTAGAAAGCATGTACGGAACCACCGAAGAAGTGTTCTTCAACAATTGGGATCACGGTGGCGCGTATTGGGAAAAAGACAATGTAGTTGCTCAGAAAACGTATTCCGAATTCAATCCAATCAATAGGGTAGATAAATGGAACACGCCTATTTTAATCATTCAGGGTGGAAAAGATTACCGTGTGCCAATCGGACAAGGACAAGAAGCGTTTCAAGCCGCACAATTACGAGGAATCAAAAGTAGGTTTTTACTCTTTCCAGAAGAAAATCATTGGGTATTGAAACCACAAAATGCGCAAGTATGGCAAGGTGAGTTTTATAAATGGTTGAAGGAGACTTTATAAAAAACAAAAACCCAATTTTTACTGAAATTGGGTTTTTTATTTATTGTTTTAAACCGACTAATTAAACTTGTTTGTGAAGAATTCTATCAGCGCTTCATCACTCATTTTATTCGAAGTACATTCTGACGTTTCCGCATTTTTATACTGCGCCGTATCAGCTAAAAACTTGATGAATTGCTCCTGAATTTGACCTGTTCCTGTAATGTGAATTTGATCGATGTTTGGCATTTTCATAGCGATTTCTTTGAAGAATTTCTGTGTTAACGCAATCTCTTGATTGTTCTCTGCATTCTCATTAGAGTTCTTGTCGGGACCGTTATTTTTTATGTGACCTAGAATGATAAACTCGCCGTTATCGATTGCTTCTCTTCCTACTAGGGTTGCGTGTTGCGAATCCATCCAAACACCAAACTGCTTTTTGTTTTTTTGTGACATTTTTATTTATTTATGATTTTGTTTTAAAGTTATTCATCTCGTAAAAAATAGTAAACAGACGTAAATAGTGTTACTAAAGAACGAGATAAATGAACAAGTAAAATTGGTCAATTGTAATCAAAATCAGTTATAGAATTCTGAAATACTATTATATAAAAATTCGCAAAAACAGTTAGTAACGATTTCGTTTTCAACTTTAAAAACAAAAACCCCGACTTCAACTGAAATCGGGGTTTTCTATTAATCTAAAATTTGAGATCTAAAATCTAAAATTTATTAGTATCTGTAATACTCTGGTTTGTATGGTCCTTGAACTTCAACACCAATGTACGCCGCTTGATCATCACGTAACGTTTCCAATTCAACACCTAATTTTGTTAGGTGCAACATCGCTACTTTTTCATCTAAATGTTTTGGTAACATGTACACGTCGTTGTTATACGCCGCACTGTTTTTCCATAATTCGATTTGAGCCAATGTTTGGTTGGTGAATGAGTTACTCATTACAAAACTTGGGTGACCTGTAGCACAACCTAAGTTTACCAAACGACCTTCAGCTAAAACTAAAATATCAACACCATCAATAGTATATTTATCTACTTGAGGTTTGATCTCTACTTTCGTGTTACCATAGTTGTCGTTCAACCAAGCCATGTCAATTTCATTGTCAAAATGACCAATGTTACAAACAATAGTTTTGTCTTTCATCGCACGGAAATCGCTTTCCAATACAATATCTTTATTTCCAGTGGAAGTAATTACAATATCAGCAGTAGCAATAACAGTTGATAGTTTTTTTACTTCAAATCCGTCCATTGCAGCTTGCAAAGCACAAATAGGGTCAATTTCAGTTACAGTTACAATAGAACCAGCACCTTGAAATGAAGCTGCAGTTCCTTTCCCAACATCACCATAGCCACATACCACTACTCTTTTACCAGCCAACATAATGTCGGTAGCTCTACGAACGGCATCTACTGCACTTTCTTTACAACCGTATTTGTTGTCAAATTTCGATTTTGTAACTGAATCATTTACGTTAATCGCAGGCATTGGTAATGTACCTGCTTTTACTCTTTCGTACAAACGGTGAACACCAGTTGTAGTCTCTTCAGATAAACCTTTAATTCCAGCAACCAATTCCGGGAAACGATCAATAACCATATTAGTCAAATCACCACCATCATCCAAAATCATATTCAATGGTTGTCTGTCTTCACCAAAAAATAAGGTTTGCTCAATACACCAATCAAAATCTTTTTCGTTCAAACCTTTCCAAGCATAAACCTGAATTCCAGCAGCAGCAATTGCAGCAGCGGCTTGATCTTGAGTAGAAAAAATGTTGCAAGAACTCCAAGTAACTTCAGCGCCCAAAGCAATCAACGTTTCAATTAAAACCGCCGTTTGAATGGTCATGTGTAAACAACCAGCAATACGAGCACCTTTCAAAGGTTGTTCGTTTTTGTACTCAGCTCTCAACGCCATTAAACCTGGCATTTCAGCTTCCGCCAATTCAATTTCTTTTCTTCCCCAAGCTGCAAGCGAAATGTCTTTCACTTTAAAAGCTACATAAGGTAATGTTTGTGTACTCATCTATTATGTATATTTGTTTTTTTAATAATGGCGCAAAATTACGAAATAACTTTTTATTTTTTCAAACAATTATGTTATTTTGTGAATTGTTGAATACGATAACGTTTTGATAAACAAATAAGTATTTTAATTTTGAAGCCTTTCCTGCTTTCCGTTGCAATCTTTTTATTTTCTAAAGAAAAAAATAAAAAGGATTTACACTCCAATCAGGGCTATGGCATAACAAGTAACTATGGCATTTTACCAATCAATAGAAATTAAACCAAAAACCAACCTGTATCTTTGGAAAATCACCGAAGACTTCACCACGCTCTTTCGTCAAGTGCAACTCAAAGACGTTTCGTTGGCTCGGGTAGAATCCATGAAATCAGAAAGTCACCAAAAAGGGTTTCTAGCTGTACGTATGTTATTGCAGCATTTGGGTTATAGCGATTTCGATTTGTATTATGACGATTTAGGGAAGCCTCATTTGAGTCGAAAGTCGCAAATCGCATGTCAAAAGCCTGATGAAACACACATTTCGATTTCGCATTCGAATTGCTTTTCGGGCATTCTTATCAGTGATCAAAATGTAGGTTTGGATATTGAACAACTTAAACAAAAAACACTCAAAATTGCTTCGCGTTTTATGGATATTTTGCATCTCGAAAATTTATCCGAAGCCGAGCAAATACAAAAAGCAACCGTTATTTGGGGCATCAAAGAAACCGTTTTCAAAATAAAAAACGAAGTCGGTATCAGTTTTCCCGATCACATTTCTGAAACGCCTTTTGCTTTTGAAGACAAGATCACAACAGCAAAATTGGTTTTTTATAACCAAACCGACTATTTTGAAACCGTATTTGATTCGGTCGAAGATTATATCTATGTTTGCGGATTCCTAACAACAAAAAAACTGTGAAAAAGTAAAATCTGCGCAAATAAGCTAATCCCGTTTCCTCCGTGTTCCAAAAAATGACAAGCATCTACAATCAAATACTACAATCTAAAGCCAATGGTGAAAAAATGCTTGCACTGCTCCTCGATCCCGATAAGTTGTCACTCGAAAGTCTTTCCCAACTCATTCCAAAAATAAAACAATCGCCCGCCACGCATATTTTTGTCGGAGGCAGTTCGTTCAACGGCACGCATTTAGACGATTTAATTTTAAAGTTAAAAGCTGAGATTACTTTGCCAATTGTTTTGTTTCCGGGCAATCCATCGCAACTTTCTGACAAAGCCGACGGTATTTTATTTCTAGCGTTGCTCTCAGGCAGAAACCCCGATTATTTGATTGAACATCAAGTCAACGCGGTTCCCATCATTAAAAAAACCAATTTAGAAGTCATATCAACGGGTTATATTCTAATCGAAAGCGGCAGCGAAACGGCGGTACAACGCGTTAGCAAAACCCAACCCATCGACAGAACAAATTTAGAATACGCATTACAAACCGCACAAGCCGGCGAATTCATCGGAAATAAATTGGTATATTTAGAAGCAGGGAGTGGAGCCAAACTTACCGTTCCGAACGAAATGATTCAGTTCGTTTCGCAAAACATCTCAGTTCCTTTAATTGTTGGAGGCGGTATTCGTTCAATAATCGAAATACAAAATACGTATGAAGCCGGAGCCGATTTGGTCGTTATTGGAACTGCTTTTGAAAATGATTGTCACTTTTTTGACGCTTAAATCATAACTATGTTTGAATTTTTACTTTCTCAATATAAAAATGCTTCTACAATGCAAATCGTTTTGGAAGCAATGGCTTTTGTATTCGGAATTGTAAGTGTTATTTGTGCTAAAAAAGAAAGTATTTGGGTGTATCCCACCGGATTGATATCGACCATAATCACGGTGTATTTGCTTTACCAAGCTGGTTACTTTGGAGACATGACCATTAATTTCTACTACTCGATAATGAGTATTTATGGTTGGTACAAATGGCGTTCTGTTGCCAGCGCAACCCAACTTAAAATAACTAGAACCACCTTCAAAGAAAAAATAATTGGCATAGGAATGTTTTTTCTAACCCTGGTAATAACCTATTCGGTATATATATATATTGATTATTCACTTGAAATTCCTAATTATATTGATATTTTTACATCGGGAATATTTTTCACAGCAATGTGGTATATGGCCTTAAAAAAAATTGAAAATTGGACACTTTGGATTATTGGTGATTGTATTGCAGTTCCTTTATTTGCCTATAGAGGCCTTGGAATGTTGGCAATACAATATCTAATTTTTACAATTTTAGCCATTTTAGCTCTAATCGAATGGAAAAAAATCTTAAGCAACTACCAACAAAAATTATAAAAATCGCTTTGTTCGGACCCGAATCTACGGGAAAAACAACTTTGGCCTCTCAATTAGCCGATGAATTAGCCACGACTTGGATTCCGGAATTTGCTCGTGATTACCTTCAACAAAAATGGAATGCTTCGCAAGAGAAATGCACTCCAGATGATTTGCTTCCTATTGCTATGGGTCAGGTGCACCTTGAAAATGAAGCATTGACAAAGGCAAATCAATTGCTTATTTGCGACACCAATGTTTTGCAAACCAAAGTGTTTTCGGATATGTATTATAATTACTCCGATCCAATGTTGGAAAAAGCAGCGCGAAAGCACAAATACGATTTGGTTTTTTTAACCGATGTCGACACTCCTTGGGAAAAGGATGATTTGCGAGATTGCCCACAAAACCGCATTGAAACCTTAGCGGTTTTTGAAAAAGCACTCATCGATAAACAACAGCCTTACATTAAACTTTCTGGAAGTAAATCGCAGCGACTGGCAAAAGCGACACAAATTGTAACCGATTTTGTAACGGCAAAAAAATTAGGTTTGACCGCCTTTGATTACTTACAAATTTACGATAAAAGTCTTCCATTAAACGTTTTAGAAAGCCAATTTGAAATCATTAAAAACGGAATTCCAAAAATTAATTTAGAGCGACCGGCGACTTTAAAAGACGGAATTTTACCACTTTCTGAAGAAGAAGCAATTTATTATGCTACTTTTTTTGATCAAAAGAAATCCGTTTTTAAACTCAAAAAATTCGTTCCCGCCTCAGGAGCAGCCAGTAGAATGTTCAAATTTTTGAGCGAATTTCTGAATGAATTTCATCCAAGCGAAGAAACAATAAATGCCTACATCAATCGTAAAAACGACAAAAGTTTGCCATTGTTTTTGGTGGCAAAAGAAAAATTTCCTTTTTATGATGTTGTGTTAGAAGCGACAAAAAAGACATTTGACCACTTTGAAAACTGGAGTAAAGACTTACAAGATGTAGCTTTTATTCAGACGCTATTGTCTAAATCCGCTTTTGATTATGCCAATAAACCTAAAGGTGTTTTGCCCTTTCATCAATACGTCACACATACGGCTACAGCTATTGAAGAGCATCTTAATGAATGTACTTTTTATGCCGTTGCCAATAAAAAATCGCAGTTGCATTTTACGGTTTCGGAAGAACATCAAAGTAGTTTTGAAGCCATAATTTCTAGTGTAAAAACAAAAATTGAACAACAAAAACAAGTTACAATTGACGTTAGTTTTTCATATCAAGATCCATCAACCGATGTGATTGCAGTTGATTTAAATAACCATCCGTTTCGAGATGAAGATGGAAATTTGATTTTCCGCCCAGGAGGACACGGTGCATTGATTGAAAACCTAAATCATTTAAATGCCGATATCGTTTTTATTAAAAACATCGATAATGTAATTCAAAACCATATCGAAACCATAACCTTATATAAAAAAGCCCTTGGCGGTATTTTGATACTTTACCAAGAAGCGCTTTTCGGGTTTTTAAAATCGTTAGACCAAGAAATTGTTTCGACTGATACCATTCAGGAAGTGGTACATTTTTTAAATACAACTTTGAATATTTCATTGATAGACGATTTTTTTAAGTATACCAAAGACAGTAAAATTGACTATCTAAAAAACATGCTCAACCGACCTATTCGCGTGTGTGGTATGGTGAAAAATGAAGGTGAACCTGGAGGCGGACCTTTTTGGGTAACCGATAAAAAAGGGAACACTTTTCTTCAAATTATTGAAGAAGCTCAAATCGATTTCAAAAACGACGCCCAAGTTAAAATTTCAGAAGGTGCTACACACTTCAATCCGGTTGATTTAGTGTGTGGAATTAAAGATTATAGAGGACAAAATTTTGATTTAAGAAACTTTGTTAATCCCAATACCGGATTTATTGTCGAAAAAAATAAAAACGGAAAGCCATATAAAGCCTACGAACTTCCAGGATTATGGAATGGTGCCATGGCAAAATGGTTGACAGTTTTTGTAGAAGTGCCGTTGATTACTTTTAATCCTGTGAAAACGGTCAACGATTTACTAAAACCAGCTCATCAGCCCTAAGTTATGGAAAAGGATAAAATACTTTCCGAGTTGACTTTTAAAGCGGTGCGAAGTAGTGGCTCTGGAGGACAAAATGTCAATAAAGTGTCGTCTAAAGTGGTATTGACTTTTGATTTAGTCAATTCGCAAGCCTTTTCAAATGAAGAAAAAGAACGTGCATTACAAAAGCTAAAATCAAAAGTAACGTTGGACGGAATTTTAATCTTAAACTGCGACGAAGATCGAAGTCAACTCAAGAATAAAGAAATCGTAATCAAACGATTTTTAGAAATCATAACTAAATCTTTGGTAGTGCCAAAAGAACGTAAAGCGACAAAAATTCCGAGAAGTGTCATCGAAAAACGATTAAAAAATAAAGCAACAACTTCTGAAATCAAACAAAACCGCAAAAAACCAGACTTGTAAAATCTTGCAATTTAATAATCCAATAATCTAAAAATCTTTTTTACCTTTACCTCGTCTCAAAAGGGGTGCTCTAAATAACGAGCTGAGATTATACCCAATGAACTTAGAACAGGTAATGCTGTTTAAGGACGGCCGAGCGTTAAAAAAAATGTTCAGTGAACATTTTTAGCGAAGGAGCGAGCAGGCGGCGCTGGCTTTTTCAAATGTTTTGGCTATGAGTATCATTTAATTTTAATCAAGAATAATTACCTCTTTTTATTTGTAAATCTTTTTTACGAATGAAGTTTTTATTTAAGCAAACGTACTTTGAAAGTACAAATGCACAACGATTTAGGCAGTTATGTCTATTCTCTATTCTCTATTCTCTATTCTCTCAAGTAAGTTTTTCTCAGGTAAACGACAGTTTAAAGGTCAACCAACTCGACGAAGTTTTAGTCTCCGCCGTTCGTGTCAGCAAAAAAACACCCGTTACCTTTAGCAATCTTTCTAAAAAAGATATTGCGTCACGGAATTTAGGGCAAGACATTCCGATTTTGATGAATTACATGCCTTCGGTAGTGACGACTTCCGATGCTGGAAACGGCTTTGGGTATACCGGAATTCGCGTCCGCGGAAGCGATGCTACTCGAGTAAACGTGACCATAAACGGAATTCCATACAACGACGCGGAAAGTTCGGGAACCTTTTGGGTGAACATGCCCGATTTTGCTTCATCGGTAGAAAGTTTGCAATTGCAACGCGGCGTAGGAACATCAACCAATGGCGCAGGTGCGTTTGGCGCCAGTTTGAACTTGTTGACCGATTCGTATTCCAAAAACAGCACCGGAGAAATTGCCAATTCGTTTGGTAGTTTTAATTCGAGAAAGCACATGGTGAAATTCAGTTCGGGTTTGATAAATACCGGAATGAATTCGGCTCAAGGCTTTGAATTGGCCGGACGCTTGTCTGTCATTAAATCGGACGGTTATGTAGACAGGGCATCATCGGATTTGAAATCGTATTTTTTGCAAGGAACGTATGTTGGAAAAACCACCCTAATCAAAGCGTTGGTGTTTGGAGGAACTGAAAAAACCTACCAAGCGTATTACGGAATCGATGCCGATAAATTAGCTACCGATAGAACATTTAACGGAATCGGAATCTATACAGATGAATTTGGAAATACACGTTTCTATGACAATGAAACCGACAATTACCAGCAAGATCATTATCAGTTGCATTGGAGTGAAAAAATATCAGAAAAATGGACTTCTACTCTTGCGTATCATTACACCAATGGAAAAGGGTATTATGAAAATTACAAAGAGGATGCCGATTTCTTAGAGTACGGATTAACACCTGTTGGAACTGAAGTATCCACCGATTTGATTCGTCAAAAATGGTTGGATAACGATTTTTATGGCACTACGTTTTCCTTAAATTACAAAAGTGAGAAAGTCGATTTTATCACAGGTGGAAGTTGGAACAAATACGACGGCGATCATTTCGGTAAAGTAATTTGGTCTCGATTTGCCTCAACCAGTGAGTTGGGCGATCGCTATTATGATGATTACGGAATAAAAACGGATGCCGCTTTTTTTGCCAAAATCAATTATCAAATTCTGAAAAAACTAAGTGTATTTGCTGATGTGCAATTGCGAAGTGTGAATTACAAAGCCAATGGTGTTCAACCCACTTTGGTTAACGATACCTTTAGTTTTCTGAATCCGAAAGCGGGATTGACGTATACTTTAAATGCTAAAAACAATTTGTATTTTTCGTACGCAAGAGCCAATCGTGAACCCAATCGTACCGATTATGAAGGCAGAAATGCCAAACCAGAGAAGTTAAACGATTTTGAATGGGGTTGGCGTTTTAGTTCTCAAAAAATCCAATGGAATGCCAATGTGTATTACATGGCCTACAAAGATCAATTGATTCTTACCGGAAATTTAGATGATGTGGGTAATCCGATACGTTCCAATACAGATAAAAGTTACCGATTAGGATTGGAAGTGGATGCAACCATTGCGATTTCAAAAAAAGTATTTCTTCGTCCGAATTTTACATGGAGTGACAACACTAATGTCGATTTGAATGTAAATGGTGAAAACGTTGGGAATAAAAACATTTCGTATTCACCCAATTTTATCGCAGGAAACATTTTTGTGTATCAGCCTTTTAAGAAAATAACCCTTTCGTGGCTATCTAAATTTGTGGGAGAACAATACATGAACAACATTGAAACAGCCAACGCTAAATTACCAAGCTACTTCGTAAATGATTTGAATGTAAGTTTTGAAGTGAAACCAAAATCGGTTTTTAAATCAATTGTATTCAACGGATTGGTCAATAATATTTTGAATAAAGAATACGTATCAAATGGATACATGTATGATGTATACCCGTATTATTATCCGCAAGCAGGAATTAACTTTTTAGTGGGACTTTCGTTACACTTTTAGAAATAAAAAAGCCAAGTTATTTTAACTTGGCTTTTTTTAATTGTACACGCGTATGATGTTTCCGTTGACTTCGGTACGGTATTGTTTTAAAGGATAAGGCAAGCCAGTATTGCTTAAACCCGTAAATAAATTATAGCGAACGTTATCACAAGGGCAAACTGCTTCTGGATCTTCTAATGTTAGTGTAGAACAACTTGACAAATCTTGATTCGGACAAGCTCCGTCATAAGCAACATAACCACTTCCAGTGTACATAACAATCAAGCCTCTAATTCCGGCTCCAGTTATATTTACTTTAACCGGATTTGCAACAAAGTTTAAATCGTTGTAGGAAGGTAAATTTTTATTAATGTCAACACTAAAAGCATAGTTTGGCAAGTAGGGATTTTGATTGTTATCACCATCCTTATTGCAACTAAACGATAAAAGGGTGACAAAAGCAATTATAAGTGTTTTTTTCATTTCATTTTTTATTAAAATAAGTGTGCTACAAAATTAAATTCATTAACTTTGTAAAACATTATCGAACAAAATTAAGCATTTTATAAACAAGAACATATCTTTGAAAAAAGAAATCCCGTTCCGATGGGATTTTTTCTATTTTATAATAACGACACATTCGTTTTTTTGATATAAAAGAAGTAGAATAATAGTTGCGGCTAAATAAAAAGTGAAGCCTTGCAGCAAAAAGAAATGAAATTATGAGTAACGTATCGTATTACACAGCAGAAGGATTAAAAAAATTAAGAGAAGAACTGGATTACTTAAAAAGTGTGATGCGCCCGAAGGCATCTCAAGATATTGCAGAGGCTAGAGACAAAGGTGATTTGTCTGAAAATGCCGAATATGATGCAGCAAAAGAAGCACAAGGTATGCTTGAAATGCGTATTGCCAAATTAGAAGAAGTACATTCTAACGCAAGATTAATTGACGAAAGTCATTTAGACACCTCGAAAGTGTTGGTTTTATCTAATGTAAAGATAAAAAATCAAGCCAACGGAATGGAAATGAAGTACACTTTGGTTGCCGAAAGTGAAGCGGATTTAAAAAAAGGAAAAATTTCTGTAACTTCTCCAATTGGAAAAGGATTGCTAGGTAAATCGGTGGGCGAAGTTTCAGAAATTATTGTTCCTAACGGAACTTTAAAATTCGAAATTTTAGAAATTTCACGTGATTAATCATGAGTAGTATTTTTACCAAAATAGTAAACGGCGAAATACCCTGTTATAAAATAGCTGAGGATGAAAACTATTTGGCTTTTTTAGATGTAAATCCCAATGCAGAAGGCCACACTTTATGCATCCCAAAGCAAGAAATCAATAAAATTTTTGATATTGATGATGAGTTGTATTTAGGTTTAATGGCTTTTTCGAAAAAAATTGCCAGAGCACTCGAAAAAACAATTCATTGCAAACGAATTGGAATGGCTGTCATTGGATTGGAAGTTCCACATGCGCATCTTCATCTTATTCCATTAAACGAAATGAATGAAATGCGTTTTCAAAATAAAGTATCTTTAACTAAGGAGGAGTTTGAAACGTTGGCTCTTGCCATACAAAAAAACCTATAAATTTATCTTAAAGATAATAAACTGGCATAATTATTTCAAGTAGTTTAGCGTATAGAAATTTCAAACCTAATTTATAAATGAAATATTATCTTCAGTTTATTGTCTTATTTCTTTCTGGTTTTGGTTTTGCCCAAGATACCCCCCAGTATGAAGCTATTGATAAAAAAATGGATGCGATTCCTGAATCCATGGCCACTTCAACCGAATCAATTGCTGCTTATATTTCCAAAAATTTTGCCACAAACGAAGATAAAATCCGCGCCGCTTTTTATTGGACAGCTTCCAATATCAGTTATGACGTAGTAGCTATTGGCAGTAAAAGAGTGTTAACAACCGAACAAAGAATTATCAATACACTTCAGTCACGAAAAGGAGTTTGTATGAATTACGCCTATGTTTATAAAGACATTACTAGTAAATTAGGAATAGAGACTGTTTCGATCGAAGGCTACACTAAAAGTTACGGTGAAATTTCATTGAATGGTCATATGTGGTGCGCTTCTAAACTTAACGGGAATTGGTATTTGTTTGACCCTACATGGGCAGCAGGTTACGTTAGTAAACGAAAATACGTTAAACGATTGGATAATAAATTTTATAAAGCAGATCCTAAAACGCTAATTGTTTCGCACATGCCGTTTGATTATTTATGGCAACTTTCTTCCTATCCTATAAACAATCAGGAATTTTATGACGGCAAAATGGAATCGGCAACTAAAAAGGTCTCATTAGATTTTAGTAAAGAAATTAACTCCCATTTAAGTTTATCAGAATCTGATAAAGCCATGGCAGCTGCTGGTAGAATTGAAAAAAATGGATTGAAAAATGAATTAATTATTAAGCGATGGAACTATGAAAAGAAAAGAAGCGAATATGAAAAGAACAACATAAGGTATAAAAATCAAAAAGAATTTTATGATAAAACGATAAAAACCAATGAAAAATTCAAGCAAGCAAACACACTTTTTACTGAATTTTTGCAATTCAAACGAAGACGATTTTTGCCTTTGATTTCAGATGAGAGTATAAAAGAAAAAATTCAAATCCCTTATGATTTAGTACTGCAATGTCAAAAGGATAGTAATGAATTAAAAGATGTTCAAGATGAAAACCAATCTAATTTTAACCTGCTAAAAAATGTCATCGCAACTTCGAAAAAAAAGATGGAGGCAGAGATAGCTTTTGTCAACGAATACCTATCAAAAGACAAATCAGAACGAGAAAAGATGTTCTTCAAAAAAAGTAGTTAGTTCACTTTTCTAAAACTCATTTGCATCGTTGTTCCTACATCAATTTCCGATTTTAACACCCTGATTTTACCCTTGTGGTATTCTTCTACAATTCTTTTAGTAAGCGATAGACCCAAGCCCCAACCGCGTTTCTTGGTGGTAAATCCAGGTTCAAAAATACTTTTAAATTGATTTTTCGGAATTCCTTTTCCCGAATCACAAACGTTTATTTTTGCAAACTGTCCGTCGTTTTCGATGACTATCTTAAGTTTTCCACGACCTTTCATCGCATCGATTGCATTTTTCATTAAGTTTTCGATAGTCCAACTGTACAAGGCCGGATTTAAGGATATAATAATGGGCGATTTCGGTGCGGTAAAACTAAACTCCACTTGGTTCGAAAAGCGCGACTTTAAGTAATCAAATGATTCTCGCGTTTCATCAATAATATTTTTCGATTCCAAGATCGGTTCAGAACCAATTTTAGAAAAACGGTCGGTTATCGTTTGTAAACGTTGAATGTCTTTTTCAATTTCAATAATCATCATTTCATCCACATTATCCGCTCGCATAATTTCGAGCCAACCAATCAATGACGACAAAGGCGTGCCAATTTGATGTGCTGTTTCTTTTGCCATTCCGGCCCAAAGTTTGTTTTGGATTCCAATTTTATTGCTTCGGTAATAATTATAAACTAACGCGGCAAATAGAAAAATAATGAGCAGCAAAGCAACTGGATAATATTTTAATTTATTGATTAACGATGAGTTTCCGTAATATAAGTATTGAAATTTTCCTTCGTCATATTCTATTTTAATAGGTTCGTTTTCTTTTTTTAATTTAATTAAAAATGCAGCTAATTTTAAAGAGTCTTTTTCAATTTCTTCTTCAATATTTGCCTGCGTCATAATGGCATTATTTTCGGTCAAAATCATCGGAATTGTTTTATTACTTTTAAGAATTTCTAAATTCAATTCGATGTTGTCGTTTTCCAAATCAGCCTTGAGAAATGATTTTTGAGCAGCAGCCCAAAGTTCCATTTTTACACGCTCTTCATTTTTAAAAATTTGAAAAAAGGTATACGTATTCCACAAAATGAGTGAAATGATGATAAAAGAAGCCAATATGATAATCCAACGCGTGGTGTTTCTTCTCTCCGAAAATTGCATGTAGTAATTTTTGTTTAAAAGTAATGAAAAGTCAAGAAACAAGAAGCAAGAAGAAAGAAATTTTCGATCTGCAACTTTTTTTTCTTTTCTCTTTTCTCTTTATTCTTTTAGTCTCATAATTTCTATCTTTGTCTAAATTCGATTTTATGCTAACTATTGATCCAAAAGAAGTTTCTACAGCCAAATTACAAAGCTACTTACAAAGCGCCATCGGTCCGCGACCTATTGCATTTGCAAGCACTTTAGATAAAAAAGGGAAATCCAATTTGTCACCCTTCAGTTTCTTTAATATTTTTAGTGCCAATCCACCAATTTTGGTGTTTTCACCAGCACGACGCGTTCGAGACAACTCGGTCAAACACACGTTGCTCAATTGTGAAGCTACAGGTCAAGTGGTGATTAATGTGGTGAATTTTGAAATTGTACAACAAATGTCGTTGTCAAGTACTGAATATCCTGAAGGCGTGAATGAATTTTTAAAGTCGGGTTTAACACCTATTCCGTCAGAAATAGTAAAACCGTATCGCGTGGCGGAAAGTCCCGTGCAATTTGAATGCAAAGTCATTGAAATTATTGCCTTGGGAAAGGAAGGTGGCGCTGGAAATATGATTGTTTGCGAGGTGTTAAAAATGCACATCAACGAAGCAGTTTTGGATGACAACGGCGTAATTGATCCAGTAAAAATCGATTTGGTAGCGCGTTTGGGAGGCAATTGGTATTCAAGAGCGAAAGAAGGGCTTTTTGAAGTTGAGAAACCTTTGGTAACACTCGGAATTGGCGTTGATGTTATTCCGAATTTCATCAAAGAAAGTCCCGTTTTTAATGGCAACGATTTGGGTAAATTAGGAAATGTAGAAGCCTTGCCAACCGAAGAAGAAATTACTATATTTGTAAAACAAAATTTTGAGGTGAAAGGGGTTTTGAGTGCTGATGATGAAGTCAAAAAACACCAATTAGCTAAAGAATATTTAGATAAAAATGAAGTGCTAACCGCTTGGAAAGTGCTTTTGGCAAAACAATAAAAATTTATAGTATGGAAGTTTCAGGAAGAGTAAAAGTAGTTGGAGCAGAGCAACAAGTAAGTCCAACATTCAAAAAAAGAGAATTGGTTGTTACCACAGATGAGCAATATCCGCAAAGCATCATGATCGAATTTGTTCAAGACAAAAGCGATTTATTAAATAGCGTTTCGGTGGGTGAAAATGTAAAAGTATCCATCAATTTAGGAGGAAGAGAATGGGTGAATCCTCAAGGAGAAACGAAGTATTTCAACTCTATTAAAGGTTGGAGAATTGAAAAAATACAATCAGAAGCGCCAGCAGAACAACAAATGCCTCCAGTTCCTGCAACAGAAGCGTTTGCGCCAGCCACTGATTTTAAAGAAGAAGAGCACGACGATTTACCTTTTTAAGAAGAGTAAAGAATAGAGAGAATAGAGAAAAGACAGTCATTCTAAAAGTATAACATTGTTTACTATTTAGGATGACTCTTTATTTTGTCTATATTATTGCGTTCTGTTCGACTAAGGCTCAGTCTATTCACTATTTTCTAAGACCATGTATTTCCTAACTAAAGAACTTTATTTCCCACCCGTTTCCGAAGCTTCTTATGAAGGTATTTTAGCGGTGGGCGGCGATTTGTCTCCAGCGAGATTGCTTTTGGCATATCAAAACGGCATCTTCCCTTGGTTTAATGAAGACGAACCTATTTTTTGGTGGGCACCTTCGGAGCGTATGGTTGTTAATCCGAAAGAAAACAAAGTTTCTAAAAGTCTGCGGAATATTATCAACAGAAATACCTTTCAAATTACCTTCAACACCCATTTTAGTGAAGTCATTTTAAATTGCCAACAATCCATTCGAAAAGGACAGGAAGGCACATGGATTACCAATGATATTATCGAATCCTATACGTTATTGCACCAAAGCGGAAAAGCGATGTCGGTTGAAGTTTGGCAAAATGACGAGTTGGTTGGTGGCTTGTATGGCGTTGATTTGGGACACGTTTTTTGTGGCGAAAGCATGTTCTCTAAAGTGCCCAATGCAAGTAAAGTAGCCTTTGTAAAACTCATCGAATATCTTAAAGAAAACAACTACAAATTGTTGGATTGCCAAGTGCACAACGATCATTTAGAAAAGTTAGGAGCATTTGAAATTTCGAGAGAAACGTTTATGATGGTGTTGCAATCAAAATAATAGCTTAGTTTTCGTGGAGGTTCGATTTTATTTTTCTTTTGGTTAACTGAAAATATAACACTGCGTTGTCAAAGGCGAGTGCCATTGCCAAGACAAAGGCGGCAAATAGCAGTATTTTTAGCTCGTATATTTCATAAAATAATCCGCCCAAAACACCTCCTAAAAAGAAAAAAAAGATAATGGACAACCGCAATAAAATGTTGCGCGTTAACCGTTTTAATTCGGCTGGTTTCTTGTAAAAGAAGAGTTGCGATAACTCAATCCCCAAATCGGTAAACAAACCCGTTAAATGTGTTGTTCGTATGGTAGATTGAGAAATTTTTGTCACCAATGCATTTTGTAATCCCATCGCAAATAGCAAGAAATAAGCGATGTAATTGGGATGCAAACGATACGATAATCCAACAAAAACTAAAAGCAGAATTTCTAAAAGCATCGGAAACGCGTGCGCCATTCGCGGTTTTTTTAGAAGCGCTATTTCAACCATTAAATTCGAGACAAAAGCACCAAAAAGGAAAAAGGCGATATAACTTACAATGGTAAAGGCTTTGCTGTAGTTTTTTAACGCAATTTCTTCTGCAAAAAAAGCAAAATGACCTGTCACGTTGGTTGTTAATGTCGCTACGGCTAAAACGCCAGTTATGTTTACGATTCCGGCAATAAAAGATAAAAAACACGCCAATCGCAAATTGTGTGAAAACGTTCTTCGATTGCCTTTGTGACGAAACATGCTATTGATTTTAGAATAAAGGTACGCACATTAATAACTTTTTAAATGAAAGTTGTCTTATTTCTGTATTCTATTATCTCGTAAGGAAGTTTTCAACTGAACACTGAAACACTAACCTGTGGCCAACAATCCAACACATGATCGTTTACCCTGCCTGTGGCTTGTATGTGTGCATAAACTACTGTTAATCCGACAAATTTAAACCCGCGTTTTTTCAAATTTTTGCTAATGGTGTCTGAAAGTGGTGTTGTGAATGGTACTTCTGAAAGTGATTTTCGGTTGTTTTCAATGGGTTTTCCATCAATGAATTTCCTTATGTAGTTCGAGAAACTTCCGAATTCTTTTTGCACTTCTATATAAGCAATTGCATTGGCAACGGTTTCTCTAATTTTGAGTTGGTTTCGGATAATTCCAACATCTAATAAAGCTTGTATTTTATCTTCACTATAGGAGGCGATTTTTTGTAATTGAATTGATCTAAAGTCGTTTTGAAATTCTATCTTTTTTTCAAAACCGTGTACCAACTCAAACTCGCTTGAAAGGGCTATAACACTAAAAATTCGAATAATAATTGGTCGTCAGGAATAGGTTTTCCCCATTCGTTATCGTGATAATCGCGGTACAAATCATCTTTTTCGCACCAAGCGCAACGGTTTCTATTTTCCATCTTTCGCTAAATAGTTCTTAATTAGATAATGTCCCAAATAAACAAAAGGCGTCATTAAAATCGCGATGATTAATTTTACAAAATAACCAGTAAAGGCAGAAACGATAAAGACTTCGGTCGTCATTTTTCCAGTCATCCAAAAGGCAATTCCCAGAACAATAAAACTATCGAAGAGTTGCGAAATAACAGTTGATCCGGTGCTTCGAAGCCAAATCATTTTATTACCCGTTCGGTTTTTTACAAAGTGAAAAATAGTAACATCAATAAGTTGCGAGACTAAAAAGGCAGTAATACTTCCAACAATTATCCACAAACTTTGACCAAAAACGCCATTAAATTGAGAGTCAGAAACCAAACGATCGCCTTGTACAGCAGGAATTTTCATGGCTAAAAATAAAATTACAAAAGTATAGGTAATCAAACCCGCTGTGATGAGTGACAGTTTTTTTACCCCTTTTTCACCAAAATATTCGTTGATTAAATCGGTGCTGATGAATACAATTGGCCAAGGCAGAATACCAATACTCATAACGGTGGAGCCCATGTGAATGAGTTTGCCTCCAATGAGTTCTGCAACAATGGCGTTGGTGATAAATATCCCAGCGAGAATAACGTAAACTGTGTCTTTTTTAGATTGAAACATAAATAAGTTTATCAGACAAAGTTACATTTTTTTTATACTTGGAGTGTAAAAAACCCCGCCTCAATCAGAAACGGGGTTTTGTTATTTTATGATTTAGAATCTAAAATCTGAATTCTAAAATCTGCGATTATGACCCTAAAGCTACTCTTTTAAAACCTGTAACAACCAAACCTGCATCGACAGATTTTACGTAGTTAGCAACGCTCATTGAGTTATCTTTAATGTAATCTTGGTTTACCAAAGTATTGTCTTTAAAGAAACGACCTAATTTACCTTTAGCGATATTTTCAATCATAGCTTCTGGTTTTCCTTCTTGACGAAGTAAATCTTTAGCAATTTCGATTTCTTTAGCAATTACATCAGCATCCACTCCGTCTTCGTTTAAAGCAATTGGAGACATTGCAGCCGCTTGCATTGCTACGTTTCTAGCTGCTTCATCACCACCAGCTACATTAGCTGAAAGCAATACTAAAGTAGCAATTTTGTTTCCAGCGTGGATGTACGATCCAACGAAAGCACCTTCTAATCTTTCGAAAGAATTGATTTCGATTTTTTCACCGATAACACCTGTTTGCTCGATTAATTTATCAGCAACGGTAATACCATTGAAATCAGAAGCTAGAAATGCTTCTTTAGTTGCATAGTTCAATGCTTGGTTTGCCAATTCAGTAGCTAATTTTACAAAACCTTCGTTTTTTCCAACGAAATCTGTTTCACAATTTACTGTGATTGCCACACCGGCAGTTTTATCAGCGTTAACAACAGCAAGAGCAGCACCTTCAGTAGATTCTCTGTCTGATCTGTTTGCTGCTACTTTTTGTCCTTTTTTACGTAGGTTTTCGATAGCTAAATCAAAATCGCCATCAGCTTCCACCAATGCTTTTTTGCAGTCCATCATACCTGCGCCTGTGATTGTTCTTAATTTATTTACGTCTGCAGCAGTAATTGTTGCCATTGTTTTTTATAATTTAAAGATTAAAAGATGTTATAATTTATGAAATAAAAAAAGCAAAGATTGAAAAATTCATTCAATTAAAGACTACTTTTATTGTGAAGTAATCTTTAAATTTTTGAATCTTTCAATCTTATTAATTTTATTTATTCTTCTGTTGTAGTTTGCTCTGCCTGTTCGCTTACGCTCGAGCCTTCAGTAGCAGGAGCTTCAGGAGCTTCTTCTACTACAGCTTCAACAGCAACAACTTCTGGAGCCGCTTCAACAGCAACTTCAGTAACTACTTCTTCTGTAGCTTCAACATCTTGGGCATCATCCCCTTCTTTATCAGAAGTTCTGTTAGCCAATCCGTCAATAACTGCAGCAGTTACTAAAGATAAAATTTTATCAATTGATTTAGAAGCATCATCGTTTGATGGAATTACATAATCTACCTCACGTGGGTCAGAATTGGTATCCACCATTGCAAAAACTGGAATGTTTAATTTTTGAGCTTCTTTTATTGCTATGTGTTCTGCTTTGATATCTACTACGAATAAGGCAGCAGGAAGCCTAGACATGTCTGCGATAGAACCTAAGTTCTTCTCTAATTTTGCACGTAAACGATCTACTTGTAAACGCTCTTTTTTAGACAACGTCATGAATGTTCCGTCTTTTTTCATTCTATCGATAGTAGCCATTTTTTTAACAGCTTTACGGATAGTTACGAAATTAGTCAACATTCCACCAGGCCATCTTTCAGTGATGTATGGCATGTTGGCAGCAGCAGCTTTTTCAGCTACGATATCTTTTGCTTGTTTTTTGGTAGCTACGAAAAGTATTTTTCTACCTGATGCAGCGATCTTTTTCAAAGCTTCATTAGCTTCTTCAATTTTAGCTGCGGTTTTATATAGATTGATAATGTGAATACCATTACGTTCCATATAAATATAAGGGGCCATGTTTGGATCCCATTTTCTGGTCATGTGTCCGAAGTGAACGCCTGCTTCCAGTAAGTCTTTTACTTCAACTTTGTTTGACATTTTTTTCTTAGTTTACGTTCTGTTGAATTAGCAATGTTCCTTATGGCTTTAAGCTTTAGGCTTTAGGCTTTAGGCATCATTTAGATGCTAAACTAATTTCCCGACGCATCGGGACAACAACAACATTGTTTTTAAATATTTTAAATAAATTTGGTCTTGTCCAATAAAGACAAGACAGGTAGTATTAACGTTTAGAGAATTGGAATCTCTTACGAGCTTTCTTCTGACCGAATTTTTTACGTTCCACCATTCTTGGATCTCTTGTTAATAAACCTTCTGGTTTAAGGATAGCTCTGTTTTCAGCATCTACTTCACACATTACGCGTGCTAATGCCATTCTTACAGCTTCCGCTTGACCAGTTGAACCACCACCGTATACATTTACTTTAACGTCAAAGTTGCTTACATTTTCTGTCATAGACATTGGTTGTAACACTTTATATTGTAAAGTAGCTGTTGGGAAGTACGTTGTAAACGCTTTTTTGTTTACCGTAATTTGTCCTGTTCCCTCTGAAACATACACACGTGCTACTGCACATTTTCTTCTACCGATTTTGTGAATTGTAGCCATTACTTAAGATCGTTTAGGTTAACTGTTTTAGGTTTTTGTGCACCATATTTGTGCTCAGTTCCTACAACAACATTTAAATTTCTGAAAAGTTCTGCTCCTAATTTGTTTTTAGGTAACATTCCTTTTACTGCTTTTTCAACAAGTGAAGCAGGGTTTTTTGATTGCAATACTTTTGCAGTCAACGTTCTTTGACCTCCTGGGTAACCTGTGTGACGAATGTATGTTTTTTCGTCAAGTTTGTTACCTGTAAGGTTGATTTTCTCTGCGTTGATAACAATTACGTTATCTCCACAGTCGACGTGAGGTGTATAACTTGGCTTGTATTTACCTCTAAGGATCATAGCAACCTTTGAAGCAAAACGACCTAAGTTATGACCGTCGGCATCTACAATGATCCACTCTTTTGTAACAGTGGCTTTGCTTGCAGATTGTGTCTTGTAGCTTAATGCGTCCATAATATTTTTTTAATTAAACATTCCATCCCAAATAAAGGGGTTGCAAAAGTACAATTAATTATTATAAAAGCAAATACCATTTTTAAATTTTTATTTAGGCGATTTGTTTTTATTTAAATCATTGATGTTTAATGCGTAAAAGGAAGAAAAATGGTAGGTTTTTTTAGACCTGATTACCTCACATAATTTTATTTTTTAGCAAAAAGTGTTCGGTGAATGCTTTGCATTTGCGTCGGTATCTCCCAAGTTCGTATCTATAACGAGCTTGGGAACAGAGGCAAAAGCAGTAACAAGCTAACAAATAAGCCCGAACCAATAGCTTCAGAATAAAAAACAAGCTTTTTTTAAACTATTTTTTCGCTATTTTTACAACTTATATACATTTAAATGAAATCGAAAGCCACCTTAAAACAAATTGCGAAAGAATTAGGAGTTTCTGTATCTACGGTTTCTAAAGCGTTGAATGACAGTCCGGAAATTAGCGACCAAACCAAACAACGTGTCCAAGAATATGCCAAGCTTAAAAATTACAAGCCCAACGTGATTGGTTTGAATTTAAAAAACAGATCAACCAAAACCATAGGTGTTATTATTCCGAATATTTTGAACTCTTTTTTTGCCAAAGTCTTTAGTGGAATCGAAAAGGTTGCTGACCAAAACGGATATAAAGTAATAACTTGTATTTCGAATGAATCGTTAGAGAAAGAAATTAACGCACTTGAAATGTTAAGCAATGGTTCTATAGATGGATTTATTTTGTCGATTTCAGAAGAAGCACAAAAATTGCAGCAGTTTGGGCATTTCAAATCGATTATCAATGAAGGCACGCCAATTGTCATGTTTGACCGCATTGCAGACGAAGTAACTTGCGATAAAGTAATAGTAGATGACGAAGACGCAGCGATAAACGCCACAGAACATTTGATTCGATCAGGTTGCCGACGCATTGCGTTGTTATCATCTATTGATAATTTAAGTGTTGGAAAATTGAGAGCTAAAGGATTTTATGAAGCTTTTGCTTCGAAAAAAATGGAAGTCGAAGCCGAATTGGTTTTAGTGACTGATAATGAAGCCGATTTCAACACCAAGATAACAAAGCTTTTCAAAAAAAATAAAATAGACGGTATTTTTGCGTTGAACGAACATGCTTCGATTACTGCGTTGAAATTAGCAATACAAAATGGATATAAAATTCCGGAAGAATTATCTATGATTGGTTTTGCCGATGGCGTGTGGTCAAGGCGTTTGACTCCGACGTTGTCAACTATCAGTCAACACGGACCCGAAGTGGGCGAAGTAGCTGCTTCCTTATTAATTGAACGATTGGAAAATAAAGGCGAAGCGCAACCCTACAAAACCGCTATGGTAAAAACCGAGTTGCGAAAAAGAGAGTCAACCAAAAAGCTATAGTTGACATATATGGTAGGGAATGTTTACCATTTGTCAACCTTAATTTGTTTTGGGTTCTTAGAAATTTAAAATACATTTGCTCTCAATAAATAGTATATGAAAAAAGTATTGGTATTGTTTTTTTTGATTTTCACTCATTCGACTTTTGGTCAGGAGAAACCCGATGTTTTTGATATCGCTCGAAAAGGAACGGTCGAACAAGTAAAGGAAATTTTAAAAACAAACCCAAAGGCGTTTAATATCGTTAATGAGAATGGATTTTCGCCATTAGTGTTGGCCACCTATAGAGGTAATAACGGAGTTGCAAAATTACTTATCACTTCTGGATGCGATATCAATGGTAATACCAAAATGGGAACTCCTTTAATGGCGGCTGTTGTAAAAGGGAATAATGAAATTGCACAATTGTTGATTGCTAATAAAGTGGATGTGAATGCCTCAGACCCAAATGGAACGACTGCATTATTGTATGCTGTTCAGTTTAAAAATTATGAAATTATAAGTTTGCTCATAAAGTTGGGAGCCGATTATAATAAAAAAGATAACAGAGGAAATTCGGCTATAGATTATGCTATTCTTGCCGACGATGATAAATTAATTGAACTACTTAAAAATAAAAAACTATGAAAAAAACTACTTTAAATTTATTTGCTTTACTTTTTGTCTCGGTCTCCTTTGCTCAAACGTACTCAACAGGAACGCTTCCTCTATTTTCAAATAGTGCGACTAATTTAAACTTTTCAGTTAAAATTGATGTGACTTCTACTTTAGTCACGATGACAATGACCGGACCATCAACGGGTTATATGTCTGTAGGTTTTAACAATACTTCAATGGCAAATTCGGGAGATGTTGTTATTTTTGATGGAACAAATCTTTCGGATAGAACTTTTAACGGATTTGCTGCAACTCCAGTGGTGGACGCGGTTCAAAATTGGACAGTAACATCAAACACGGTTGATTCAGGAGTTCGAACTGTTGTGGGAACAAGAGCAAGAGATACTGGAGATAGTAATGATTATGTATTCAATGCTTCCGCAAGTTCTTTAAATCTTGTGTATGCAAGAAAAGTTGCCGATTTTACTATTAATTATCATGGTGGTGATAGTTGTGGCACCATTACGGCTAATTTTACATTAGGAAATGATGAGTTTAATGTTGAGGCTTTTAAAATCTATCCAAATCCATCAAAAGGATTAACAAATATTGAATTACCATCCAATATAGATTCAGGAGTTTTAAAAATATATGACAATTTAGGACGAGTTGTAAAAAACCAAACGATTTCTACATCTGAAAATCAAGTTAATACTTCAGATTTAACTTCAGGATCTTATCTTGCTGTAATTAGAACAGAATATGGAAATGCTACTAAAACATTAGTCATTGAATAATTATTTAATTTTTACAAATACAAAAAGCTAGAAATTACTTCTAGCTTTTTTTAGTTTAGTAAAAGATGATTTTATTGTGTTTCAAACCAATTTATTCATTTAACGACTAGCGAAATATCTGATTTTTTAATTTCTATGTTTTAATTATTTTTTTATTAAAAAAGAAGAATAAATTATTATTTATTTTGCTTTATGTAGTCTGAAGGTGTCACGCCAACTCTATTCTTAAATGCATTGTTAAATGCTGATTTCGAATTGAATCCAACGATTTCACTTATTGCTTCAATGGTATAGTTTGAATGCTTATTTGATAGTAAAATTATTTTGGCTTCCTCAATTCTGTACGAGTTTATAAATGTTACAAAATTACATTCAAGCATAGTATTTAAGATGTTAGAAATGTAACTAATGTTGGTGTTAAGTGCTTTGGCAATATCATAAATAGTCAAGTCTTTTTGTAAATATTTTTTTTCACTTTCAATGTAATAAATCATTTGATTTTTTAGAATTTCTCTTTTTTCATCAGAAATAATGCTTATTTGCTTACTTTGTTGATTTTTGACTTCAATTTCAGTACTGATATTTACGGAAGAATCACTTTCTAGCTCAACAGTAATTTGTGCATTCCTCTGAGAAACGATGTAAATCAATAATAAAATAAAAGGTAAATAAACAACATACGGAGAGGAGTCTGGATTGAGAATAAAAAAGCAAATTATGAAGGATAGGTATCCCAATAAAAAAAATAAAATCCAATTTAAACTCACTCCAATTTCATAGGAAAGAATATTTTTAATCTGTGCACGGTGTTTTTTATACATAAATATTATACGCGTCAAGTAGTATATATTAAGAGCAACAAATAAAACTTTTAAACTAAAATAATTAGTATAATCTATATGTTTTTTTAAAGATGCATCGTCAGAAATATCGTTATTTAAAAAAGGATATATATTAAAAAGTAAGGATTGTAGCGGAATAAAAAAGTGTGGCAAAACAGCATTACTGTCTTTGTATTTTTTTATGGAATCGGTTAAAGATGAAATATAAAAGTATACTATTACAGGTAATGACAGCATTATAAAATAAAAACTGATTTCTATTAAATAAAAATAACTCTGAATGAATGGGTAAAACTTTTGTAAATATTGAAACAGTATAGCTATTAAAGCAAAACAAAAAAACAAAAAGAAAACACCCAATATCTTGATAGAAATTGTGCTGTTTTTTTTTATAAAGAAAAACCTAATACTTAAGAATAGAGTTATTAGAATTGGGAGCATTAACAAGATAATTTTCATGCCAGGTTTTTTTTATAAAAATATAAAAAAAAGCATACATCAAGTATTTTAAGCAATGAAATGGCTTTTTTGTAGCGATTATTGAAATCAACACATTCTTATTGCTAAATTTTGATGGTAAAAAAAACATATCTATATAAATTTATAGTTTAAATTTTATTTTTATGAAAAAGGCACCCTTATTACTTGTTTTATTTTTATGTTCTTATGGTTTATATTCTCAAGTTGGTGTTAATACAACAACACCAACAGCCACATTTCATGTATTTGGATCAACTACTTTGCCATCAGGAGGAGGAACGGTTAATTTGTTAAATCAAAATTTTAACTCAGCCTACACTGTGGTTCATTCTAGTAACGCAATGAGTGGTTGTGCAACACCAGCTACCAATGGTTGGGAACGAACATTAACAGGAAACGTGAATGCTAATTGTACTTCTTGCTCAGGAGGATGGTTGTATATATATTCTGATGAAACAGGTTGTTTGCAAAATGCCACAGCACGTATTGATTTTACATCAGCACCAACAGCAACGACGGTTTCTATCTCATTTAGCTATCGTTATAATAATTTTGGCGCTACAGGAGACTCATTTAGAGCTTATTTATATAATAATACGACAAGTACGCAGGTTGGTGCTAATTTAGTTGGTTTGCTTACAGCTGATGCAAATACTAATTATTCTGGATCTGCCACTGTTGTTGCAGGAAATAGTTATTCTTTACGATTTGAATACTTAGGCGATTTTGATTATGGTGCGTCTATAGATAATGTTTTAGTAACAGAAACAAGTGCCCCAACAGGTGGGAACTTTACTTTTAGATTAGAAGATGGAACTCAAGCCGCTGGAAAAGTGCTTACTTCTGACGCTAACGGTAATGGATACTGGCAAACAGTATCAGGGGGTTCAGGAACCGATAGCCAAACGTTAAGTATAGCTGGAAATACATTATCAATTTCGAACGGAAATTCAGTTACATTGCCTAGTGGAAGTGGAACATATACCTTTACTAATGGATTAACAAATACTTCTGGAACGGTTCGTTTAGGTGGAACTTTAACACAAGATACTACCTTGAATTTGGATAGTTATGATTTAAATTTTAATAGCAGTACTTCAGCAGCTTTTCCTGGGGAAATCAAATTTAATGGTACCAATAGAGTTATGATGGAAACTAATTTTGATGATAATTACATTAGTTTTGGTGGAGGTTCAACTATTGTTGATGGAGATGATGGCTTGACTTTTATAGACTCTGGTGGCGATACGTATACACGAGATTTTGCTCTAGGTTTTTACAAAGGCTCAGCTGGTGGCTCAGCTATGGCAACTGGTTCAATTGAATATATGGTAGATGGTTTAGACGAACTATTATTGGAAGCATCTAGTTTTAATCCGTTAGTTGATAATGATACCCGTTTGGGGGGTTCTTCAAAAAGATGGACTGCTGTTTGGGCTACAAACGGAACGATTCAGACTTCGGATATGAAATTAAAAAAAGACGTTATTGAATTAAAATATGGTTTGAAGGAAGTGATGAAATTGAATCCTATTTCATACAAATGGAAAAACAATAGTATCGGAAAAACAGCAATTCCTGAATCACTTCAAGAAACTAAATTGGGTTTTTCGGCTCAACAATTGCAAGAAATTTTACCTGAAGTAGTAGAAACACACTCTTGGTATCCAAAAGATGAGGAAGGAAATTTTGAAAGAAAACAAAATGAAAATTTAGGTGTACGATACGCTGAAATAACACCAGTAATAATAAAAGCAATTCAAGAGCAACAAGAACAAATAGAATCTTTAAAAGTTACTGTAGAAGAACTGAGAAAGCAAAACGAAATGTTATTAAAGTTGCTAGAAAAGAAATAGGACGATTAATGCGCTTCCAACCAATTTTTCCCAACGCCAATTTCAACATCCAACGGAACATCCATTTTAAAGGCATTTTCCATTTCCTGTTTGATCATGGGTTGGATTTTCTCTAATTCGGAGTTGTGAACGTCGAATACCAATTCGTCATGGACTTGCAATAACATCTTCGATTTCCATCCCGAGCCGTCGGGATTCTTTTCATTTAACTTATTGTGGATGTTGATCATCGCAATTTTAATGATATCAGCGGCACTTCCTTGAATAGGCGCATTCACAGCATTTCGTTCAGCGCCACTTTTAACCATCATGTTCGCCGAGTTGATGTCTTTTAAATAACGACGTCGGCCCAAAACGGTTTGTACGTAACCATTTTCTCTAGCAAAATCGACTTGGTTTGACATGTACGATTTTAGTTTCGGATACGTAGCATAATAGGCTTCAATCAATTCGGCGCTTTCTTTTCGTGACAACGACGTTTGATTCGAAAGTCCGAAAGCAGAAACGCCATAAATAATTCCGAAATTTACAGTTTTGGCATTGCTTCTTTGTTCCTTTGTAACTTCTTCTAAAGGAACATTGAATACTTTTGCAGCTGTACTTCTGTGAATGTCTTCGTTGTTTTGAAAGGCTTTGATCATGTTTTCTTCACCCGATAATGCTGCGATAATTCGGAGTTCTATTTGGGAGTAATCGGCAGAAACTAAGGTGTAGTTTTCGTCACGCGCAATAAATGCTTTTCGAATCAATCGTCCGCGTTCAGTACGGATTGGAATGTTTTGTAAATTCGGATTGTTCGAACTCAATCGCCCAGTAGCGGCAACCGTTTGCATGTAATCGGTATGAACGCGCCCAGTTTTAGCATCGACTTGGTTTGGTAAGGCATCAATATAGGTACTTTGCAATTTCACCATTTGACGCCATTCTAATATGTCTTTTACAATTTGATGTTCGTTGGCTAAATAACTCAACACTTCTTCTCCAGTGGCGTATTGACCGGTTTTGGTTTTCTTTTGTTTGGCGCCACCGATTTTCATTTTATCAAACAAAACGTCGCCCAATTGTTTGGGAGAAGCCAAATTGAATTCCTCACCGGCAGTTTCGTAGATTTTTTGTTCCAATTCGGCACTTTCTTTCGCCATTGCAACCGACATTTCTTTCAAATATGGCACATCCAAATTGATGCCTTCCAATTCCATGGCTGCTAAAACAGGTATAAGCGGAATTTCGATTTCGTCGAATAATTTTTTGGTTTCGGCTTTGTCGAGAATCGGACTAAAATTTTGTTTCAATTGGTAGGTTACATCGGCATCTTCGGCGGCGTATTCTTTGATATCTTCTATCGCCACATCGCGCATCGAAAGTTGATTTTTGCCTTTTTTCCCAATTAAATCTTCAATCGATCTGGGTGAATATTTTAAATAGGTTTCTGACAATACATCCATATTGTGACGCATATCAGGATTAATCAAATAATGCGCAATCATTGTATCAAACAATTTTCCTTTGATGGTTACGCCATAATTTGATAGTATTTTTAAATCGTATTTGATGTTTTGACCAATTTTTTCGATGGCTTCACTTTCGAAAAATGGTTTGAATTTATCGACCAAAAGTTGGGCTTCTTCTCTATTTTCCGGAAACGGAACGTAATAAGCGTCTCCTTTTTGCCATGAAAATGAGATTCCAACCAATTCGGCATTCAAAGCGTCAATTCCGGTAGTTTCGGTATCAAAACACACCGAAGTTTGGTGCATCAAATTTTGCAAAAATAATTTGGTTCCCAATTCGCCTTGCACAATCGAATAATTGTGATTGGTATTTTCTAAAGTAGCGTAAAACGATTGCGCTTTGGGTTCGGAAGCATCATCATCCGAAAATCCGAACAAATCAAATTGATCTTCGTTCGATTTTTTAGTTGGCGCTTTTTTAGTGGTTTGTTGGGTTTCGCTTGCGACAGCGTTTCCATTGGTGTCAATTTCGTCGTATTCTTTTCCAGTGCCGAAATATTTGTCAAACTGTGCTTTCATTTGACGGAATTCCAATTCATTGAAAAGCGCATCTGTTTTTTCAACATCAGGTTTTGAAAGTTCATAATCGGTAGCATGAAAAGTTACCGGACAGTCTAATAAGATGCGCGCGAGTTTTTTAGACAAGATTCCTTTATCGGCATTAGCTTCAATTTTATCTTTCATCGCGCCTTTGAGCTTGTCGGTGTTGGCCAAAAGATTTTCCATCGAACCAAATTCTTTCAACAACTTCTTGGCGGTTACTTCACCAACGCCAGGTAAACCCGGAATATTATCAGCGGCGTCACCCATCATTCCGAGAAAATCGATCACTTGTTCGGGACGTTCAATTTCAAATTTGGCTAAGACTTCGGGAATGCCCCAAATTTCAATATCGTTACCCATTCGAGCGGGTTTGTACATGAAAATATTTTCGGAAACGAGTTGCGCAAAATCTTTATCAGGCGTGACCATGAACACTTTGAAATCTTCTTTTTCGGCTTGTTTGGCAAGTGTTCCAATCAAATCGTCAGCTTCAAATCCAGCGACTTCTACAATCGGAATGTGCATGGCTTTGAGCAATTCTTGAATGTAGGGAACGGCAATTTTAATAGCTTCGGGCGTTTCGTCACGGTGTGCTTTGTATTCTTGATACATTTCATATCGGTAGGTGCTTCCACCCTTATCAAAAGCCACAGCCAAATGATCAGGTTTTTCGCGTTTAATGACATCCATCAAGGCATTCATAAATCCCATGATGGCTGAGGTATCCATGCCTTTAGAATTAATTCTTGGGTTTTTTATAAAAGCGAAATAGCCACGAAATATTAAGGCGTAAGCATCGAGAAGAAAAAGGCGTTTTTGATTTGACATGATTTGTATTTTAAGAGCTGTAAAAATAGCTAAAGTTTCAAAAAATCGCTTTTCTTTTTAGATAGATTTTAAACATTGTTAAAATATTTCTAATTAGGATATATTGCATTACTTTCTTCGTTAATTTGCTTAAAATTTTAAAAAAATGGCATTTCGTTGGGTTATCTTTTTTGTAATTATTGCAATCATAGAAATTTATGCTTTTCAAGCGATAAAAACAGTTACAAAAGTTAGATGGATTATACTTTTGTATGGTTTAATTTCAGTTGCGGCTGTTGCTTTTGTCTTTTATGGTTTTTCAAAATTTGATAGGACTGTTGGTCAAACCCAACTATTTATGATGACAATTGGTGTTTTGTTGTTGATTTTAGTCCCGAAATTACTGCTGACATTTGTAATGCTTCTTGAAGATATTTTGCGACTGATGTTAGGAACTAAGAATTATTTTGAAAACTATGATAATACTACCTTTTTACCCGAAAGAAGGCAGTTTGTAAGTCGGATAGCACTAGGAATTGCTGCGATTCCGTTTTTGTCTTTAATTTACGGAATGACCGTTGGGAAATACAATTTCAAAGTATTGAGACAAACCTTATTTTTCCCGGATTTGCCTGATTCTTTTGATGGATTTACAATCACTCAAATATCAGACATTCACAGCGGTAGTTTTGATAATCCTGAAAAAATCAGTTATGCCGTTGATTTAATTAATGAGCAAAACTCTGATTTGTTGCTGTTTACAGGAGATATAGTTAATACTCATGCTGTAGAGATGCATCCATGGATTGATACTTTTAGCAAAATTCAAAACCACAAATTCGGTAAATATTCGATACTAGGCAATCATGATTATGGTGAGTATGTCGATTGGAAATCTGCCGAAGCAAAAGATAAAAATTTTGAAGATATTAAAGATTTACACCGTCAAATTGATTTTAAGTTGTTGTTGAATGAAAACGTTAAAATCAAAAAAGGAACAGATGAAATTGCCGTTGTGGGTGTTGAAAATTGGGGTATAAAATTTAAAAAGGTAGGCGATTTAAATAAAGCTTCAGAGAACTTAAATAAGGAAGACTTTAAAATTTTAATGAGTCACGATCCAAGTCATTGGGATGCAGAGGTGAAAGAACACCCAAAGCATTTTCATTTAACGCTTTCGGGACACACTCATGGATTTCAATTCGGAATCGAAATTCCAGGTTTTTTTAAATGGAGCCCAGTAGAATATGTTTATAAACAATGGGCAGGTTTGTATGAAAACCTTGGTAGATACATATACGTAAATAGAGGTTTTGGGTTTCATGCTTATCCAGGACGCGTTGGTATAATGCCTGAAATTACCGTTATTGAACTAAAAAAAGGCCAAAAAATAGTGTAATTGGTTAAAAATAGTATATTTGTATTGCAAATTTCTTTCTGATTAAAAAGAAAGATTTAAAAAGTTTGGTTTTATGTCAAAATTTGGTGAACTTATCAACGCTCAAGTTCCGGTTTTAATCGACTTCTATACCGAGTGGAACGAATCATCAGTGTCAATGCATCCTGTAATTAGAGATGTTGCTGCTGCTCTTGGTGACAAGGCAAAAGTGATAAAAATTGATGTGGATAAAAATCAAGAGTTGGCCGATGCGTTGCGTATTAAAGGACTTCCAACGTTAATGATTTATAAAGAAGGTCAAATGGTTTGGCGACAATCGGGTGAATTGGACGCCAACACTATTATTGGTTTAGTTCAAGAACAGGTTTAATCCAATCGGTCACAAACAAATCCCTTTTCTTTTAAAAATTGTAGCGTTCTTGGTAATACAAATTCCAAGTTCGGAAATGCTTTTTTACTGTCGTGAAATACAATTATACTCCCTGAAGTTACATTTTTCAATACATTTTCCAAGCATTTTTCTAAAGAAATTGCAGTATCAAAATCTTCACTCAACACATCCCACATTACAATTTTATAACCCAATTTTCTTAGTTTTTTGGATTGGGAAGGTTTAATTTTTCCATAAGGTGGACGGAAGAGTTGGCAGTTTTCAGTTTTAGGTTTGCAGTTTAGCATTGCTTGATGAAAATCTCTAGACTGTTCACTGAACACTGAACACTGAATACTTATTTCATCTGCACACAGCACAACGTTTTTAAGATAAACTCCATTAGAAGTTTCCAAACCGTTCAAATGATTAAAAGTATGATTTCCGACAGAATGGCCATCTTCAACTACTTTTTGAAAAATTTCTGGATATTTTCTAACATTATCACCGATGCAAAAAAAAGTGGCTTTAGAATTGTATGTTTTGAGTTGATTTAAAGTCCACTCGGTGATTTCAGGTGTTGGACCGTCGTCAAAAGTAAGGTACACTTTGTTTTCGTTATTTGGGATGTCCCAAACGAAATTGGAAAACATTTTTTTAACGAACCAATGTGTTTTTACCCAACGAATTTTCATAGTAATAAATTCTTCTGACAGTCAAAAATAGTCAAAAAAAATGCCAACAAAGTTATTTGTTGGCATTTAATAATTTTATTCAAATAGCTATTCCATATCGCGACCTAAAAACTGAAATTGGTTGTTTATGGTATTGAAAGTAGCTTTGTTTTTGTTGTAAAAATCCAAGTCGTTATTGCTTTTCATAACCAATAACAAACTTCGGTAACGCTCAATATCAGTAGCGATATCGCTTCTAAAAAAAGATTTGTCTGATGACGAAAGCGTGCTGTAGAATTTCAAATTCTCTTTGTATTTGTTCATCAATTTATTTAGTAAATCTTGGGCTTTCGCTTTTTCGCCTACTTTATAATATCCATCGGTAAAGGGCTCTACCATAGTATAGTAGCCATAATAATCAAGCGGGAATTTTGTTACTCCCATTTCGATAATGTTTTTGGCTTTACCAATTTTGCCTTCTTTTATAAGTTGATACATTAAACGCGACAAGTTGGTTCGTGATGAAATACTGTTTTTTCGTGTTTCTGGATCGTGATAAATCGTAGTTATATCGCCATTGCCCCATGTCCATTTCTGAACTAAATTGAACATTTTATCGGTGTCGATTTGTCCCATATCCATTGGGGTGTCTTCGCTTAATTTGGTCCTGACAGGCACTAATTTATACACCATTCCGTCCAATTGAAGGTATTCTTTCATCCATAAATAATCATCGTCGTTAAAGCTACCCGGACTAAAATACGTTGGGCGTTCCCAATTGTTGTTGTTTAAAATATCCAACATAATTAAACGGTTTTTATACAAAGCAGCGCCGTCAATGTCAATATCGATATACGGAACGATAGAGTCGTAGTATTTTGGATTCACGACTTTATTTTTAATCACCGCATTTTTATCGACAGGAATTCTTACTTTATTGGTTGGGAAGAAGTGTACTTTTTGACCACTTTGCATTTCCACTAAGGTACGTTCGTCTTCACTTTTTGCAAATTCCATAAAGTCATTCAGGTCCCATCGGTTTTTAGTTTGTTCGCTAAATACAATGTAATCGCGTGTTCCGTCTACATATTGCTTGTGAGAAAACGAAATCGGCAATCCTGCCGAACTGTAGGTTTTCATTTTCATTTGATCGACATACCAATCGGTCATTAACAAACTCGTACAACAAATCTTAATATCAGGGCGAACGCCTTCAATTTCTTGCGCATACCAGAGTGGAAACGTATCGTTGTCGCCAATAGTGTATAAAATGGCATTGGGTTCGCACGATTGTAAGTAGGCTTTTGCCATAGCGATTGCCGTGTATTTATCCGAACGGTCATGATCGTCCCAGTTTTGGCTTCCCATTAAAACGGGAACCGCTAATAAAGTAGCGCCAAGTACCAATGGAGTAGCAATTTTTGGCGCGAGTTTTTCTTTTACAATTTCGTAAATCGCATACACTCCAAATCCGATCCAAATGGCAAATACATAAAATGATCCAACTAAGGCGTAATCTCTTTCACGTGGTTCAAATGGACGTTCATTCAAGTAAATTTTTAAGGCTAAACCTGTAAATAAAAATAACGAAAGCAATACATAAAAACTTTTTCGGTCGCGTTGAGCGTGGTACATCAATCCGATTAAGCCAATGATAAAAGGAAGGAAGTAATAGGTGTTTCTGCCTTTGTTATTTTGAACATCTTTTGGCAAATTGTTTTGAGACCCCAAATGCAATTCGTCTATAAATTTAATCCCACTTATCCAATTGCCGTCGAGATTGTCATATTTTCCTTGAATGTCGTTTTGTCTTCCAACGAAATTCCACAATAAATACCTTCCGTACATGTACCCAAATTGGTATTCAAACATATAACTTAAGTTATCTGTTGTTGATGGTTTTTCAACAATAAGATAATCGCCATAGGCTTTTAAAAAGGCAACATACCCTTCGTTGTCAATTTTGTTTGACGCATACGCTTGACGGAATTCGGCTATGATATTAACCAATTCTTCTTCTTCAGAATATTCAGGATTGATTTTAAATTCAGGAGGTTTTGATAAATTGATGTAATTTTCAATATGTTCGGTACTCCACATTCGAGGCAAAATCGTTTTGTGGTTGTCGTCGGTATTTTGTTCGGCATTTTTAAAATTGTTTACAATTACGTATTGCCCTGTTTTGTAATCTCTTTCGTAGTTGGGTGCTTTGTCTAAATACGGATTTTCTTTGTCTAAACCTGCAAAAGTGTCGGTGTATTGAGGTCCGTAAAACAAAGGATTTACACCATATTGTTCTCTGTTATAATAGGCTAAAACTTCAGCAGCATCTGATGGTTTGTTTTCGTTAATTGGTGTATTAGCGTTGGCACGGATGGGCAACATCAACCAAGTGGAGAATCCAATTAAAACGAACAAAATGCACAATAAGATGGTATTGAAAAAGGCTTGCTCTTTTTTCTTAGTATAACGCAATCCAAAATAAAAGAAAGCAATGATAAGCAATAAGGCAAAAATACTTCCCGAATCGAATGGCAAACCAATGCTATTGACCATAAAAATTTCGGTTTTTCCAAAAAAGGCTAAAGTATATGGAAGTAATAATTTAAATATAAATAACAAAATCGCAATAATAACGATGTTGGCAATGATGAAATTTTTAACCGTTACCTTTTCATAATTCTTGAAAAAGTATAAAAATCCTATAGAAGGAATGGTAAGTAGTGCCATAAAATGCACACCAAACGACAATCCGATTATCAAGGATATAAGCAATAACCAACGGTTACCGCGTGGCGTATTCATGTCTTGTTCCCATCGCAAACCGAGCCAAAAAAGCAAGGCAATAAATAATGTAGCCATCGCATATACTTCGGCTTCGACCGCATTGTACCAAAAACTATCCGAAAAAGTAAACGACAAAGCGCCAATAAAAGAGCTTCCTAAGATAACAATGCTGTTGTTTTTGTCTACTTCAGTATATCGTGAAATGATTTTCTTTAACAAAATGGTCGATGACCAAAACATAAAAAGTATGGTAAACGCGCTTGAAAACACCGACATCATGTTGACCATCAAAGCAATCGTTTCTTTGCTAGTAGCAAACATCGCGAAAAAAGCACCAATCATTTGATACAAAGGCGCTCCTGGCGGATGACCTACTTCGAGTTTTGCCGATGTTGCGATGTATTCACCACAATCCCAAAAACTCATGGAGGGTTCAACTGTTAGTGTAAAAGTTACTAATGCGATTGCAAATGCAACCCATCCTAGTAGTGTATTCCACTTATTAAAGTTAAATGTTGTCATATAAATAAAGGTGCTGTTTTAATACTTGCAAAGAAACTATTTTTTTATCGAAACCCATAAGTTGGGCGGAATAAAATTTTTATACTTCATTGTCATTAAAAAGTTGAGTGTTATTAATTTTTTTGTTAATCTGCTATTTTAAATTCGAGTCCAATAAACCGCGTGCTTTCTATTGAAATTCGATCGTCATCTTGAAAATATTTTCTTATTTTACTAATAAAAACGTCCATACTTCGTCCTGAAAAAAAATCGTCGTTTTTCCAAATTGCTTGCAAGATGGCTTCTCTTTTTACCAACTGGTTTTTGTGTTGGTGTAGAAAAAAAATCAATGCGGCTTCTTTCTCGGTGAGTTGTTGCACATTGGTATTTAATTTTAAACACAATCTTTGGGTGTCGAACAAGTATTTTCCTATCACAATTTCTTGTTTACGTATTGTTTTTGAATTGTTTTCACTTCGTTTTAGAATATTGTTTATACGTAAAATAAGCTCTTCCACTTCAAAAGGTTTTACAATATAATCGTCGGCGCCCAATTCGAGTCCTTTGATTTTATCTTCTTTTAATTGTTTAGCGGTTAAAAAAACAAAAGGCATTTCGGGATGTATTTTCAAAATTTCTTCAGCCAACCTAAATCCGTCCATCACTGGCATCATAACATCCAAAACACAAATATCAAACGGTTCTTGCTGAAAAATGGTTAATGCTTTCTGGCCATTTTCTGCCCAAACCACTTCAAAATTCCGCAATTGTAAATACTGAATCAATACAGTGGAAAGATCAAAATCGTCTTCGGCTAAAAGTATTTTCTTCATAAATTTATGATGGTAGCATTACAATAAACTGCGTTCCTTTTCCTAAATGACTTACGAGTTGGATACTTCCTTTGTGTGCTTTTATAATTTGATCTACATAATAGAGTCCGAGTCCGAGTCCTTTTGCATTGTGCACATTGCCTTGTTCCACGCGATAAAATTTATCAAAAAGCAACGATTGTTTGCTTTTTGCGATGCCAATTCCGTCGTCTTCTATGCTAATGTAAAAGTGATTGTTTTTTAAAGTTGTCGAAACAAAAATTGCTTTACAGCCATATTTTACAGCATTTTCTAATACATTGTTGATGGCTGTGGTGAGATGAAAAGCATCTAAAGTTACTTGAGATTCGTTTTGATCAAAGTTAGTTTCGATTTTTACGTTGGGATATGCCATCGAAAAATCGGAAATAATGGTTTTTAAGAAGGCATTGGCTTTGATTTTTTCTTTGTGCAATTCAATTTCCTCAAAACCAAGTGAATTGCTCATCACTTGGTCAATTAAACTTTGTAACCGGTCGTTTTGTCGATTGATTGTGCTAAGTAATTGATTGTATACAACCTCATTTTCTTTCACTTCTTTACGCTCCAAGATTTTGGTAGAAACCGATAAAGTGGTCAAAGGAGTTTTTAATTCGTGGGTAATATTGTTGATAAAATCGGTTTTGATATCACTAATTTTTTTCTGCTTGATTAAGGCTTTTATAGTGATGACAAAAATAGAAATGAGTGTGATTATTGAGGCGAATGCAAAGAAAAGAAGTAACGACATTCGTTTTAAAACGATCATTTCCCAATTCTTCACCGAAACGTATAATGCATCTTCTGTAAGTAATTTGTAATTCGATTTGGTAGAGTTGGCGCTGGTAGTTCCCACGTAATTACGAATTAAAAAAGCATCGTCAAGAGACGCTAAGTTACCATACATTTTGTTTTCAATGAACGGTTTTTCAGCGAATAAAGTATCAGCAGCTTTGGCGTCGTTATAAATTACAAATTTGTTTAAAACAATAGCAAAATCAATGGAATGATCAGGAAACTCTTTGTCAAATTCTTTTTGTAAACGGTCGGTGAGTTGTTTTCTGAAATGGTTTTCAAGCAGTTGCTTTTTGATTTGCGAACGGTAATTTTTGTCTATCAAATAATTCTCGGCCAACTCTTTGTACAAAAAATCTTTTTTATGAAAGATAGTGCTGTCGATGTCGCTGTAATCGTTGGTAATTTTACTCAAACGATCTTTGACTTCACTTCTAAATTGCGCTACCTTATAATTGTATGTAGTGGTTACCAAATACAATTGCATACAGCACAGTAGCAGTAAAACAACTGCTGAAAGTGAGATTAATAAGTTTATTTTTCGCTTCATCTGAGTCCAAAATTAAGATGATTTTACTTAAAAACGCATTTTTAATTAGGGTTTAACCTACGATTAACTTTCAGAAGGATTGTTTTTAGAAATTAAACGGGCGATTTTCAGATGGTAAAAGGTGTTAAGCATTAAACAGTTACCCTTTGTAAAGCCAGCAATACTATAAAAAAACAATAAAAAACCATTAAATATTTGCTTAAAATAAAATTTGTCTTAAATTTGCACTCGCGTTAAGCAAAAACGAAGTTTCACTGAACTCCGCTGAGAATAGTGCTTCGTGAAGTAAATTGGTCTATGGTGTAATGGTAACACAACTGTTTTTGGTGCAGTCTTTCAAGGTTCGAGTCCTTGTAGACCAACAAAAAAATCTCAACTTTTAGTTGGGATTTTTTGTTTTAACAAGGGCGAGAAGTTTATCTTGACACATTTCGGGAAGTTTTTGTACAGCAACAAAAACCTCCCAAATTGAGAGGTTTTTTTGGTTTTATACAATTTGTATTGTTTTAAATTTTGAAAGTAACAACTGGTCGAGTAGCGTGATTCACCAAATCTTCACTGATACTTCCATTAAAAAAGTGGGATAATCCTTTTCTTCCGTGTGTGCTCATTCCAATCAAATCGGCGTTTACACTCTTCGAGAAATTTAAGATTCCTTTTTCAACATTTGTTTCGTTATAAACATGAGTTTGGTATTTATTCACGTTAAAATTGGAAACGAAATTTTTCATTATTCCTTCCGCTTCAGATGTAGATTTGAAATTATTAGGAGTATTAATCATCGCTAGATGTAAAGTAGCATCAAATTTATTTGCAAATTCAACGACTTTTGCGAATGGTTTTTTGATTTCTTCTGCAAAATCGGATGCAAATACAAAGTTATTTACTTGAAAATCATTTTGCTCTTTTTTAATAATAAGTACGGGAACATCCGAATTTCGAACGACTTTTTCAGCATTCGAGCCTATAAACATTTCTTTGAATCCGCTAGCCCCATGAGAGCCCATAACAATTAAATCAACATTGTTTTTTTGGCTAATTTTTAAAATACCATCAAAAGCCAATTCAAATTGTACTATTTCAGAAACGGCTATACCATCTAAATAATCTTCATCCATTAAATCTTCTAGTCTTTTGATAGCCGCATTTTTAAAGAACATAATCTCAGGAATGTCAGAACCAGCTCCTATCGCATCACTTCCTTGATGAGGCAATTCAAGCATATGAAGCAATATGATTTCGCCATTATTTTTTCTGGCTATTTGAGCGGCTACTTTTAATGCGTATTCTGCATGATCAGAAAAGTCGGTGGGAATTAAAATTTTTTTCATGATAACTGTCTAATTTGTTGGTTTTATGTAGTAATCCGTTTTGATGATAAAGATACTGATTTTTTTTAAGATTGATAAATGATATTTGTCATATTACAAAAAAATAGTATATTTGCATCGTTATTAATTAGTGTTACTAAGTAATGAGGGAAGCAATGCTTCCCTCTTTTTATAAAATTATGACGTTTAAAGAAAAGGTTTTAGAAGTTGTAAGTGAAGGATTGAAAGATAAGCCATCTCTTTTTTTAATTGATATTGCCATCAGCGAATCCAATAAAATTACAGTTACTATTGATGGAGATACAGGAGTTATTTTACAAGATTGTATTGACATTAGTAAGGTTATAGAAGGTAATCTAGACAGAGAAGAGCAAGATTTTTCTTTAGAAGTAGCTTCGGCAGGAGTTTCATCGCCGTTAAAATTAGTGCGTCAATACAAAAAAAATATTGGCAGAACATTAAAAGTAAAAACGGCAACTGAAACGATAGAAGCCGAGTTAATCGCTGTCAATGATGAAGCAATCGAACTGACTTGGTCGGCGAGAGAACAAAAAAAAATAGGAAAAGGAAAGGAAACTGTTGTCAAAACCCAACAAATTCCTTACTCAGAAATAAAAGAAGCAATTGTTACAATAAATTTTAATTAGAAGAATAATGGAAAATATTGCATTAATCGAATCATTCTCAGAGTTTAAAGACGATAAACTTATTGATCGAGTAACGCTTATGGCGATTTTGGAAGATGTGTTTAGAAATGCTTTAAAGAAAAAGTATGGTTCTGATGACAATTTTGATATTATCATAAATCCCGATAAAGGAGATATGGAAATCTGGAGAAGAAGAATCGTTGTTGCCGATGACGATTTGGATTTAGAGAATGAAGAAATTACCCTTACGGAAGCACAAAAAATTGAGCCCGATTTTGAAATTGGTGAAGAAGTTTCAGAAGAAGTAAAATTAATCGACTTAGGTAGAAGAGCCATTTTAGCATTAAGACAAAATCTTATTTCTAAAATTCACGAGCACGATAATACCAATTTATACAAACAATTTAAAGATTTAATTGGCGAAATTTACACTGCCGAAGTACATCACGTGCGTCCAAGAGTGGTCATTTTGGTGGATGATGAAGGAAATGAAATTGTATTGCCAAAAGAAAAACAAATTCCATCTGATTTCTTCCGTAAAGGAGATAACGTAAAAGGAATTATTGAAAGCGTAGAATTAAAAGGAAATAAACCTCAAATTATTATGTCTAGAACAGCGCCAAGCTTTTTAGAAAAATTATTTGAACAAGAAATTCCAGAAGTGTTCGACGGTTTAATTATGATTAAAAACGTAGTGCGAATTCCAGGTGAAAAAGCAAAAGTAGCTGTCGATTCGTATGATGATAGAATTGATCCAGTAGGGGCTTGTGTTGGAATGAAAGGATCTCGTATTCACGGAATTGTTCGCGAATTAGGAAACGAAAATATAGACGTAATTAACTTTACAAGCAATACACAATTGTACATTACTAGAGCGTTGAGCCCTGCAAAAGTGTCTTCTATTAAAATTGATGAAGAAAATAAAAGAGCTGAAGTGTTTTTGAAATTAGAAGAAGTTTCAAAAGCAATTGGTCGTGGAGGTCACAATATTAAATTAGCCGGACAATTAACAGGATACGAATTGGATGTTATCCGTGAAGGAACCACCATGGAAGAAGATGATGTTGAATTAACAGAATTCTCTGATGAAATTGACGGTTGGGTAATCGACGAATTTGCAAAAATCGGGTTGGATACTGCCAGAAGTATCTTGAAACAAGAGGTAGCCGATTTAGTGCGAAGAACCGATTTAGAAGAAGAAACCATTTTAGAAGTAGTACGAATATTAAAAGAAGAGTTTGAAGATTAATGCTTCTTTCTCGCCAAGTTAACATTAAATAGATTTTATGTCTGAAGGAAATATTAGAATAAACAAAGTTTTAAGGGAATTAAATATTTCTCTAGAAAGAGCTGTGGATTATCTTAAAGATAAAGGAATTGCCATTGAAGCAAGTCCAAACACAAAAATTTCTGATGATGTATACAATGTCCTTTGTAGCCAATTTGCCGGCGATAAAGGAAACAAACAAGCTTCTATTGGAGTTAGTGAAGAAATAAGAAAGGAAAAAGAAGCCCTACGACTTGAGCGAGAAAAAGAAATCGAAGACAAACGGAAACTTGAAGAAGCGCGTCAACAACAAGAAGTAATTAAAGCAAGAGCTACGGTTACTGGTCCGAGACAAGTGGGCAAAATTGACTTAGAGCCAAAATCAGCTCCAACAGTGATTACAAAAGCCGCAGCCGAACCAAGCATAATGAAACCAGTTGTTGCAGCTACCGAACCTGTAAAACAACAACCTGCTGCCGAAAAACCAACGGAAACTCCTCCAAAAGTAGTTCCTGCTAAAAACGAAGTAGTAGCAGAAACGCCAAAAGCACCAACTCCAGCAGCTACTAAAGTTGATGTAGAAGAACCAATTGATGAAACACATACCACACAATATCAAAATCTTACAGGTCCTGTTTTAACAGGTCAAAAAATTGATTTAACGCAATTCAACAAACCAAAAAAGAAAAAAGAAGAGCCTAAGATTACACCAAATAAACCAGGCGAAAACAAACTGGGTGGTGATAAAAACAAACGTAAAAGAATTCCGCCAAAACCAGGTGACAAACCAGGAACTCCAGGAACTGGAGCGCCAGGGGCTAAGCTAGGAACAGGTGGAAAATTTGTTGCTCGTCCAGGAGCTGGTGGTGGATTCCAAAAAGGGAGTCGTCCTGCTATCGTTCAAAAGGTAGAGCCAACCGAAGAAGAAGTTAAAAACCAAATCAAAGAAACATTAGAGCGTTTACAAGGAAAAGGTTCTAAATCGAAAGCGGCCAAATACAGAAAAGACAAAAGAGATACGCACCGTCAACGTACAGACGAAGAGCAAAGAGCCATCGAAGAAGGCAGTAAAACCATCAAAGTAACCGAATTTGTTACAGTTGGTGAAATTGCTACGATGATGGATGTGCCAATTACCAAAGTGATCGGAACGTGTATGACACTCGGAATTATGGTAACCATGAACCAACGTCTAGACGCGGAAACATTGAGTATTGTTGCTGATGAATTTGGTTTTGAAGTAGAGTTTATTACTACCGATATTGAAGATGCTATTGAAGTGGTTGCTGATACTGCCGAAGAGTTGGTGCCAAGAGCTCCAATCGTAACAGTGATGGGTCACGTTGACCACGGTAAAACCTCTTTACTGGATTACATCCGTAAAGAAAATGTAATTGCTGGTGAGTCGGGTGGAATCACTCAACATATAGGTGCTTATGGAGTTACTTTGGAAAACGGTCAAAAAATCGCGTTCTTAGATACTCCAGGTCACGAGGCGTTTACCGCCATGCGTGCTCGTGGAGCTCAAGTAACCGATATTGCAATTATCGTAATTGCTGCAGACGACGACATCATGCCACAAACCAAAGAAGCTATCAGTCATGCGCAAGCGGCTGGGGTTCCGATGATTTTTGCTATCAACAAAGTCGATAAGCCAACGGCCAATCCAGAGAAAATTAAAGAAAAATTAGCAGGTATGAACTTACTTGTAGAAGATTGGGGTGGAAAAATCCAATCGCATGATATTTCTGCAAAAACAGGGTTAGGCGTAAAAGAATTATTAGAGAAAGTATTGTTAGAAGCTGAAATTTTAGAATTAACAGCGAATCCAAATAAACCTGCATTAGGAACTGTTGTAGAAGCCTTCCTTGATAAAGGAAGAGGCTATGTTTCTACGGTTTTGGTTCAAGCCGGAACCTTGAAAGTAGGAGATTATGTCCTTGCCGGAAAACACCACGGTAAAGTAAAAGCAATGCACGATGAAAGAGGTCACAATGTGATGTCGGCCGGACCTTCAACTCCTATTTCTATTTTAGGTTTGGACGGAGCGCCAACAGCAGGAGATAAATTTAACTGTTTTGTAGACGAAAGAGAAGCCAAGCAAATTGCAGGAAAACGTACGCAATTAATGCGCGAGCAATCAGTACGTACGCAACGTCATATTACGTTGGCGGAGATTGGACGTCGTATTGCACTAGGACAATTTAAAGAATTGAACATCATCCTTAAAGGTGACGTGGATGGATCTGTTGAAGCTTTATCGGATTCGTTTTCTAAATTATCTACAGAAGAAATTCAAATTAATATCATTCATAAAGGAGTAGGAGCGATTACAGAAACCGACGTAATGTTGGCGTCTGCATCGGATGCGATTATCATCGGATTTAACGTTCGTCCTGCTGGAAATGCACGTCAATTAGCTGATAAAGAAGAGATTGATATCCGCAACTATTCGATTATTTATGACGCTATCGACGACTTGAAAGACGCTATGGAAGGCATGCTTTCTCCAGAGATGAAAGAGGAAATTACTGGTACTGCTGAAATTCGTGAGACATTCAAAATATCCAAAGTCGGTACCATTGCAGGATGTATGGTAACAGACGGTAAAATCTTTAGAAACTCTAGAATCAGAATTATTCGCGAAGGGGTGGTTATTTTCACTGGCGAACTATCAACTTTAAAACGTTTTAAAGACGATGTTAAGGAGGTAGCAAAAGGATATGACTGTGGTATACAAATTAAAAACTACAACGAAATTGAACAACTGGATATTATCGAAGCATTCCAAGAAGTGGAAGTAAAGAAAAAGTTGAAATAAGAAATAAAAAAATCCCGCAATCGCGGGATTTTTTGTTTAAATCTCTGTTGTAAGTTTTTCAAAAATAGATATTATTTATTAGGTTTAATAATTAATGCATTTTGATATTTTTTCCTAATGATCTCTAAATTTTTTTCTGCTTCAATTCGAGTTTTAAAATTCCCTACCCAAACTTTGTAGGCCGGTGTGCTAAATATTATGGTCGCATCATAGCTTTTAAACTCCTTTTTGAAGTCGATTAAAGCTTTTTTAGAAGTCTCATTATTGCCGTTAAAAATCTGTATTTTATAACGGTTATTGACTGTTATTGAGGCGTTTATTTTTCTTTTTTCGTTCATTAATTGTTCAAACTTTGCATCTTGTACTATTGAAATTGTTTGTGCCTGTAAAGAATAAAATACACTCAATTTTAAAACAATTACAAGTGTAAAAAGAGGTTTATTTTTCGATAAAATTGTCATAATGAATTGATTTATATGCAAATGTAATACTTCTTCTTAAAAACAAAATCTTAAATATTATTTAGAATTAGTATAAATTGATAAGTAAGATATATTTAAGGTTTTGAGAATAATTGATAAGTCGTATTTTTGTGCAAGTTTTTAAAATACGTATTGTGTTTTTTCAAATTTATAAAGAAAAAATCATACCAAAATTGTCGATAATCAATAACGATATGAAAAAAGTGGGTAACCATAATTCGATTTCAAGGAATTTAATTCTCTGTTTAGCTGTATTGCTAACACTCTCCTTACCATCATTAGCACAAGAACCAGCTCCGGCTGCAATGGCGACCACTACAGCGGTAGCAGATCCCGCGGCGGCTCCACCAGCAGCTAGCGGTGGCGATGCAGTTGCAGGTAAAACACTATTCAATACCAATTGTGCGGCGTGTCACAAATTAGATGCAAAAGCTACGGGTCCAGCACTTCGTGGTGTAGCTAATAAATATGACATGGCTTGGTTGTATAAGTGGATAAAGAACAGTTCAGAACTCATTAAGTCGGGCGATGCTAAAGCGGTAAAAGTCTACGAAGAAAACAATAAATCAGTTATGACAGCATTCCCTCAATTGTCAAATGCTGATATTGATAACATTATTGCATATACTTCTGAAGTAGCTCCTGTCGCTTCAGCTGAAACAAAAGCTCTTCCTACTGGCGGCAACACTGAGAGTGGTGTTTCTAATAATATAATATTAGGTGCGTTGGCATTAGTGATGTTAATGTTGGTTGTTATGTTGTTTTTAGTGAATAACGTTTTGACCAAAGTTGCGAAGTCTAATGGAATTGAAGTTGTTAAAAAAGAACCAACATTACCTTTATGGAAAGCATTCGCCCAAAACCAATTTTTAATGTTGGTATCTGCAATATTCTTGTTATTAGCAAGTGGTTATTTTGTGTATGGTTGGATGATGCAGGTGGGTGTTGATCAAGATTATGCGCCAATACAACCGATTCATTATTCACACCGAATTCACGCAGGAAGCAACGGAATCGATTGTAAATATTGTCACTCCTCAGCACGTGTGAGCAAACATGCAGGTATTCCTTCATTAAATGTATGTATGAATTGTCATAAAAATATTGCTGAAGTAGCTGATTCAACCGCTACGCCTGAATATTCTAAAGCGTTTTACGATGCTCAAATCCAAAAACTATACGATGCGGTAGGTTGGGATAAAGCAGCGCAAAAATATACCGGAAAAACAAGCCCAGTAAAATGGGTTCGTATTCACAATTTACCTGATTTTGCTTATTTCAATCACTCACAACACGTAACTGTTGCAGGTATCGAATGTCAAAAATGTCACGGTGAAGTGCAAACGTATGAAATCCAAAAGCAATTCGCTCCATTAACAATGGGATGGTGTATCGATTGTCACCGTAAAACCGATGTTAAAATGGAAGGAAATGCTTACTACGATAAAATACATTCTGAACTATCAAAAAAATATGGAGTTGACAAGTTGACTGCAGCGCAAATGGGAGGTTTAGAATGCGGTAAGTGCCATTACTAGATTTGTTAATTTGTGGATTTGGTAATATGTTTTGCCGAATTGACAAACAACCGAATCACCGAATAAACAAAAAAATAAATTAAGAAGCTAATATATATATACGATGTCATCAAACAAAAAATACTGGAAAAGTGTTGAAGAACTAAACGAAAATAGTTCTATTGTTGAGACGCTTAAAAATAACGAATTTGTGGAAGCGATTCCTACAGATGAATTTTTAGGAGACGCAGCGTCTTTGTCATCCTCATCAACTACTCGTCGTGATTTTTTAAAGTATGTCGGATTCAGCACTGCGGCAGCTACTTTAGCAGCTTGTGAAGGTCCAGTTCATAAATCAATACCTTACGTTGTTCAGCCAGAACAAATCATTCCAGGTGTTGCCGATTTCTACGCCACTACACTATTTGATGGATTTGATTTTGCCAATTTGTTGGTAAAAACACGTGAAGGTCGTCCAATTAAAATCGAAAACAATTCGATTGCAGGAGCTAAATTTGCTGCTAATGCAAGGGTTCATGCTTCGGTTTTGTCATTATACGACAGTATGCGTTTAAAAAATCCTAAAATTGCAGCTAAAAATGCGACGTGGAATGAAATAGATGCAAAAATTAAATCCAGTCTTGCCGATGCAAAAGCAAAAGGAGGGCAAGTTGTTTTATTAACAAATACATTAGCAAGTCCATCTACCGAAAAATTAATAGGTGATTTTATAGCTAAAAACCCTACTGCTAAGCATATTATTTATGATGCCATTTCAGAATCGGCTGCATTAGATGCTTTTGAAGCAGTATACGGTGAAAGAGCTTTGGTAGATTACGATTTTTCAAAAGCCAGTACAATTGTTTCTATCGGAGCTGATTTCTTAGGAGATTGGCAAGGTGGTAGCTACGATTCTGGATATGCGAAAGGAAGAATTCCGCAAAACGGAAAAATGTCTAAGCACATTCAGTTTGAAGCCAACATGACATTGTCTGGTGCTTCTGCTGATAAAAGAGTAGCGATGTCTACTGCCAATCAAAAGCAAGCTTTGATTAAATTATATAACTTCATTACTAATGGCGCTGTATCTTCTTCTTTATCAAAAGAATTTGATGCTGAAGTAGCCAAAGCAGCACAACAATTAAAAGCTGCAGGAAGTAAAGGTGTTTTAGTGTCTGGAATTCAAGATAAGAATGCACAATTACTTGTAATTGCCATCAATCAGATTTTAGGAAGTGAAGCTTTTGTAACTACTGGAACGCGTCAAATCCGTAAAGGGTCTAACGAAAAAGTAGCGCAATTAGTTGCTGATATGAACGCAGGAACGGTTCACACGCTTTTAATGAGTGGTGTGAATCCAGTGTATACTTTAGCCAATAGCGCTGCCTTTGTATCCGGACTTAAGAAAACAAAATTATCAGTAGCTTTTTCTTTAAAAGAAGATGAAACTGCATCTATAACTACAATCGCTGCTGCGGTACCACATTACTTAGAATCTTGGAATGATCATAGTTTGACTAAAGGAACGTATTCTTTAGTACAACCAACTATTCGTCCGTTATTCAATACTAAACAATTTCAAGACGTTTTATTGTCATTAAACGGAACTTCTGGTTCTTATTATGATTATTTAAAAACGAATTCAGCGGCATATACTGCTGGTTCCTCATGGAATAAAGTGGTTCATGATGGTGTTGTTGTTTCAGGAGTTATTGCTTCTTCAGGAGGAACAGCTGATTATAGTAGTGCAGCCAATGCATTAGCGCAGTCAAAACCAACTGCAGGATTAGAATTAAACTTGTATTCAAAAACAGGTTTAGGTGACGGTCAACAAGCTAACAATCCTTGGTTGCAAGAGTTTCCAGATCCAATTACAAGAGTTTCTTGGGATAATTATCTTACCATCGCTAAAGCTGATGCGGATAAGTTAGAATTAATAAATGAAAACGTTGCTAATGGAGGTCTTGATGGAAGTTATGCTACAGTAACTGTTGGAGGAACTAAAATTACCGTTCCTGTAATTGTTCAACCTGGGCAAGCAAAAGGAACTGCTGGATTGGCTTTCGGGTACGGAAAAAAAGCAGCATTAAAAGAAGAAATGCAAGTAGGTGTTAGTGCTTACGCTTTATATACAAACTTTAACAATGTTCAGTCGGCCACTATAGAAAAAGCAGCAGGAACACATGAATTTGCTTGTGTTCAGTCGCAAAGAACCCTTATGGGAAGAGGCGATATTGTTAGAGAAACGACGTTAACCATCTTCAATACAAAAGATGCTGAAGTTTGGAATGAAGTGCCAAAAGTATCTTTAGATCACGAAGAAGTAGCGGCGACAAGTGTCGATTTATGGGAGCCATTTGATCGTTCTGTTGGACATCACTTTAACCTATCTATCGATTTAAATGCGTGTACCGGATGTGGTGCTTGCGTTATCGCTTGTCATGCAGAAAATAATGTTCCGGTTGTTGGAAAGACAGAAGTAAGAAGAAGTCGTGATATGCACTGGTTGCGTATTGACAGATACTATTCCTCTGAAGATACTTTTGCAGAAGATGACGAAGCAAAAGAAAATTTTAGTGGAGTAGGTGCTGGTGATTATATTTTTGGTGATAGATCAGGTAATGGATCTCTTTCTGGATTTGGCAGATTAGAACAGCCAAATGACAATCCACAAGTAGTTTTCCAACCTGTAATGTGTCAACATTGTAACCACGCACCTTGTGAAACGGTTTGTCCAGTGGCAGCAACGTCGCACTCCCGTCAAGGTCAAAACCATATGGCATACAACCGATGTGTAGGAACGCGTTATTGCGCTAACAACTGTCCGTATAAAGTCCGTCGTTTTAACTGGTTCTTATACAGCAACAATGACGAATTTGATTACAATATGAATGATGATTTAGGGCGTATGGTATTGAATCCAGATGTAAATGTTCGTTCTCGTGGCGTAATGGAAAAATGTTCAATGTGTATTCAAATGACACAAAAAACAATTTTAGATGCGAAACGCGACGGTAGAGCTATTAAAGATGGTGAATTCCAAACCGCTTGTTCAAACGCTTGTTCTACAGGAGCAATGATGTTTGGAGACGTAAATGATACTGAAAGCACAATAGCTAAATTAGCTAAAGACGAAAGAATGTATCATTTATTGGAAAGCGTTGGTACAAAACCAAATGTGGTTTATCAAGTTAAAGTTAGAAATATCTAGTATAATTAATTAAGAAACAATACAAAGGATTATGTCGTCTCATTACGAAGCACCCATTAGAAAACCCTTAGTTATAGGTGATAAAAGTTATCACGATATAACGGTAGATATAGCTCGTCCTGTTGAGGGAAGAGCAAACAAACAGTGGTGGACTGTATTTTCTATCGCACTTGCTGCTTTCCTTTGGGGAGTTGGTTGTATTATTTACACCATCTCTACCGGAATTGGGACGTGGGGATTAAATAAAACCGTTGGTTGGGCTTGGGATATCACTAACTTCGTTTGGTGGGTTGGTATCGGTCACGCCGGAACCTTAATTTCTGCCGTATTGTTATTGTTTCGTCAACGATGGAGAATGGCAATTAACCGTTCTGCAGAAGCAATGACTATTTTCTCTGTAATTCAGGCAGCTATTTTCCCAGTAATTCACATGGGGCGTCCATGGCTTGCATATTGGGTTTTACCAATTCCAAACCAATTTGGTTCGTTGTGGGTAAATTTTAATTCGCCATTATTGTGGGACGTATTCGCAATCTCGACCTATCTTTCTGTATCATTAGTATTTTGGTGGACAGGTTTATTACCTGATTTTGCAATGTTACGTGATAGAGCCATTACACCTTTCAACAAAAGAGTGTATTCTATCCTAAGTTTTGGATGGAGCGGAAGAGCAAAAGATTGGCAACGTTTTGAAGAAGTATCATTGGTATTGGCTGGTTTGGCTACGCCACTTGTACTTTCGGTTCATACGATTGTATCGATGGACTTTGCAACATCGGTTATTCCGGGTTGGCATACTACAATTTTTCCGCCTTATTTCGTAGCAGGAGCCGTTTTCTCTGGTTTTGCAATGGTAAATACGTTACTTATTATCATGAGAAAAGTATGTAATCTAGAAGATTATATCACAATTCAACACATCGAATTAATGAACATTGTAATTATGATTACAGGTTCGATAGTAGGTGTAGCTTACATCACTGAGTTATTTGTAGCTTGGTATTCTGGCGTAGAATTTGAGCAATATGCTTTTTTAAACAGAGCAACAGGACCTTACTGGTGGGCATATTGGGCAATGATGTCTTGTAATGTATTCTCTCCGCAATTCATGTGGTTTAAAAAATTACGAACGAGTATCATGTTCTCTTTCATTATCTCGATTGTGGTAAACATCGGAATGTGGTTTGAGCGTTTCGTAATCATTGTAACATCATTACACAGAGATTACCTCCCATCATCATGGACTATGTTTCAACCTACATTTGTTGATATTGGAATTTTCATCGGAACTATAGGATTCTTCTTTGTGTTGTTTTTATTGTATGCAAGGACATTCCCAGTAATCGCCCAAGCAGAAGTGAAGACTATTTTAAAATCTTCTGGAGAAAACTACAAAAGAGCAAGAGCAAACGAAGAGCATAATCATTCAGAAAAACACTAGTAGTTATTATGAGTAGTAATAAAGTTATACACGCAATATATAATGATGATGACATCTTAATGGATGCTGTAAAGCAAGCCAGAAAAGCACATCATCATATCGAAGAAGTTTACACTCCATTCCCTGTGCACGGGTTGGATAAAGCAATGGGTTTAGCGCCTACACGTTTAGCTATTTGTGCTTTTATCTATGGTTGTATCGGTTTAGCAGTCGCGACTACCTTAATGAATTACATCATGATTGAAGATTGGCCTCAAGACATTGGCGGAAAACCAAGTTTTGCTTATTATCAAAACATGCCAGCTTTCGTGCCGATTATGTTTGAGATGACCGTTTTTCACGCAGCGCATTTAATGGTAATTACTTTCTACATGAGAAGTAAATTATGGCCATTCAAAAAAGCAGAAAATCCAGATGTAAGAACTACTGACGATCATTTTTTAATGGAAATCGCTGTAAACAATAATGAAGAAGAGTTAACTTCATTCTATCAAAAAACAGGAGCCGTTGAAGTTAAAGTAATAGAAAAGCATTAATTAGATATGAAAAGTTTATTTAAAATAGCAGTACTATTGGTTACGGTCATTTCAGTCTCTTCTTGTAAAGATGATTTGAAACCTAATTATCAATACATGCCAAACATGTACGAGCCAGTTAGTTATGAAACCTATGGTGAATATGATGCCTTTGATTCGCCTTATGGGTTGAAAGGAAAGGAAGGTCAGTTACCCGCTAAAGGAACTATCAAAAGAGGTTTTGTTCCTTACAGTATCCCTAATACAACTGAAGGTTATAATGCTTCAAAAGCAATAACAACTTCACCATTAGATTCTACATCCCTTGACATGAAAAAAGCGGAAGAATTGTTTGTTATTTATTGTGCTATCTGTCATGGTACAGAAGGTAATGGAAAGGGGAAATTAGTAACACAAGAGAAATTTTTAGGTGTTCCAAGTTACAAGGATAGAGCTATTACTAAAGCAAGTATTTTTCATGTTGTAACGTACGGATTAAATTCGATGGGATCCCACGCAAATCAATTGGATCAAAATGAGCGTTGGTTAGTTGCTGAGTATGTACTACAACTAAAAAGCAAATTATAATTGTTGACTAAACAGATGGATAAAAATATGTATACATTTTCAAATAAATTAAGAAACATTGCAATTGTACTAATGATTTTAGGTTTGATTGGTATTGTTTATGGTTTCTTATCAGCTCCAAAAACTCTTGAAGACGTAGAAAAAATTGTAGCCGCTTCACATCATGGTGGTGGACACGAAGCACCAGCTAGAGAACATAAATCAGATGTTAAGAATAATGCTGCTTCTTTAGCGCACAAAACAGATGATTCACTTCATCAAGCTACACCTGAACATGCAGTTGAAAATGATTCCTTAGTAAAAGACACTACTGCACATGCAGCGACACCATCAGAAGAACATCATGCAGAATCTGCTGCAACAGAACATAAAGAACCAGCGGGACATAAAGTTGACAAACACGCAGATCATCAAAAACATTTAAATCACGTGTTGCATCAATTACAAAACAAGCCATGGGCAGCATTATATGTAGCTTGTATCTTTTTCTTGTTAATTACAATGGGTGTGTTAGCTTTTTATGCAATTCAACAAGTAGCACAAGCTGGATGGTCACCAGTATTATTTAGAGTGATGCAAGGAATAACATCTTTCTTACCAATAATATCAATCATTTTCTTTATATTGTTACTGTGTTCAGGATTCCATATTAACCATTTATTTATTTGGATGGCAGAAGGAACTACAACACCAGGTCATGAAAATTACGATGCTCTTATTACAGCTAAATCAGGGTACTTAAATTTTGCTTTTTGGATTTCTAGAGCAGCTCTTTTCTTATTAGGATGGAATTTGTACCGTTATCTATCAAGAAAAAATTGTTTGGCTCAAGATGAGGCTTCAGATGATACTTTTTACAAAAAGAATTTCAAAATGTCAGCGGCGTTTCTAGTTTTCTTTATTGTATCTGAATCAATTATGGCTTGGGATTGGATTATGTCTGTTGATCCACACTGGTTTAGTACATTGTTTGGATGGTACGTTTTTGCAAGTTTCTTTGTAAGTGGTATCACAACGATTTCAATGGTGACGTTATACTTAAAATCAAAAGGGTATCTAGAGCATGTAAATTCAAGTCATATTCATGATTTATCAAAATTCATGTTTGGTATCAGTGTTTTCTGGACGTATTTATGGTTTTCTCAATTCATGTTGATTTGGTATGCTAACATTCCGGAAGAGGTAACCTATTTTGTGACCAGAATTGAGCACTATAACTTGCCGTTTTTCGGAGCAGTTGTATTGAACTTTGTTTTCCCTATATTGGTTCTTATCAATACCGATTTTAAACGAATCGCTCCAATTATTGTTGCTACAGGAATAGTTATTTTATTCGGACATTATATTGATTTCTTTAATATGATTATGCCAGCTACAGTTGGTGACCAATGGTTTATTGGTGTGTCTGAAATTGCATCGCTATTATTTTTCTTAGGGTTATTTATTTATGTAGTTTTCAGCGCTTTAACAAAAGCACCGCTTACACCAAAAAGAAATCCTTTCATAGAAGAAAGTAAACATTTTCATTATTAATATTTAAAGTAAACAACAAATGACAAGTTTATTGGTACTCATTGTTTTAGTTCTATTATCAATCGCTATATGGCAATTAACTAAAATATTTGATCTAACTCAAGTTGGGCAATCTAGTGGTGGTAATACCCAAGTTGCGAATGATAACGATAATAAAGTAAATGGTTACTTAATGTTTGGTTTCTTAGGTTTCATCTATTTAACTACAATTTTAAGTTTTGTTTATTGCGGAAAGTTTCCATTAATTGGTGATTCAGCGTCGGCTCATGGTCCAGAATTAGATAATTTAATGGTTATTTCAATGATATTAATCTTCATTGTGCAAACGATTACTCAAGCTTTGTTGCATTATTTTGCATACAAATACAGAGGTAAAAAAGGACAAGTAGCCACTTATTTTGCTGACAATAATAAATTGGAATTTATTTGGAGCGCGATTCCAGCAGTTGTTTTAGCAGTATTAATTTTTTATGGATTATATGCTTGGACTGATATTATGTTTGTTGATAAAGAAGACGAACAGGATTCAATAGTTATTGAATTATATGCTAAACAATTTGGATGGGAAGCAAGATACTCAGGACGAGATAATGTTCTAGGTAAAGCCAACGTAAGATATATCGAAGGCGTGAATACTACAGGTACAGATTTAGCAGATCCAAATGCTCAGGATGATAAAACAGTAACGGGTGAGTTTCATATTCCAAAAGGAAAGCGTATTATATTTAAAATACGTTCTCAAGATGTGCTTCATTCTGCATATATGCCGCATTTTAGGGCCCAAATGAACTGTGTTCCAGGTATGGTAACCAATTTCTCCTTCATTCCGACCGTTACAACCGCAGAAATGCGAGAAAATACCAACATGATTGCTAAAGTTGAAAACATCAATAAAATTAGGCAGAAAAAAAGTACGCAATTGGTTGCTGAAGGAAAATCTCCGCTAGATCCGTACACTTTTGATTATTTATTGTTATGTAACAAAATTTGTGGTGCATCGCATTACAACATGCAAATGAAGATTGTAGTAGATACGCCAGAAGATTATAAAAAATGGTTCAATGAAAAACCAACATTAGCCAAAACATTTAAAGAGGCATCAGCAGCAGATGCCATCCCTGCAGAAGATACAACTAAGCCAAACGATACTTCTTTTATCACAAAAAAAGATTTAGCTTTAGTTACAGAAGTTCAGAATAAAACGAAAAAATAATAATGATTTATAAATGTCAGCAATGAGTCACGAACACGATCACCACGAGCACGATCATCACGAGGAGCACCATCACAAGGACACGTTCATTACTAAATATATTTTTAGTATTGATCATAAAATGATTGCCAAACAATATCTTTTAACAGGTATTATAATGGGAGTTATTGGAGTAGGTATGTCTATGCTATTCAGAATGCAATTGGCTTGGCCAGAAGAGTCTTTTAAAATATTTACTTTTTTCCTAGGTGAAAAGATGGCTCCAGGCGGAGTCATGACAAATGAAACCTATCTTTCTTTGATTACTATTCACGGAACGATTATGGTATTTTTTGTATTAACGGCAGCTTTAAGTGGTACTTTTAGTAACTTACTGATTCCACTTCAAATTGGAGCACGAGATATGGCATCTGGTTTGTTAAATATGATTTCATATTGGTTGTTTTTTCTTTCAAGTGTAGTAATGGTTAGTTCTCTATTTGTTGAATCTGGACCAGCCTCTGCAGGATGGACAATTTATCCTCCTTTAAGTGCTTTGCCTCAGGCTATATCTGGTTCAGGATTAGGAATGACTTTATGGTTGGTTTCTATGGCAATATTTATCGCAGCCTCTTTACTAGGATCTCTAAATTATATTGTTACCGTAATTAATTTAAGAACCAAGGGAATGTCATTTACTAGACTTCCATTAACCATTTGGGCCTTTTTTGTAACGGCAATTATCGGAGTAATTTCTTTTCCAGTTCTACTTTCAGCTGCATTGATGTTGATTATGGATAGAAGTTTCGGAACATCGTTCTTCTTATCTGATATCTATTTAGCAGGTGAAGTATTAAACTATCAAGGTGGTTCACCTGTTTTGTTTGAACACTTATTTTGGTTCTTAGGACACCCAGAAGTTTATATCATATTATTACCCGCTTTAGGTATTACTTCTGAAGTGCTAGCTACGAATTCAAGAAAACCAATTTTCGGATATCGTGCAATGATTATGTCCATTCTTGCAATTGCATTCTTATCTACAATTGTTTGGGGTCACCACATGTTTATTTCAGGAATGAATCCATTCCTTGGTTCAGTGTTTACTTTTACAACATTGTTAATTGCAATTCCATCTGCAGTAAAAGCATTCAACTATATTACTACATTGTGGAAAGGTAATCTACAATTAAATCCGGGGATGCTTTTTTCTATTGGATTGGTTTCGACATTCATAACAGGAGGATTGACAGGAATTATTTTAGGAGATAGTACACTTGATATTAATGTGCACGACACTTATTTTGTAGTAGCTCACTTTCACTTAGTAATGGGTATATCTGCTCTATACGGAATGTTTGCCGGAATCTATCATTGGTATCCAAAAATGTACAGAAGAATGATGAATAAGAATTTAGGTTACATTCACTTTTGGGTAACTGCAGTATGTGCTTACGGCGTTTTCTTTCCTATGCATTTTATTGGAATGGCAGGTTTACCTAGACGTTACTATACTAATACCAATTTCCCATTGTTTGATGATTTAAATGATGTAAATGTTGTAATTACAATTTTTGCCTTAGTAGGTGGTGCTTTCCAGTTGGTTTTCTTATGGAACTTCTTTTACAGTATGTTCTATGGAGAAAAGGCGGTACAAAATCCATGGAAATCTAATACATTAGAATGGACAGCTCCAGTTGAACACATTCATGGAAACTGGCCAGGTGAAATTCCACACGTATACAGATGGCCCTATGATTACAGCAAACCAGGTCATGATGAAGATTTTGTTCCACAAAATATTCCAATGAAACCCGGTGAAGAAGTAATGCACCATTAAAATATAATAAAATGCCTTTCTATTGAGAGGCATTTTTTTTTAGCTATTACTTTATACTATATTTGTAGTATGAACGAAAACTTAGATCCAACAAATACAAATTTTAATCCAGATGAACTCGACCTTGAAAAAAAGTTAAGGCCGCTCAGCTTTGACGATTTTACTGGGCAGGAACAAGTTCTTGATAATTTGAAAGTTTTTGTAGAAGCTGCCAATCAACGAAATGAAGCACTCGATCATACGCTTTTTCACGGTCCTCCAGGTTTAGGTAAAACAACTTTAGCAAATATTTTAGCCAATGAATTGGGTGTCGGAATTAAAATTACATCAGGTCCTGTTTTAGATAAACCTGGTGATTTAGCTGGTTTATTGACCAATTTAGATGATAGAGACGTTCTTTTTATAGACGAAATACACCGCCTAAGTCCAATAGTAGAAGAATATTTGTACTCGGCCATGGAGGATTTCAAAATCGATATCATGATCGAATCAGGTCCGAATGCTCGTACGGTACAACTCAGTCTTAACCCATTTACGCTAATTGGTGCCACAACGCGTTCGGGCTTACTTACAGCTCCTATGCGCGCACGATTCGGAATTCAAAGTCGCTTGCAATATTACAACACCGAACTTCTAACCACCATCGTGCAACGAAGTTCTAGCATTTTAAAAATGCCAATAACCATGGAAGCGGCTATCGAAATCGCCGGAAGAAGTCGCGGAACACCACGTATTGCCAATGCTTTACTTCGTCGTGTTCGCGATTTTGCACAAATAAAAGGCAACGGAAAAATCGACATCGAAATTGCCAAATATGCCCTCAAAGCGTTACATGTCGATGCCCACGGTTTGGACGAAATGGACAATAAAATCCTAAATACGATTATCGATAAATTCAAAGGTGGCCCAGTTGGCTTGTCAACTTTAGCAACCGCTGTTTCAGAAAGTGGCGAAACCATAGAAGAAGTCTACGAACCTTTCTTAATTCAAGAAGGTTTTATCATTCGGACACCCAGAGGAAGAGAAGTTACCGAAAAAGCATACAAGCATCTAGGAAAGATAAAATTGAATGTTCAAGGAGGATTGTTTTAGGGCGTTCCCCCGATTAGCAAAAACTTCGTTCTGCAAACTTGTTTTTGGGTATCGGTGTCGGGCTTTCACCTTTATCTTTTATTGCATTTCATTACATAAAAGGATATCGGCTCTATCCCTAACGCACCATTAAATTCAGAAATACATCTTGATTAACAATAAATCTAAATACACGCAATTAATCAAAACCGAAGCTAAACGACTCGGTTTTCTTTCTTGTGGTATTTCCAAAGCGGGTTTTCTTGAAGAAGAAGCACCTCGTCTAGAATCGTGGTTGAACAAGCAAATGAACGGTCAAATGACCTACATGGAAAATCATTTTGACAAGCGTTTAAATCCAACACTATTAGTTGACGATGCCAAGAGTGTCATTTCATTGCTACTTAATTATTTTCCGTCTCAACAACAAAATTCTGAAAGTTATAAGATTTCAAAATATGCCTACGGACACGATTATCATTTTGTAATCAAGGAAAAACTTAAGAAATTGTTGCACTTTATCCAAACCGAAATCGGTGAAGTTTCTGGTCGCGCTTTTGTCGATTCGGCTCCCGTTTTAGACAAAGCGTGGGCCGCCAAAAGTGGTTTGGGATGGATTGGCAAAAACAGCAATTTGCTTACACAGCAAGTAGGGTCGTTTTATTTTATTGCCGAATTAATTGTCGATTTGGATTTAGAATACGACTATGCCACCACCGACCATTGCGGAACTTGTACAGCCTGCATTGATGCCTGTCCAACCGAAGCAATTGTAGCGCCTTATGTGGTTGATGGCAGCAAATGCATTTCGTATTTTACCATCGAATTAAAAGATAATTTACCACAAGAAATGAAAGGCAAATTCAACGATTGGGCGTTTGGCTGTGATGTGTGTCAAGATGTTTGCCCGTGGAATAAATTTTCAAAAGTACACAACGAGCCCTTATTTAATGCGCATCCCGAATTGCTTTCATTTACCAAAAAAGATTGGGAAGAAATTACCGAAGACACCTTCAAAAAAATATTCAAAGATTCAGCAGTAAAGCGAACTAAACACAAAGGATTGCAACGGAATATCAATTTCCTAAAATAATTTTGTTAGTTTTGTTTTAACTACAACACTTTAAAATGAGCAAAATTCGTTGGCTAACTTTAGCTTTTTTATGCTTTGTTACATTTGGTTTCGCCCAGCCTCATACTGATATAGCAAGCTTTACCTACCAGTATTTTGCTTCCAATTACAAAAGCGACGCTTCGCTAAAAAACCAAACCAATCAGTATACGTTAAATGTATTCCTTCCAAAAGAATTTAAAAATGGCAATGTGTTTCTATTACGAATCAATACGGAAGTGCTACATTCAACTGTTTCGAACCTTGATGAATCGGCTACTTTGTCAAGCGTTTCATTACCTATAGGAATGCAATTTGCTTCCAAAAGCAAAAAATGGAAAACAATTATTATGGCAATTCCCAAAATCGCTTCCAACTTCGAAAGTGCTATAACTTCAAAAGATTTTCAGTTGGGAGCATTGTTATTAGAAAACTATAGTCCAAATTCAAACCTCAAACTTAAAGCCGGATTGTATTTCAACAACGAAGCTTTCGGGCCTTTTTTTGTACCACTTTTGGGTATCGATTGGAAAGCATCAGAGCGCCTTCATATGTTCGGAATTTTACCTACCAATTATAAAATAGAATACAAGGTGGTGAAAGGCAAATGGTATACTGGTCTCGATTTTAAATCGCTTATACGTTCGTTTCATCTTACAGAAAGCCAAGAGTATGTGCGCTTTGATGAAATTGTACTCAAACTTTTTGCCGAATGTTACGTTTATAAAAATGTAGTCTTATCAAGTCAAATTGGCTATTCTTTCGGTAAAAATCCCATTCAATATAGTTTGCTAACAGACGAAGAAAGCAATGCCAATGTGCTCTATTCTTTAACAAATAACTATCCGCTGTTTAATTTCGGCATATCGTATCGCCTACGAAATGATTTAGGAAAATAACAGTTTTTTTCTTCAAAAAGAAATCACTAAAAGTTTCCTTTTTACGTTGATACTTTTACCTTTGTAGGTCAGAGATGTAAAACGATAAAAATGAACGATTCAAGTAAACGAAGAGCCGCACTTTTATACCACGCCAAGCCAACTCCAGGCAAAATTCAAGTGGTGCCTACAAAAAAATATGCCACACAACGCGATTTATCCTTAGCCTATTCTCCGGGAGTAGCCGAACCGTGTTTGGAAATTGCAAAAGATGTCAATAATGTATACAAATACACTTCTAAAGGGAACTTAGTAGCTGTTATTACTAATGGTACTGCGGTTTTAGGCCTCGGAGATATTGGTCCCGAAGCTTCAAAACCCGTAATGGAAGGTAAGGCATTACTCTTTAAAATTTTTGCCGATATTGATGTGTTTGACATCGAAATTGGTACCAAAGATGTTGATGCGTTTATCGAAACCGTTAAAAATATAGCACCTACGTTTGGCGGAATAAATCTCGAAGACATTAAAGCGCCCGAGTCATTCGAAATTGAACGCAGATTAATCGAAGAGCTTAATATTCCGGTGATGCACGATGATCAACACGGAACCGCGATTATATCCTCTGCGGCTTTATTAAATGCGTTGGAATTAGCCAATAAAAGAGCCGAAGACTTGAAATTAGTAGTTTCTGGCGCAGGTTCTGCTGCTTTAGCATGTGCTGATTTGTACGTGTTGTTAGGTGTAAAACCCGAAAATATTATCATGTTTAACAGCAAAGGTGTTTTAACTAAAAATGATCCTTCGTTATCCGTGATGCAACAAAAATATGCCAGAGACATTAAAAACATCAGTTTGGAAGAAGCCTTAAACGGTGCCGATGTATTTTTGGGATTGTCATCTGGAGATATTCTTACTCCAAAAATGTTACTCGGAATGGCAGCGAATCCTATCGTTTTTGCTATGGCCAATCCAGATCCTGAAATAAATTACGACTTGGCAATGGCTACTCGTAAAGACATTATCATGGCAACAGGTCGTTCCGATCATCCTAATCAAGTAAATAATGTATTGGGATTTCCGTATATTTTTCGTGGTGCTTTAGATGTTCGTGCAACAAAAATAAACGAAGCTATGAAAATGGCCGCCGTTCGTGCGCTAGCCTCTTTAGCCAAAGAAAACGTGCCCGAGCAAGTTAATATTGCATATGGTGAAACGAAATTAATTTTCGGTAGAGAATACATAATTCCAAAACCATTCGACCCACGATTAATCACAATGGTAGCGCCAGCCGTAGCAAAAGCCGCAATCGAATCGGGAGTGGCGTTGCATCCAATTACCGATTGGGAGAAATACGAAGAGGAATTGTTAGAACGAATGGGTTCTGACAATAAAACACTTCGTTTGCTAACCAACCGAGCTAAAACCGATCCGAAACGCATTGTTTTTGCCGAAGCCGATCAATTGGATGTTCTCAAAGCAGCACAAATTGTGCATGAAGAAGGTATTGGTTTTCCTATTTTATTGGGAAGAAAAGAAGATATTTTAGAACTAAAAGAAGAAATTGGTTTTGATGCCGATGTGCCTATTTTTGATCCGAAAATGAAAGAAGAAGACAAACGCCGTTTGGAATATGCCGACATTTTTTGGAAGTCACGACAACGAAGAGGGATTTCTTTATTGGATGCTCAAAAATGGATGCGTGAACGAAATTATTTCGCTGCCATGATGGTCAATCAAGGCGATGCCGATGCAATGGTGTCAGGGTTTTCTAGAAGTTATCCATCGGTGGTAAAACCTTTAATGCAATTGATTGGAAAAGCACCTGGAATTTCTCTTATGGCAACTACCAATATGATGATGACCAATCGAGGTCCGATGTTTTTATCAGACACGGCTATTAATCCAAATCCGTCTGCAGATGATTTGGCAAAAATAGCCTTAATGACCGAAAAAACGGTTCGAATGTTCGGAATGGAACCTGTAATTGCTATGGTTTCCTTCTCCAATTTTGGTTCGTCAACGACTGAAAATCCGAATAAAGTTAGAGAAGCTGTGGCCTATTTGCATAAAAACTATCCGAATTTAATTGTAGATGGTGAAATCCAGGCCGATTTTGCTTTAAATCCAGACATGCTTAAAAATAAATTTCCATTTTCTAAACTCGCTGGGAAGAAAGTGAATACGTTGATCTTTCCAAATTTAGATTCGGCTAACATTACCTATAAGTTATTAAAAGAATTGTACAAAGTAGATTCTATCGGTCCGATTATGCTTGGGATGGACAAACCTGTTCACATCTTTCAATTGGGAGCAAGCGTCGAAGAAATGGTGAACATGTCAGCCGTTGCAGTTGTCGATGCACAAGAAAAACAAAAGAAATTGAACGCAACTAGGATCGTTTAAACAAATAAAAATCAGTAAAATGCCTCAGTTCAACTTTTTTACTATATTTGAATCAACTTTTTAACAACTATGATAACGCATATTCAAGGGAAATTAGTAGAGAAAACACCTACCGACGTTGTAATTGATTGTGGAGGAGTGGGTTATCATATTAATATTTCGTTACATACCTATTCTTTGTTGCCTGCATCAGAGCATGTAAAGTTGTTTACACACCTTTTAATTCGTGAAGATGCTCATTCATTGTATGGGTTTGTAGAAAAGTCAGAAAGAGAGTTGTTTAAATTGCTGATTTCTGTTTCTGGAATAGGAGCAAACATTGCAAGAACCATGTTGTCTTCTTTAGATTCAAAACAAATTATACAAGCAATTGCAGTAGCAGATGTGGTAACAATCCAATCTATCAAAGGGATTGGAGCGAAAACAGCACAACGTGTGATATTAGATTTAAAAGAAAAAGTGTTAAAAATTTATGATTTAGACGAAAATTCACTTTCTTATAACAATAGTAATAGGGATGAAGCGTTATCTGCTTTGGAAGTTTTAGGGTTTGTCAGAAAAATGTCTGAAAAAGTGGTTGATAAAGTAATCAGTCAAAATCCTGAAGCAACGGTTGAAATAATTATTAAACAAGCCTTAAAAAATTTATAGTTTTTGAAAACATTTTACCTTAAATACATACCAACACTAATAAAATTAAGTTTAGTTTTATTTTTGTTTTTTGCAAGTACCGCTTCTTATTCTCAAGATGAACCCGATTCACTCCAAACAGGAAGTGCGTTAGGTACCATTCGCTTGGGAAATCCACCTAGTATTATCGACGCTTACACTTATGATCCGATAACCGATAAGTACATTTTTTCGAGTACTTTTGAAGGATACAACATCAATTATCCTATAATTTTAACACCTCAAGAGTATGATGATTTAGTACTTCGGGAAAAAATGAGGGATTATTTCCGAAAAAAAGGAGATGCCATCGATGGTAAAAAAGAAGGTTCGGGAGATTTAAAAAAAGACTTATTGCCGAGATATTATGTCAATTCTGGATTCTTTCAAACGATTTTTGGTGGAAACACTATCGACGTAAAACCTACCGGTTCTGTTGAAATGGATTTAGGAGTTCGTTACACCAAACAAGACAATCCGTCTTTTTCTCCAAGAAATAGATCAACAACCACTTTCGATTTTGACCAACGAATCAGCATGAGTTTGCAAGGTAAAGTTGGAACTCGATTGAACGTAAATGCCAATTACGATACCGAATCTACGTTTTCATTCCAAAATTTAATAAAATTAGAATACGCTCCAACTGAGGACGATATCATTCAAAAAATTGAAATTGGTAACGTAAGTATGCCTTTGAGCAACTCCTTAATAACTGGAGCTCAAAGTTTATTTGGTGTTAAAGCGCAATTGCAATTCGGAAAAACTACCGTTACAGGTGTTTACTCAGAACAAAAATCGCAAACCCGAAGTGTAACCGCACAAGGTGGTGGAACCGTTCAAGATTTTGAAATTTTTGGTTTGGATTATGACGCCGATCGTCACTTTTTCTTATCGCAATATTTCAGAAATCGCTATGATAGATCGTTGCGAAATTATCCGTTTATTGATAGTAGAGTTCAAATAACACGTTTGGAAGTTTGGGTAACCAACCGACAAAATCGTGTGAGTACCACAAGTAACAATTTAAGAAATATTATTGCTTTACAAGATTTAGGTGAAGCACGATTATCGGGTTTTACTGATGATAAAATTGTGGCAGTTAATTCGGCGGAGTACGCAACTTTTTTTGGAACTACTCCAGCGGATAGTCCGTCAGACAATAAAAACAACCGATACGACCCTGCGTTAATTGGAGCTGGAGGTTTATTGAACTCAAACATTAGAGAAATTGTAACTTCCAACGTTGGATTTAATAATGTTGTTGCAGTTAGTGAAGGAATCGATTATTCTAAACTAGAAAATGCAAGAAAATTAAGCACCAATGAATATACTTTTCATCAGCAATTGGGTTACATCTCACTACAACAGCGTTTGGCCAATGATGAAGTACTTGCCGTAGCCTTTCAATATACCATTGGAGACCAAATATACCAAGTTGGTGAATTTGGAACTGATGGCGCGGAAGCAACTGTAGTTACGGGAGGAATTCCTGAAACACAAACCTTGCTTTTAAAAACCCTGAAAAGTAATTTGACTACCGTTGAAAAACCAATATGGAATTTAATGATGAAAAACATCTATCAAATTCCTGGTGGCTTTCAATTGGAACAAGAGGATTTTAGATTCAACATTTTATATACCGATCCGTCGCCTTTAAACTACATCACACAAGCTGGAATTACACCGCTACCTTCGGATGTTGCCGAAACACCTTTGTTAAAAGTATTCAATGTCGATCGATTAAACTACAATAATGACCCGCAAGATGGTGGAGATGGTTTCTTCGATTTCATGCCAGGATTAACAGTAGACCAACAAAATGGACGACTGATTTTTACTACAGTTGAACCTTTTGGAAAATACTTGTTTGAAAAATTGCGAACCAATGTCACTGAAAATTATGATGCAGATCCGTTAGTAGGAAACTACAACGAAAACCAAACCAAATATGTTTTCAGAAACATGTACATATCAACGCAAGCTGCGGCTTTACAAGACAGTGATAAAAATAAATTCCAATTGCGAGGTAAGTTTAAATCGGCTGGTGGAGACGGAATTCCGTTAGGTGCTTTTAACGTACCAAGAGGTTCTGTTCGTGTTACTGCAGGTGGAAGAATCTTAGTTGAAGGTATCGATTACAGTGTCAACTATCAAGCGGGTAGAGTGCAAATTTTAGATCCATCTTTAGCGGCTTCAAATACACCGGTTGAAGTTTCTGTCGAAAACAATTCGGTTTTTGGTCAGCAAACACGTCGTTTTTTCGGTTTCAATATCGAACATAAATTCAATGATAAGTTCCTTGTTGGTGCCACATTTTTACGTTTATCGGAACGACCATTTACACAAAAATCGAATTACGGACAAGAGTCAGTAAACAATACCATTTATGGATTGAATACTAATTTTTCTACCGAAGTTCCGTTCTTTACCCGAATGGTAAATAAATTACCAAACCTTGATACCGATGTACCTTCCAACTTATCCTTCAGAGGTGAAATCGCATTCTTAAAACCAAATTCTCCAAAAGCCGATCAATTTGATGGTGAGGCTACGATTTATATTGATGATTTTGAAGGTTCACAAACCAATCTTGATATGCGTTCGCCGCAATCGTGGTCATTGTCTTCAACTCCTGAAGTGCCAACAGTTGGTTTTCTTCCTGTAGCCTATACTGATTTTGGAGCAGGTGCTAGTGATTTGTCCTACGGATTTAAAAGAGCCAAATTATCGTGGTACACCATCGACCCAATATTTTATACCCAAACTCCTGCGGGTATCGACCAAGATGATTTGTCGTTAAATAAAACGCGACGAATTTTTAGTCAAGAATTGTACCCGCTTTTAGATATTGTACAAGGGCAGTCGCAAGTAATTAACACCCTTGATTTGACCTATTATCCAAATGATCGTGGTCCGTACAATTACAATCCAGCCGCAGCTGCCACAAACCAGTTGCCCAATCCAGCAACTAATTTTGGGGGAATTACACGTCCAATCAACTCTACTAATTTTGAACAAAGTAATGTTGAGTACATTCAATTTTGGATGTTAGATCCTTATTTTGATCCTGGTAATTCTGCTGTGCCAGGAGCAGTAGCGACATCACCAGGAAGACTTTATTTAAATCTCGGAGAAGTATCGGAAGATGTATTAAAAGACGGTAGAAAGCAATATGAGAATGGGTTACCAGTACCTGGTTCAACACAGCCATCGGTGCCAACTATTTGGGGTAAAGTACCAGCTTCACAATCATTAATTTACGCTTTTGATAATGATCCTGCCAACCGTGCCATTCAAGATATTGGTTATGATGGTTTGAACGATGGTGATGAAGCCGCAACTTTCCCCGCCTTTGCAGGACAACCCGATCCATCTGCCGATAATTACCAATATTTTGTACAAGCGCCAGGAAACGACGTGGTTAATCGTTATTTCAATTACAACAACGTTCAAGCCAATTCACCAACTGATGTTACAGAAGACAACCGAGGCTCAACTACCGTGCCCGATGTAGAAGATATTAATAGAGACAATACGATGAATACGATTAACGCGTATTTTGAGTATAAAGTTGAAATTAACAACACCGGGGCATTGACTACTGTAGGACAAAATTTTGTGACAGATATCAAAGAAACTGTTGTTACCTTATCAAATGGTCAGCAATCTCAGGCCAGATGGGTTCAGTTTAAAATTCCGATTACACAATATTTAAATACAGTTGGTAGTATATCCGATTTTCGTTCGATTCGTTTTATGAGAATGTTCATGACAGGTTTTAGTAGCGACGTTACGCTTCGTTTTGGAGCTTTAGATTTAGTTCGTGGCGAATGGCGACGTTTTGAAAATTCGTTAGAATATCCATCGGATAATCCAACAGATGACGGTACCAATTTTGAAGTACAAGTCGTTAATATTCAAGAAAACGAAACCAGAACACCAATCAATTATGTGCCGCCTCCTGGTGTAGAAAGAGAGCAATTGTTCAATAACAACACGCTTATCAATCAAAATGAGCAATCGTTATCGTTACGAGTTTCTGCTGATATAAGTAATCCAAATGGTGGTTTACAACCCAATGATGCCCGTGCGGTATTTAAAAACGTAAGTGTTGACATGCGTCAGTTTAAAAAACTAAAAATGTTTTTACATGCTGAAGCTTTGGTTGGCGATGTGAGTCCATTATTGGACGACGAAATGGTTGGTTTTATTCGATTTGGTAATGACTTTACTTCGAATTACTATCAGATTGAAATCCCTCTAAAACCTACGCAACATGGCGCTTCATCTGCAGAAGATATTTGGCCAGAAGCCAATCGCATCGATTTATCACTCGATTTATTAACCCAACTTAAAATACAAGCTTTCTCTGCAGCATCCAATGATCCAGACGGAGGATATTATCAAGTAGAAGATGTTTTAGATCCTTCGCTTGCTGGAAAACCAAATAAATTGCGTCTTGGAATTAAAGGAAATCCTAACTTCGGTTTGGTGAGAACCTTAATGGTAGGTATAAAAAACAAATACAAAAATACCGATGTCGGTGCTCGTGATATTCGTGGTGAAGTATGGTTCAACGAATTGCGTATCGCTGACATGGACAACGAAGGTGGTATGGCAACCGTATTGAATTTGGATACGAATTTCGCTGATTTCGCTACACTTTCAGCAACTGGTAAATACAGTACAGCAGGTTTTGGCACCTTAGAACAAGGTCCTAACGAACGAAGCAGAGAAGATGTTTTTCAATACAATGTTGTTACAAATCTTAGTTTAGGAAAATTATTGCCAAAAAAATGGGGAATAAATTTACCGTTTAACTATTCGGTTGGAGAAGAAATTATTACACCAGAATACGATCCGTTTAACTTAGATATTCGATTGGATCAATTGGTAGACAATACTGCCGATGAATCAGAAAGACGCAACATCCGTAATAGAGCTGTCGATTATACTAAAAGAAGAAGTATTAACTTTATTGGCGTTAAAAAAGAAAGAGCTCCCAACCAAAAGCAACATTTTTATGACCCAGAGAATTTAACGTTTTCTCATTCGTATAATGAGGTAAATCGTCATAATTATGAAATTGAAAGTTTTACAGATCAATTAGTAAACTCAGCTGTAGATTATACCTATGGCTTTCAATCGAAACCAATTGAACCGTTTAAAAAATCAAAAAGATTCAGCAAAAGCACGTATTGGAAATTACTAAGCGATTTTAATTTTAATTATCTGCCAACCAACATATCGTTCAGTACTAATATCAACAGACAATATAACAAACAGCAATTCCGATTGGTGGATGTTGAAGGAATTGGATTGGAAACCTTGTACAGAAGAAACTTCTTGTTCAACTATCAATACGGATTTAATTATAATTTGACAAAATCGCTTAAACTTAACTTTACCGCCAGTTCAAATAATATTGTTAGAAATTACCTTAACGAAAACAACGAACCAGATAATAGTTATACTGTTTTTACCGATTTCTTCGATCCAGGAAGTGCCAATCAACACAACCAACAATTAACAGTAAACTACGAATTACCTATTAATAAATTGCCTTTTTTAAGTTTTGTTAAATCAACTTATACGTACACTGGCGATTATAATTGGCAACGTTCTTCTATTGCTTTGTCTAATATTGTCGATGAAGTTTCAGGAATATCATACGATTTAGGTAATACCATACAAAATGCAGGTTCGCACCGTTTGAATTCGGCATTCAATATGGATATGTTTTACAAATACATTGGATTAACCAAAAAGCCTACTAGTACTGTAACCAAAAATCAAACAGCTCCACCAAAACCAGGCGAAAAAATCACATCTGTTAAACCAGCCAATCAAAATGAAAGAAGTGTCTTTTTACAAGGATTAATCGGAGTACTGACCAGTGTAAAAAACATTCAAATTGATTATACAGAAAACCGAGGAACGGTTCTGCCTGGTTTTACACCCGGAATTGGTTTCTTCGGTTCAGCTAAACCATCGTTGGGATTTGCTTTCGGAAACCAAGATGATATTCGTTTTGAAGCAGCCAAAAATGGATGGTTAACGTATTATCCTGAGTTCAATCAAAGTTTTACTCAAGTTACCACAAGAACTTTAAATTATACAGCAAATGTCGACTTGTTTCCCGATTTTAAAATCGATGTTAGCGGAAACAGAACTTATGCCAATAATTTTTCAGAGCAGTTTGATGTTGATCCATTTACGAATGAATACAATTCGAGATCGCCTTATAGTACAGGAAATTTCGCTATTTCGACCATTATGCTAAAAACCGCTTTCAAAGCAAGTGATGAGTATACGTCGTCTGCGTTTGATGATTTTAGAGGTAACCGAATTATTGTTGCTCAACGTTTGGCTGAACAATATTATGGTTCAAATCCTTATCCTTTAGATGTAGATGGTTATCCACAAGGGTTTGGAAAAAACAGTCAAGCCGTTTTGATTCCGTCCTTTTTAGCAGCTTACACTGGACTTATTAGCAACGAACGTGGGGAATCAGCAAAAAAAATATCGTTTGGTGCGTTTAGAGACATACCCCTTCCTAACTGGAACATTAAGTACAACGGATTGATGCGTTATCAATTTTTCAAAGATAAATTTAAACGATTTTCTATTCAACATGCTTACAAAGCTTCGTATACAATTAACTCATATCGTTCCAATTTTGAATTTGATAGAAGTCCAAATGGTGTCGATAACGGAGGTAATTTCAATACCAGTTTGCTTATTGGAAACATCAATTTAGTAGAACAATTCAGTCCGTTAGCAAGAGTCGATTTCGAATTAAAAAGTTCATTGAAATTCTTAGCAGAAGTAAAAAGAGACAGGGCGCTTTCGATGAGTTTTGATAATAATTTGCTGACAGAAGTGAAAGGAGTAGAGTATATTATTGGTACAGGTTATCGTTTCAAAGATGTCATATTCTCTTCTCGATTAGCAGATAGTGCAACCGGAATTATAAAAGGCGATATCAATATTAAGTTGGATTTTTCATACCGAAACAACAAAACAATTGTACGTTATTTAGATTACGACAACAATCAATTAGGTGGTGGTCAAAATTTATGGTCTGGAAGATTAACAGCCGATTATGCGTTCAATAAAAATTTAACCGTTATATTCTTCTATGATCATTCGTTCTCACAAGCGGTGATTTCAACATCGTTCCCACTAACGAATGTTCGTGCTGGTTTTACGATGCGATACAACTTCGGAAATTAATAATTGTTAATAAAAGCATTTGAAATTACTAAGAATAAATACTACTTTTGGCACTTGATAAAGTGAACAAAGAAAGTAAAACATCAATAACATAACAAAATGAATATTCCAGCAAATTTAAAATACACAAAAGACCACGAATGGGTTTCTATCGATGGCGATATAGCTACAGTGGGGATTACCGATTTTGCTCAAAAAGAATTGGGTGATATTGTCTATGTTGAAGTAGAAACGTTAGATCAAACATTAGAAAGAGACGAAGTATTTGGAACCGTAGAAGCGGTAAAAACGGTTTCTGATTTGTTCTTGCCTCTTTCAGGCGAAATCATCGAGTTTAACAACAACTTAGAAAGCATTCCAGAAAGTGTAAATTCTGATCCGTATGGAGCAGGTTGGATGATCAAAATTAAAGTTGCCGACTTATCTCAAGTTGCCGACTTGTTAGATGACAAAGCTTACGGAAATTTAACAGGTGCTTAATAAAAAATCACTTTTTTTCTTTGCAGTTATTTGGACTGTACTCATTACAATCCTTAGCTTAATTACTGTTGAAGGCATGAAAAGCGACATCGCACTAGCTCATAAAGACAAAATAGTTCATTTTGTCTTTTATTTTATTTTTGTATTGTTCTGGTTTAGTGTAAAAAAAACGGGTTCCAATCTAAAAAAAATAAGCCGAACAGTTTTTCTTTGGGCAGTTGGATATGGTATGTTAATGGAACTTCTTCAAAACCTATTGACAGATAATCGAACGGCTGATGTTTTAGATGTTTTAGCCAATACATTGGGTGCTTTAGTAGCATTACTACTCATCAATTACAAGTTTTTAAATAAAACAGAAGTATAAATCTCACATTGGTGGGATTTTTTTTATTTTTACAATTTACATGCCTTGGCTATGAACATCAAAAACTATCTCGATTCTACTTACCTGAAAACGCCAGAGCAAGCCGGACTCTCTGAATCAGAAAGCATTTTGGTGGTGAAAGGTTGTATTCAAGAAGCTATTGATGAAAAGTTCAAGTTGATTATGATTCGTCCTAATAGGGTTGGAATAGCGAAAGAAATGATTACTAAAGCTGAATCACTGCTCACTATTGGAACCGTAATTTCATTTCCCGAAGGAACGAATTCTTTTGAAGAAAAAATTGCAGAAGCCAAACAAGCCATTGCCGATGGTGCTGACGATTTGGATTTTGTATGCAACTACCAAGCTTTTAAAAACGGTGAAATTGATGTGGTTAAGAACGAAGTTTTGCAATTAACCCAATTGGGATTGGATCATCATAAAATCGTGAAATGGATTATAGAAGTGGCAGCGTTAAACGACACACAAATTATCCAAATTACGTGTTTAATAAAAAATGTTGTGCTGACTCATTTTAAAGAAGACCATTACAGCTCAGTATATGTAAAATCGTCTACCGGTTTTTATGTGACAAAAAACGGATTGCCGAATGGCGCAACCAAATCAACTATTATTTTGATGCTCGAAAACGCAACGCCGCTTCTTGTAAAAGCTGCAGGAGGCGTTCGAACGTACGACGAAGCTGTCGAAATGATTCATTTGGGTGTAAAGAGAATTGGAACATCATCAGCGAAAGCTATAGCTTTTGGAGCCGATGCAACTAATGATTACTAATTTTAGTGTGTAATAATGTATAAAAAAATTGTCGTTTTATTTTTCCTCGTTTCGTCGTCTTTAACAATGGCGCAAGCTAAATACAGTGAGCAGTTTCCAATTTTTCTAAATTGTGAAAGTAAAGATGCAGTAGAGCTTTCCAATTGTTTTTATAACGAAGTGCAAACGTTTGTTTTTCAAAATTTTCAAGTTCCTGATAAAGTAAAAGATACTAAAACCTTGGTAAAAGTACTTTTTGAAGTTGACGAAAATGGTGTTTTTAAAGTGCAATATGTCGATGCTATTGACAAAGAATTTATCACCGAGAGTAAACGCGTTTTTAGTAAATTTCCAAAAATTAAACCAGCCACTTACAACGGAAAACCAACCTATTCTAAATATACCATACGAATTGCAATTCCACTTCAAAATCCAGCTGAAATTAAAATGGAAAGCGAAGTGATATCAGGAGCTCAGACTTCTCAAGGAAGTACTAATTTAAAAGCCGACAAAAATAACGAGTTAACCGAATACGATAGTATTGTCTATAAAAAATTCAAAAATCCACAGTTCGAAAGTAATCTTAACATTCCGTTATCCCACAGTTATTACGCGCAATTTGATCCAGCAATGAATCAAGTCGGAACCAATAATCACACGGCATCAAAACCTTTTACGTTTGCCGAAGTCAATAAATATTACAATTTATCCGATGTCAACGCCAAATTGATGAAAAATAAAACCTCTTGGTGGGGCCGAAAATTGTTCAACGAAAATACGGTTGCCATTCAAGGCGAAGACTATTGGTTTACATTAAATCCGATATTCGATTTGCAACTCGGAAAAAGTAGTCCAAGCGTTTCTGATTATACCTATGTCAACACACGTGGTTTGCAAATTCGAGGCGGCCTTGGAACTCAAATTAATTTCACCACTACCATTTTTGAAAGCCAAGGTCGTTTTGCCGATTATTTCAACCGTTATGCCAATTCTATCAAACCCGCAGGAGGTAATCCCGCGATTATTCCGGGAGTCGGAATTGCAAAAGAATTCAAAACTTATGCCTACGATTTTCCTTTGGCTGAAGCGAATTTAACTTTTGCACCAAGCAAAGTGTTCGATTTACAATTGGGTTATGGACGAAATTTTATTGGTGATGGCTATCGTTCGTTATTATTAGGTGATGGTGCCAGTCCGTATCCCTATTTCAAAATTAATACTAAATTCTGGAAAATAAAATATACCAACATTTACACTTGGCTGAAAGATGTAAGAGACGCCGTGACCATCGATCAAACGTATGCCACTAAATATGCAGCGAGTCATTATTTAAGTTGGAACGCTTCCAAACGATTGAATATTGGTTTTTTCGAATCGGTAATTTGGACCAACCAAAATGATCGTGGTTTCGATTTTAACTTTGTAAATCCGATTATCTTTTATCGAACGGTCGAATTCTCTTCATCGTCTAGAAGCGGAAATGCATTGCTGGGATTGACATCTAAATACAAATGGAACAATAAAATCAACTTGTACGGACAATTTTTACTTGACGAATTTTCACTTAATGACATAAAAGGCGGAAATAAAAGTTGGAAGAATAAATTTGGCTACCAATTGGGAGTGAAATATTACAATGCGTTTACCATAAAAAATTTATTGGTGCAAGCCGAATACAATCATGTGCGACCGTATGTGTACGCACACAGTAACGTAATTACTAATTATGGACACAATAATCAAAGTTTAGGACACCAATGGGGTGGAAATTTTAGAGAGGTTGTAGGTGTCGCGAGGTACCACAACGGCCGTTATTTTGTCGATGCTAAAATTACAGTGGGACAACGCGGATTGGATTTTAGTGATTCAGGACCCAATTCCAATTATGGTGGAAACATTTACCGAGATTACGAAGACGATCTTTTTGCCGAAACTGGCGTTGCTATAGCGCAAGGAAATAAAACAAATATTTTCATCGCCGATGTACAAGCGGGTTATTTGTTAAATCCGGTAAATAATATGAAGCTGTTTGGCAGTTTGATTTACCGAAATTTCAATCCTTCTGCTGATACGGCTCTTCATTTTAAAGAAAGTACCACATGGTTTTCAGTTGGATTGCGATGTGATATTTTTAATTGGTATTTTGATTATTAGAAGCAAGGAGTTAGGGCTTTGCACTGTGTCTTTTCCACGTAGGCGGAAACTTAATACAATATTGGTTGGTCAGAATTGCATTCTGTGTAAACTAATAAAATTGTTTTTATAATAATTTAAGCAATGACTTTAAATAAGTATTAAGAGTTTTTTAAAGCAATAACTTCACAAAAGACAATTACTAATTAGCCCGGATTGAAGGAAACGCAGTGCGTGACGAAAAGCGGGAAAAAGGAAGCCAAAAATGCCCAGGCTATTCGCTTCTTAAATTTACACTAATTTTATCATTTGTTTTTTTGTCAATTCCTTTTTGATAGACTACTTTTGCACCAGTTTTTATAAACAAATTCGATTGAGCACTTCAACCACTCTTACACTAAAATCTATCTTCTTGGATTTCAAAGAAATAACCAAAGCAGGTTTGGCTATTAGTGTACTTTTTTCATCCATAGCAGGCTATTTATTGGGTTTTGACAGTGCGCATCCGTTTAGTTGGATGACTTTGTTGATGCTTTCTGTTGGAGGGTATTGCATGGTGGGCGCGTCCAATGCGTACAATCAAGTAATCGAAAAAGATTTAGATGCTTTGATGGATCGAACCAAAAACCGTCCGGTTCCAGCAGAGCGAATGACGCCCAATGCCGCTTTGTTTATTGCTAGTTTATTAACTATAATTGGCTTGGTGTTGTTGTATTTCATCAATCCAAAAACAGCCATGTTTGGTGCTATTTCGATTTTTCTTTACGTAAGTATTTACACCCCATTAAAAACCAAAACACCATTATCCGTTTTTGTTGGAGCTTTTCCAGGCGCTATTCCTTTTATGTTGGGTTGGGTTGCGGCTACGGGTAATTTTGGAATCGAAGCAGGAACCTTGTTTTTAATCCAGTTTTTCTGGCAATTTCCGCACTTTTGGGCCATTGGTTGGTTTTTATATGAAGACTACGAAAAGGCAGGATTTTTTATGCTTCCAACAGGTAAAAAAGACAAATCGACAGCCATGCAAATTATTTTGTACACCGTTTGGTTAATTGTTGCGTCTTTACTTCCTTGTTTAGGATATACTGGCCAATTATTTATTTCGCCAATTGCTGCAATTGTTGTATTTTTGCTCGGACTTTGGATATTGTACTATGCTGTAAAATTATACCAAACACGTACTGCTAAAGCGGCCAAATCATTAATGTTAACTAGTGTTTTTTATATAACTTTGCTACAAATTATATACATAACCGATAAATTTATACGATAATATGTCAATGACCGTCGAAGAACATAAAGCACGCTCCAATCGCTCCTACAAATTGTTGTTGCTTTTCGGAATGATAAGCATGACTATGATGTTTGCTGGGTTAACAAGTGCCTTTATTGTAAGTAGTAAACGCGCGGATTGGGCCAAAGATTTTCAAATTCCTTCTGCTTTTTTTGCAAGTTTAGCAATGATTATTTTATGCAGTATTAATTTTCACATGGCTAAAAAAGCCATTCAAAAAGACAGTCGAAAAGCTACTACAATGTATTTAGTGACGACATTATCCGCAGCACTAGCCTTTGTTTTCTTTCAATTTCAAGGGTTCAATCAAATGGTAGCTCAAGGCAATTATTTGACCGGTCCACAAAGTAATATCACTGCAACTTTTTTGTATTTAGTGGTGTTGGCGCACTTAGCGCACTTAGCAGGCGGAATTATTTCACTATTAATTATAATTTATAATCATTTTAAACAAAAGTACAATTCAAGTCAATTCCTTGGTATTGAGCTCGGTGCAATGTATTGGCACTTCCTTGATTTCTTGTGGATTTATTTGTTTTTATTTTTATATTTCTTTAGATAAGAAAAAAATGTAAATTTGGGAACTTTTTAACTATTACTTTTTATGGGATCGACAGTTACAAATGGAACTACTGATGGAAAAACTTGGGATGGCGGAAACGAACCGTTAGGAGCGAGTTACGGAAAATTAATGATGTGGTTTTTCATCGTCTCAGATGCTTTAACCTTTTCAGGATTTTTAGCAGCCTACGGTTTTTCTAGGTTTAAATTTATTGAAACATGGCCATTAGCTGATGAGGTCTTTACACACTTTCCGTTCATGCACGGAGTTGCTGCACCAATGTACTATGTGGCTTTGATGACTTTTATTTTAATTTTTTCTTCGGTAACTATGGTTTTGGCTGTAGATGCTGGACATCAAATGAAACAAGGAAAAGTAGCTTTCTACATGTTCTTAACTATTATTGGTGGATTAATATTCGTAGGTTCACAAGCTTGGGAATGGAAAAACTTCATAAAAGGAGAATACGGTGCTATCGAAACCAAAGGAGGAAGTATTTTACAATTTGTCAATTCTAAAGGAGAAAGAGTAAAATTGGAAGATTTTGCTGCAACATTACCTGAAGATAGAGAGCAATTAAAAAGAAGTAATGCAATGTGGTTCTCCTCTGAAGCCGATTTGCCTAGCTATAGTGTTGCTGAAGTGCAAGCTGGATTCAAAGCGAACCCTGATTTGTTAATAAGAACAGAAGTTATTTTCACTAAAGAAACGGCACCCAATTCTGTAGGTGCTCATCCAACATTAAATGATTACAAGTTTCATACAAAAAGCAAAACCATTTTAACCCGCGAAGAATCGGATAAAATGTTGGCCAATGCACATTTAGTTGTAGAAGGCGCTAACTTAACTAGAAACGAGTACGGAAGTAAATTGTTTGCTGATTTCTTCTTCTTTATTACAGGTTTTCACGGATTCCACGTATTTTCTGGAGTGATTATCAATATCATCATTTTCATCAACATCTTGATTGGTACCTATGAAAAAAGAAGATCGTATGAAATGGTTGAAAAAGTAGGGCTTTACTGGCACTTTGTCGATTTAGTTTGGGTTTTCGTTTTCACATTCTTCTACTTAGTTTAATTTTATAGCAATACTATTATGTCACACGCACACGTATCAAATACAGGTAGAATTTGGAAAGTTTTTTGGTTTCTTTCTGCCGTAACCATAGTCGAAGTAATTTTGGGTATCATAAAGCCAGAATCATTGCATATGACTAATTTCATCGGAATGAATTTATTAAACTGGATTTTCATCATTTTAACGTTGGTAAAAGCTTACGGAATTGTATGGGCTTTCATGCACATGGAAGGCGAAACAACCTTTTTGAGAAGGTCTGTTGTTTGGACAGTTATCTTCTTGGTTTTCTACCTCGTATTTATATTATTAACAGAAGCACATTATATATTTGGTGTATTTAAAGATTCTACTATCAAATGGAATTTTTAACAATATATTAATTCAAAAAAGTCCCGTCAGTTTGTGATAACAAGACGGGATTTTTTATTTTTGTACTTCAAACTTATTGCTTCCAATGAAAAAG